>CAZMVB010000006.1:0-184460 GCA_964569795.1 uncultured Desulfarculales bacterium | reverse complement strand
GCGAGGCCAAGGATTTCGTGACCGGCCTGTACGACGCCAAGGGCAAGATGCTGGAACAGACCGAGAACCTGCCCATCCTGGCCTTTTCCCTGGGGCCGGTCTGCGAGTACATCGTGGAATTTTTCGGCGACGACATTCACCCCGGCGACGTCATCTTCCACAACGACGTCTTCAGTCTGGGCAACCAGAACAACGACGTGGCGGTTTACAAGCCCATTTTTGCCGGCGAGACCCTGGTGGCCTGGAGCGCCACCAAGGGCCACCAGGCCGACATCGGCGGCGCGGTCCGGGGCGGTTACAACCCCCAGGCGACCGAGGTCTGGCAGGAGGCCCTGCGCATCCCGCCGGTCAAGGTTTACGAGCGGGGCAAGCGGCGCAAGGACGTCTGGGACCTGATCTTCGCCAACATCCGCCTGGACATCGTGGCCGAGGACATGAAGGCCCAGATGGGATCGTGCGTCGTCGGCGAGCGGGGGATCCTGGCCCTGATCGACCGCTACGGGCTGGAGGTCTTCGAGGCCCACAAGGAGTTCCTGTTCGAATCGACCGAGAAGATGATGCGGGCCGAGATCCGGCAGATCCCCAACGGGGTCTATACCGGCCAGAGCAAGGCCTACTACGACGGCAAGAACCCGGGCTCGGTGTACAACATCCGGGTGAAAATCACCGTCGAGGACGAGTCGATCTCCTTTGACTACACCGGGACCGACGCCCAGACCACCGGGTTCGTCAACGGGACCTACACCAGCTCGGCCTCGGCCACCCTGCTGACCTTCCTCCAGATGGTCAACCCCAACATCCCCCACAACGACGGCATGGTGAGGCCGGTGGACATCATCATCCCCGAGGGGACGATCCTCAACGCCGCCTATCCGGCGGCCACGACCTACGGCAACCACCTCTGCCCCAACAACGCCGACGCCATCATGCGCGCCCTGGCCCCGGTCATCCCGGACCGGGTCACGGCCGAGTGGGGCGAGCTGCTCTGCTCGCTGACCACCGGGACCGATCCCCGGAAAAAAATGCCCTACGTGGATATCGGGTTCATGGGCATGAAGGGCGGGTCCGGGGCCATCGAGGGCGCGGACGGCTACGACCACATCGGCATGATCGACGCCTCGGGCGGGGTCCTGGATCAGGACTACGAGATGTTCGAGCAGCAGACGCCCCACCGGATCCTGCGCCATGAATACTGGCCTGATTCGGCCGGGGCCGGCCGGTGGCGGGGCGGCCTGGGCGTCGAGTGGGAATACATCATCGGCGGGGAAGACACCAAGCTGGTCACCTTCGGCGACGGCGACATCGACCCGGCCCACGGGGCCCACGGCGGGGGGGACGGAACCCTCAACGTGATCAAGCTGTTCTACCCCGACGGCCGCGAGTATCTGTGCACCACCAAGGACCTGGTGGAAAACGTTCCGGCCGGGACGCGTTACTTCCAGCAGGCCGGCGGCGGCGGCGGTTACGGCGATCCCAGACTGCGTCCGGCCGAAAAGGTGGCCGCCGAGGTGCGCGACGGAGTCATCTCCCTGAAAAAGGCCCGGGACGACTACGGCGTGGCGGTCGATCCTTCGAGCGGCGAGGTGGACCGGGACCAGACCGAGAACATACGCGGGCGCCGCAAGTAGAGGTTGCCGACATGACGTTCATGCCCCCGTTTACGAGTGAGGCCGAACTGGCGGCCCATCAGCTGGCCGGCCTGAAATGGACCGTCCGGCACGCCTATGACCACAGCCCCTATTACCGGGCCAGCTTTGACGCGGCCGGAATCAAGCCCGATGACGTAAAATCACTGGACGACCTCGTCAAGCTGCCCATGGTCACGGCCGACGCCCTCAAGGAGGGCTATCCCTTTCCGCTGCTGTCGGTCCCCTTCTCCGAGGTGGTCCGGATCCACGCCTCGTCCGGGACCACGGGCAAGCGCAAGGTCCTGTCCTACACCCGGAAGGACGTCGACGACTGGGCGAACATGTTCGCCCGGTGCTACGAGATGGCCGGGCTGACCAAAGAAGACCGGGTCCAGATCGCCGTCGGCTACGGGGTCTGGACCGCCGGGGTGGGCTTTCAACTGGGCTGCGAGCGCTTCGGGGCCCTGGCCATTCCCATCGGCCCGGGCAACATCGACATGCAGTGCCAGTTCCTGGAGGACTTCCAGTCCACGGCGCTGTGCTGCACCGCCTCCATGGGACTGCTCATGGCCGAGCAGATCCGGGAGCGGGGCCTCCGGGACAAGATCAACCTCAAGAAAATCATCTACGGCTCGGAGCGCAGCAGCGACGCCATGCGCCAGCGCATCGCCGACCTCTTGGGCGCGGGGGAGCTGTTCGACATCCCGGGGATGACCGAGTTGTATGGACCGGGAACCGGCCTCGAGTGCCGGGCGCACGACGGCATCCACTACTGGGCCGACTACTATATCCTGGAGATCATCGACCCGGTGACCCTGGAGCCCGTGCCCGTGGGGGAGACGGGCGAGATGGTGGTCACCACGCTGGCCAAGGAGGCGGTGCCCCTGGTGCGCTACCGGACGCGCGATTTGACCCGGTTGATTCCGGGCCGCTGCGCCTGCGGGCAGGTCCTGCCCCGCCACGACCGGCTGGTGGGCCGCAGCGACGACATGATCATCTTCCGGGCGGTGAACATCTACCCGGCCCACATCGACGAGATCCTGTCCCGGGTGCCGGGCGTGGGCAGCGAGTACCAGGTCATCCTCACCCGGGACGACTCGGGCCGCGACCACATGGCCATCCGGATCGAGCGGGACGAGGGCGCGGGACCGGACGGGGACGAGTCGATCCGGCGGCAGGTGGGCGAGGGGATCAAGAAGGAAATCCTGGTCTCGGCCGAGGTCGAGGTGGTTGACTACGGGGCCCTGCCCCGGAGCGAGCGTAAGAGCAAGCGGGTGTTCGATCACCGCTTTGAGTAGATTCTCAACCTAACAGCAGGAGGGAAGGGAATGCGTAGATGGTTTATCGTAGTGGTCGTGTTGCTGACCGTCGCCGGGCTGGTGCTGGCGGCGGGGCCGGCCATGGCCAGGAAGAAGAAACCGATCAAGATCGGCGCCTTCTTCGCCCTGTCCGGGCCGGCGGCCTTTATCGGCAAACCGACCGGGCTGGTGGCCCAGATGGTCGTGGCCGAGATCAACAAGGCCGGGGGGATCCACGGTCGGCCGATTCAGTTGATCGTCGGCGACACCGAGGGCAAGCCGCCCAAGGCGGTGTCCATCGCCAAGAAATTCATTTACCAGGACAAGGTGGTGGCCGTCATCGGTCCCACCCGGACCGGGACGGGCATGGCCGTCAAGAAACTGTTCGAGAAGGCCAAGATCCCGGTGTTCATGACCGTCGGCGGCGACCCGGTGATCATGGGCGGACGGTTCGGCCCGTACAAGTGGATCTTCAAGTCGCCCCAGCGCAGTTCGACCGCCATCACGGTCCTGCTGACCTACCTCAAGCGGCATAAGCTGATGCGGGTCGGCATCCTGACCGCGACCGACGGCTTCGGCCGCGACGGGGCCCGGTGGCTCAAGAAGCTGGCGCCCAAGTTCGGCCTGAAGATCGTGGCCGCCGAGACCTTCGGCGCCCGGGACGTGGACATGAAACCGCAGTTGACCAAGATCAAGGCGGCCAACCCCCAGGCGATCATCTGCTGGACCATCGGACCGGCCGGCTCGATCGTGGCCAAGAACCGGGCCCAGCTCGGCATCAAGGCCCCCCTGTTCCAGTGTCACGGCCTGCCCGATCCCAAGTACATCGAACTGGCCGGCAAGGCGTCCAACGGGAACATGATGCCGGCCACCAAGCTCCTCGTCGCCAAGCAACTGCCGGCCTCTGACCCGCAGAAGCCGGTCATCCTCAAGTTCATCAAGCTCTACAAGAAGTTCGGCTATGACAAGAAGTTCCCGATCAACGCCCACTCGGCCTACGCCTGGGACGCGATCATGATCGTGGCCAAGGCCCTGCGCAAGGCGGGCACCAACCCGGCCAAGCTGCGGGCGGCCATCGAGAAGACCCGCAACTACGTCGGCGTCAGCGGGACCTACAACCTGAGCCCGACCGATCACAACGGCCTGGGCACCGACTCCATGGTCATGCTGAAGATCGTTCACGGCAGGTGGACAATCGCCAAGTAACTCCAAGTCAAAGGCCCGGGGACCCCGGGGGGTTCCCCGGGCCATTTAATTCAGGAAGGGCAGCGGTGACAACGTCCTACGAGTATTTGAAACCGGAGAGTCTGGACCAAGTTTTTGAACTTATCGAGCGCTACGGCCCGGGGGCCAAACTGGTCTGCGGCGGCACGGACGTGTTCGTCAAGCAGCGGCGGGACCCCTCCCGGCCCGAGGCCATGATCTCGCTGAGGCACGTGGGCGAACTGGCCGGAATCGAGATCCAGGGCGACCGGCTGGTCATCGGCGCGGCGACCACCCTGCGGGCCATCGAGAAGTCCAGCCTCCTGGCCGAACGATTCGAGATCCTGGTGGACGCCGCGAGCCATATGGCCTCGGTCCAGATCCGCAACGTGGCCAGCATCGGCGGCAACATCGTCACCGCCGCCCCGTCGGCCGACACCGCCGGGCCGCTGCTGGCCCTGGGGGCGACCCTCGAGTTGAAGTCGGCCGCCGGCGCCCGCCAGGTGCCGCTCAGGGAATTTTTCGCCGGACCCTCGCGGACGGTCATCGAGCCGGGCGAAGTCCTGTGCCGCTTTCTGATCCCAATCCCCAAGGGACCCGCGGGCGGGTGCTACATCAAGATGAGCCGGCGTAAGGCCATGGACCTGGCCCTGGTCTCGGTGGGCGTCCAGCTCGAACTGGACAAACCGGGGCAAACCATCGTCAAGGCCCGGGTCGGCCTGGGCGTGGCCGGGCCGACGCCCATGCGCAGCCTGGCCGCGGAGAGCAAACTCAACGGCCGGCCGGCCACCGAAGAGACGCTTATGGAGGCCGCCCGGGTGTCGTGCGACGACACCGCCTGCCGGGACTCGGTCAGGGGCCAGGCCTGGTACCGCGAGGAAATGATCGAGGTCATGACCCAGCGGGCCGGCCGGCGGGCCCTGGAAAGGGCCAAGGCAAAGGTATAGCCTTGGAGGTTCGACTGCTGAACACCGGCCTGATGAGCGCGGCCGAGAACATGGCCCTGGACGGGATCATCCTGGACGAGGTCGAGGCCGGCCGCTCGCCAATGACCTTCCGCCTCCTCAGGTTCTCGCCGCCGGCGGTCCTGGTCGGCTACAACCAGGACGTGGCCGCCGAGGTCCGGACGGACTACTGCGCCGCCGAGGGGATCGAGATCAACCGCCGTCTGACCGGGGGCGGGGCCATCCTGTTCACGCCCGACATGCTCGGCTTCGAGTTGTTCGTTCGGCGCGACGAAGGTTTTTCCGGTTCGTTCATCGATATCATCGAGGTCTTGGGGACCTGGGCCGCCGAGGCACTCGGCACCCTGGGGGTGGCCGCCACCTTCAGGCCCAAGAACGACATCGAGATCGACGGCCGCAAGGTCTCCGGCCTGGGCCTGGCCTTTCTTTCCCGGGCCTTCCTGTTTCAGGGCACGGTCCTGGTGGCCAACCGCATCGAGCCGATGATCAAGGCCCTGCGGGTCCCGGTCGAAAAACTCAAGCGCCGCGAGATCAGGAGCATCCTGGGCCGGGTGACCTTTCTGGCCGACGAGTTACGAAAAACCCCGGCGGACGCGGACCTCGAGGCGGCCTTCACCCGAACCTTTGCCCGGGGCCTGGGAGTGGACCTGGTTTCGGGAGACCTCACGTCTCGCGAGAAGCGGCGGCTGCAAGAAGAACTGCCTTATTATCGCTCAACGGACTGGGTCCATCGCCGGCGGACGGCGAGCGGCGGCGAGGGCCTGCTGCGGGCCCAGACCGGCGGCGCCCGGGTGGCCCTGTGGGCGGATCTGGCGACCAAGCGGATCAAGGACGCGGTCATCACCGGCGACTTCTTTGCCCGTCCCCAGCGGCTGATCCTGGACCTGGAGACGGCACTTCGGGGGGCGTCGCTCAAACCCCATCTCCTGACGCGCCGGGTCGCCAATTTCTTCAGGGCCGCGGACGGCGAACTGATCGGGACCTCGGCCGATCTCTTGGGCCGGGCCATTGTCGAGGCCGCCCGGCGGGGCGTGGTCCAGTGGCCCGGGTTTTCGCCCGAGGAACTTAATCGGATTCATCCGATCAACGCCGACCTGGACCTGCCCGGATTTCCCGCGCCGAGGTGGCTGCTGCTGCCCTACTGCGCCAAGGACCTGGCCTGCCCCCTTCGCCACGAGGACGATTGCACCCGGTGCGGCCAGTGCGACATCGGGACCATGTACGACCTGGCCTCGGCCCGAGGACTGGTCCCGGTGAGCGTCACCAGCTTCGAGCACCTGATGGCGGTCTTGGAGCGGCTGGCCAGGACTCCCGGGGCGTCTTACGTGGCCAGTTGCTGCGAGGCCTTTCTGGCCAAGCACGACCAAGAAATGGCCGCCACGGGCGTACCCGGGATGATCGTCGCCCTGAACTCACTGACCTGTTATGATTTGGGCAAGGAGCAGGCGGCCTACGCGGGTCGGTACGGGCGCCAGAGCCGACTGGACGCCGATCTCTTTGTCAAGACGATCGACCGGCTGACCTCGGCCGCGGCCGGGACGGGCGATGGACTGGCCCGGGCCGGATAGGGTCGATGTCCTGGTGGCGGGCGGCGGTCCGGCCGGGGCCCTGGCCGGTCTCGAGGCGGCCGCCAGCGGGTTTTCCGTAAGGGTGGTCGAGGCCAAGGCCCACGTGGGCGAGCGGTGCCATTGCGCCGAGTGGGTGCCGGCTTTGTTGACACGGGAGGTGTCATTCCCGTCGTGGGCGCACGGCAGACGGTCTAGCTACTTGACCGTGCACCTGTCAGATAAACAGGGCCGGGTCAAGGCCCCGGGCCTGTCCCTGGACCGGCCCCGGTGGGAAAAGCACTTGCTGGTCAGGGCCGCCCGGGCCGGGGCCCTGGTCACGGCCGGGGTCAGGTTCAAGGGATTTGGGGACGGCCGGGTGATACTCGACGGACCGTCCGGTCGGACCGAGGTCCGGGCCGGGGTGGTGATCGCCGCTGACGGGGCCCTGTCCCGGGTGGCGGCCGGGGCCGGCCTGAAACGGCAGGCAACCGTGGCCGCGGTCCAGATCGAGGTCTCGCTGACCACAGAGGTAAGCGGCGGGATGGTCGCCTTCCGGCCCGACCTGATCGGCTACCAGTGGCTCTTTCCTAAGGGCGAGACGGCCAACGTCGGCCTGGGCGGGGTGCCCTTGGGCGAAATGAACCTGGCCCGGATGCTCGAGAACTGGCAGGCGGCCCTGGTCGCCCGGGGCCTCATCAGCCCATCAGTCCTCCGCCTGACCGGGGGCCGGCTGCCCGTGTCCGGCCCGCGTGAGAGGTTGTGGCTGGTCGTGGACGGGACGCCCGTCCTGCTGGCCGGCGACGCGGCCGGCCTGACCCACCCGACCACCGGGGCGGGGATCCCCCAGGCAATGGCCTCGGGGACCCTGGCCGGACGGGCCGCGGCCCGCCTGGCCCGAGGCGACCGGGACGCCGGGCGGGAATACGACCGCCAGGTGCGGGAGCGCTTCGGAGGCTATCTGGACCGGGGCCGGACCCGCCGGGAAAAGGCGGGGGAAATGTGGGCTCAGGATTTCGAGGGGGCGGTCAGGACTTACTGGCCGCTGTGGCCCAAGAGGGACGCATGGACGAACTGATCCGACAGGCCGGCGACATCTCCCGGGGCCGACACGGGGACGCGGTCGGCTTTCATCTCCCGGGGATGTTCGTCTATGACGGCCGGTCCGGCAAATTCCCGGCCCTGTCCCTGACCGGGGACCGCTGTGACCTGGCCTGCGGCCACTGCCAGGGCCGGCTGCTTAGGCCGATGATCCCGGCCCCGGACCCGGCGACCCTGATCGCCCGGGCCCGGGCGGCCGCCCGCCAAGGCGCCCGGGGCGTGCTCATCTCGGGCGGCTGCGACCCGCGGGGCAAACTGCCCTGGGAGAGATTTGCCGGGGCGTTAGCCCGAATCAAGGAGGAAACCGACCTGACCGTGGCCGTGCACACCGCCTTTGTTGACCCCGCCCAGGCGGCACTTCTCCAAAAAAGCGGGGTGGACACGGCCATGTTCGACGTCATCGGCGACGAGGCGACTTTTCGGGCCATTTACGGACTGGACGGGGCGACCCGGGTCGCGGATTCGCTCTGGGCCCTGGTCGAGGCCGGGCTGCGGGTCGCCCCCCACGTGGTCGTCGGCCTCCATGCCGGACGGATCGTCGGCGAGGAGCGGGCGGTCGAAATGATCGCCGCGGCCGGGTGTTCGACCATCGTGTTCGTGGTGTTCATGCCCCTGCCGAACACGCCACTGACGGACGCGAAGCCCCCGCCGGTCGAGGAGGTCGTCAAACTCATGGCCCGGACCCGGCTGGCCCACCCGGACCTGATCCAGCACCTGGGCTGCGCCAAGCCGCGCGGCAGGTATCGCCGCGACCTGGATGCGGCCGCCCTGCGGGCCGGGGTCAACCACGTGGCCATCCCCGCGCCCGAGGCCGTGGACGCCGCGCCCGGCCTGGGCCGGACGCCGTACTGGACCGAGACCTGCTGCGCCATCGACCACCGCGAGGCGATGACCCTAGAGGACCGAGAATGGACAGCCCGGACCACCTGCGCCTGAGCCTGGCCGCGGCCATGGAACTGGGTTTTTCGCCCGGGACCTTTCACCGCGGCGCCCGGCTCCACTGCGTCAACCTGCTGTTGACCTATGATCCGGGCTGCCGGGCCAACTGCGCCTTCTGCGGTCTGTCCCGCGACGCCCGGAGGCGGCTGAACGACAGGCAATTCATCCGCGTCTCGTGGAAGGTTTTTCGGACCGATGACATCATAGACAGGTTACGAAAAATTCAGGACCGGGGCGTGGTCCAGCGGGTCTGCCTGTCCATGATCACCCATCCCCGGGCCATGGCCCACACGTTGGCCCTGACCGGGCGCCTGAGCCGGGAGGTGAACCTGCCCCTGTCCCTGCTCATCGCGCCCACGGTCATGACCGGCGATGACTTGAAGTCGCTGCGCGACGCCGGGGCGGAGCGGATCGGCGTGGCCATTGACGGGGCCACCCCGGAGATCTTCGACCGGCTGCGGGGCCGTGGGGTCAAGGGACCCCATCGCTGGGACCACTACTGGCGGATCTACGCCCAGGCCCTGGACCTCTTCGGGCCGGGCATGGCCGGGGTGCACCTGATCTGCGGCCTGGGCGAGACCGAACGCGAGTTGGCCGGGGCCATGGCCCGGGCCCGAGAGATGGGCGGCTCGACGCACCTGTTCAGCTTCTTCCCGGAGCGGGCCTCGGCCTGGTATGAAAGACCTCAGCCGCCCCTGGCCGTCTATCGCCGCATCCAACTGGCCCGCCACTTGATCGATCACGATTTGATCGGGTTCGCCGACCTGGCCTTTGACGACCAGGACCGGATCGCGGACTTCGGTCTGGCCGACGACGCCCTGGAACGGGCCATCGTTTCGGGTGAGCCCTTCATGACCTCGGGCTGTCCCGGGCAGACCCTGGCCGCGGCCTGCAACCGGCCGTTCGCCAACGAGCGGCCCGGCCAACCCATTCGGAACTTCCCGTTCCCGCCCACCGAAGCCGATATCGCCCTGTGCCGGGAACAGTTATTCGATGATTTTTGCGCTTCCGCCCAAGGAGGACTGAGATGAAGCTGCCTCTGACCTTTACCCTCAACGGCCAGGAAACGACCGTCCTGGTTTCACCCGACTGGAGCCTGCTGCGCCTACTGCGCGACGAACTGGAAATGACCGGCACCAAGGAGGGCTGCGGGGCCGGCGAGTGCGGGGCCTGCACCGTGCTCGTGGACGGCGCGGCCGTCAACTCCTGCCTCCTGCCCGCCCTGGAGGTCGAGGGAAAATCCGTGACGACCATCGAGGGCCTGTCGTCGCCCGAGGGACAACTGCATCCCCTCCAGCAGAACTTCATCGAGCACGGCGCGGTCCAGTGCGGGTTCTGCTCGCCGGGGATGATCATGTCGGCCGCGGCCCTTTTAGGCGAAAACCCGGCGCCCGACGAGAATGACATCCGCCAGGCCATCTCCGGCAACCTGTGCCGCTGCACCGGCTACAACCAGATCGTCGAGGCCATCAGCCGCGCCGCCGATCAGCTCAGGGGGGAGAAGTCATGAGTCAGTTCCAATTCGTCGGCCAGCGGATCCCCAAGGCGGACGCCCGGGAAAAGGTCACCGGCCGGGCCGTGTACATCAACGACCTGAAACTGCCGGGGATGCTCTACGGAAAGATCCTGTACTCGGAGCAGGCCCACGCCCGGATAAAATCCATCGACGTCTCCAAGGCCAAAACACTCCCCGGGGTGCGGGCGGTGCTCACCGGCGAGGACATCCCGGAGATCCCCATCGGGTTCATGCGCGACAACCGGCCCCTGAAAAAGGGCGTCGTCCGCCAGTACCGGGACGAGGTGGCGGCCGTGGCCGCGGTCGATCCGGAGACGGCCGCCGAGGCGGTCAGCCTGATCGAGGTCGAGTACGAACCACTGCCGGCGGTGTTCGAGCCCCTGGAGGCCATGGCCGAGGGCGCTCCCCTGATCCACGAAACCGACGCCCGGGGCAAGCCCAACAAGAGCAACGTCCTTAGGCTGCCCTGGAAGCTGGTCTGCGGCGACGTCGAGGCCGGCCGGGCCCAGGCGGCGCACGTCGCCGAGGCCCGCTACACCGTGACCTGGATCAGTCACTGCTGCCTGGGCGTCTCGGGCTGCATCGCCGACTTCGACCTGGACGACAACCTGACCATGTACACCATCACCCAGATCCCCTACCTGGCCCAGAACGACTTCCTGGGGGCCCTGGCGGCCATGGGGCTCAAGGGCAAGAAGGTCAGGCTGATCAACACCACCATCGGCGGCGGCTTCGGCTCGAAGCTGGACACTCACTGCTACGAGTTCATCTCGATCCTGCTGGCCCGGGCCACGCGCAAGCCGGTCAAGATCCTGTTTTCCCGCGAGGAGGAATTCCTGGCCCAGGCCACCCGCCAGCCGGCGATCATCGACATCGCCCAGGGCTGCGACCCGGAGGGCAAACTCGTCTTCCGCGACGTCAAGATGATCCTGGACAACGGGGCCTACACCTCGTGGGGGGCGACCACGCCCTCGGTGATGATGGTCCCCATCAGCTCGCTCTATCGGGTCGAGAACGTGCGCTACGAGGCGACCTGCGTCTATACCAACAACCTCTACGCCCAGGCCATGCGCGGCTACGGCAATCCCCAGGCCACCTTCGCCATCGAGAGCAACATCGACGAACTGGCCGAGACGGCCGGGATCGACCCCCTCGAGTTCCGCCTGAGAAACGCCAATCAGCCCGGCGAGATCACCCCCCAGCGGTTCAAGGTCACCACCTGCGGCCTGACCGAGTGCCTCGAAGAGGTCGGCGGCCGCATCGGCTGGAAGGACAAGCGGGGCAAGGGGGGCGGCCGGGGCGTGGGCCTGGGGGCCCTGATCCACGTCGGCGGCGGGGCCCGGGTCTATAAATCCGACGGCCACGGCATGATCATGAAGATGGACGACTTCGGCATGGTCAGCGTCATCACCGGGGCGGTCGAGATCGGCCAGGGCTCGGAGACGGTCATCACCCAGGTCGCGGCCGAGGTCCTGGGACTGCGCCCCGAGGACATCAAGGTCGTCAAGGGCGACACCGACATCTGTCCCTGGGACGTGGGGACCCACGCCTCGCGCCAGGCCTTTGTCTCGTGCAACGCGGCCATCAACGCCGCGAGCAAGATCAAGTCCCAGCTCCTCGAGGTCGCCGCCCGGCAGCTGGACGCCGACCCGGGCGACCTGGACATCCGCGACCGGGTGGTCTTTGTCAAGTCCGACCCGGAGAATCCGGAGAAACGGATCGAGGTGGCCAAGGTCCTGCGCAAGGTCCACTTCACCACCCAGGGCCGGATGCTCATGGCCGAGACGTTCTACGATCCGCCCAACGAGATGCTGGACCGCGAGTACAAGGGCAACCTGTCCTGCGCCTGGGCCTACGGGGCCTCGGCGGTCGAGGTCGAGGTGGACCAGGAGACCGGACAGGTGAGCATCGTCAACTACCTGGCCGCCCACGACGTGGGCCGGGCCCTGAACCCGATGCTCCTGGAGGGGCAGATCCACGGTGCGGCGGTCATGGGCACCGGCTACGCCCTGTCCGAGCAGGTCATCCTGCGCCAGGGCCGGATCATGAACGACAACTTCCTGGACTACAAGCTGCTGACCGCCCTGGACAAGGTCCCGGTCCAGCCGGTCATCGTCGAGACCGACGACCCGGCCGGGCCGTTCGGGGCCAAGGGCGTGGGCGAGCCGGGCTGCGTGCCCTCGGCCCCGGCCATCGCCAACGCCATCTACGACGCCGTGGGCGTCCGCATCCGGGACCTGCCCATCACCCAGGAAAAGGTCCTGGCCGCCCTCCACGAAAAACGGGGCCGGAGGTAAAGACCATGGGGGCCAAACCACTGACCCGCCTCGGGGCGATCCTGCTGGGCCTGGCTTGGCTTTCGGCCTCGGCCTGCGGTTCGACCCGGCCGGGACCGCCCGAGGCCGTCGTCGGCGACACACCGGCCGTGATCGAGGTCGCCTTTGACGTGGACGCCAAGGCCGATCCCCGGGCCAAGGCCGACTGCCTGGGCCGGGGCTACAGCTTTCTGGGGCAGAACTACCTGGTCGAGGCCCGGATCAGACTCAAGGACGGCTCTGTCCGCCGCCTGCCCTCGGCCGGGGTTTACCACGAGGCCGTGGTCGATGACGTTGTCCGGGAAAAGCGGAGCTACTACGCCCCGACCGGAACGCGGCGACTGATCTTCACGGTCAAACTCCAGAAGCGATACTCGTCCGGACTGACCGGAGGCCGGATCACCTTCCGCTCCTGCTTTCTGACCCTGACAAAAAAGGTGGTGGATAAAAACTTCGCGGCCTCCCAGGTCTATCAGGTCCGGGTGACCAACAAGCCCGACCGGCCGGGGCGGAGGTAGGCCGTGGCCCCCCTGGAAGGTTTTTTGGTCAGCGGGACCCCCTTCTACCTGCCCCAGGGAGACGAGATCGAGATCTTCGAGGCGGCCGTTGATCTGAAACTGCCGGTCATGCTCAAGGGTCCGACCGGCGTGGGCAAGACCCGGTTCCTGTCACACATGGCCGCCCGGCTGAAACTGCCGCTGATCACCATCGCCTGCCACGAGGACCTCTCAGCCACGGACCTGACCGGGCGGCACCTGATCACCGCCGACGAGACGGTCTGGGTGGACGGCCCGCTGACCCTGGCCGTCCGCCACGGCGCGATCTGCTACCTGGACGAGATCGTCGAGGCCCGCAAGGACACCACCGTGGTCATCCACCCCCTGACCGACGACCGGCGGCAGTTGACCCTGGAAAAGCGGGGCGAGAACCTCATGGCCCATCCCGACTTTATGCTGGTGGTGTCCTACAATCCCGGGTACCAGAGCCTGATGAAGGAACTGAAACCCTCGACCCGGCAGCGCTTTGTCGGGCTGAATTTCAACTTCCCGCCTCCGGACCTGGAGCGCCGGATAATCATCGGCGAAACGGGCGCCGACGAGCGGACGGCCGAGATGCTGGTGCGGCTGGCCGGCCGGGTCCGGACCCTGACCGAGCAGGGCCTGGACGAGGGGGCCAGCACCCGGCTGCTGGTCCACGCCGCCCGGCTGATCCAGGCCGGCGTCCCGGCCCGGGCGGCCCTGCTCCGGGGCGTGGTCGCCCCCCTGACCGACGATCCGGACCTGTGGTCGGCCATGACCGACATCGTGGACGACTTCCTGCCCTCAGGCGACTGACGTGGACCCCGAACAACTCGGCCGGCGTTTCGACCTCGACCCCCGCACCGCGGCGCGTCTGGCCGCGGACCTGGGCCGGCTGCCCGAGCCGACCCTCGCCCGGGTCCTGGCCGGGGCCCGGGCCTATCCGTACCGGGCCGGGGTCTATCTGCGGACCGTGGCCGACGTCCTGAGCCGCCTGCCCGAGGAGATCGACCCCGAGCTGGTCCTGGCCCGGGCCGAGCAGGCGGCCGGCCTCGACGCCGAGGCGGCCCTGTGGTACTGGAGGGGCGTGCACGACCTGGGCGTCGATCCCCGGTTCCAGCCGGCCCTGGATCGGTTTTATGAGGTCGGGCTGGGCCTGACCCGGGCCGAGGCCAGGATTGGCCGCGAGTTCTGGCAGTTCACCCCGACCTTGCTCCACCGGCTGGGAGACCCCGCCCTGCCCCGCCTGGCCCTGGA
The DNA here is from genome assembly GCA_964569795.1 of uncultured Desulfarculales bacterium. GTDB lineage: Bacteria > Desulfobacterota > Desulfarculia > Desulfarculales > JAHJDS01 > JAHJDS01. The sequence continues at coordinate 170,176 of CAZMVB010000006.1, read as the reverse complement.
CCTGGCCGCCCGGGCCCCGGGGCCCGAGGCCCTGGACGCCCTGCGGCTGTTCGTGGACGTCATGGCCGCCCTCCGGCCGCCCCGGGCGGCTCGGGGCTGGTCGCGCCTGGTCCTGGCCACGGCCCGGCTCGACTTCGAGGCGGCCAAGGTGCTGCTCAAGGGTCTGCCCGAGATGCACCAGGCCCTGGGCCCGAAAAACCTGCGGCGATTCGTCGGCGCCGGGCTCAGGCTCCATCGCCACCGGCCGGCCGGCCTGGCCGCCTTTCTGGCCGTGAACACGCGCCGGGCCCGCCGGGCTTATGAAAAACTCCGCCCCGGTCTGGCCCTGGCCGGCCTGATCGAGCCGCTGACGGCCTACGCCGTCAGTCACGCCGGGCGACCGGTGGTCCTGGCCGGGAGCACGGACCGGCCGCCGTCGGCCTACGCCGCCCGGCTCGACTGGACCCGCCCCGAACGGATCCTCCTTCCGGCCCGGATCAAGGACCCTGACCTGGGCCCAATGCGCTATCGATGTCTGGCCGCCCTCAAGGCCGCCCAGCGCCGCTGGGGAGACTGGAGCAAACCGGGCCGCTCTGACCCGGCCGACTTCATCCAGGAGTTCGCCGATCCAAACCTGGCCCGGGACCTGTGGGCCGTGTTCGAATCGGCCCGGCTGGATCATGTTTTGCGGCGGCTCTATCCCGGACTGAAACGTCACCTGATGAGGCTCCAGCTTATAGATCAGGACCAGCGTCCCCTGGTGGACGGGCTGTCGCCGGTCGGGGCGGTGATCGAGCTGTTGGATCGGCGCCTGCGGGACGATCCCTGGCCCTTACAAAACATTCCGGAGCGGATCGCCGCCCTGGCCGGGGAACTGGCCGCCGAGGCCCGGGCCAGGCTGCTGACCGAAACGGCCTCGGCCGAGGACGCCCGGGACCTGACCCGCCTGGCCTTTGCCCGCCTGACCCGGCTCGAAGCTTCCCCTCGGATATTGGCCGACGCCCGGAGCCAACCGCCCGCCGCCGAACCGGGCCCGGCCGACTCGTTCAGCCTGCGCCGGGCAGACGAGGCGGACGAAAAATTCGCCGGGGCCGGCCGGGTGGGCTCCCACCACGCCCTCAAGGCCGACGTCAGCCTGCTGGCCCATGAACTGCGCCGGCCCGAGGATGCCCCTCCGGCCGTCGAGCCCGGGTCCGGCCTGCTCTACGACGAGTGGGATTTTCGGCTGGGAGCCTACCGGGCCGGGTATGTTCACCTGGCCGAGAGACGGGTCGCCCCGGCGGACGGGGACTGGCCCCGCTGGGTCATTGACCGCCACCGGTCCCTGATCAATCAGCTCCGCCGGCAGTGGCAGCATTTCCGGCCGGTCCGGGCCGAGCGCCGGCGAAAACAGATCGACGGCTACGAGGTGGATCTGGACCGCTACGTCCTGTGGCGGGCCGAAAGCCGGGCCGGCCTGAGCCCCGAGAGCGACTTCTACACCTCGCGCCGCTTCCGGCCCCGGCAGATCGTCTCGGCCCTGCTCCTGGACCTGTCCGGTTCGACCGCCCGGGTCATCGACCCTGACGGGACCCAGGTCATCGACGTGGCCCGGGAGGGGTTCCTGCTCTTTAGCGAGGCCATCTCCGTGTCCGGGGACGAGTTCGCCCTGTTCGGCTACTCAGGCATCTCGCGCCACGAGGTCGATTTCTATCTGATCAAGGATTTCAGCGATCCCTACGACGCCGCCGTTCTGGGCCGGATCGCCGGACTGACCCCCCTGGCCCAGAATCGGGACGGGGCCGCCATCCGCCACGCCACGGCCAGGCTCCTGATGCGCCCGGCCCGCCGGCGATTGCTCATCGTCATCTCCGACGCCCGGCCCGACGACTACGAGTACGACCCCCGCCACGGACACGAGGACACCCGCCGGGCCATTGCCGAGGCCCGCCTTCGCGGGGTGTACGTCTTCGGCGTGGTCATCAAGAAGCCCCGGGACCGCAAAAAGAATCCCTACCACGGCCTGCCGCACCTGACCCTGGCCCGGGTCAGCGCCCTGCCCCGGGCCTTGCCCCGGCTCTACCGTAAACTGACCACCTGATCGGCCCCGAAATATTCGGGGCAAACCACAGCGGTCGCCCGGCCCCGATTCGGTCGCTTTATAAAAAGGGACTATTTCAGGCGGTAGGTTATCAGCCCGTGGGTCGGGTCGTAAGGCGAAACGCTGATCCGGACCCGGTCGCCCACCAGGACCTTGATCTTGAACCGCTTCATCCGGCCCGAGAGGACCGCCCGGAGCTTCATCCCCTCGGGCGTCTCGACTTCCATCTGGCCGCCACCCAGGGTCCGGGTGACCACCCCTTCCAAGTGTATCAGATCGTCTCTAGCCAAATTACCCCCTAATTTCCAGGCAAATTAGCCGCTCCGACCGGGAAAGTCAATGTGTTTTTTCTTGCCAGGCCGAGGGCCCCCGTCCTAAGTTGGGCCATGCGTCTCACCCCCAAGACCGGCCGGCTCCTGGTGACGATCATCGTCACCCTGGGGCTCTACTTCTGGGACCCCCCCTGGCTGGGGCGGCTGGCCCAGGCCGCAAATCCCTGGCCCGACTTCTTCAACCCGGCCACGGCCAAGGGCGTCCTGTGCGTCGCCATCGGCGTGGCGGCGGCCCTGATGGTATATTTCATATGGGTCGGATTGAGCCGTCGCGGTCCGACCCGGCCCAAGGGTGGCGACTCCGACCGGCCGATGACTGAGAGGGGCGACTCCGACCGGCCACCGGCTGATAGGTGATATATTTCATATGGATTGGACTCAGGCGCCGTGACCCGGCTCGATTCATAGGGAACGTCTCCGACCGGCCGATGACTGATAGGTGATATATTTCATACGGATTGGACTCAGGCGCCGTGACCCGGCTCGATTCATAGGGAACAACTCCGACCGGCCTTCGACTGATAATTGACCTCCCCACCGGTCCTGTTATAATCCAACGAACATCCCTAGACCGAGGATCGTCATGCCTGATCTAAAGAAAATGTACACCACCGTCATGGACGACTCCTTCCCCGAGGAAATGACCATCACCTTCGGCGACCAGAAGCTGGTCTATCGCAAGCGAAGCTGGAAGCTGCCCGGCGACGGGGATCAACTGGTCGAAAAGGGCTTGCGCTACGGCGAAAACCCGGGCCAGGAGGCGGCCCTTTACGAGCTGGTCGGGGGCAACCTGGCCCTGGGCCAGGTCAAGTACATCGAGCCGGGATGGGGCCTGGTCTCGGCCCTGACCGAGGACCAGATGATCCAGGCCGGCAAGCACCCGGGCAAGATCAACCTGACCGACGCCGACAACGGCCTGAACGTCATGCGCTACCTGCCCGACCGGCCGGCCTGCGTCATCCTCAAGCACAACAACCCCTGCGGCGTGGCCCTGGGCGATGACCTGCCCGATGCCTTTCAGAAGGCCTACATGGCCGACCGCATCGCCGCCTTTGGCGGCTGCGCCGTGGTCAACCAGATTTTGGACCAGGACACGGCCCAGGCCATGAGCAACATGTACCTCGAGGTGGTCGTCGCCCCGGACTACGGGCCCGGCGCGGTGGACATCCTGGCCCGGCGGCCCAACCTGCGCATCCTCGAGGTGCCCCGCCTGGACAGGATCCGCGACTTTCGGGCCGTCAGGTTCGTGGACTTCAAGAGCCTGATGGACGGCGGGATCATCGTCCAGGCCTCGCCCCTCAACAAGGTGGTCACCAAGGACGACCTGACCCTGGCCGAATGTCAATACCAGGGGAAAAAATACCGGATCGACCGGGAGCCGACCGCGGCCGAGTACCAGGACATAACATTCGGCTGGGCCGTGGAGCAGGGAGTGACCTCGAACTCGGTCATCTTTGTCAGGGACGGGGTGACCGTGGGCATCGGCACCGGCGAGCAGGACCGGGTCGGCGTGGCCGAGATCGCCGTGTTCAAGGCCCTGACCAAGTACGCTGACAAGGTCTGTTTCGAGCGCTTCGGGCTGCCCTACAAGGAACTCGAACTCCTGGTCAACCGGGGGGAACGGCCGGCCGAGGAGGCCGACGAGGTCAACAACCAGACGGCCACCGACCGGGCCGGACTGCCCGGCAGCACCATGGTCTCCGACGCCTTCTTCCCTTTCCGCGACGGGGTGGACGTCGGACTCAGGCAGGGCGTGGCGGCCGTGGTCCAGCCCGGCGGCAGCATGCGGGACTGGGAGGCCATCGAGGCCTGCAACGAGCACGGGGCGACCATGGTCTTCACCGGACAGCGGGCCTTCAAGCACTAGTTTTTCGTCCCCTGATTCAGGTGACGCCGATGATTCGACGTTCTTGGCGGTTCGGCGCGAACCGGTTACCTATTTGACCGGAAATTTGGTGGGCCGAACCGGCAAAAACTGCTCCTGTCGAGCGCCATGCCGTTTAGGCGAGACCCGACTATGACGGCCCCTGAAGTTGACATCCAGGCGACACTTTGCCGTCCTGACCACGAAAAATCGTGCTTTGCCTGCTGCCCGCCTATCAGGCCGCCCGGGTACGACCACCTGCCCTGGCGGTCGTCGCTGACGCGGCTGCTGGTCGATAACACCGCCCGCTTCAGGAAAAGCGGTCCCCGGCCGGAACCGATCGTCGGCTATTTCTGCTGGGGCCTGGGGTTTCTGGACGCGTCCGGCAAACGGATCGGCTGCCTGCTCCACCCGGCCCAGAACCAGGGCCAAGACCTGAGAGACCTGACCGGGTACGGCGACAAGTGCCGCCGCGAGACCTGCCCGCCGGCCCGGACCTTCGCCCGGCTGACCGAGGAACAACAACAATGTCTGCTCGGCCTGGTCCAGGGACTGGACAGCTTCCAGTACTCGAGTCCCAATTTGCTGTGGTCTGTGCTGAGCTGGGGAGGAAAAATCGCCGCCGGGCTGGCCGATCTGGAAGGCAAATCAGTTCTGGGCGGAGCAAGATTGAGGGCCGCTTACCCGTTGCTGGCCCGGCCCGATCTTGACGGCCGGTCCTGGCCCCTGGAGCGACTGGTGGATTGCCGCGGCCCGGCCGTTCTGACCCGGCCGGATCTGGCCGATTATCTGGAATCTCTGGTAACGAAAATTCGGGCCCGGGTGATGACCGTGATCGACCCGCCCCTGGCCCGCCAGGGCGCGGCCCCGGACCGGGAACGACCCCCGGCCCTGATCCGATTCATCAGCCGCGGCCTGGGCCGGCCCGCCCTGGCCCAGGACCGGCTGAGCGTCATTCGAGAGATCATAAATACGGCCGCGTCCGCCGGTTAATTCGGGATCAATTGCTCGAGCAGGAGCCGCTTACCGGTCGGCGCCGGAGGCGGCCCGCCTGACCTTTTCCATCCAGGCCTGGATCTCGATGAGATAGACGGCCAGGGCCCGGGCTTGATTTTCAAGCAGGCAGACCCGGCCTTCCTGCGGCGTGAAGCTAAGGGCGGGACGGGGCGGGACGGCGGGCAGGACCAGGGGCGGCGGGCACGGGTTTGCCGCCGAACAACTCATTAAGAGCATCAGCCACCCGGCGAGCATCAGCGCCGGCCACTTTCTTGATTTTCTGGGACGTGCCACGGTCGATCTCCCTCCAGGCCTGGTAGGTCTTGGCCTGCTTGGCGCAAGCGGCCTTGACCGCCTCCAGTTGCACCACTGCCTTGTTCAGGCCGACGATCCGCCGTTCCTGGAACCAGACCAGCAGCCCCAGGGCGAAGATGATCATGGCCGCGCCGATGGACAAAATTTTTGTCACGGGAACCTCCGGGGAGGCTCAGGCGGTTTCAGTCCGGCGAACTTGGAAACAGAATCACCGCCCACAAAGGCGATGACCATCCCCCCGATGATCCCGATGGCCGCGCCGGTGTATCGGCCGCCGGACCAGAACATGGCCAGGGCCGCGCAGACGAACACCCCGACCATGGTCGCCGTGAACCGCTTCCAGGGCCGGCCTGAATTCCGGGTAGAAGGCTGAACCGGGGCCGCGGCCGGCGGGGGGGTGGACTCGGGTCCGGTCGGTTTGGTCATCAGCCAGTCCCCAGCAGGTCCTTCAAGGCCCGGGGGGTGATCACCGCGCAGGTCCGGTGCCGGCTGACCAGGAGTTCACCCCGATTGCCGCCGCCCCCGCGGTGGGAGACATGAACGAATTTTTCGGCCGGATAGACGATCAACTGGTCGAACGGCAAGCCCTGGTCCACGGCGAACAGGGCCAGGTCGATGATCGTCGCCTCGAGCGGGACCACGTCGGCCGCCTCGCCCTTTTTGTGCTGAGAAGCGGGCGCGCCGCCAACGGCCCGGTTCAGTTTTTCACTCCGGAAACCGGAGTTGATCTTGAGGGGCCCGAACCGTTCCCGCCAAGGCTCGAGGATCACCTGGCACAGCGACCGCAAACAGGCGATCTGGTCATCGTTCGGCGTATTGTCGATTCCCAGGTCCAACGCCGTCGGGCTGTGGGTGAATTCCGACAGGGTGAAATTGGGGGTGAGTCTCATCGGAATCTCCCGTGACGCTCGGCGCACCGGGCCTTGATGGCCGCGATGTCAGTAGTGTTTCTTTGGGTGGCCCCGTTGACCCGCTCAAGATGATTCTTGATGTCCTTCAGAATTGTCCCCTGGACTCGCCAGAGAAACGTACCCAGGCCAGCGCACCCTCCAAGGGCGGCAATCGTCGGTGGTATCCATTGCCAGTCGGGCATCATTTCCCCGGGGCGGCCGCGGCCGTGGGCGTGATCTTGCCGGCATCGACCTGGGCCCGGAGCCGCCGGTAGTCGCGGTTGGCCTCGGCCTTGGGGATCCACTTGATCCCGCCGCCCTTGGCGCCCTCTACCCGGTAATACTCGTCTGTCTCGAAGACCTGCTCGCTCATAGCACCGCCTCCAGCAGGACGTGGATCCACATATAATGACCGGCGCTTGAACCGTCCGGGACGTTGGGCACGATATGAACCACTCCGGCATTGGACCCGAAAGAGACCGCCAGATTGCTGTTATTCGCCGTCTGGTCCCAGGCGTAGCCAGCAGTCTGACTGCTCGGGTTGTACATGGTGATGGTCGGCGTATCGAACATGGGGCAATCGAATCGCCACTCCAGATTATACCTGCCGGTGCTGGATGGAAGATCGAGCAGGGCCCCGGTGGTCCCGGCGTTGTCGGCCGGGACGGTGGCCAGGGGAAAGGACTTGCGGCAATGGTGCTGGCAGAGCCTCAGCTCGTCCTGGAAGGGCCGCATCTGGAAGTCCTGGGCCGAGCTGGTCGGGGTGATCTGGACGTTGGTGATGTAGAGGATATCCCCGGCCGTGGCATCGGTGTCATCGACCCAGATGAAGACCGCCAGGTTGGCCATGCCGGCCGTGTCGATGCTGACGTTGCTGACCGTGATCTCCTGCCAGGTGGAGGTCAGGGTGGTGTTGCCCGGGGTATTTTCGATGGTCCAGTTGGCGACCATTGTCGGGTCTGATCCGGCCGCGTTCCAGGCGCTCACCACGTCCGAGGTGATGATGTTGGCGGTGCCGTCCCAGGACAGGACGGCCACCCGGATGTTTTCGAGGGTGGTGTTCCCCGAATCAATGGCCGCGTCCAGCCGGACCGAGGCCACCCCGCCGGCGTACTTGGCCGAGTCCTTGGCGGTCAGCGGGAACAGGTAGCCGAACTTCTTGTTGGCCGTGGCCACCAGGGACTTCATGCAGCCCCAGGCCCCGGAAGTGGGTTTGTTGGCGGTGTTCTGGCTGACGTCCACGATGTCGTTGCCGTCGGACAGGAGGATGATCTGGTCGAGCAGGTAGGTGTCGTCATTGTTGGCCGGGGTGGTCGCGGCGGTGAAGCTGGCCGCGCCCGAGGCCCCGCGCTGGGCGACCCTCATACAGCCGTTGACGATGTCGTTTGGAACACCACCGCCGCCCGACTGGGCCGCAAAGGATAAAACCCCGGAACCGTCCGATTGCACCACGTCGCCGGCGTTCCCGTCGGTCGAGGGCAGGGTCAGGGAGACGTTCCCGCCAATGGCGTCGGCCGTGATGAACTCGACGTAATTGGTCTTGGAATTGTCCCAGATGCGAAACCGCCCCTTTTTTGTCCCCTTGCCCACGACATCGACATAGGTGTCGGTATTGGTCCCCTCGTCGGTCTTGAAGATGATCGAGCCGTCGCTGGTCTTGATGTAGAGATCGGTCCCGTCGTGGGTAATGGTCACCGTGTCCGAGTTTTCCAGAATCTTGAAGGGGCCGGGATAGGTCATGTCATCGTTGACCAGGTGGATGTATAGAACCGTGATCCAGGCGTCGTTGTCCGGATTCCTTTTTTTCAGGATCGCGTAGGTGGGGCCGGTCGTATCCAGCCAGTACATATGGGCGTCCGGACTGGCCGGGGCCGTGGCCGAGGCAAAGGCGGTCAGGAGGTTTTCCAGGTCGGTGTTGTACTTGTTCCGGACCGCCAGCCCGGTGATATAGGTCGCTGAAGCAGCGCCGACGTTGTTCAAGGCCATGATTCACTCCTATGCCGCCTTGTCTATGGAATAGCCCGCCTTGCTGACGGTCGGCCAGGCGGCGGTGTCGTCGGTCCAGAGCTTTGCCCTGAGGGTGAAGTCCCGGGCCGTGAAATCCCGCGTCCAGAGGTCCATCCAGTCGGAATAGGCCCCGCCGTCCAGCTTGTACTTGACCTGCATCAGGGCGCCGAGATTGGCCGTAACCGCGGCGTCCCAGTGATCGCGGGCGTCCACATCGTCCCAGTCATCCAGGCGATCCGAATAGTCGTCCGCGGCCCATCTGAGATCAGTCGTCACCCGGACGGCCGTATCCGCGGTCAGGTCGGCCTCCGGGAAGGTGTAATATCCGACGCTCACCGGGCCGCCGTACATGTCCACGTCGGGCACGTCGTCGAGTACGGTAATGTCGTCCCAGGCCCCGGAGCCGGCCGGCTGGAGGTTGCCCGAGGCGTTCTCGAAGACGTCGGTCATGGTCCCGTCGTCCCAGGCCGAGGTCGAATCGTAGAGGCTGGAGTTGGTGATCCAGACGAACGTGGCCGGCAGATCGACCACCACGGTCGCCGCGGTGGCCGAATAGACGCCCGAGGTGTCCAGGGCCTTGACCAGGTAGGTCCCCTCCAAAGCGGCGTGGAAGGTCTTGTTGGTGCCCGTGGTCCGGGCCCGTTCGGTCGAGTTCTGCCAGGTCGCGCCCGATGTCTCGGGCGTGTGCCGGATGACGTATTCCTTGAGGTCGATGTCGGATACCCCGTCCCAGGTCAGGGTCAGGCCGGTCAGGCTGGGCTGTGCGGCCAGGCCGGTCACGTCCTCGGGCGGGGCCAGCTTGCCCCGAACAATCCGGGTGGCGCTCGGGGCGTTGGCCCTGGGACTCTTCTTTCCCATGTTGCTGTAGGCAACCACGGTCACCGTGCAGGACTTGCCGTCATCGACGAAAATGGTGAAGTGGTCGGTCGGCCTGTTGATGTGATAGACCTGCTCAATGCCGCCGTCGATGCTCAGATGCACGTCCGCGCCGCCGTAGTAGCTGGGCGGCGTCCAGGAGACCAGCAGCCTGGCCCGGAGCCGGTCCCCTTCGCGGATCAGGTCCTCGCCCAGGACCAGGCCGCTCACCTGGGGCGGGGCCAGGGCGGTGGGTGAGGCCCCCAGCTCGGGGATCTCGGTATCGCAGTTGAAGACGCTGGCGTTGTAGCGCAGCGCGGACAGCCGGAAATCGAGGTCCCCGCCGCGCTCGATGCCCATCAGGCGGAATTCCTCGGTGACCTGGGATACCAGGCCGAAGCTGTACTCGTGGAACTGGCCGGGCGGGGTGGCCCAGGGCGTGGCCACGGTCAGGGTCGCCGTGGTGGTGGTGCCGGCCGGAACGCTGATGTCCTTGGTCACCAGGGAGCCGTCGCCCAGGACCACCTGGATCTGGTAGCTGGAGCCCTCGACCAGGGTCACCTCCTGATCCAGGGTCACGGTATTGGAGGTGGCGCTGACCACCCGGCCGCCGTAGCCCCACTGGGGCACGTCGTGCTGGACGCCGATGACGTCGCCGATCTCGTCTCGCAGAGCCTTGGCCCCGCACTCGAAGCTGACTGCATCGCCGCAGTACTTGGTCATATACAGCCGGCGCTTGGCCAGGCGGACGGCCTGTCCCTGGGAGGTGACGCCGATCAGCGAGATGGTGCTGGAGTTGTCCCAGTCGGCGTCCGGATCTATAACCGGCCCCAAGGTGTCGCGGGTATAGTCCTTGTCCGGGTTGACCCACTGGACCTCGATCTGGTTGGAGCGGTTCAGCTCGTCCAGGTAATCGAGCGTGAAGGTCTTCTCATTGATCGAGCCGATGGTGTAGATGTGGGCCGCGCTGCCCGGCTTCTCAGGGACCACCGAGTACTTGGAGCCGACCGCCATCAGGGTGGCCGCGCCCGCCTGGCAGCAGACGTTGCAGGCCTCGTACACGGTATGCCGGGCGTCGAAGACGACGTTCAGGGTGAAACGCTTCTCGGTGCCGCCCTTGCCGTCCGGGACTAGCTCGTCACACCAGTCGGCCCAGTCCAAGAACGTATCGTAAATGAGCCGCTCATAGCTGATCCCGGCCCCGTAGCGATTGTTGTTCAGGATGTCCCAGCAGGCCCAAGCCGGATTGTCCGAACTGACGGTGTGCGGGGTGCCGTCCTCTTCCTTGACCGTGAGGTTGCCCCGGGTGACCAGGGAGGTGATGGTCGGTGTCCCGCCCGAGAGCTGATTGGTCGCCAGGGCCTTGACCCCGACCAGGGCCACATTGGGATAGGCCAGATCGTCCGGGCTGATCTCGGTCAGGAGGGACCAGTAGAGGGTGGATTTGTGGGTGACCCCGGGATCATCGGCCGTATTGCGGGTAACCCGGACCCGGTATCGTCCGGCGGTCAGACCGGTGATCTCCTGCACCTTGCGGATGGCCACCGCCCGGTTGTCGGAAAAGGTGGTCGTTTTCCAGGTGATCCAGGAACCCTTCCAGTCCCCGGCACCCCCGGCGGCCGTCGGGTCCCAGGCGTCATATTCCAGGGTGACCGAGACCTGCTTGGGATTGAGATCGCCGCTGGAGGTGATATAGAGGCCATAGGGAAAGGAAAGGGTGACCCGCAGACCCTCGGCGGTATGATCCGCGGGCATGTTCCGAGTAATCGGCGTTGCGTGGGTCACCACGGCATCGGCTGGATGGTCTATGTAAACGTCATTGAAATTGGAGATCGGGTTCTGCGTGTTGGTCCCGGTCTTGGTCGAGGTGGTCACCTCGGAGTAATTTGTCGCCGGCTGATTGTTGATCCAGACGTCCGAGACGGACGAGACCTCGCCCTCGCTCACCGCCAGCAGCATATTGATATACTGGTTGTCCCCGTCCGTGGTGACGTATTCGGCGATGACCTGGCCGCCGGTCCGGTGGGTCCCGTAAACGACCGGAATGGAAAAGCCGGGCTGGGTCTGATTCGTAATTTCCCAGCCGTAGGTCGAGGACGAGCCCCAGTCGCCCTTGAAATCGAGTTGCGGGGTATCCTGATTTGGCGGTACAAGCCAGTTGATAACTAGACCGCCAGCCACGGCGATTCCCAGCCCAACCAATCCGGCCGTCCACCCGGTCAGACCGAAAATGGCCCCGGGAATCGCAATCGCCGCGGCCATGACCGCCAGCATGGCGATTGACCGGAAGACGTCCTTTCCCCCGCCCCCGCCGTCACCGACAACCGGGGCCACGGTGATGTGGTCCCCGGGGCGCGGTATCCAGGCGGCCGGTTCCATCCGCTCCACCCGATTGCCCGAGTGGAACAACTGAAGCTCGGCCGCCTCCAGCCCGACCTCGGTCAGATAGTCGGCCACTGACCGGCCCGGGGCATAAACAAGCTCCAGGTCCCGGACGCCTTGGTTGGGGATCACCGCATTGGTGATCTCGTGTATGGTCAGCTTTTCGGCCACCAGATGAATCCCGCGATTTTCTGTTTCCAGAACCGGACCGACTCCACGCAGACGCCGGTTCCCTTGATGGCATGGATGAACCGTCCGGGCTGAACGATCAGCCCGACGTGGTTGACGTACTTCGGATGATTGCGGATCAGGACCACGGCCCCCACGTCCCGGGCGGTCGCGGGTAAGGCGTTCTCGGTTGACTCATGGCCGATGTAAGCCTGAATCCGGCGAATGTCCTTGACCGTGCGGTAACTGAATTCGCCCAGGTCTCGGCCCAAATGCCGCTCCAACAGAAACTTCACCAGGCCCCAGCAGTCAAAGCCCTCGGTTGGGGACCGGCCGCCATCCACAAAAGGAACGCGGAGGGTGTCTTGATACTCGATCACTGAATCGCGTACACCCCGCCTCCGACCATGGCCGGGAAGCCGCCGAAGTTCTCGGAGTTCTCCAGTTCCTTGCAGCGGGCCAGCTTGCCGGTGCAGGTCGTCTCGCTGCCCGAGTATTTGCACCAGTTCCCCTTGAACCCGCCGTCAGGACTGGCCTTGCCGATCCAGCGGCAGTTGTCGAACAGGAACCGGTCCCGGGGGAACCGCTTCAAGTGGATGTTGTCCACGCTCAGGGTGAAATGAACCCAGGCGGCGTCGCTCTTGACCGCCGTGCAGATGAATGTCTCGTCAAGCTCGGACGTCGAGGTTCCCACGTTGTCCGAGTGGATGACGATCAGCCGGCAGGTCGCCCCGATCCCACCATCGCCGATTTCGAGGTAGCCCTGAAGGGTCCGGGTGACGTTGCTCACCCGGATGACCAACTCGGGCGGGGCGCCCTTGGAGTCGGTCGGCAGGGCCTCCAGCTCGAAATTGAAGGCCGTCCAGGTCTCCCCTTCCCAGGTAATATCCTCCCGGTTGCGGACCACCCGGATGACGGTCCCGCCGGCCAGGGTGATTTCGAGAAGCTGGAGGAATACCCCGTCGTCCTCGATACCGGTCACGGCCAGGATCGCGGCAACGGACAGGGACCGGGACATCAGACCTCCTCAATGTCGAATTCGCAGTGGCGCAGGTTGACTCCGGTCGGGGTCTCCCAGTCCAGTTCATCATTGGAAAAGCGGACCGTGTGCGAGCTTCCGGTCTGGGGGTGGGTCCAGGAAAACGAGACCGCGCCGCCTTGAGCGGTGTTGGCGAAGAAGTTGTCCAGGGAGCCGAAGTCGTTCGCGTTTAGATACTCATAGCGAAGATGGAATTTCTTCCGGCTGGTGGTCCACCTGGCCCGGGTGTTGACGTACCCGCTTTCATACTTGGCCCGGATGGTCTCCCGGATGCTGGTCTCCTTGATGGGCACGACCGGATTGGTGCTGAGGGTCGGCCAGGCGGGCATGGACTACCCCGAGATGCGGTGGGCCGCACGGTAGGCCGGATTGGTGCCGGCCATTTTGGTGGTGATGTTGAGAATGACCTCTTCCAAATTCGGTCCAATCCGGCGCGGGGACACCTCGACGTCCACCCCGGCGTAGTTGTTCACGGTCACGTTGACCCGCGACGACACGGCAATGGTTCCTCGAACATCCACCGGGATCCTGCGGCCGTCGGGCAGGGGGACCACGGCCTCGGGCCGGCCGCCCTCGCCGATCAGGCCCAGGGTGGGCCGGCCGGCCACGCCTCCGCCGGCCAGGGCCCGAATCGGCAAGAACCGTCCGGGCACGATCCCGCCCCGGGCCAGGCCGCCGATGGTGCCGCCCAGGCCCAGGGTCGCGGCGGTCCCGAACAGACCGGCCGATCCGGCCAAGAGCGAGGCCGCGATCCGATGGGCCAGGATCCGGGTCAAGGCCCGCAGGATCGTGGCGGCGAAGGCCTTGAAGTAGTCGGACAGGCGCCTGAGCCGGCCCTCCACCAGGTCGAAGAACAGCCTCTCGAAGGTCCGACCCATGGTCTGGGCCGTGTTCCGGGCCATTTGACGTCCGAAACGGGCCCAGTCGGTGAGACGGTCCTGGGTCTCGGCCAGCCACTGGTTCACCCCACCGCTGAAGGAGCGGTCGTGGCTGAATTCAAAGACCCGCCGGACCCGTTCCGCCAGGGCCTCGGCCCGGCGGATCTTGTCCTGATCGCCCAGGGCCTGGATGGCCTGGAGTCGCCTCTGAAGACTTTGCTCGAGCTGGATCCGCCGGGCGGCGATCCGCTCCTCGGCGGTAAAGGCCGCGTCGAGTCTGAGGCTGGTCAGGGCCCGCGAGGCGGCCTCGAGTTTTTTGACGTAGAGACGGTAATCCCCGATGTCGCCGCCCAGGATCCCGGACCACGACTCCTGGGCCCTTCTCCGGCCGCGGGCCGCCGGCCTGCGGCCCAGCATTTCCAGGGTCCGGCCCAGGCGCCGGGCCCCGTCCTCGGCCGCGCGCCACAGGCGCTCCCACGAGGACTGCTCCCGCCGGACGATGCGGCCCAGCCGCTCCAGGTCCTCCTGGGCCCGCTTAAGCGGGGCGCTCGGATCGTCGCGCAATCGGAGCAACGTGGTTATCTGTCGGTCGGTCAGGTTCATGTGTTGGAACTCGTTAGTCCCGCTTGATCCGGGCTCGCTCGACCTCGGCCCGGGCCCCGGACACCACGGCCAGGGCCTGATCCAGCCAGGCCGGCTGATCGACCAGGCCGCCTTCGAAAGGCAGATGGCCCCGGTCCCAGCCGATCGCCAAACCGATCACCCACGAGGTCAGCGGGGTGACGATTTTGCGCGGACACCGGGACCAGGACTCGCCGGCCAGCCGCCACTGCCCCGGGATCGGGGCGTCGGCCTCACAGCCGCGGTCGATCCGCTGGGCCGGGGAACACGACCGGCAGTCCCAGAAGGCCGGGGCCCGGCTGATCTCGTCGGCCAGCCAGACCCCGAGTCTCAGTTTTTTGCCTGGTCCTCACCGAGGCGGTTGAGCGTTTCGATCCGTTCGGCCAGCTCGTCGATCAACGCCCCGGGAATTTTCCCCAGAAACGAGTCGGCCACGATCTCGTAGGTCCGGCCGGCCCGGCGCACCTGGCCGGTGGCGAACTCGGCCCCGTGGAAATTGATCACGCCCTTCAGCCCGTGACGGACCATTTCCAGTTGACTGGTGCCCACCGCCAGGGACAGACCGGCCCCGTCCGAGGGGTCCCCGCCCGAGAGCGCGCCCCGGGCGGCCAGGTCCTGGACCCGGGCCCAGGTGAAGGCGTCGATGGCGCCCAGCTTCCAGATGGTGGGGTGCTCCGGGTCAGGGTCATGGGGGCTGACGTATTCCCAGACGGCGCTGGGGTCCACTGCCTTGAAGGCCATGGTCGATCTCCTGGTGCGAGGTCGAGGATCCGGGCTTCAATGGAACCTGATCTTGAGCGAGTACCCGTTGGCTCCGTCGTCGGTCCCCCGGAACTCGAGGGGCTGCTTGAGCTGGCCGTTGTCGTCGTCGTAGGCGATCGAGGTCAACTGGGCCTGGGGGAGGGTCACGGTCACCCGCTGGTTGGCCGCAGCCCCCAGGACCAGGTTCAGGCGGCGGGTGGTCGAGTCCTCCCAGTCGGTCCACCAGTCGTTGGTGGCCAGGGGCACGGCGTCGGGGTCGATCTTCCCGTGGACGGTGAAGTCCGAGATGACCACCTCGAACAGCCCCTCGCTGGAATTGAGACACACCTTGTCGGCCAGTTCGTTCCCCCGGGAGATCGAGAAATTGCCGACACAGGCGGCGTAGGAGTCCACCAGAAAGCTGCCCGCGCTCTGGCCGGGGCGGGGCGGTGTGGTCGTCTCGTAGCTGGCGGTCGGGGTGGCGCTGTCGATGGGCGTCTGGTAGCGGCCGCTCAGGTCAAAGGACAGCCGGCCGAAACCGCCGGCCGGCACCTCGAGGTCAAAGGTCCCCCGGCAGCCGCGGATGGTGTGCATCACCCCGTCGCGGAAGACGATCAGCGTGGCCGACTCGAAGGACTCGGACCGGGTCGAGAAATCGAGCCCGCCGTCGAAGTCCCCGGACGACGTCTCCGGATCGGCGCTCATCACCAGGCCGCAGGCCCGCAACAGGGCCCCCACCCGGGGCATGTAGTCGGCGCAGCCGATGGCCGCCAGGCCGTTGCCCTTGAGTTCGGTCTTGAAGCTGACGCCCATCTTCTTTCGGCCGAGGACCGAGGCGGTCGGGTCGAGCTGGTCCCGATAGACGTTGCGCTGCAGGTCCTCCCCCTCGGGCTTGAGTTCCAGGTCCCAGACCTGAAGGGCGTGGGCCGAGGCCGAGGGGGCAACAGAGCAGACCCCGTAGGCGTCCTCGACTCTGGCCAGAACAAGGGCTTTCCGAGTTAACATCTTCTGGGCCTCCTAGACCTGGGTACAGGTCCGGCGCTTGATCCGGACGGTGAAGGGACACATTTGAAAAAACGAGGACTCGCCCCGGCCGAAGCTGATCATCCGGCTGGGGCCGCTCTTGGCCAGGTGGCAATCCACGGCGTTGTCCAGGCTGGTGACGTCGCCGTCGAACACGGACGTCAGATCGGCGATGATCTGGGCCGTACCCTTGATGTCGCGGGCCGCGTCACCGACGATCACTCCGGCCTCGCCCCGGGGATTGAAACCCTCGACGTACACCGCCCCTAAAACGGTCAACTGCTCGCTGACGCCGGCCTGGAGGGTGCCCACCCGGCGGACCATGGCCCCGTCCTTGAGGGCCGCTGCCGGGGGAATCAGTTCCAGGGGCAGCCCGGGCGGCTCGAGCCCGGGGACAAGGTAAACGTCGGTCAGGTAGGTCACCTGCTCCTTGATCCGGGCCCGCAGGGTTTTCAGAACCTGGTTCACGCTCTGGCCTTTCGCTTTGTTACCTACCAGTCTTCCATGGTCCCGCCGGAGACCACCTCGCCCGTGGGGTCGATCCACGGCCGCCGGAACCGGGGCAGATGGCCGCTGATCGTCGAGGCCAGCAGGTCCCCGCCGGGACTCAGCGGCTGACCGCTGACGGTCATCTGCATCCGGCCGGCGGCCAGCCGGCCCAGGATGTCATCCACGTGCTGCTTGACCAGAACCAGCTCGGGGCTCTTGCGGCGCCCGCCCAGGGCCAGGAAATACCCGGTCAGCCGGGCGGCCAGGGGCGGGATCTGGTCGGGCACCTGGGCAAAGGGCAGCGACCCGGCCCAGGCCCCGGCCAGCCGGGCGTCGATGTAGCCGTCGGCCTCGGCCTGGGCAGCGCTGACCACGTCCCACACAACGGCGTCATAGGAATTGCTCAGGTCAGAGGTCTGTTTCAGGAAATCGATGCCCCAGCGCCCGATCAGGTCCGCGGATCCGCAGTAATGGCTCATGGTCTCACCCCGATTCTGGTCAAGGCCGCGTTGAGGCCGCCTTGCAGGAATTTTTCAAGGTCGGTCGCGTCGGCAAAGCGGATCACCTCGGGGCCAGCCCGGGAATCGGCCTGGCGGGGGGCCGCATGACGGGTCATCACCTCGGCCCGGCCCCGGGGCCCGGCCAGTTCCAGGGACAGCCCGACCTCGAAGCCCTGGTCCAGGACCGCCAGGGCGTCCGAGTAGAAGCCCAGGCCGTCCAGGTGGAGGTGACTGTCGCCTTTGCCCAGGAGCCAGCGGCGGTACTTGTCCACCACCCGGCGGGCGAACAATCGCGCCGTCTCGGTCACCCCGCCCGCGCCCTGCACGGCGAACCGCATCTGGTTCCAGTCGTCCCTGATCTCGAAGAACTGGCCGAGGCGGCGGTCGGGATATGTCCGGCGATCCCACTGGACCAGGTCGAAGTTGCGCCCGAACCGCCCGATCCGGTCGGCCTCGGTCAGGTAACCGTCGTGGGCGATATTGACGTCCTCGATTGCCAGGGCCGGGACGATGGATTGGTTCAGGCCCGTCTCGGGGTGCTCGTGGACCTTGCCGAAGAACCGGATGCCCTGACGGTTCCGGAAGAGCCGCATCGGCCGGTCGATCCGGACCGACCCGGCCGGCTCCACGGCGAAGTGGTGCTGCCTGACGGCGTAGGCCCCGAAGACGTTGGGCCGGAGGTACTTGTTGACGTGCTCGGCCCCGGTGACCGCTTCGTCGGCGTCGATCCACAGGATCCAGTCGCCAATGGCCCCCTCGATCGAGGCGTTCCGGGCGTCGTCAAAACCAAAGCGGCCGGCCTCGACGGGCGGGACCTGGATCACCCGCGCCCCATGGGCCAGGGCGATTTTTGCGGAATCGTCGGTGGACCCCCCGTCGGCGACGATAATCTCGTCGGCAAAGGGCCGGACCGATTTCAACGCTCGGGCCAGGGTGTCGGCCCCGTCCTTGACGATCAGGCAGACCGAGACCGTCTCCCGGGGGTTCTGGACTGTTAGTTTCCGGTCCCAGTCGATCTCCCGGGCCGGCCCGCCGCCGGGCCGCCACCAGAACAGATGGTGGCCGCGGGTCCTGGTCGGCCAGTGCCGCAGCGGGTGATTCGCGGCCACGGCCTGGATCTCGAACCCGGGCTCGTGGCCGAACATTTCGTATAGGTCGGCCCGTTCCAGGTTCCAGAGGTGGAAGGACGGCGTCAGGTTCGGATCGCCGGACCGCCGATACTCGGAGTCCCAGTAGTCAATGGGCGTCGCGAACAGGCAGACCCCACCCGGCTTGACCAGGTGCTCCAGCTTGTCGGCCATGACCCAGGGCTCCTCGACGTGCTCCAGAAACTCCTGGGCCATGACCAGGTCAAAGGCGGCCGGCTCGGCCGTGTCCAGCCAGTCCGGGCCGGCAATGGCCAGGGTCACCTTTTCCGGATGCCGGGCCTCGGCCTCGATCAGCCGCCGGGCGTTGGCGACCATGACCGAACTCTGATCCACGGCCGTGATCTGAACGCCTGGAAAGGCGTTGGCCAGGGCCAGGGCCGCCCCGCCGTGACCGCAGCCAAAATCAAGGATTTTCGACCGATGCAGCTCGGGCCGGACCGAGAACCACTCCAGCAAGGCCCGGCCCCGGGGCTGACACGAAAAATTCAGGCCCAGGGTCCACTGGTTGACCGGCGGCGAGGCGTGAACCGCCTCATAGGCCGGAGCCGTGTTCCCGTCACCCAGCACGGCACCGGCCTGGCGCTCGATTTCCGCTTGAACTTCGGTCAGGTCGTGGGACTTGGCCAGCCGACGGGCGGCCATGACGTCCGAGGTCTCCAGGAAATGACGGGCCAGCCGGACCTTGTCCCGGGTCCGGCCCTGGAAAGTCTGTAGCAGGAAGCCGTCCCACTCGGCGGCGATCAGGGACCAGTCCATGGCCCGCGAGCGTTCCCGGCCCGCCCGGCTGCATCGCTCCCAGACCTCCGGGGTGTTGGTCAGCTCGAGGACGGCCGCCACAAAGGCGTCCTCGACCCCGGGCGTGGGCTTGATCAACACCCCGGCCTCGCCCACCGTCTCGGGCAGGGCCCCGCGGTCCGTGGCCAGGATCGGCAGGCCCGCCGCCTGGGCCTCCATGGCGGCGATGCACGAGATCTCCTGGAACTCGTCCAGTATGCCCGTCGGATAGACGTACAGCCCGACCCGGCTCAGCCACTTGTACAGGTCGCGCTTGGTCAACTGCCCCAGATCGACCACGTTGTTAAGGGCGGACGTCCAGGCCGCCAGGTCCCGGTACAGGTCCTCGGTCTCGGGCCGGGGATTGGCGTAGCCGCAGACAAACAGCCTGTAGCGGGGGTCGATCCGGCCCAGGCGCTCCATGATCCCCCCCGGCCGGACCAGATGGGTCAAGCCCCGCTCGGGCCGGGCGGCATAGAACAGGTGGCGCCGGTTGCGGTTCTGGGCCGGCCCCGGAAAGAGATGGAGGTCGATCCCGTTGCGGGTGACGACAAACAGCTCGGCCGGCAGCCCGGTCGCCTCGACGTAGTGCCCTTTTTGGAAAACGCTCATGACCAAGACGCCGTCCAGGTTCCAGGCCCGTTGGTTGATGGCCCGGGCCGCCCGGGGCGAGCACAGGTCATGGGCCCACAAGAAGTTCAGCTTGGAGTTGGGGGCCTCGTCCAAAAGCAGGACGTGGCGATGGGCCACGAACACGTCCGTGGGCTCGGACCTGAGCCTGGGTCCGAGCCCGGACAAGTCCAGGTATTGCACCCCGTCATACAGGCCCGGCCGGGGTTGATTGGAGAAGACCCGGACCCGGTGCCCCCGCGCGGCCAGTTCCCGGGACAGACAGATGACCGCCGTCTCCGAGCCGCCCAGGGCCTGCGTTTCGAGGGTCCCCCCGTCAAAGGGCAGGCCCGGCGCGGCAAAGGCAATGTCGAGCCGCTTGTCCTGGCTGTTCAAGTCGGTCAAGATCGAACTCCGCTGGCACGGCCGGGCGGGCTCGGCCTGAATCCGAGCCCACCGCAATTCTCCAAAGGAACCGCCTGAAAAATCGGCCCGGCGGGGCCTTCGAGACCGCGCCGGGCCGATGGTCAAGGGGAGGGTCGCCTACTGGCTCGAGTTGACCTGGAGCAGGCCCCGGCTCATGGAGGTGTCCACCACCTTTTCGACCTGGTAGTAGCCCACGTCCATCCAGTAGTGGTACTCCTTCTCGTCGTAGCGCGGGGTGGTGGCCAGCATCGAGGGCAGCTCGGGCACGCTCCACCGGAAGGCCTTGATCCAGGCCGGGGCGGCCAAATCGGCCGTCTCGGGCACGTTGGCGGCGACCACGGTGAAGCTGTCCCAGACGGGCCGCAGGAACTGGGTCGCCCCCTCGCCGGCCGAATCGACCATGGCCCGGCCGACCAGCAGCCTGACCGGCACGCCCACGTACTCGGACAGCTCGGCCTCGACCGCCTTGGGGGTGACCAGCTTGGCCCCGCCGTACTGGCTCTTGAGGTTCAGGGTCCCGGTGACGTTCTGGCTCTTGCGGAAGGCGGCCCAGGCGCCCCGGCCCATGTAGATGACGTTGGCCGGATAGCCGCACTGCTCCTCGAGGCCGTCGATCAGGGACTTGACGTCGTCAAAGGGCGCGGCGTTGATCTTGTCGTCCCAGTCCGAGGCGCAGTTGGTGGCCGAGCCCATGTTGCCGGTCGAGGTGACAATGCCGGCCACCCGGGACTCGTAGTCCAGCAGGAGCTGATCGACCAGGAACCTGGTCCGGGCCGTCCGGAAGCTGGTGAAGTCGGCGTTGTGTTCCTCTTCGGGCGGCCACAGGGTCCGCAGGCCGTACCCCAGGCAGTAGTAGGTGTCCGAGCTGATCTCGGGCTGGACGATCCGCGGCGGCGCGCCCGGCGCCCGGCGGGTGTTGTCGGCCGCCTTGAAGGCCGAGCCCCGGTTGAAGACGTAGTACATGTCCGAGCGCTTGCGGACCTCGACCACCGGGCAGATCATCTGGGCGATCAACCCCTGGGGCCGGTACTCCATGGCCACGTTGGACAAAGGGGCGTCCACGTGCACGTCCTCGTGGGTCATGCTGAAGTCGATGCGTTCCAAGCTCATGACGGTGTCTCCCTTAATCCTTGGTCGGGGAGAAGTAGCCCCGGAAAAAGCCGCCCGAGGCCACGGTGGTGTAGGCCAGCCCCAGGACGCCGTAGTCCCCGGACGAGGCGGCCACGGCAAACCCGGTGGCGTTGGTCTTGAAGGGCTGACCGGCGGTGATGGCCCCGCCGGCCTGCATCTTGATCACGCCGTGGACGGCCACGGCCGCCCCGCGTCCGGCGGCGGCCGGCTTGTTCTGGAGGACGCCGACCACCCGATCCGTGGCGGCCGAGACGATATCGACCTCGTCCCCCCCGGACAGCTTCAGGAACCGGAACTGGTAGGCCGACAGATCGTCGGCCGCCTCAAACGAGACGTTGTCAATGTGAAAGTCAGTGGTGGACATGTTCAGTCCCTCCCGGTTGGCGTGTAGTGCTGATAGGCGCGGGCCAGATCGGGATCAGCGGCCAGCACGGCCCGCAGGGCCTCGGCAAAGGTCACCTTATGCCGCTCAGCGTGCCGCCGGGCCGCCTCGGCCACCGCCCGCCGGGGGTCGTCCCCGACCTGCTCGGGCGTCCTGGGCCGGGCCGGGGCCAGCTCGCCGAAGCGGACAAAGGCCGCCCGGCGTCCGTGGGCCGCCACCAGCCGGTCGATCAGGCCCTTGACCGCCCGGTAGGGCGTCAGCTCGTCCTGCCCGAATTTTATCGGGGTCCCGTCGTCCAGGCCGGCCAGGACCGGCACGATCACCTCCCGGACCAGGGACGGGGCCAGGCCGATCCGGCCGTCGCCCCGGGTCAGGGCCTCGGCGTAGGTCGCCAGGTCCCGCTCCCGCTCGACGCGCGTCCGCTCGGCCAGCTCGCCTTCCAGGTCCCGCGCCCGGGTCTCGGCCTCGGCCTTGGCTTGCTTAAGGGCGGCCATCTGTTCGGCCATCTGAACCGCCCCGGAAGGTTTGCTCAGCTCATGGTTCATGGTCGTTTCCTCTCGTGAGCCCAGGGCGACCCATCGGGTCTGGCCCTCGGGAAAGGCGGCCTCCTCATAGAGGGCGGCCACGTCTTGCAGGGTTTTGATCTCCGGGATCTCGCCGCCCAACAGGGCCACCCGCCGCAAGACGTGACCCTTTGATGCGCCTCCCTGGCGAAAGTCGTGATAGACCTCGGCCGAGACCCGGCGGTAGGCCCCCCGGCGGATCAGATCGACGATCACCCGGGGCACGTCCTTAAAGTCGGCCATGAGCTTCTTGCCCCGGCGCCGCAGGCCGGTCAGCCACCCGGCGGCGAACAGGCCCGAGTTTTTCAGGATGTCCTGGTCCTCGTCGTGGCCGATGACCAGGGTCGGCCGAAGGTGATCGCCCCAATCCCGCCAGTTGGCCACCATCTGATCCAGGTCGGCCTCGGTGTAGGCGTACCGGCCCTGGTGATAGGTCCCGGCCTCGAAGATCTCGATGTCCTTGAGTTCGCCGAAAGTCATGTGGTCGCTCCCCGGTCTGGTCGATTCGAGCCGACCGCCCCGAAAATATTTCGGGCGATGGACTCAGCACGGTCGGCCAGTTTCACAAATAGATCCTTTATGCCGGCGGCCAGGGCGGCCCGGTCGGCCGGGGTTTCCAGCCGATCCAGGCCCCGGGCGATCAGATCGCCGATGCGGCCGGCCGCGGCAAAGGCCTCGCTTTCCGCCCCAGACGGCCCGCAGGCCCCGCTTTGGACCAGGGCCGCGGCCAAAACGTGCTTGACGGGTCCGACGTTTATCTTGAGTTCCCGGGCCGGAGTCGGTCCCTTGTCCGGGGCAAGTTGTTTCAAGACCTGACCGCCTACTTTTTGAAAGGCGAGCCGTAGTCCGTCGGCCGTCACCCGGGTCCAGTTGTTGGTGAATTCCGGCCCCGATCGGCTTGAACAAAAGGGTCGGCGGCCTCCCCTGCCGGCCGGATCAATTCCTCGTCGTCCTTGGGCCGGGGCCGGTGGTAGCGCTCGTAAAAGTAGCTCTTGGCCAGGGGCACGCCCAGCTTGACCAGGGCCCGGTCCACGGCGATCTCGCGGTTCAGATCGGCCTCGTCCGGGACGTCCAGCAGCCAGGCCGGATAGCGCTCCACCGGGGCGAAGTTACAGTCCACCAGACGCCGGATGAGCTGCTGGTTGACCACCGCCTGGACCAGCTCGGCCAGGAACAGGACGTCCTCGGTCTTGGCCTTGTCCTGGACCTCGCCCAGGGCCCGGGTGCCGAACCGGGCCGGGTCCACGGTCAGGGTCTCGCCCAGGACCCCGACCAGGATCTCGCGGTTGAGGTCGGACACGGCGCTGGAGAACTCGCTGGCCGAGGGGCTCGAGGCGACCTTGATCGTCTCGACGCTGACCTCCTCGGGCACCACCAGGCCCGTCTCGGACTGCCACGAGTCGAGGATGCCCTTGAGCTCGTCCTTGATCGAGGCCTCGTGCCGGGGATAGCGCAGGATCAGGTTGTTGCCCGAAAAGCGCTCCAGGAACACGGCCCGGAGCTTGAGGGCGGTGTCCTTGATCCAGTAGGCCCGGTAGGCGGCCCGCAGATCAGAGGTGCCGTAGGGGTTTTCGTAGCGGGCCATGTAGGGCCAGATGATGAACTTGTCCGTGGGCAGCCGGACGTCGGCCGCGCCGGTGGTCGCCTGCCTGAGGGTCAGGCCGTCGGCCAGGAGGTTGCCGAACTCGTCCATCCGGAACTCGATCCAGAAGGGGTTCTTGCTCTTGAGTTCGCGGACGCCGACCAGGCCGCGGTAATGGCCCGACTCGATCACCTCCCAGACGATCTCCATGACCGCAAAGCCCACGTCCATGGCGTCGAGCAATTCGTAGAGGTCCTGCTTGAAGGTCCCCTTGGCCAGGAAATGCCTCAGGGTCCACTCGCAAAAGGCGGCGATCTCCAGGTCGCGCCCGTCGGCCGAGGCCGGCTCGACCCGCCAGTTGCGGGCCAGCAGCTTGTGCTTGCGCTGTCTCAGGCCGGCCTTGACATAGGGGTCCCGGGTCATCTCCTGATAGACGGCCAGGCCCTGACCCCACTTCCAGGTCAGCTCGTCCGGATTGCGATAGGGGGTGATCCGCCAGGCGGCGGCCGTGTACCTGTCGGGACTGACCCCGGCCGTCTCCCGGGCCGCCGGGGTCTGGGGAGAATCCAGCCTCTTCGAGTTGAACCGGGTCAGCCAATGTTTGAGCCTGGTCACGTCAAAAACGCCCCTTGGTCGCGGCGGGCGGCCAGCTTGACCCCCGAGGTGAAGGCGTCACCCGGGCCGAACCTGACCGTCCCGATGGCGGCCAGGCCGGCATGGGCCACCATATCGACCTGGTCATCGTGTTTGCCCTGAGGGAAGGCCGTCAGCTCGGCCTCGAGTTCCTCGAGCCAGGGCGCGCCCCGGCGATGATAGACCATGCCCGCCTCGTACCGGGCGGCCATGGGCAGGGCCCGGGTGAACTTGTCCTGGTCGGCCTTCAACTCCCGGACCGGCAGGCCGTCCCGCCGGAGCTGCTGAAAGGTCCCCAGCCCCAGGCTCTTGGTCTCGATGCCCACAAAGGCCGGCCGCCAGCGTTCGTACTCGCGCCGGATCAGCTTGACCTGGTCCGGCCCTTCCAGCCGGGTTCGGATCACGTCCATGAGCAGCAACTCCCTCTCCGCGGTCAGGGCCCAGGTGCCCAGCACGAAATAATCCGCGCGCTGGCCCAGGGTGCCCGCCGGATCGCAGGTCTGAAACAGGCGGCAGCGCTCGGCCAGGCGCTCCTGGCGCTGACCAGAGCCGCCGTGAAGCACGAAAACCGCGCCGACCCGCTCGAAGACCTGAAAGTACTCCCGCTTGAACAGGCCCCCGCCGGACGGCGACGGGGCCTGCTGGTACAGGGCCGACCATTCGTAGGAGCCCAGGTCCCGCCGGATGCGGGCCAGGGCGGCCGCCGGATAACGGGCCGGAAACAGGGCCTCGCCCGGCCGCCGGCCCAGGGGGTCGTCCTCCCCGGCCAGGGCCGGAAAGGACAGTACCTCCCAGTCCTGATCGTCCGCGGACAGAAGACGCCCCACCAGGTCGTCTTCGTGCCAGCGGGTCATGACGACCACGATCGATCCGCCCGGCGCCAGGCGCGTCCGGGCCGTGGACCGGTACCACTCCCAGACCTTGCGCCGGATAAGCGGCGACTCGGCCTCGGCCCGGTTCTTGATCGGGTCGTCGATGATCAGGACGTCCGCGCCCCGGCCGGTGATCGGACCGCCCACCCCGGCGGCCACGCACCCGCCGTTATGCCCGGCCACCCCCCACCTCCCGGCGGCGGCCACCCCCGGGGCCAGCTCGACCCCGAAGATGACCGGTCCCAGCTCGGCCAGGGTGTCCCGGGCCGCCCGCGAGTGCTCCCGGGCCAGCTCCAGCGAGTAGGAGACGATGATGATCTCCCGGTCCGGGTTTTTCCCGAGAAACCAGGCCGGAAACTTCCGGCTGGCCACCAGGCTTTTGCCGTGCCGGGGCGGCATGGAGACGATGATCCGGCGGTCAGGGGTCTCCGTTGCCCGCTCCAGGGCCCGGCACAGGGCGTCCAGGTGAGGCGACCGCCGCCACCGGCCCCGGCCCTGAAGGGTCATGAACGTCCGGAATCGCACCCGGGCCGCCGCCGTTAATAACCCGCTCCAGGAAGCCTTCGACAAGATCCAGCACCTCGGGTTGGGACCGAAGCAGTGTCTCCAGGGCCTCCACTTCTGATCCCTCCTTGTCGCCCGGCCGGGACAGGGACTCGGCCTGGGCGGTTATCCGGGCCACCTCGGCCGCGGTCTTGGCCAGCACGGCCAGCTCCCCGGCCGGGCCCTGGCGCAGGGCCTCGAACACCGCCCGGCGGGCGGCGTCGATCAGCACCCGGGCCGTGACCGACCCCTCGGCCGCGATTGCCTGTGAATCAGTCTCGTTTTTTGCCTCCGCCGCTTTGGGCACCTTTTTTTTTCGGGCGGCCCGGCCCTTGGTCGCCTTTGGCGCGCCGGCCGGCGGACGCCAGCCGAAACGGCGGCAGCGGTAGCGCAGGGCTTTGTCACTCACCTGGAAGCGGCGGGCAATGGACGCCAGGGACTGCTCGGGATGGGCCGCCACAAAGAGACCGACTTCGGCCCAGGCCTCTGGGGAGGGTTGGTCGCTCTGGTTCGACGGCGTCACGTTCCACCCGCTTCTTCATCCAAGCCCGGTCAGAACCCTTCAACCTTTCCCGCGCCCTGGCCTCCTCTGAGGCGGGAAGGCCCCGGGACGTCTTGAAAAACGTCCCGGGGCCGGCAGGAGGGTGGAGAAGGGCCATTTGGGGGACGATTCCGCCCGCAGCGCGGGCGGGGAAGGCCATGAAAAAACCCGGAACCGATTCCGGTCCCGGGTGCGCCATTTCCAACCTGCCCCCAAGCTAGCCGGATTTTCATCCGTGAGTCAAGCCGACCCCCCTGGGCTGGAGCGGGCCGGTGCGGTTTTTTCAGGGCCGGGGCGTGCCGGTGCGTGCTTATCTGTGCCGCCGATCGGCGCCGGTCTGGGGGCCGTTGGGGGGCACTTCGCGCGGGGCCGGCCGATCCGAGCCTTTCAGAAACCAGGCCAGCCAGGTGTCGCACTGGGCCTTGGTGGTGACCCACTTGCCGTCAACCTTGGTCATCACCAGCCGGCCGGCCCGGCGCTCCCGGTTGAGGACCTTGCGACTGCGGCCGGTGTAGGCCTCGATCTCGTTCCAGCCGACCAGGATCGGGCTCTCGCGGCGCAGTTGCTTCAGACGCTCGGAGATGGTCACATTTCCCCTCCTCAGGGGTCGGCCGGCGGCCGGACCCCATGGTCGATGGCACCCGTCACCGGTCGGATTGTCCGCGGACCGCGCCGACCCCCAGCCGGTGACGGATTTCCCGGGGCAGGACCTCGAGCCAGTCGTCCACCCAGGGCTTGAGGGTCTGAAAACGCCGGCCAATGAAACGCTTGACGGGATGCGTCAGCAATATTTTTCGTAAGGCCGGACCCGGCGCACCGACATAGGCCGTGAACTCGTCCCAGCCGTCGAGCAGTAGATCGGCGTGGAGGACCCCGGCGGCGAGCAGATGACGCGACAGGCGGTACTCGGCCCGTTCCAGTCGCCGGGCCTGGGCGGCGTCCGGGCAAAGACGATCCGGGCCGTGGACCCGGGCCAGGATTTTCCGCTCTGCCGGCCCGAGCCGTTCCAGGCAGCGGCCGATCTTGCCCACCAGGAGCGGCCTGTCGTGGGCTCCGTCCGGGTTCGACCCGCCGAGGGCTTCCTCGGGATCCAGCTTAGAGGCCCGCAGTCCGCCGGTGGCCCGATAGGCGTAGTAGAACTCGAGGGCGCCCCGGACCGAACGAAAACCGAGGCCCACGGTCAGCGACCCGGCCCGGCCGGAGCCGGAGACTCGGCCGCCTGGGACCCCGCCGGGGTGAACCGGAGGGTGACGAACGGCCGCCCCCGGACCAGGGCCGCCTGGTATATCGGGGCCGGGATCAGTTCCGGGTTCAATGACCGCCGGCCCTGGTTCTTGATCAGGGCGATGGCCCCGGCCCGGCCCACGGCCCGCCGGGCGCCCCGCTCCACGAGCAACCTTTTCAGGGTCTCGGTCTCCTCCTTGAGGACCGAGGCCGCCCGGTCCGCAGCGGCCCGGGCCTTGACGTAGGCGTCGAGCATCCGGTCCAGGGAGGGGAACCCGGCCGCGGTCAGGGTGGCCGTTCCGACCTGATCCGGCCTGACTTCCCCGGCGCAGAGGCGGCGACGGGCGCAGGCGACACAGGCCGGGCCTGGTTCGGCGGCGGGCGGTTCGCCGGACCGGATGGCCGCCTCCAGCGCGGCGTGCTCGGCCATGATCCGTTCCAGGCGGGCCGGGTCCCGGGCGACCTCGACCACCTCGACCGCCCCCGTCCGGATCAGGTGGTCCAGGGCCGTCTCGTAAGTCCAGTCCGGCACGTAAGCCCCGCCCCGCAGGGCCAGGGCCAGGGAAAAGACCGGCTCGGAACGGCGCAGCAGGACCAGCAGGTCTTTGGGTAAATCCCGGCCGGCCATGGTCACCTGGGCCTCGGCCATGAGGCCCGGCTCGGCCTCCGGGCCCTCTTGAGCCACCCGGCGGAATCGGCCGTCGCCCAGGGCCTTGACCAGGACCCCGGCCAGGATCGGCCCCTGACGGGCCAGCCCGGACAAGTCGCCTCTGATCCGAAAACCATCGGCCTCGACCAGGCAGCCGAGACCGGCCGCCTCGTCCGGATCGACCACCCGCCAGCCCAGGCGGCGCAGGGCGTCCCGGCCGGCCACGGCCAGGGCCTGATCCACGGCCGAGACGGCCCGGCCGCCTGGGCCCACATCCGGCGGCCCGGGATTCAGCCGCTGGATCACGACCGCCCGGGGGCACTGCCCCGCCTGGTCGGCCTGAAACTCGATCACGTCGTTCGGTCTAAACGCGGGCGCGGGCGACATGGCTTCCCTCCTGCCCCTGGCCGGCCAGGACCCGGCGCAGATTGTCCAGATCGTCGATCGGCACCAGGGCATCGGCCAGTCCGTACATCAACTCGAATTCGCCGGGCACGAACCGCCCGACCACCACCAGCCGCTTACCCCGGCCCTTGGCAAAGCCCGCCTCCAGATGGGCGCTCCGGTTGCACGGCAGCAAGAGCAGACAGGTGTCCGCCTCGTCCAGGCGGCCCCGGCTCCGTTCGACGGCCCGCCTGGCCAGGGGTGAGGCCAGCAGCCGGGGCGAGGTCAGCCGGGCCCGATTCGGCTCGACCTGACGCCAGTGAAACCGGTACCCGTCCGCCCCGGCCTCGCCAAAACAAATCACCTCATGACCCCAGGCCCGGATCAGGGCCGTTAGACCCAGGGCCAGCTCCAGATTGCGCCAGGAAGACGCGACATAAATGCGATTCATTGGGGACGTTCTCCCAGGGGTTGCCTTGACTCGACCGCGAGGCCGGGCATGACCAGGGCTTCGTTGATCAGGGACAGACAGGCCAGGCCCTCGTCCCACCACTCGTCGGCCGGCCTGACCTCGGGTTGGAAGCGGACGCAGTGGCGACAGGTCCAGTCCGGCCAGCCCCGCCGGATCGCCTCTTCCAGACAGCCGGCGTATTCGGCGCACATCACCCGGCGCAGGCCGCCCTTACAGACCCGGCTCGGTTTCATGGCCGTCTCCTCCCTGGCCGCGGCCCCGGGCCGGGCCGAGGTGGCCGAGAAGGTCAGGATAAGCATTATTTGGGGTGATTTGTTTGTGTTCTTTCATAGTTAATCCCCATTTTAGTTTGTTTTTTCTCTTGATTTTTTCCCTGTCCGTGGCCTGAGCCATGTTTCCGCAGGACAACGTACACGTTCAATTGAACATTGTCAATGAAAAATTGAATGTGCCCGAGGGCGGCACTGGCTCTCGGTCCCCGGGAAACGGGCCTAGAGGGGTAAACAAACCGGTCCTTGAACGTAGTTACTTTTTTGTTTTACCAGGATATTTAACGGAAAAACCGAATCGGGCCCCAGGCCGGAGCCGGCCACCTTAAATCATAATATATCATTAAAAATTATTTGAATCAACCCTCAATTGTTAGTTGATCACGCCCGGGTCGGGTCGGAACGAGACCCCTCACCCGGGTCCCCGGAATCGACCACCGGACCATCCCTGGACCGGATCGTCATTGCCCCTGGCCAGACGCCGCCAGCACCAATAGACCGGCGCCCCCGAGCCCACCAGCAAGGCCCCCAGGACCGGATACCACCTCTGGCCCGGGTCGATCAGGGCGGTGATCACCACCGCCGCCTCGACCAGGGCCACCACCCCGATAAACACCAGCGGCGTGGCCGCGCCCCCGGGGGCAGTAAACGGCGGCCGGTCCCCGGTCGCCCGGTCCCGGTGTCGCAGGACAAAGACCGAGCTGGTCGTCAGGGCGGCCAGGGGCAGGATGGCGAAGATGGTGCAGTTCAGGATGTCGAAAAAGGTGCCGCTCAGGATCAGGCCTGCGGCCACGCCCGACTGGAGCCACATCGCCCGCACTGGAGACCCGCTAAAACGCCCGAGTCCCGCCAGGCCCCGGGGAAACAGGCCGTCCTGGGCCATTGCGAAACAGATTCTAGGTCCGGTGATGATCATCGCCCCGGCGCAACTCAGAAACACGGCCACCTCCACCAGGGACATGATCCTGGCCCCGGCCGCGCCGAAGACCTGCCCGGCCACCTCGCCGCCGATGTTGATCCGGGTGCCCATCTGATTGAGGGGCACCAGGTGGAAGTAGGCCAGGTTGACCACGACGTACAGGGCGCTGACCAGGATCACCCCGCCGATCAGGGCCCGCGGCAGATTTTTGGACGGGTCCCTGATCTCGCCGGCCACGTAGGCGCTGGCGTTCCAGCCGCTGTAGGAGAAAAAGATGCTCAGCCCGGCCCCGGCCAGGGCGCCCCACAGGGACCCGCCCGCGGCCGGCCCGCCCGCCGCCGGGCGGTCCGAGGCCGGCAGGGGCACGAACCAGGCCGCCGCGGCCAGGATCACCAGGGCCAGAAGGACCAGAATCACCTGGGCGTTCTGGACCCGCTTGCCCCACTTGAGTCCGGCGGCGTGCACCAGGGACAGTCCGGCCAGGATCATCAGGCCCGCGGTTGGGACCCAGAAATTCCGGCCCGAGGGCGCCAGGGCCGCGCCCGGATCGTTGATCATCTCCCAGAGGCCGGGCGGCTTCATCAGCCCCAGGGCGTCGAAGCCGCTGTTGGCCGCGGCCCAGACCGCCAGGGCCACCGCCCCGGGAAAGCCGATCACGAACGAGGTCCAGCCGCTGATAAAGGCCGGGAAATCGCCGTAGGCCCGGCGGAGGTAAACATAGTCCCCGCCGGCCAGGGGATAGCGGCTGCCCAGCTCGGCGTGGACCAGGGCCCCGCACAGGGCCACCAGGCCGCCGCCGATCCAGGCCAGGAGGGCCCAGCCCACCCCGCCGCAGGCGGCCCCGACCTTGCCCGGCACGGTCAGGATCCCGACCCCGACCATGCTGGCGATCATGATCGCCGTGGCGTCCCCCGCCCCCAGCACCCGGGTCAGGTTTGATTCGGCCCGCGCCTCCGAGGGGCCCATCCCGGACTCCTTATTACCGGCGCTTTTTGTAGGTGATCGACATCCCCGAACCCCGCTGCCGGACGATCTCGGTCACCAGGTCGGGATATGTCCTCAGTTTCCGCAGAAAGCCCTGCAGTTCACCGGCAAAGTCAACCACGTTGTGGGCCACGATCACCCCGCCCGGGGCCAGCCTGGGATAAATCAACTCCAGGTATTGCACGTACTGCGACTTGGCCGCATCGATGAACACAAAATCAAAGGCTCCCGACAGCCGGGCCAGGGTGACCCGGGCGTCCCCCTGGATCACCCGGACCCGGCCCGAAATGCCGGCCGCCCGGAAGTTTCGCCGGGCCAGGACGACCTTGGCCGGGTCTATCTCGAGGGTGATCAGGTTCCCACCGGTCTCGACCTGGCCCAGGGAGATCCACAGGGCCGAGCAGCCGTTGGACGTCCCGATCTCCAGGGCCCGCCGGCTGCGAACGGCCGCGGCCAGGATCATGAGCAGCCGGCCGTCCCCGGGCGGGACATTGGCCATCCGCCAGGTTCGGCCCAGGCAGGTCCGGTTCAGGATTTTTTGTAATCGGGCCGCGGCCCCGGCGTCGGCCGAGGTCGGAAAAGCGACGATGAGCGCCATCAGGCCCAACGCCGCCTCGCTGGCATGGCGGTATGGAAGTCGTCGAGTCATCATGTCTTCACCTCATGGCCCAACAACGAAGGTTTTCAAATGGACGGAATGACCGCCTGGGACGGCTGATGGATAAGGTAATTCATCCGGGGTCAAGAATCCAGATGAATCCAGCGCAATATCAAAGCGTCAGGCGGGGGACGCCGGGCAGGCGGGGATGCTCGTCGATGAAGACCTCGACCCCGTACACCCGGGCCAGGTTGTCCGCGGTCAGGACCTTTTCCGGAGTCCCGTCGGCGAAGACCCGGCCCTGGCTCAGCATCACCAGGCGGGGGCAATAGCGGGCGGCCAGGTTGAGGTCGTGAATGGCCGTGATCACGGTCAGGTTTTCCGTCTGGCTCAGCCGGGACAGGAGCTGGAAGATATCCCGCTGGTGTTTCAGGTCGAGGTGGTTGGTCGGCTCGTCCAGGAGCATGATCGGGGCGGCCTGGGCCAGGGCCCGGGCGATATGGACCCGCTTGCGCTCGCCGCCCGAGAGCTGGTCCAGGCGGCGGGCGGCCAGGTGATCCACCCTGGTCAGCCGCATGGCCGTGGCGGCCCGCTCCAGGTCGGCCGGCCCCTCGAACCTGAGCCCCCGCAGATGGGGGGCCCGGCCCATGAGGACCACCTGGCGGGCGGTGAAGGCAAAGGGGATCTGTTCGTCCTGGCCGACCAGGGAGACCAGCCGGGCCCGGGTCCGGGCCGAAAGGCCCTGGGGCGAATCCGACCCCAGCCTGACCCGGCCCTGCTGGGGGATCAGCCGGCCGGTGATCAGCCGCAGCAGGGTGGTCTTGCCCGAGCCGTTGGGACCGATCAGCCCCAGGCGCTCGCCGGGCTGGATGGTCAGCGAGACCTGGCTCAAGACGGTCTCTCCGCCCGGGTAGGCGAAGGAGACCTCATCCAGGGTGATCGGTTCCACGAGTCAGGCCTTCCGGGTGATCAGCAGAAATAGAAAAAACGGCGCGCCCACAAAGGCCATGATCACCCCCACCGGCAGCTCGATCGGGGCGATGACCACCCGGGCGATGGTGTCTGCCGCGGCCAGAAACGACGCCCCGCCCAGGGCCGCCGCCGGGATGAGCAGGCGGTGATCCGGCCCCAGGGCCAGCCGGACCAGGTGGGGCACCACCAGGCCCACAAAGCCGATGACGCCGCTGACCGAGACGATGACCCCGATCAGGATCGAGACACCGATGAGCAGCAGCCACTTGGTCCGCTCCACGGCCACGCCCAGCGTGGCGGCCGACTCCTCGCCGGCGGCCATCAGGTTCAGGTCAAGGGCGGCCGGATAGAGCAGCAGGCCCCCGACCAGGACCACCGGCGCCACCAGCAATACCCGGCCGAATCCGGCCCCGGACAGGTCCCCGAACAGCCAGAACATGATGTTGTGGGCCCGGTGGGCCGGCGAGAGGCTGATCAGGAGCATGACCACGGCCGAGAACAGGGCGGCCACGATCACCCCGGCCAGGATGATCGTCTGGGGCCCGAGACGGCGCCGGCCCGAGGCCACGGCCAGGACGAGCACCAGCGAAAAGATCGCCCCGCCAAAGGCGGCCGTGGTCACCCACAGCCACCCGGCCACGCCCAGGCTCAAAAGGAGCACCGCCCCGGCCGCCGCCCCCGAGGACACGCCCAGGACATAGGGATCGGCCAGGGGGTTGCGGAGCAGGGCCTGGAAGACGACCCCGCCCAGGCTCAGGCCGAATCCGGCCACCGCGGCCAGCAGGAGCCGGGGCAGTCTCAGATCGAACACCACCTCCCGCCAGGCCGGGTCCAGAGATTTCAGGCCGAGCAGGGCCTGGATCAGCCGCCAGGGCGACAGGGTCTGGGACCCCAGGCACAGACCGGCCAGCAGGGTCAGGCCCAGCAGGCCGGTCAGTCCCAGGCAGATCAGGCCCACCCGGCCGCGGCTGACCTCCCCGGTCACGGCCGGCCCTCCAGGGCATGGGGGTGGAGGATGCGCGCCAAGACCTCGAGGCCGTCGATCAGCCGCTGGGAGGGCCGGACCAGGATGTCGGTATCGACTATTTTGACCCGGCCCTGGCGCACGGCCGGGATGGACCGCCATCTCTGCCAGGCCCTGACCCGGCGCCGGCAGCCGGTCCGCTGGTGACACAGGATGACGATCACCTCGGGCCGGGCCAGGATGACCTGCTCGACGCTCAGCCGGGGGTAGGAGAACCGCTCCCGGCCGAACACGTTTCGGCCCCCGGCCAGGCTGATGAGCCGGTCGGTGAAGGTCCCCGGACCGACCGTGACCAGGGGCTGGTGGTCGATCTCGACGAACACCCTGACCCGCCGCCGGCCGGCCACGGCCCGCCTCACCCGCCGGACCCGGGCCGCCAGTCGGTCCACCCGGGCCCGGGCCTCGGGACCGGCCCCGAGCAAATGTCCCAGCCGGCGCAGGCAGGCCAGGATGTCGGCCACGGTCCGCAGCCGGGCTCCGTACAGGGGCAGGCCCATCCGGGTCAGCTTGTTCAGGATGAAAGACGGATTGATCTCGGCCAGACCCAGCACCAGGTCCGGCCGGAGCATGGCCACGGCCTCGAAGTTGATCCGGATGTAGCTGCCCACCCGGGGCACCTTGCGGGCGGCCGCCGGATACGTGGAGAACTGGGTGGCCCCGACCAGCTTGTCGCCCTGGCCCAGGAAATAGACCATCTCGGTCAGGCTGGGGGCCAGGGTGACGATCCGCCGGACATTTCTCGAGAGCCTGACCTTCCGGCCGGTCTGATCGATCACCGTCCGTTGGGCCGCCGCGCCGACCGTTCCGGGGTTCGCGACCATGACACCCAGCCCGACCGCCAGGGCTGCGACCCGCCAAAATCTGATTTGGCTCAACCTCAAGCTCGACCTCGGCCCGTATTCGTGTTCCACAAAAAAAGGTCCCCCGGTCTCGGGGAACCTACCCAGTTTATCGGCTCCGTGACAACGGCGGGCCCGTCCACTGCCTCGGCGGAAACGACCCCCTCGGGCGCGGGCAGGTCTTCTGACTTCCGGATCGTCCTCGGGCCCGGCCTTCCCACCGGACTTTTGTCCGGCAGTGGCTTCCCTCGGGCCGTCGTCCCCGGTCACAGCGGCGGGACCGTATCGGAGTTGCACCGAATTTCCCTTTTGAGCACCCCGGCGCACCCGCTCCCGGTGACCTATAAGTACCAACCGCGCGAAAGACCGTCAAGTCGATCAGTGTTTCTAGCCCGAATTTTGGGAGTTGACCAGAAAGGCGGTCAGCTTCTCGTCCGTCTTGGCGAACAGGACCATGGAATCGCAGATGGACGAGTTGGTGATGAACCGCTTGGCCCCGTTTATCACGAAGCCGCCGTCCTTTTCGCGGGCCGTGGTCTTGAGTTGGGCCACGTCGGTCCCGGTGTCGGCCTCGGTAAAGGCCAGGGCGCCGATGGCGTCGAGGTCGAGCAGGCCGGGCAGGTATTTTTGCTTTAAAAAATCCGAGCCGTGTCCGTCCAGGGCCCGGGCAAGCACAAAATTCTCGAAGATGATCCAGGGCGGCAGGAGCGTGGCGTAGGCCATGGCCTCCAGGCCCACCACCAGTCCGGTGAAGGTCCCGCCCAGGCCGAAGGGCTCGGCAAAGGCGGATTTCAACAGCCGGAGGTCCTTGATCTTGGCCCAGAGATCGTCGGGGACGGTCTGGAAATCCTCGATCTCGCGCCGGCGGGGCAGGAGATCGTTTTCGACCAGCTTGCCCACCGAGCGCTGGATCTCGAGTTCCTCGAAGGTGAAGCGGAATTCCACGACGTTTAACCTAAAACAAAGCCGCCCCGGGCGGCCGGAGCGGACGGTGTTGGCCCCGGGGGCTCAGGCCTCCGGCGGCTCGGGGACGCGCTTGACCCGGACCTTGGTCTTCATGACGAAGGACTTGCCGTCCTGGTACTGGACGTCGGCCTCGATCTCGACCGAATCCTGCTCGCCGTACAGGGCCTCGATCAGGGCCTCGTAGCGCTGGGCCACGAACCGGCGCCTGACCTTGCGGGTCCGGGTCAGTTCCTCGTCGTCGGCGTCCAGTTCCTTGTAGAGCATCACGAAGCGGCTGACCCGGGCCACCTTGGGCAGGCCGGCGTTGGTCTTGGCCACCTCGGCGGCGATCAGGTCATAGACCTCTTCCTTCTGGCTGAGGTCGGTGAAGGTGGTGAAGGCCAGTTGCCGGTTCTCGGCCCACTTGCCCACGTTGGCCATGTCCATGTTGATCATGGCCGCCACGAACGGCCGGTCCTGGCCGACGACCACGGCCTCGGTGATGTAGGGCGAGAACTTCAGCTTGTTCTCGATGAGCTGGGGCGAGAACTTGGAGCCGTCGGACAGGAGCATCACGTCGTCCATCCGGTCGATCATGATCAGGTGGCCGTCCTCATCGATCAGACCGGCGTCGCCCGAGTGGAGCCAGCCATTTTCGAGGGTCTCGGCCGTGGCCGCCTCGTTCTTGTAATAGCCCACAAAGACCGACGGCCCCTTGGACAGGATCTCGCCCGTGTCCGAGATCTTCAGCTCGACCCCGGGGATGGGTTTACCCACCGTGTCCAGCTTGATGTCGTTGTTGCGATGGCCGACCGAGATGCCGGCGATCTCGGTCTGGCCGTAGAGCTGCTTGATGTTCACCCCCAGGGCGGTGAACAGGTTGAAGATCTCGGGTCCCAGGGCCGCGCCGCCGGTGTAGGCGTTGCGCACCCGGGCCAGGCCGAGATAATTCTTGAGCGCCCGGAAGACCGCCCAGAAGCCGACCCACATCCAGAAGCGGTCCCAGATCGGGGCCGCCTTCTTGGCCAGCTTGGCCTCGGCCAGCCGGTAGCCGACGGGCATGAACAGCTTGTAGATCCAGCGCTTGAAGAGGAACGCGTCCTGGATGCGGACCTGGACGTCGCTGCACATCTTCTCCCAGATGCGGGGCGGGGCGAACATGATGTGCGGCCCGATCTGGCGAATGTCCTCCTGGACGGTGAAGACCGACTCCGGAAAATTGATGGTGAACCCCTTGGACAGGTGCCAGCTCACCCCGGTCATCTGCTCGCCGACCCAGGGCAGGGGCAGAAACGAGACGTGGTTGTCGGTCGGATAGGCCGGGTCGATGGAGTCGTAGTTCCGGGCCATGGCGAGCATGTTGCGGTGGGAGAGCATCGCCCCCTTGGGCAGGCCGGTGGTGCCCGAGGTGTAGGCGATGATGGCCACGTCCTCGGGCCGGACCCGATCGACCAGTCGGTCGAACAAATCGGGTTGGTCCCGGTCGATCTCCCGCCCCCGGGCGACCACGTCCGCGAAGGGAACGATCCGGGGGTCGCGGTAGTGGCGGAGACCCTTCATGTCATCGACCAGGACGTGTTTGACCTGGGCCACGGCCTCGCCCAGGTCCAGGATCTTGTCGCACTGCTCCTGGTCCTCGAGCACGACCACGGTCGCGTCCGAGTGATTGACGATGTGGCGGACCTGGTCCAGATGGGAGTCGGGGAAGACGCCGACGGCCGCCCCGCCCAGGGCCTGGGTGGCCAGTTCCGAGTAAACCCACTCGGGCCGGTTGTCGCCGATGACGGCCACCTTGTCCTTCGGGCCGAGACCCATTTCCCGCAGGCCCAGGGCCAGCCACTTGACCCGGTCCAGATAACCCTGCCAGGTCACGGTCTGCCAGATACCGAATTCCTTTTCCCGAATGGCCGGAGAATCACCTCGTATCCGGGCGTTTTCCCGAAGCTGTCCCGGCAGGGTCCAGATTTCGCTCGTCATGTCGGTCGCTCGCCGCCGTTACGGAAAACCCGGCCGGAGGACGCGGCGCCCCCCGGCCGGGAAGTGTGGGTCAATGCAACTTGATGTAGCCGGTGACCGGCACGAACTCACCCTTCTTGATGTCGGCCCGGTAAACCCGTCCCTGGGCGAACTTGTTGCGGTGGATGGAGACCACGCCCATCATGCCGCCGGTGTTCCAGTTCTTGATCCGGGCCAGGGCCTTGACCAGGTTGGCCTTGATCAGCTTGCCATGTCCCATCCTGATGGCGCCGTTGAGGATCCTGACGAAGCACATGCCCGTGAACCAGCCCTGCATGTAGTACGAGGGACGGTACTTGATCCCCCGGGCCAGGTTGTACTTCTTGATGGCGGCCAGGGTCTTGCCGCCCTTCTGGTACCAGTAGGGATAGAACATGACGCCCATGTACCCCTTGGCCAGGGGACCCAGTTTCTTGAGGACCATCTGACCCATGCCCCAGAAGGTGGCCATGAACACCGTCTTGAGGCCCCGGGCCCGGGCGTCCTTGATGACCTGGGGGACCGGGGACAGGACGTAGCCCTGGAAGATGACGTAGTCGGGCTTGGCCGCGGCCATCCGGATCATGTGAGGCCGGATGTTGACCGCGCCCACGGCCGTGGAGGCCTCGAAGACGACCTTGAGGCCCAGTTTCTTGGCCATCCGCTTGGCGAAGGGGATCGGGTCACGCCCGAACTCGGTGTTCGAGTACATGAATCCGACCTTCCTCTTGCCGGTCTTCTTGGCCCGCATGGCGATGTACTTGAGCAGGATGCCCATCATGTCCTGATAGGTCGGGCCGCTGACAAAGGTGTAGGGATTGCGCATCGGGTTGGCCAGGTAGGCCGAGAACGAGGTCGAACCGTAGATGACCTTGTACAGGTTCATGACGTCGTTATAGACGGCCTTGCCCTGGGCGGTGGACTCGCCGAACATGAAGGCCGGGTGGTACTTGGCCATGATCCGCTTGAAGGCGGCGGTGGCCAGGTTGAGCTGGTAGGACGTGTCCTCGAAGACGTACTTCAGGGTGTAGCCCCCCAGGACCGCCTTGTGCTTGTTGGCCCAGTTGATGTAGTCCCGCAGCCCCTCATGGATGTGCTTGCCGGCGAACGAGAACCGGCCGGTGATGGGCTGGCAGGCGCCGATGACGACCACCTTGTTGGCCGCCCAGGCGAGCGAGGCCACCCCCAGCACCACGGCCAGGACCAGGATCACCACCAATTTTGTCTTTTTCATGACCCCTCCTGAAAAAAAGATTAACCCCTCCGCCCCCCTCAGTAGGAGAAGGGCCATAGATTGAACGAGGCCTTGATCCGTCCCCAGATGGCGTTCAGGCCGTGGGGCTCGAAGATCAAAAAGACCACGATCAAGATGCCGAAGATGATCTCCTTGGCGAACTCGAAATAGACGGACAGGTTGGGGAAAATCGGCTGGAGCGAGGCCGTGGCCGCCTGGAGGGCCTGGGGGATGAAGATTATGAACACCGCCCCGAAGATGGACCCCAGGATCGAGCCCAGGCCCCCGACGATGATCATGGCCAGATACTGGATCGAGGTAGCGAGGCCGAAGTAGTGATAGGTGACGTTCTTGTACAGGCCGAACAGCAGCGCCCCGCCCACCCCGGCGTAAAAGGAACTGATGGCAAAGGCGGTCAGCTTGTAGCGAAAGAGGTTGATGCCCATGATCTCGGCGGCCAGGTCCCGGTCCCGGATGGCGACAAAGGCCCGGCCGACCCGGGTCCGGATCAGATTCCGGGCGAAAAAGACCAGGACGACCGTGATCAGGATGACCAGATAGTAAAAGTTCTGGACCGAGCCCAGGTCCATTCCGAACACGATCAGTTTTTCGATCCGGATGCCGTGGGAGACCTCGGTGGCGAACCGGATCCAGGGGATGTTCAGACCGAACAGCTTGATCGGGAAATCGTAGTCGATCTCGGCCCCGATCATGGTCGTCGAGTAGGTCATCGCCTTCCAGTGCCGGAAGAGGTGATCCAGGATCTCCTGGGCGGCCAGGGTGGCGATGCACAGGTAGAGCCCCTTGATCCGCAGCGACGGGATGCCGACGATGACCCCCACTCCCGCGGCGATGAGCCCGGCCAGGGGGATCGAGACGATGTAGGGCAGGCCGACCTTGTAAACCAAAATCCCGGACGAAAAACCGCCGACGCCCATGATCGCGGCGTGGCCCAGCGAGATCTGGCCGGTGAACCCGGTCAGCAGGTTGAGGCCCACCGCGCCGATGATGGCGATGCAGATCATGTTGGCCACCAGCATCACCGAGCCCGAGGTGATCAGCGGCAACAGGACCAGCAGAGCGGCACCGACGACCAGCCAGAACCGGACGAACGGCCCCTCGAACAGGACCTCGTCACCCGGGTAGGAGACCTTGAAGTTTCCGCAGCGCACCGGTCACACCCGCTCGATGATGGGTTTGCCGAACAGGCCGTAGGGCCGGATGAACAGGATCACCACCAGGATGATGAACGGGACCACGTCCTGGACGTTCTGACCCAGGTACTGGGTCAAATAGACCCCGGACAGGTTCTGGAGGACGCCGATGATGATCCCGGCCGTGATCGCCCCGCCGATGGAGTCGAAGCCCCCCAGGATGACCACCGGAAAGACCATCAGCCCGTAGGACAGCATCTCCGCGGAGATCTCGGCGTTCCGGTTGGCCAGGATCATGCCGCTCAGGGCGGTGGCGATGCCGGCCATGACCCAGGACACGCCGAAGACCCGGCCGACCGAGATGCCCATGGACTGGGCGACCATCTGGTCCGACGAGGTGGCCCGCATGGCCAGACCCATTCGCGAGTACTTGAAAAAGATCATGAAGACCGCCACCGCCAGGGCGCCCACCACCAGGCCCCACAGGTCCGAGGCGGAGATGGTGATGCCCAGGATCTGGGCCGACTTGAGGGGCGTGTAGGTGGGCAGGAACTTGGCGGCCAGTTCCACGTTCCAGAAGCCTCCGGCCGGCACGGCCGGCGGGACGACCGAGTAGCCGAAGGACGGCAGGAAAAAGGGCACCGAGGGCCGGAAGACGTCCTTCCAGAAGATCCCGGACATCCAGATGAACTCGGCCAGGCCCTTGAGGATCGAGGCCAGACCGATGGTGATCATGATCGAACTGATGATCGGCTGGCCGATCATCGGCCGGAGCATGACCCGCTCGGTCACGGCGGCCAGCAGTCCGGCAAAGAAGAGGGTCAGGGGAAAGACGAGAATGATCGGCAGGTGTGTGGCCTGGGGAGACAGCAGCGTCCAGGACAGGCAGGCCCCCCAGAGCATCAGCTCGCCGATGGCGAAGTTGATGATCCCGGTCGCCTTGTAGATCAGGACGAAGCCCAGGGCGATCAGGGCATACAGGCCGCCGGTGAACACGCCGCCGATGAGGCATTCGATCAGGGTCTGCATGGCCTAATCCCAGTTGCGACGATCGATGAAGGTGTCCATGGCCTAGTCCCACTTCCGGCGATCGATGAAGGTGTCCATGGCCTGATCCCACTTGCGACGGTCGATGAAGGTGTCCATGGCCTGGTCCCGCTTCCGGCGATCGATGAAGGTGTCCATGGCCTGATCCCACTTCCGGCGATCGATGAAGGTGTCCACGAGCTAATCCCACCTGCGGCGATCGATGATGGGAGGCGAGTCCGGGTCGATTTGCCCGGGCGTAACCCAGGTCACCTCGGCCCGGAGCCGGAAGACCTCCCGGGCCGCGGCCTCGATCTTCTCCCGCAGATCATCGTCCGGGCCGACGCCCGGGGCCGGCTCGAGTTCGAGGACGAATGAGTCCTGATGCCCGACCCGGTCGATGACGGCCCGGCCCCGGGCCACCTGGTCGAATTGGTCCACCAGCCGCCCGACGTTGAAGGGGTGGATGAACTGGCCGCGGACCTTGGTCAGCATGTCGATCCGGCCCAGAATCCGGGTCAGCCGGGGCGAGGTCCGGCCGCAGGGACAGGGCTCGTCCTCGACGATCACCAGATCGCCGACGCCCAGGCGGATGATGGGGTACTTGTCGTTGAGCGAGGTGACGACCATCTCGCCGGGGACGCCGCAGCCGACCTCCTGGCCGCTGTCCGGATCGCAGATCTGGATGATCAGCTCGTCGAAGAGGTGGTAGCCGTTTTGATGGGGGCACTCGTGGCCGATGAGCCCGACGTCGGCCGTGCCAAAGGCCTGGATGACCCGCATGTCTGCCAGGTCCTGGATCTCGGCCCGGAGGCTGGCGGGCAGCATCTCGGCCCCGACCACGGCCGTCTCGATTTGAAGGTCTTGCCGGGGATCGAAGCCCTGCTCGACCACCTTGTCCAGGATGGTCTTGAGAAACGAGGGCGTGCCCAGAAAGGCCTTGGCCGCGAGCTGCCGCATGATCTGGGCCTGGAGGTCGGTGTTGCCCACCCCGGCCGGCACGGCC
Organism: uncultured Desulfarculales bacterium; assembly: GCA_964569795.1. Classification (GTDB taxonomy): domain Bacteria; phylum Desulfobacterota; class Desulfarculia; order Desulfarculales; family JAHJDS01; genus JAHJDS01. The sequence continues at coordinate 128,119 of CAZMVB010000006.1, read as the reverse complement.
ACGCAGCCCATGTTAACCAGGGCGTCGTCAAAGTAGAGGCCGAAGGGCGTCATGTGGTACAGGAAGCAGTTCTGGACCACGTCCCCGGGCCGGATCCCGGCGGCGTAGAGGGTCGTCTCGCAGCGGCTGTCGGTCTGGTTGCGGCCCAGGGGATCGTAAACCGGGCCGGGCGAGACATAGATCCGCTTCAGTTCGCCCGGGGACACGGCCAGGAAGCCGCCAAAGGGCGGATCGGCCTTCTGGACCTCGATCATCTCGGCCTTGCGGGTCACCGGGATGCGGCGGAGCATGTCGGCCGAACCGGCCGCCGCTGGGTCGATGCCGGCCGCCTCGAGGCGGCGGCGGATGGCCGGGGCCCGGTCGGCCGCCTGGGGCAGCAGCCGCTGAAATCTCTGCTCCTGGGACGCCCGTCGGTCGGCCCAGTTCCGGGTCTCGAGCTCCTGGTTGTAAAATCCCTGCCAACGATCCATCGTCGCCTCGCTCCGGGCCCCTCGGGGCGGCCTCAACTCAACCAGCGCTTGCGGCGCTTGTAGTGCTTGACGTCCCGGTAGCTCCGTTTTTCGCCCATCTCGGTCAGGCCCAGGTAGAACATCTTGATGTCCTCGTTCTCCTTGAGCTTGTTGGTGGTGTCGTCCAGGACGATCTTGCCGTTTTCCATGACATAGCCGTGGGAGGCGATCTCCAGGGCCATCCGGGCGTTCTGCTCGACCAGGAGGATGGCGGTGCCCTCGTCCCGGTTGATCCGCTTGATGATGTCGAAGATCTCGCCGACCAGCAGGGGCGACAGGCCCAGGGACGGCTCGTCCATCAGGATCAGCCGGGGATGGGCCATCAGGGCCCGGCCGATGACCAGCATCTGCTGCTCGCCTCCGGACAGGTAACCGGCCAGGCCCTTTTCCCGGTCCTTGAGCCGGGGGAAGTAGGCGTACACCTGGTCTATCCGCTCGGCCACCCGGCCGCGCCGGCCGACGGTGTGGGCGGCCACGACCAGGTTTTCCCGGACGGTCAGGTCCTCGAACACCCGGCGGCCCTCCATGACCTGGAAGATGCCGGCCTTGACGATCCGTTCGGCCGACAGCTTGTCGATCCGCCTGTCGTCGAACTCGATGGAGCCGTCGGTGACGTGCCCGTCCTCGGCGTGGAGCAGGCCGCTGATGGCCTTGAGGGTCGTCGATTTGCCGGCGCCGTTGGCCCCCAGCAGGGCCACGATCGCCCCGTCGTCCACTGACAGCGACAGGCCCTTTAGGACCAGGATGACGTCGTGGTAGATGACCTCGATGTTGTTGACGCTGAGCAGGGCCACGGGGCACTCCGTCCGCTTTTCGCCTCACCCCGGGGAAAAAGGCCCCCGGAGGACTCGTCAACGCATGATCTTGGAGACGGCCGCCTCCTGGTCCCCCAGGTAGGCGTTGACGACCTTCGGGTTCGACTGGACCTCGGCCGGCGTGCCGTCGGCGATCTTCGAGCCGAAGTCCAGCACCACGACGTGGTCCGAAACGTCCATGACCACGCCCATGTCGTGCTCGACCAGGATGATGGTCACCCCCCACTCCTGGTTGACGTCCAGGATGAACCGGGCCATGTCCTCGGTCTCCTCCAGGTTCATCCCGGCCATGGGCTCGTCCAGGAGCAGCAGCCTGGGTTTCATGGCCAGGGCCCGGGCCAGCTCGACCCGCTTCTGGAGGCCGTAGGGCAGCATGCCGACCTGTTTCTTGCGGATGTGCTCGATCTCCAGCAGGTCGATGATCGTCTCCTCGATCTCGCGGCGCAGGTCCATCTCCTCGCGTCGGGCCCGGCCGTAGTAGATGCCCCCGGCCAGGAAGCCGCTCTTGAGAAAGGCGTGGCGGCCGAGCTTGATGTTGTCCAGGACGCTCATGCCCGCGAACAACTCGATGTTCTGGAAGGTCCGGGCGATGCCCAGCCGGGCCACCCGGTGGGCATGGAGGTGGGTGATGTCCTTGCCCTCGAAGACGATCCGTCCCTCCTGGGGGGTGTAAAAGCGGCAGACGCAGTTGAGGGTGCAGGTCTTGCCCGCGCCGTTGGGACCGATCAGGGCCGTGATCTTGCCGGGCTCGACCTCGAAGGACACACCGGACAGGGCGCTGACACCCCGGAAACGCAGATGGAGGTTGTCGATGACGAGCTGGGGTTCCATGGAACCGGTCGTCGACCTCACAAAAAATGGGCGAAAAACAAACGGATAGAAACCAGACTAGCCGCCGGGACCCCGGCTGTCAAGACCGGCCTCGGCCATTTTTATGACTATCTCGATCATCTTTGTCGGCCGGCGTCCAGGACCTCCCGCACCTTCCGGGCCAGGGACGCCGGTGACATCGGTTTGGAGATCAAATTCACCCCGGGCTCCAGGAGACCGTTCCGGGCCACGGCGTGATCGGCGTACCCCGAGGTGTAGAGGACCTTGATTCCCGGATGCTCGGCGATGAGGCGTCGGACCAGGTCGGGGCCGTTCAGGCCGGGCATGACCACGTCGGTCAAGACCAGGTGGATTTCGAGGCCGTGGGCCATGGCCAGCGCCTCCTCCCCTCCGGCCGCCTCCTCTACCCGGTAGCCCCGGTCTTCAAGCACCCGGCAGATCAAGTCCCGGACCGTGTCCTCGTCCTCGACCACTAGGATCGTCTCGCTTCCGCCGGGGACTTCATCCTCCGCCTGGTCCGCCTTCAGGGAGGCGGCCGCCTCGTCCACCCGGGGTAAATAGAGCTTGAAGGTCGTGCCCTGGCCGGGCTCGCTATAGACGAAGATATTGCCGCCGCTCTGCTTGACGATGCCATAGACCGTGGCCAGTCCCAACCCGGTGCCCCGGCCCTTGTCCTTGGTGGTGAAGAACGGTTCGAAAATCCTGTTCCGGGTCATTTCGTCCATGCCGGACCCGGTGTCGGTCACGGCCAGCATGACGTGGGGACCGACGGTCGCCTCGGGGTGGCTCCGGACGTAGGTTTCGTCCAGGATGACGTTACCGGCCTCCAGCGTCAGCTTGCCTCCGTCGGGCATGGCGTCCTTGGCGTTGACCGCCAGGTTCATGATGACCTGCTCGATCTGCCCCGGATCGGCCAGGACAGTGCCCAGATCCGGCTCGGAATGGGCGACCAGCTCGATGTCCTCGCCGATCATGCGCTTGAGCATCTTCTCGATATTGGTCAGAATGACTCCTAAATCCAGCGGCATCGACTGGAGGACCTGTTTCCGGCTGAAGGCCAGCAGTTGTCGGGTCAGATCGGCCGCCCGTCTCCCGGCCTCGTTTATCTGGGTCAACCCCTCGAACTGGGAGTCTCCAGGGGAGAGGCCAGCCAGGGCCATGTCGCTGTAACCGGAGATGATCGTCAGCAGGTTGTTGAAATCGTGGGCCACCCCGCCGGCCAACCTGCCCACGGCCTCCATCTTCTGGGCCTGGAGAAATTGTTCCTCGAGCCGGCGGCGGTCGGTCACATCCCGGCAGACGTGAACCACCCGGACCACCCGACCGTCCGGGCTCATCATCGGGCTGGTGGTGATCTCGACGTGAATCGGGTCGCCGTCCGGGAGGTGGTGAATGTGCTCCGCCGAGACGGCCTTGCCCGAGGCCAGGGTCTCCCGGACCGGGCAGAAATCGTTCGGTCCGGCGCAGGGCTCGGACAGATGGTAAGTCAGCTCATGACACCGCCGGCCGATCACCTGGTCCCTGGTCAGTCCCGCGCGGGCCAGGTAACTCTCATTGACCTCCACGATGGTGTAGTGGACGGGATCGATGATGGACACCTCGTCGTTCAGGCTGTTGAGGACCGTCTCCGTGAAATCCTTGGCGCGCCTCAACTCGTCCCTGGCCCGCTGGCTCTCGATGAATCGACCCAATTGGGCGGCAATGGCGTTGAGCAGACTCTGTTCCTGCCTCCAAAACGGGCCGGCGTCGCCGGCGATCGTGTCAAGGCATACCTCGATCCTGCCGGTCTCTTGACCGTGGACCATGACCGGGGAGACCTGTTTCCAATCGGTCTCCGTCCAGTTCGGGGTGAGGAACGTCTGACCGTCCAGGGTCAGCCGGGCGCAGGTGAGTTCCGGCCGTTGCCATCCAGTGGGAATCAATTCGACCACTTCCTGGAGATGTTCCTCTCCGGGAACCCGCTGGAGAAGATCTGAAACGGCATACAGGCAGGTCAGTTCCTGGACCCGTTTGGTCAGTTCCAAGCGCCGCTCATTCAGGTCGGCCGTCCGGTCCCGGACCCGCCGCTCCAGGTTCTGGCGGCTGTCCTCGAGCTGCTTGAACATGAGATCGTAAGGCGCACGGAGGCCGGTGGCGATGACGGCCTCATAGATCAGATAAAAGGAAATGAGCTTGAAGATATGGCCGATCAGGTTCGACAGACCATAGACGTTGATGTAAAAGGTGAAGGCCAGTTCCGACCCGATGGTCAGTACCAGGGAAGCGATCAGCAGCCGATAGACCCGGACGTGGAATCGGCCCTGGTGCCGGTAAAGCACGTAAATCGCCGTCAGGAACAAGGCGGAGATGATGTACTCGCTCACCTTCTTGAACAGGGTCAATCCCTGACCATCGACGTAGCAGACCGGAAACATCCCGCCGAAGATCGAGACCAGCAGCAGCCCCAGGACCGCCGAGTAGGCGCCGAACACGGCGTAGGGCCTGACCTTCCGAGTGAAAAAAAACGCGGCCGCCAAAAACGTAAGACTCTCGAGGTACCGGGCGGCGATCCAGAGTTGAGTCGGCAGGTCGGCCCCGAAACCTGGGAAGACGTTCATCCCCTTGTAGGCCAGGGTGTGTACCAAATCGAGGGCCGCCACGAACAGGTAGGCGATGCCCAAGTAGAGGAGATAATCATTGGCCATGAAGCGCCGGGAGTTCCAGGCGAACATGAAGATGCCGCAGGCCACGATAATGGAGAAGAGTTCGACCAGGGAATGAAATAACAGATAACTGTACAGGCTGGTCAAGTAGAGGCCGACCAACAACGTCAGGCCGAGCCCCGCCCTCAGATACAACTTGATCCCAGCCCGTGTGATCAGGAGCCCCCCTTAGTATCACTTTATATTAAAGAACCGTGCAATTGCCCCTGTCAAGTAAATCCGGGAATATCACCGAAAGTCAAATTTAGGGGTGCCCCTCGGTCAGTCGATGCCCGCCGCCCGGCGCATCAGCCGGCCCTTGAGACGCGCCGGCCATTTTTTGGACGTGATCACCAGGTCGGCCAGTTGGTCCGGGAACGAGGTCAGAAACCGGGGGCCGTCCCGGGTGACCAGGACCGTGTCCGAATGGCGGAATCCGCCCAGCCCGGGCAGATAGACGCCCGGCTCGACGCTGACGAGCATGTTTTCCCCCAAAATATCCGCCGAACCCTCGGCCACCCAGGGGCCCTCGTGGTTGCCCAGGCCGAAACCGTGACCGGTGCGGTGGAGCAGGAACTGGCCGTACCCCTCGGCCGTGAGGAACTCCTTGGCCGCCCGGTCCACGGCCGCCGCCTCCACCCCGGGCCGGATCGTGTCGGCCGCCCGCCGCCGGGCCTCCATGACGGCGGAAAATGCCTCCTTTTCCCGGGAAGTGGGTTTGGCCAGGAAAAAGGTCCGCTCGCACTCGGCGGCGTAACCATTGACCCGCAGGTAAGACAGGGCGATGTGCGGCCCGTTTTCGAGGCAGTCGCCGATGGCCGGGACGCCGTGGGGCTGGGCGCTCAGGGGGGCCGGCCAGGCGGCCACCAGGACGTTGGTCGTCAGGGACTCGTAGCCGACCTGCTTCATGATTTGGAGCTGAACGGCCCGGCCCTGGGCAAAGAGTTCCAGCTCGCTGACCCCGTGATAGGCCGCGCCACACGCCCGGGCCACCCCCAGGTCGGCGAACCGGGCCGCCTGCTCGACCAGTTCCACCTCGGCCGGCGACTTGACCAGGCGCAGGGTCTCGACCAGGGGCGCCACCTCGACCTGGAATTCGCCCAGCTGCCCCAAAATCTCGGCCGGCAGCGACGGTTCGAGCCCCAGGCGCTCCGCGCCGGCCAAGCGCTCCCGGAGGCGCTCGGGCCAGCCCTCACCCGGCGGGGAGGGGTAATCCCAGTAGTGATGAACCTGATCGACGTTCGGGGCCCCCTGGAGGTGATCCAGTTCCAGGGCCGGCACCAGCAGTTCGGTCGGCGCCCCCGGACGGACGATGAGGAAAAAGGGGCGTTCCTCGGGCTCGTACGTCAGTCCGGTCAGGTAGTAGATGTTGTGCCTGTCCGCGACCAGATAGGCCGCAAGGTCCTGGTCCGCGATCAGGCCGGTCAGCCGGGACAGACGCTGATTGTATTCGGTGGGGGTAATCATGACCGGCGCTCCTGGATGGGGTGAACAGTTCGTCCCAAGGGCCGGTACAAATATTTATCACATCAGAATGAACCGTCCAAGGTCAGCGGATCAGGTTGGATCGTTCAGCCCCAAGATTCCCTCCAAGGAATCGCCCACCCGGTTGGTGCTGACGTATCCGTCCGCCCCGGCCCGTTGGGCCAGGTGATGGTATCCGGCGCCCTCGTCCAGGCCCAGCAGGAACACCCTGGCCCCGGGAAGGCGACGCTTCAGACGCCGGACCGGATTCGGGGACCGCAGGTCCATGCGCCGGGCGTCGAGCAGGATCAAATCCGGTTCCAAACGGGCCGCCGCCCGCTCCACGTCCGCCCAATCGCCGTCCGTGTCCTGACAGACCAGGCCGTCCATCCGGCCAAGCAGGTTGACCAGCCAGTGACGGACGTCCTCATCGCCGTATGACACCAGCACCCGCCGCGGCCGCGGCGCCCTGGGCGGCGGCCGGCGGCGAACGGGTTTGATGGCCTTCAAAACCGTTTTCAGTCTCTCAACCATTGATATGAACCTCTTCAGGTTCAACAGCGGAGTCGTCCGCTCCATAGATAAAAACTACTTCGGCCCCCCTGACCTGCCAATGGTCCCTGGACCTCATTTCGGTCAGTCCGGGCCACCATTCGGTCACGTAGCACTTATGAATAAAAACAGGCAATTCTCCGGATTTCTTGTCATCAGAACTGCAGACCGTTATAATTGTCGCGACCAGGGGGGAGAGCCGGAAGTGATCGCCACCGTGGACAAAAACGGTTCCGACCGGCCGCCGGACAGGCCTCGGCGATTGCTCTGGGGGTTGGCGCCGATAACCGTCCTGGTGGTGGTCCTGCTGGTGCTGGTGGGGGGCGTTTACAGCCTGGTGGTCCTGGGTTCGCTCAAGACCCAGGCCCAGCGGGAAAACCTGGACGCCAACCAGGCCCTGGCCGAAATGGGGGCCCGGTTCATCGCCGACCACCAGCAAGCCCTGCTGGCCCGTCTCACGGCCCTGGCCTCGTCGCCCGGCTTCATCTCGGACGTGGCCCATCTCCGCCGGGACAATCTGGGGCGGACCCTGTCCCGGGTGTGGGGGACGCTGAGCCGCGTCTCGGGCATGCTGGTGGCCACGCCCCGGGGCCAGGTCATCGTCCTGGTCCGTTCTTCGGGCGCGGTCAGCGGCCCCTTCAGGCGCCTGGACCTCCCCTTCCCCGGCCCGAGGGGTGCGGTGTCGGCCATTCGCCGCGGGCTGACCGCTGATGCGCCCCGGGTGATCTACCTGGCGGTCGGCGTCAGGGATCAGGGTCGTCCGGTGGGGATCCTGGCCGTGGAAAAGCCACCGGCCTTTTGGGCCAGCTTCTTCGCGCTCCGCCTGACCGCCCGCCCGGGCCGGACCTTTTACCTCTTCGACCAGCAGGGCCGGACGATCACCGCCGGTGAGGCCGGCTGTCCGGACCCGGCCGCCTGCGCGGCCAGATGGCGCGGTTTTCTGACCCAGGTCAGGCGTCAATCCCCCCAGGCCAGATTGATGACCGACCCCGACCGCCGAGAGCTGGCCTTTGTGGCCGGGGCGAGGGTGCCCGGCCACAAGTGGGTCCTGGTGGTGTCCCACAACTATGAGTCGGCCATGGCCGGGGCCCGGACCGCCCAGCGGAACATCCGCGTCTTTTTTGTCCTGCTCTTTATTTGCCTGGCGACCCTGGGGGTGCTTCTGGTCGGCCGCTATCAGGTCCAGAAGAGTCTGCTCCGGATGGCCGACGACCAGACGCGGCTGCTCGAGACCGAGGTCCAGTCCCGGACCGAGGCCCTGGCCCAGGCCACCAACCGATACCGGGACCTGGTGACCGACCTCCCGGACATCGTCTATGAAATCGACCGGGAGGGACGTTTCACCTTTGTCTCCGAGGCGGCCTACGACCTTCTGGGCTGGCGCCGGGACGAGATGGTCGGCCGGCTGCGGCGCCAGTTCCTGGCCCCGTCGGACCGGCCCCGTTACGACCGGGCCCTGGCCCAGGCCAGTCCGGGCGAGGAAGTGCGGGTAATGGCCCTGCGCCACATCCACAAGAGAGGGGGCATCCGGTGGCTGTCCAGCCACTCCCGGGAAATAATCGACGCCAAGGGCCGGGTGGTGGGCCGTCGCGGCGTGGCCCGGGACGTGACCCAGCAGGTCCTGGCCGAACAAAAGGTCCGTGAGCTTTCCAGCCGCCTGGTGGACGCCCAGGAGGAGGAGCGGGCCCGGCTGGCCCTGGACCTGCACGACGAAATGGGCCAGCTCCTGTCCGCCCTCAAGATCGGTCTCCAGACCCTGGCCCGCCGCCCCAATCAGGATGTGGAGGGGCCGGCGGAAATTCAGCAACTGATCGACCTGTCGCAGAAGATCATGGACCGGGTCCGCTCCCTGGCCTATCAGCTCCGGCCGGCCATCCTGGACAACTTCGGCCTGGCCGCGGCCGTCGAGGACCTGGGCGAATCGATCCAGGCGACCCACGGGATCGAGATCTCCTACCATCTCGAAAAATTGCCCGAGGAAAAGCTGTCGCCGGGGGTGACCATCGGCGTGTTCCGGTTCATCCAGGAGTGCCTGACCAACGTGGTCCGCCACTCGGGGAGCCGGACCGCCCGGATCGAGTTGGCCGCCAGGGACGGCTGGATCGAGGCGGTGGTCTCGGACCGGGGCCGCGGGTTCAACGTCGAGCAGGCCCTGAACACGGGCCTCGAACGCCGGCGGCTGGGGCTGCTGGGCATGCAGGACCGGCTCGGCTTGATCGGCGGCGCATTGATGATAGAATCATCCCCGGAGGGCACCCGCCTGACCGCCCGCGTGCCGATCCAGGAGGAGGGAAGATGAGCCCAGACAAAATCCGGCTGGTCCTGGCCGACGACCACGCCATCTTCCGCCAGGGGATCAAGAGCGTTCTGGCGGCCAATCCGAACCTGGAGGTCGTCGGCGAGGCGGCCACCGGCCTCGAGGTGGTCAACCTGGTCCGCGATTTTCGGCCGGACCTGGTGATCATGGACATCGCCATGCCCGAGCAGAGCGGCATCGAGGCCACCCGGGCCATCGCCGACCAGTACCCCGAGACCCGGATCGTCATCCTCAGCGTCCACTCCAAGAAGACGTTCATCATGGAGGCCCTCAAGGCCGGGGCCCGGGGTTACGTCCTCAAGGACTCGGCCGGCGACAAGCTCCTGGACGCGGTCGGAGTGGTCCTCAAGGGCGAATGCTACCTGGACTCGCCTGTGGCCGGCCACATCGTGGACGAGTTCGTCCGGATCCCCGAGCGGACCAAGACCGACCAGGAGCCACCCGAGCGCCTGACCGACCGCGAGCGCCAGATCCTGCGCCTGGTGGTCGAGGGTTTCTCCAACCGTCAGATCGCCGAAAAACTGTTCGTCAGCGCCAAGACGGTCGAAAATCACCGGGCCCACATCATGGCCAAGCTGGACCGCCACGACGTCATCGGCCTGGTCAAGTACGCCATCGCCAGCGGCCTGGTGGACCCCGAGTCCTGGAGCCGCTAGAGGCCGGCCGCCTCCCCTTCCCCCAAGGTCCGTTCCGACCCGGGACCACCTAACCCCCGGACAATTCCCCGCCCCCGGCCGTGCTCACCCCCCTGGGCCTGGCCCGGGGGCCGGTCCGGCAACCGGGCCCGCCGGACCCCGCTGCCGGAATGACGTGAAATGAGTAGTTCAACCCAGTCCTTTGAGGTCCAGGTATCATTTCCCCGGACCGGGGGGCGGTATATATTGAAAACCATGAGAGAAGGAACCCGCGAGGCGGGTTGTCCGGTTAGGGGGATGGACCATGGACGCGACGTCAACCGTGTTGATCATCGACGATGATCCCCGGTCCCGGGGCGACCTCAAGGGCATGGTCCAGGCCTTGGGCTTTGACGTGATCACGGCCCGTAATGCCAAAGACGGCCTGTCCCAGTGCGAGGAATGTCCGCCCCTGGCCGTGATCACCCATCTGGGTCTGCCCCAGCTGTCTGGCCTCCAGGCGGCCTATCACCTCAAGGCCCGCTGCTCCCGGACCAAGGTCCTGCTCATCATCCAGGACGAGTCCATGCCCTTGGGCCACCGACTCAAGGACCTGGGGGTGGATCTCCTGATTACGGCCCCGGTCCGTTTTTCGGCCCTGCGCCGGGCCCTGTGGCCCCGGGACGAGGCCCCCAGTTCGGCCGCGGCCTGAGCCGGGCCGGACCGACCAGCCACCAGCGGTCGGAGACACACGGACCGCTGTTCAGACATAGATTGCCCTCACCAAATACCCGAATTGGGGACCGGGCCGGGACCACCCGGCCCGGTCCCTTTTGGGGCCGGTTCGCTCGGCTCAGGACGGGCCGGATGCCGAGTCAAGCGCCGCGTCGGAAGCGGCGCCCAGGTCCAACTCGACCTCCCACTCGGTCTGACCCGGGGTGCGCCGGACCCGGCAGCCGAATTTCTTGGCCAGGGCCAGCATGACCGTGTTCTGGGGCAGGACCAGCCCCCAGAACTTCTTGATGCCCTGCTCCCGGGCCACGGCGATGCACCGCTCGAACAGGCGGGCCCCCACGCCCCGGCCCTGCCAGGGGTCGCCCACGGTGACGGCGAATTCACCGGCGTCCCGGCGGGGGCTGGTCATGACCCGGGCCACGCCGATGATCCGGTCCCCGCCCTCGTAGGGCTGGAGGGCGACCAGGGCCACGTCCCGGTCATAGTCGATCTGGGTCAGCCGGGCGATGAAGTCCGGCGAAAACGTGGTGCGCGGCGTGAAAAAGCGGAACAGGATGCTCTGGGGCGACAGGGAGCGGAGCAGTTCCTCGAGCAGGGGGGCGTCCTCGGGCTTGATCGGCCGGATGAAGACGTCCAGGCCGCCCTGGGTCACGGTCCGCATCTCGTACTGGTTGGGATAGGGGCCGATGATCAGGTGCCGGGGCGAGGCCACCTCGGCCGGGGCCAGGACCACCCGGGCGTCCACGATCAGGGGCTGCCGATCGACGATCATCACCGGGTTCAGGTCCAGCTCGATCACCTCGGGCCAGTCGATCAGGAGCTGGGACACCCGGATCAGAAGCTCCTCGAGCCGCAGCAGGTCTGCCCCGGGCAGGTTGCGGTACCCGGTCAGCAACCTCCAGACCCGGGTCTCCTCCATCAGCCGCCGGGCCAGCAGCCGGTTCAGGGGCGGCAGGCCGATGGCCCGGTCCTGGTAGATTTCGGTCAAGACCCCGCCCAGGCCGAACATGATCACCGGCCCGAAGGTCTCGTCATGCCTGGCGCCGACGATCAACTCGAACGGGCCGGGCCATGGCCTGAACGGTCACCCCCAGGACGCGGGCGGCCGGATCAAAGGCCCGGGCCGCGTGGGTGACGGCCTCGAAGGCCCGCTGGACCTCGTCCGGTCCGCGCAGGTCGAGCCGGACCCCGCCGGCCTCGGTCTTGTGGGTGATGTCCGGGGAGAGGAGCTTGAGGACGACCGGCCAGCCCACCTCGCCGGCCACGGCCACGGCCTCCTCGGCCGAGGCGGCGGTCCGGGTGGGATTGACCGGCAGACCATAGGCGGCCAGGAGGTCCTTGGCCTCGACCTCGGTCAGGAGGGTCGGGCCCTCCTCCAGTTCCCGGGCGATCAGCCGCCGGGCCCTCTCCGAATCGAACCCGAGCTCCCGCAGCAGCTTGGGGGGCACCTCGCGCAGCATTTCCAGGTGCCGCTGGTACTGGTACATGTCGAAAAAGGCCCTGACGGCCCGCTCGGGGGTGTCATAGGTCGGCAGGCCGGCCCGGCTCAGGACGCCCCGGCCGGCGGCCACGTCCTCGCCGCCCATCCAGCAGGTGAATACCGGAAAGTTCCGGCGAACGTTTGATCCGGCCACGGCCTCGGCCACCTGGGCCGGATCGGTCATGGCCTGGGGGGCGAGCATCACCAGCTGGGCGTCCACCTCGGGGGCGCTGACCAGGATGTCCATCACCCGGGCGTAGCGCTCGGCCGGGGCGTCGCCCAGGACGTCGATCGGATTGCCCCGGCTCCAGTGGGGCGGCAGGACCGCGTCCAGGCGGGACAGGGTCTGCTGAACGAGGGCCGCCGGTTCGAGGCCCAGGGCCGCGCACGCGTCGGCGGCCATGACCCCGGGGCCGCCGGCATCGGTCACCACGGCCAGGTGCGGCCCCCGGGGCCGGGGCTGCTTGGCCATCAGCTCGGCCGTGTCGAACAGCTCCTCGATGGTGTCCACCCGGACCAGACCGGCCCGGGCAAAGGCGGCGTCATAGACCGCGTCCTCGCCGGCCATGGCCCCGGTGTGCGAGGCCGCGGCCCTGGCCCCGGCCCTGGAGCGCCCGGCCTTGAGAACGACGATCGGCTTGACCCGCGACACCGCCCGGGCGGCGCTCATGAACCGGCGGACCCCGGTCAGGCTCTCGATGTAGAGCAGGATGCTCATCACCCGGGGGTCGCTCCCCAGGTAGTCGATCAGGTCGCCGAAGTCCACGTCCAGCATCGAGCCGATGCTGACGAAATGGCTGAACCCGATCCCCCGGGACAGGGACCAGTCCAGGATGGCGGTGCAGATCGCCCCGCTCTGGGAGATCAGGGCCATCCGGCCGCCTAAAGGCATGTGGGCGGCAAAGGTGGCGTTCAGGCCAAGGGCGGTGTTGACCACCCCCAGGCAGTTGGGGCCGATGATCCGGACGCCGCCCCCCGCGGCCGCGGCCTGGATTTGCCGTTCGATCTCCCGGCCCGGGTCCCCGACCTCCTTGCCCCCGGCCGAGACGACGATCACCCCCTTGACCCCGCGCCGCCCGCAGTCGGCGATCACCTCGGGGACCTGGGCGATGGGCACGGCCACCACGGCCAGGTCCACCTCCCCGGCCACGTCGGCCAGCGAGCGGTGAGTCGGCAGCCCCAGGATCGGCTCGGGCTTGGGGTTGATCGGATAGATCGGTCCTTTGAGGCCGCCCTGGATCAGATTGTCCACCAGGGCCCGGCCGACGCTCCCTTCCCGGGAGCTGGCCCCGACCACGGCCACGCTCTTGGGCTCGAAGATCTTGTCCAGATCGAACGCGCTCACGTCCCGCCCCGGTCGGATATTTCGGAAAAAAAGTCCGTGGGAACCGGGTATCCCCTTCCCCACGGACCGATTGGCCGGGGATCAGCCCCCCGGTCGGTCAGACGACTCGGGCGCCCGCGCGAACGGTCAGACGTAATGGGGGTTGACCGTCATCACCGGGGCCGGCGAATGCTTGACCACCTTCTCGGCCACGCTGCCGAAGATGGCCCGGTCCAGGCCGGTCCGGCCGTGGGTGCCCATGATGATCAGGCCGATCCCGGCCTCCTTGACGTAGGCGACGATCTCGTTGGCCGGATGGCCGGTGACCACCTTGGTCTGCACCTTCTCGATGTCGGCCAGGTTCTCCTCGACGAATTCCTGGAGCTTCTTGTCCGCCTCGACGGCGATGTCCTGGATGATACCCTCGAGGTTGGTGTGGGGCACATAGAATCCGGCGTAATTGTTCAGGTCGCGGATGACGTTGATCAGGTGGAGGCTGGCCCCCAGCTTCTGGGTGACGAGCTTGACGTAGGGCAGGATTTTCCGGTTGTTGTCCGAAAAGTCAATGGGGTACAGCACGTTCTTGATCTCGACCATGGATTACCTCCAGCCAAATGTGTGAAAAGGACGCCGACCGCCGCAATCGGCGCCCGTCAATTACAGTCGGACAACACCCGGTACAGGGTCTGCTGATACGGACCCAGCGAGACGATGATCCGGGCCTGAAGCCGGGGCAGTCCGGCCGTGAACCGGCGATAGGCCGGACTGCGGTAAAAGGCCCCCAGGGCCTTGATCTCGCTCCGGGTCAGCAACCTGGCCACCAGCCGGGACCAGAACTCGTCCAACATCGGCGCGGTGATGCCCTTGATCTTCAGATTGCCTATAACCCATCTCCGGGTCAACCAATTAAAAAATTGGGACCGGGCGGCCAGGGCCCGGGCCGCGGCCAGCCGGTCCCGGTCAAGGCCCGCCAGGGGAATCGAATCGGCCAGGGAACCCAGGGGTTGCCGCCTCCACTGGCGCTTGGCCATCATCAGGCTGGCCCGGCCGAACTCGCGGAGCATGAGCATCTGGTTTTCGACCAGTTTCCGCCCCACCGGGGTGTTGTAGAACCGGACAAAGGCGCGCAGGCTGGCCAGGCCCATATGGCGGGCCAGGACCACGGCCACGCCGTCGGTGAAGTCGTCGTAGGCCTTGATCACCTTCTGGAGCGAGCCGGGCCGGGTGCACGAGCCGCGAACCAGGGCCACCAGGCGCCGGCGGCCCAGGGTGAAAAAAGGATTGGCCATGTGGACGATCCGGCGGGCCAGATCCAGCTTCAGGGCCAAGCTGTCCGGACCGGCCGGGGCCGGCGACGACGGGGCCAACCCCAAGACCAGCCCCAGGGCCAGCCCGGCCGAGATTTTTTGAATCATGGTTGGTGTCCTCCCCGGGAAGGGACGCAGCCAGCCGGTACCGACCGACCGGCTCACGCTTAGGCGGTGGCCCGCCGCTTCTTCTCGCCCAGGGCCAGGAGCGACTCGGGCGAGGCGAACAGCTGCTTGGTCTTTTCCCGGCCGTCCAGGACATAGACCAGCCGGCCCACCCGTGACAGATCCTCCTGCAGTTCAGTCAACCGGGTCCGGTTTAAACCCCTGGAGCGGATGAAGACCAGGCGTTTGCCCTCGGGCATCCCGTCGTAGGAGGTCAGGATGCTCACCAGCCGACCGCCGAACCGGCGGATGACGTCCGCGGCGTTCTTGATGGTGCCCGGGCGATCGTCCAGGATCATGGCGTACTGGATCCCGCCCAGGTGCAGCCCGGACACCGAGACCATGGCCCGGAACACGTCCGACTCGGAGATGACGCCCACCAGCGTCTCGCCGTCCTTCACGGGCAGGCCGCCGACCCTGTGGGTCATCATCAGATCGGCCGCCTCCTCGACCGTATCGTACACCCCGATGGTGATCGGGTCCTTGGTCATCAGCTCCCGGAGCCTGACCTTGTCCAGCAGATAAGGCAGCTCGTGGGCCGACAGCAGCGTGGCCGCCGAGGGATAGGCCGCCTTGAGATCCCGTTCGGTGACGATGCCCACCAGCTTCCTTTTCTTGACCACGGGGAGCCGCCGGATCCGGTTCTTCTCCAGCAGCCGCATGGCCTCGTGCAGGGAAGTGTCCGGTGAGGCGGAAATCACGTCCCGACTCATCCAGTTGGCGACTAGCATAGGTCCTCCTTGCTTCGGTCTGATTGACAATGAACAGACGTCCGTCCGTTCAATTCAACCTTAGTCTGGAAGGACCGCCGGGCCAATGGGCACCCGGCCCCTTTTGCCAAGGGTTGAGACCCCATTTTTACCGCTCCCCGGCCCCCAATCCGGCCGCGCCGGCGCTTACCAGACCAGGGGGGTCCAGCCGTCCCGGATGTGATCGGCGATGATCTTGCCCACGTAAACCACCTCGACCCCCAGCTTCTCGATGGCCTCGGTGGTGCCTTCCCGATCGGCCAGGAACTTACAGGCGATGGGCGGCTCGGCCTTCTGGATCTCGCGAACGAAATTCTGGGCCTGCTCGTCGGCGAGCAATACGTTTTCCCCGGGTCCGAAAAAGACGACCTTGACCTCCTCCAGCCAGCCCTCCTGGAGGCAGCGCATGGACCACATCAAACCCGTCCTCGCCTTGGCCGCGTCCCCGGTGCTGATGATAACCAATGCCTTGTCACTCATGATTCACTCCTTCCTTTCATCGGTCTGGCGTCATTGAAGGGGACAAAGACTAAAGTCGCTTGTACCAGGCGGCCAGGGCCAGGCCGATCTCGTGGGGGTGATCCTCCTGGAGGAAGTGGACACCCGGCCCCAGGTCCACGGTCTCCAGATTCTTCAGGTTCCGCTTGCACCACTCGACCATCGGGGCCATGATCAGCGCCCCGGGGTGGGCGTAGATGAGCAGCTTGGGCAGCTTTGTTTCCGTAAGCCAGGCCCGGTAGGCCTCCACCAGGGCGGCCACGTCGGCCGGCTCGCCGGCGACGGGGATCTCGTTGGGCCAGCGCCAGACCGGCTTGCGCGACCCGGGGTCCCTGAACGGCTCTCGGTAGGTATTCATCTCCTCGTCGCCGAGCTTCCGGACAATGGAGGCCGGCAGGACGTTTTCGACGAACACGTTCTTGTTGACGATCAGGTCCCAGCCCACGCCCTCGGTCCGGAAGGCCTTGAAGATGCCGGCCATGTCTTTCGGAAAAACATCCCAGCCCGGGGCCGGGGCCACGATGGACTCCATGAAGGCCAGGCCCTTGACGTTGGCCTCGTGCCGGCGGGCGTAGTGGAATCCCAGGGCGCTGCCCCAGTCGTGAACGACCAGGGTCAGGTTCTTCAGGTCCAGGGCCTCGATGAAGGCGTCAACGTACCGGATGTGATCGGCCAGGCGGTAGTCGATGTCCGGTTTATCGGATTTGCCCATCCCGATCAGGTCCGGTGCCAGGCAGCGTCCCAGGGGAACCAGGAAGGGAATGATGTTTCGCCACAGATAGGAACTGGTCGGGTTGCCGTGCAGGAACAGGATCGGGTCGCCCGCGCCCCGTTCGACGTAGTGCATCTTCGAGCCCAAAACCGTGGCGTAGTGGGGCTCGAAGGGGAACTCGGCCGATATTTCCGGTGAGTCGCTCATGATTTCTCCCTTCCTCTGACGCCGTGGTCGCCTATTGACCCGGACACTACCCCTCCGGAGCCCGGCAGGCGCGGCCGCGCAGATGAAAGAACAACTTGAGGCCCTTTTTGACCTTGTCCGAAAAAATCTTGGCGGCCATCAGGTCCCCGGCCACCCGCTTGTTGATCTCGGCCAGGGTCGGATAGGGATGGACCGCCGCCGCCAGGGTGGACAGCTTGACCTTGCCTCCCAGGACGGCCACCCACTCGGCGATCAGCTCGCCGGCCGCGGGCCCCGCGATCTGGACGCCCAGCGGTTTTTCCCTGGCGTCCAGAATCAGCTTGATCTTGCCCTGGCCGGCGCCCTCGGCCAGGGCCCGGTCATTGTCCCCGAAAAATTCGGTCCAGACCACGGGCTCGATCCCGGCCGCCCGGGCCGCCTTTTCGTTTTTGCCCACCGAGGCCAGCTCGGGCTCGGCATAGGTGCACCAGGGCAGCCAGGTGTAGTCCGCCCGGCGCGGCAGGCGGAACACGGCGTTGGCCACGACCACCCCGCCCTCGTACCCGGCGGCGTGGGTGAACTGAAAGGTCCCGGTGACGTCGCCCGCGCCGAAGATGTGGGTGCGGCCGGTCCGGAGCCGACTGTCCAGCTTCAGTCCCCGGCGGTCATACTCGACCCCGGCCGCCTCGAGACCCAGGCCGTCCAGGTTGGGCCGGCGGCCCAGGGCGACCAGCAGGGCCTCGGCCCGCAGGGTTTCCTCGTGGCCGCCCGCCGGCTGGACGACCACCTCCCGGCCCCCGCCGGCCTCGGCCACCCTCAGGGTGGCCGTGTTCAGCCTGATTTTAACCCCCTCGGCCTCGAGCCGGGCCATGACCAGCCCGGCCATGTCCGGGTCCTCCTTGCTCAGGATCTGGCCGCTGCGCTGGATGACGGTCACCTCGCATCCCAGCCGGGCAAAGGCCTGGGCCATCTCGACGGCGATCGGCCCGGCCCCCAGAACGATCATCGACGAGGGCAGTTCGTCCAGGTAGAAGATGTCCCTGTTGGTCAGATGAAGCGTCCGGTCCAGGCCCGCCACCGGCGGGGCCGCCGGCGACGAGCCGGTGGCGATGACCCAGGATTTGGCCGTGAACGCCCGGCCGTCCACCTTGACCTTCCGGTCGTCAACGAACTGGGCCGGACCGAACTCGACCTTGACCCCCAGGCCGCAGAAGCGCTCCTCGGAGTCGTGTCGCTGGATCTCGGCCACGACCCGCGTTATCCGGTCCCGGATCTTCCTGAAATCCACCGGCGGGACGGCCGGGGCCGGCAGGCCAAAGGCGGCCGCGTCTTTCATCCGCCGAAAAACCCGGGCCGTCTCGATCAGGGTCTTGGACGGGACGCAGCCGTAGTGCAGGCAGTCGCCGCCCAGGACCGGCTCCCGTTCGATCAGCAGGGTCCGGGCCCCGGCCCTGGCCGCCCCGGCGGCCACGGTCAGGCCGGCCGAGCCGCCGCCGATCACGCCCAGGTCAAAGTCATAGGCCATGATTCCTCCCTCAGGCCGCCCGGTCGGCGGCCGCCCGCCGGGCGCCCCGCCGCCGGATCCGGCCGATGATCCACTTGGCCGCCAGGGGAAACACCCCGATCAGGATGAAGGCCGCCAGGATCTTCCAGGTGATGAACTCCCGGATGAAATCGGAAAAGACGACCGGCACGTTCACGTCGAACACCGGCGGGATCCAGCGGTCAATCCCGTAGGCGGCCAGCAGCTTGGGCCCGGCGCTGATGGCCCGGCCCAACTGGGTCCCGGCGAAGACGTACACCGCCGTCCCGGCCAGCATCCCGATCTGGGACACCCAGTAAAAGGTCCTCAGCCGGAGCCGGGTCAGGCCCATCACCAGATTGATCACGAAAAACGGGAACACGGGCACCAGCCGCAGGGTGAATAAATAGAAAGCCCCTTCCCGTTCGATGCCCCGGTTGATGGCCGCCAGCTTGTCGCCGTAGCGGCGCTGCAGGGGCTCGCCCAGGATGAACCGGGCCACAAAACAGGCCGCCGTAGCCCCGATGGTGCTGGCGAACGAGACCGTCACCAGGCCCAGCCAGAAGCCGAACAATGCCCCGCCCAGAAGGGTCAGGATCATCGCCCCGGGCAGGGACAGGGCCGTCACCAGGATGTACACCAGGAAATAGACGGCCACCATCAGGGCCGGATGGCCCTGATAGTACCCCTGCAAAGCACTCCAGGAAATTTGGAGGTTCTCCAGGGTGAACAGGCGATGCCAGCCCATGGCGAAAAAGAGGGCCACCCCGCCCCCCACCAGGGCCAGCAGAATCAGTTTCTGAATGGCGCCGCGGCTTATTCCCACGCCTCTCCCCGGTCAAGACCAGAACCGCGCGGTCTGTTGGTAAAACATACCAGACCCGTTACCATTTTTCAGGCCGGTAAAGGTCGAAAAGACCTGATTGGCAGCCAGGCCCCCGGTCGGCCACCAGGGGTTCAGACAGGGGGCGGGACGCCGTGGTGATTGACAGGCCCCCCCGGGTCATTAAATACTTCGTCCTGGGGAAAGACCGACGCCACCGGCCGATGAGGCCCCCGGCCCTTGCCGCCGGTGCTGTTTTTGGGGCACCATGATTCGAACGACTTGTGATGGAGGATTCCAGTGAGGCGTCTGCAAACCGAGAGATCGTCGCGGAAGGGTCACCCGAGTCGGTCGGTCGCCGCGGCCCTGGCAACGGCCCTGGTGGTCGCCGGGTCACTGTTGGGCGGCCGGCCGGCGGCGGCCGCGTCCGACTGGCCCAACTGGGAGGCCGGGCCCGGCCTGAAGGTGGTCCGGCCGGCCGGGTCCCCCATGGTCCGGCTGACGGGCCGGGCGACCTCGTCGGTTCTGGCCTGGATCATGATCCTGGTCAAGCAGGCGCCGCCGACCTCGAGGCTGGTGTTCAAGACCCGGGTCGTCTCGCGGACCCCGGGGCGCCTGCGGTGCCTGCGCCTCCAGCAGCGGGTCATCGGTCGGAGCGGCCGGGTCATTGCCCGGGGTTACGGCCCCTGGGTCTGCCTCAAAAACGGCGAGTCGGCCTGGCTGTGGATCGAGTACCGCCCCACCGTGGACGCCGCCCAGATGGCCTGGATGGTCCAGCGCCGGGGCTCGACCCCGGCCAAGTTTACCCTTGATTTCGTCCGGACCGGACTGCGGGGCAAGGACTCGCTGCTGCCCCGGGTCCGGAACCATGACCCGCTGCCCCCGGGACCGATCCCGACCTTCGGCCCGCCGCCGGGGCCCTCCCTGCCCTTGTCGGTCCGTCTCAAACCGGGCGCGGGACACCCCCGCCTGATCTTCACTCCGAGGGCCCTGGCCCGTTACCGGCGTCTGATCAAAGGGCCCCTGCTCGGTGATTTCGCCCGACTGAAGGCCTTTGTGGACCGCAAGCTGAACGAGTCGCCGCCGACCTGGCCCATGTCAAACGCGACCGAACTGTACCCCTGGGTCTTCTCCGGCTATCGGCTCTCGGTCAACGCCGGGATGTATCTTCTGACCGGCCAGGCCAGATACAAGCGGGCGGCCCTGCGATGGGCCCGGGCCGTGGCCTCGTGGCCCGAGTGGGGCGTGGGCGTTTTCCGCAACAACGACCTGGGTGCGGCCCATCTTCTGTCCGGCCTGGCCCTGGCCTATGACTGGCTCTACCCCGAGCTGTCGCCGTCGGACCGAAGCCTGATCCGGAACAAGCTGATCCGGCAGGCGACCCTCATGTACCGGGCCGCGACCACGCCCCACGCCACGTGGTGGAACCTGAGCTGGCGGCAGAACCACCTCTGGATCAATTACGCCGCCCTGGGCGTGGCCGGTCTGGCCCTGATGGACGAGGTCCCCCGGGCCGAAAGATGGGTCCGGGTCGCCCTGGCCGCCTTCCAGTACATCGCCGCCCAACTGCCGGCCGACGGATCCTATCACGAGGGCGTGGGCTACTGGCGCTACGCCGTCGAGCATCTGGCCGTCTTCTTCATGTCGCTGCAGACCGCCACCGGCCTCGACCCCTGGTCCCGCTTTCCCTGGCTCAAAAAGTCGATCCGGTTCCGGCTGCACCACATGCTGCCCAACTACGGGGCGATGATCAACTTCGGCGACTGCCCCGAGGTCGAGGGGTCCGGGGCCCAGTCGGAGCTCTACATCCTGGCCCGGGCCTATCGCGACCCCACGGCCCAGTGGCTGGCCCGGGTCATCGATCGGGCCACCGCCAACAACCCCGAGGACACCGGCCGGCTGTGGGCCGTGCTGGGCGACGATCCGGGAGTCAAGACCCGGGCCCCGGACGACCGGCCGACCTTTGCCCTGTTCGACGACCTGGGCCTGTTCATCGCGCGCAGCGACTGGGGGCCGAACGCCGCCCTGGTGGCCTTCAAGTGCGGACCGCCCGGCGGCCGGAAGAACACCTGGACCCGGATCAACGGCTTCCGGGTCAACCTCAGCCACTCCCACCCTGACCAGAATTCGCTGATCATGTACGCCCGGCGGCACCTGGTGCTGGCGGACAACGGCTATTCCCGGCTGAAGATGACCCGCCACCACAACACCCTGATCGTGGACGGCCGGGGCCAGCGGGGCGAGGGTCACAAGTGGTTTCATGAAGACCGGCCCCGCCGTTCGATCCTGACCGAGCTGCGCCCGGTCCTGGCCACGCCCTTCATCTCGGCCGCCCAGGGCGAGGCCGCCCCGATGTACCCTTCCTCCCTGGGGCTCGAGTCCTTCCGCCGCCTGGTCATCTTCCTGCCGCCCGGCCTGGTCCTGGTGGCCGACGACGTGTCCGCCCGCCGGCCGGTGGCCCCCCGGCTCCTGTTCCACTTCCGGGGACGCCTGAGTTCGACCGGGAGGGGCATTGACTACCGGCTCCGGGACGAGTCCGGGACCCCGCTCCTGGAGGCCCGGTTCTTCTCCCCGGGGCGACTGACCGCCCGGGTCACGCCCGGGCCGCGCCAGGTCATCGTCCTGGCCAACGCCCGGCCGAAGGTGGCCCAGCGGGAACACGCCACCCTGTCCCTGGGACCGGCCGCCCCGACGGGGCGGTTCCGGCTCCTGTCGGTGCTGGCCCCCTGGGCCGGCGGCAAATCGATCAGCGCGGTCAAGGCCGTCCACGCCGCCGGGGCCTTCGGAGCGACCTTCATCGAGTCGGGCCGGCAATGCCTGTTCCTGACGCGGCCGGGGCCCGGGGCCATGACCCACGGCCCGGTCCAGGCCCGGGCCCGGGTCCTGTTCACCGCCTGGGACAAGAAGAAGGACCTGGTGGCGACCGGCCTGGACCTGCGGCGTCTGGCCATGGACGGAACCACGCTCCTGCAGGCCGACGGCCCCCTGGCCGCGGCCCTCTATCGCCGGTCCCAGGTGATGATCGTCCTGGCCCGGGGCGGCCGGGGGCGGAGACTGACCCTGACGCCGGGGTTCACCCCGGCCCGGGTCAGCCTGGGGCCGCGGGACCTGCCCCCGCGGCCGGAGTGGAAACAGGGCCGGGTCACCCTCGATCTGCCCCCCGGCAAGCGGGCCCTGATCATCATCCGGGGACCCCGGGCCCCGCGCCTGCCTCCGGCCCTGTCCCCTGCGAACCGGGCCGCCTTTTTCCTGGCCCACTGATTTCCGGGACCGGTCCGGTCGTGTTTTTCGGGAGTCTTGACAGGTTGTTAGCGGCTTGATACCTATATCGGGCGCCCGGGACATGGATTCCGGCGCGTGGCGGTGGCGGTTTCTGGGGGAGCAGTGGGCATGGAAGGACAATCCCCGGGCGGTCCGGCGACCGCGGCGGACGCCCCCCCGGCCGGGCCCAGCCTGGCCGGCCACCTCCAGATCTGCCGGTTCGATCACTGGATAAAAAACGTCTTTGTCCTGCCGGGCATCGCCGTCGCCCTGTCGGTCCAAACGATCAGGATCTCTCCCTGGCTGCCCCTGGATATCGTCCTCGGTCTGCTGGCCACCGGTCTGATCGCCTCGAGCAATTACGTGCTCAACGAGGTCATGGACGCCCCCTATGACCGGCTGCACCCCACCAAGCACCTCCGGCCGGTGCCCTCGGGCCGGGTCAATATCCCGCTGGCCTACGCCCAGTGGCTGTTTCTGTTGGTCATCGGCCTGGGCCTGGGCCTGCTGGTCGGGATCCCCTTCACCCTGACCCTGGCCGGCCTGTGGATCATGGGGCCGATCTACAACGTGCCGCCGATCCGCTCCAAGGACCTGCCCTACGTGGACGTCATGTCCGAGGCGATCAACAACCCCCTGCGGCTGTTGGCCGGGTGGTACATGGTCGCCCAGGTCCAGTTTCCGCCGACCTCGCTGTTGATCTCGTACTGGATGATCGGCTGCTACTTCATGGCCCTGAAGCGGTTCGCCGAGTTCCGGACCATCGCCGACCCGGAGCGGGCCGCGGCCTACCGCAAGTCCTTCGCCCGCTACACCGAGCCGCGGCTGCTGGCCTCGGTCATGTTCTACGCCTCGGCGGCGATGCTGTTCTTCGGCATCTTCTTGATGCGCTACCGGCTGGAACTGGTGCTGTCCTTCCCCTTCGTGGCCCTGTTCATGGCGGTCTATTTCCTGTTGTCGTTCAAGAAGGACAGCGCCGTCGCCGCCCCGGAGCACCTGTGGAAGCAGCCCTATCTGGTCATCACCATCGTCGCCTGCTGTCTGTTCATGTTGCTGCTGCTCTTCGTGGACTTCCCGGTGCTGGGACACATCTTCCAGAAGACGCCGTGGCGGTGGGTCCGATGAGCCGTCAGCGGGCCGCCGGCCGGGGCGAGGGGTCATGACCTGGAATACCAGTTTCGGCTACCTGGTCGCCCCGTTCGCCGGCTGGGTGATGGCCGGAACCCTCAAGTTCGTCATCAACTCGATCAAGGCCGGCCGGCCGGCCTGGGGAAAGGTCGGCACCTACGGCGGCATGCCCAGCACCCACTCCTGCATCGTCGCGACCACCGCCTTCTTCATCGGCCTCGAGGACGGTTTCCTGACCCCGGCGTTCAGCATCGCCCTGGCCGTGGGGCTGGTGGTGATGATGGACGCCTGGGGACTCCGCCGCAAGATCGGCCGGCAGGCCGCGGCGATCAATCAACTGCTGGCCCACCGGCCGGACTTCAAGCCGCTGCCGGAAAGGATGGGCCATTCCAAGATCGAGGTCCTGGCCGGGCTGGTCCTGGGGATGTGGACGGCCATCGGCCTGAGCTTTTTGTTCTAACCCGGGCCGGTCATGACCCGCCCCCCAAATCAGCCTCAGCGGGGAAGAAGCGATGAGAGCCGCACGCCCCACCGCGCCGACCGCTTTCCGGCCGACCTGGCCGGGCTGGTTGTTGCTGCTCCTGGCCGCCCTGACGGCCTACCTGTTCACCTATGACAAGCTGGCGACCACCGATTCGGTCCTCTACGCCGAGGGCCTGAAGCGGATCATGGCCGCCGCCCCCCAGGGCTGGCAGGCCGTCGGCCAAACCCTGGCCCATCAGTTCAACGGCACCCTGGCCGTGGGGTACTACCTGGGGGTGTGGTGGCTGCACGGGCTGATCGAGCACCTGACCGGCCTGGTCGGCCTGCTGAACGGCCTGTCGGCGGTCTGTTCGGTGATCGCCGTGGGCCTGTTTTTCTGGCTGGTCCGCCGGCTGATCGAGGACTCGGCCGTGGCCTTCTGGACCGGCCTGGCCATCCTCCTGGCCCCCAGCCTGTGGCACCTCAGTCACTACGGCCATCCGGGGATGGTGACCATCGCCCTGTTCGCCGCCTCGCTCATCGCCCTGGACAAGCTGCTAGCCGACGCCAGGACCGCCGCCGCCCGGTGGCGCTGGGGCCTTGTCTTCTGGGTCCTGGCCTTTGCAGCCGTGGCCGTCCGTCTGGACACGGTCCTGGCCTTCGGGGCCTTTTACGGGCTGCTCGTCTTCCGCCGCCGGCTGACCATCCGCAACCTCGTCCGGCTGACCCTGGCCTGCCTGGCCATGGCCGGCGGCCTGGTCCTGCTCCGGCTGGCCGTCTTCGGAACCATCCTGCCGGCCACCGCCGCCCACAAGCTGGCCTGGCAGTTCGCCCCGGTCCATCTGGGAGGCGGCCGGGCCGTGGTTCAGGCCGTGATCAAGAACGCGGTTTACTGGGCCGTGGGGCTGGGCGTCCTGTTGGCCGGACTGGCCGTCGTCGGCGTGGTCGGACTGGTCTGGCAGGGACGCTGGCGGCTGGTGGTGTTCCTCCTGGCCTGGATCCTTCCCTGGACCGTGTTTCTGCCCTTCCGGGCCATCGACGCCCATCGCCTGGTGGCCCCCTCGATGCCGGCCCTGTGCCTGCTGGCCATGATCTTCGTGGCCGGCCTCTTCCGCCGGCGCAAGGGGACCGCCCTGGCCGTGGTCCTGATTCTGTCCCAGGCGGCGGCCGTGCTGTCCTATCAGGCCCTGGTGCGCCACTACCCCTTCCAGACGCGGTTCGAGGGGCGGTACCTGGCCTCGGTGCCCCTGGGTTTTCCGCCGATCGACTACGTCTATCGCCAGCGCTACCTGGACCGGATCCACGACGTGGCCCGGCGGGTGGCCGAGGTCAAGCAGGGGCCGGTCCTGATCGTGGACGCCAAGGGCAGCGAGCTGTTCTATCGCTGGCACCTGCGGCGGCGGCGCCGCGTCGTCGCGGAGACGGAATACGGGTGCGGCCCGGTGAACCTGGCCGGGTTCGCCACCCAGACCAATGTCTTCTGGTTCCTCGACGTCTCGGCCGTGACTCCCGGGTCCCGCCCCGTGGCCCGGGCCCTGGCCTGCCTGGGCCGGCTCTACGATCCCTTCGGCCTGGCCGCCGAACCGGTCCAGATCCACGTCACGCCCTTCTGGACCGAGTTTCCCTATCCGGTGAAGAACCTGTTCCTGAGTCCGGCCCAGGTCCAGCGGCTGCCCTTTGCCGGGAAAAAAGGACCGGCCGGCCGCGGGCCGCGACTCAACTGAGGGGAGGCGGACCGCAGTCCGCCGAGGCGCAGGCCGGCGGCAGGGGCGAATATTTCCCGGCCCGGACCAGGCCCCGGAAGGTGGTCAGGCCGACGGGCAGCTTGCCCAGCAGCGTTCGCAGGTCGTGAGGCGTGTTGACCTGGCGGAGGATATTCAGGGCGGCCCCGGGCCGCAGGAAAAGCGATAGATAGGCCCGGCGCTGGTAGTCGAGCAACTCCTTTTGGGTGAATCCGCGGGGGATGAAGGTCAGCTCGCCGCTGGTGTGGCCGGACATGGACCCGAAATTGTCCCGGCCCGCCCGGCCGTAATCCGCGGCGGTCCGGGACAATTCGGTGTTGGGCAAAAGATAGGTGATGCAGAAATCGGCGGTGTAGAGGTTCAGGCTCCGGGCCAGGTCGATCGTCCGCCGGATGGTCTGCTTGGTCTCGGTGGGCAGCCCGAGCATGAACAGGCCCCGGACGGCCACGCCCAGGCGACGGGACCACCCGCAGACCCGGCGGACCTGGTCCAGATCGATCCCCTTCTTGATGATCCGCAGCACCCCGGCGTCGCCGCTCTCGATCCCCAGGGAGATCATCCAGCAGCCGGCCCGGCGCATCTTGGCCAAGAGCCGTTGATCCAGGTTGTCGGCCCGGGCGAAGCACATCCAGGCCAGGTTCGACCGGGCGGCGATGAGCCGGTCGCACAACTCCTCGACCCGGCCCCGGTGGACGGTGAAGGTGTCGTCCATGAAGTGGACCTCGCGGATGCCGTAGTCCCGCTGGAGATGGTCCATCTCGTCGAAGACGCCCTGGGCGCTGCGGGCCCGGTAGCGCTGCCCGAAGAGCGACCGGTCGCAAAAGGTGCACTGATTGGGGCAGCCCCGGGAGGTGATCATCGTCGTCCAGGGACGCCGCTTGTAGGTCAGCAGGTTGGGCCGGTATTTCTGGAGGTCGGGCAGCAGGTGCCGGGCCGGCAGGGGCAGGTCGTCCAGCGCGGTCAGCCAGGGGCGGGGCGGGTTGATCCGGGCGGCGCCGCGGCGGGTGTGGATCAGGCCCCGGACCCCGTCGAGCTCGCCTCCCTTTTCCAGGGCCTGGACCAGCTCGACGATCGTCCGCTCCCCCTCGCCGTACACGGCCAAATCAAAGGGAAAGGCGGGCAGGTGCGCCCCGTATTCGTCCAGGCGGGCGCTCACGTCAGGACCGCCGACGACGATGGGCAGGTCGGGCCGCTTCTCCTTGATCATCCGGGCCAGGGCCACGGCCCGGTAAAAGGCGATGGTGGCCAGGGTCAGGCCGACCAGGTCCGGCCGAAAGTCCTCGATCAGCTCGATCACCGCGGCGGCGCTCAGAAACCGGCTCAGACCGTCGATGACCCGGACCTGGTGGCCGTGGGCCTCGAGCACGGCCGCCAGGTAGAGCAGGCCGTTGGGCGGCGAGGTGGACCCGCCCGAGGCGAAGCGGCCGTAACGCTCGCCCCGGGTCAGGGGAGGATTGATCAGCAGCACCCTCACGGCGCCGCCCCCCCGGCCGGGGCGGACTCACGGATGGAGATCCGGATCACCCGGGTCAGGGTGATCTCGATCAGCAGCAGCAGCACCGGCAGGGCCAGGTACAGGAATCTGGTCAGGGCGCTGACCAGGGTCAGACCGCCCAGATAGATCAGAAACACGCCGGCCAACTCCCTGACCTCGGGCGGACACCTCCTCCACCGCGGCAGCAGCGCAATCAGACAGAACGTCAGGACCACCACCAGGAACATGTTGGGCAGCAGATAGAAATAGGTGCTGGGCTTCTGGAGAGTGTAGCTGAAGGGGTAGTTGAACAGCAGTCGTCCCAGATTGGCCAGCCAGTTGTGAGCGAATTTGCCCGGGTGGCCCCGGATGTTGGCCAGGGCCTGGCGGAACAGGGCCTCGTCGGCCTGGATGGGATCCAGGCGCTTGAGCTTCTGGTAGAGGTCGTGGTGCCGGTGCCAGGGCGAGCCGGCCTCGGCCCGGCCGAACCATTCCCCGTACTCCCCGGGATAGGGCGTGGTCAGGCAGTAGAACAGCGACCCGTGCAGCGAACTCCAGTAAAAGGTCCGCCCGGTCAGGTAACGGGTCCAGCCCAGATAGGGCAGGCATAACACCGCCGCCAGGGCGAGGACGGCCACCGACGCCCAGCGGGGCCGGCCCTTCCAGACCCACCGGACGGCCGCCTTGCCCGCCAGGAACAGGATCAGCCCGACGAAGATGACGTAGCCGAAGATGACCTTGGTCATGGCCAGCCAGGCCAGCACCACGGCGGCCAGGACGACGGTCGTCCAGCGGGGGCGGGCCCGGACCCGGCAATAAAGGTCCATGAAGACCGTCACCAGCCACAGGGCCAGGGGCTCGGTCAGCAGCACGGGCAGGGTGGTGAACATCGGCCAGTAGAGCCCCAGGGCGTAGGACCACAGGACGGCCCGCCCCGGCGAGGTG
This sequence comes from uncultured Desulfarculales bacterium, assembly GCA_964569795.1. GTDB lineage: Bacteria > Desulfobacterota > Desulfarculia > Desulfarculales > JAHJDS01 > JAHJDS01. Next base: position 99,823 of record CAZMVB010000006.1, on the reverse strand, counting down.
TATCGGTCCAGGGTCCGCCGAAAGAAGAACACGGCCAGGGCCAGAAACAGGGCGTTGAACAGCCGGGGCACCAGCAGCGGCGCGCCGAGCCAGACAAAGGGCAACAGGAAGACGGGATAGCCGGGCCCGCTGTGGAGCATGGGCCGGGGGATCCGGCCGGACTGGAGGCCGCTGATCAACTCCCGGGCATAGGCCAGGTAGCGCCCCTCGTCGCCCCACAGCCCGGGCCGGGAGAAGATGACGATGATCGCCGCGTAGAGCGCCAGCAGGAGCCCGAACTGAACGCCGGGCGAGCTCAACCAGGCGACCGCCCCTCCCCACCGGAGAGCGGCGGTCTGGTCCTGATGGTTCTCGGGCATGCGCGTCCCTCCTCCGCCCGTGTCGGGCCGGGAGCCGCCCGGCGTGGGATGGGACCCCGAGCAGGGTCTGGGTGCACCGGAACGTCGGGGAGCGGGGTCTGGGGGCCGTTTATTGAGTTATATTGCCCCGGCCCCGATAAATCAAGTTGGGGACCACGGTGATCGCCGGGGCCGGCCGGGACCCGCTTGGCGCCCCGGACCCCCGGGAATCGGGCCGGGGACCAAGATCCGGGCCGTCATTCGGGCTCGTCCGGGTCCAGGTCCGGGTAGAGTTTCTTCATGCAGTCCGGGCAAATGCCGTGGCTGAACTCGGCTTCGGAGTGATCGCTGATGTAACGTTCCAGTTGGTGCCAGTAACCCGAGTCGTCGCGAATCTTCTTGCAGTGGGCGCAGATGGGCACCAGTCCGCTGAGCAGCTTTACCCTGGACAGGGCCTTCTGGAGTTCGGCGATCAGTTTTTCCCGCTCCCGCTCGGCCTGTTTGCGCTGCTCGATCTCCTCCCTCAGTTGACGGTTGGCCTCCTCCAGCTCCTGAAAGTAGGTGACCGCCTCCAGACTCCGGCCGTCCACCAACGCCTCCAAGCGGTTGACCCGCTCGTGCAGACGCCTGAGGTCGGCGATCAATTCCGCTTTGGTCTTGTCCGTATCAAGCATGGGAGTTCATCCCGCCACCGTCTCTTCCGGAAGGAAAGACGCCCGGCAACCGCCTTGATCGGGGCGGCCCCGGTCGTTCATCCCCGTCCGGCGTACCCCAGGAACTTGACAAACGACTTCAACCTCTCCAGGTCCAGTTGCGGAGCCATGTCCCGCTGCATGACCTGGATGGCCGACAGCGGCCGTTCGGCGGGCCGGTAACGGCGTTCCGATGTGATGGCGTCGTAACAGTCGATGATCCGGATGATCCGCAACTCGGGCTCGAGTTCATCCTGCTTCAGACCCTCGGGGTAGCCGCTGCCGTCCATGTTCTCGTGATGGTAGCGGACCAGCCGCAGGGCCTGGGCCGGAAAGGCGGGAATGGCCCGCAACTCCTCGAACCCGGTCACCGGATGGCGGCGCATCAGGCGCCATTCATCCTCGCTGAGCTTGCCCGGATTTTTCAGGGTCCGTTCCGGCAGATTGCGCTTGCCGATGTCGTGAAACAGGGCCCCCAGGCCCCAGATTGACACCACCTCGGGCGCCAGTCCCAGGAAGCTGCAGAACGACACCAGGATCACGAAGACGTTCACCGAATGGTTGTACAGCGAGGGGTCGGTGCTGAGGGTCTCGGCCAGGGCCTGGATGCCGGCCTGGTTGCCATTAACGTATCCGACCACCTGGTGGACGTGCTCCTGGCCGCGATCGATGTGTCGCCCCAGCCGGGCGTCCGAAAAGGCCCTCTCGACGACCAGTTCCGTCGTTTCGTGAATCAGGCCGGCCTTGTGCTGCTGATCCATGGCCGGGTCTTCGAGGACCTCCCGGACCTGCGCGGCCAGATAGTCCAGGAAGGCCTCGACGTCGCCGGCCCGAAAATAGATTTCAGTGAATCCCGCGTCCCGGAGGTTGTCCAGATGACGACGCCGGGCCGTCTGCCCCGCGGCCAGGACCCGGGCGATGCGGATCGGATCGGTGGCGGAGGGCAACAGCGGCAGGAAGACATCGACCGGCACGGGCCGATCGGCCGCCAGATGATCGAGGCTGACCGGCCTGAGGCCGAAGTCCGAGGCAATGAACTCCCCGGGATCGACCCGGGTCACCGACAGGGGCGTTTCGAGAGATATGTGGGGAGAGTTGTCGTCGGACATGGGTGGCCCCGCGGATGTTTCAGGAGAATGCGCTCCCGGTCCCTCTGCGCCACCCCCGTTGAATTATACCCCCGGGACCGAGGCGGTAGTCAAGTACGCCTGAATGGGGCCGGGCTGCGGCCGCCATAAAGAGAGAGGCCAAAAACAAAGCGGCCAGGGGCGTTGCCCGGTGACCGCTCGACAAAAACAGGACGTCCCAGTTCATATTATAAATATTATCACAGGGCTAGGAAATTGAAACCTTCTCCCTTGTTTTTCATGACTTATTCGAGCCAATATGGCCGGACCGACCCGGCTATGGATTCCAGGGGAGGGCCTGGCCCCCCCCGCTTTGGGCGGCGCGATCGGTCATTTGACTTGACGGAGTCCCCCTCGGCATGGAATACAAGTAGGGCTGGCGCCGACCGGCCGGAGGCGAGCCGCCGGGTGTGCGCCCGCCATTTGCCCCGGATTTTCCGGTTCTCGACCGGCGGGGTGACGGTTCGAGGGTTTGTCCTGGGGGTCCCAAACACCTTTCTGACCGGGAGCGTGGAGATGACACGCAGAGTTGAACTCGCAAGGCGGCTCGCCTGGATCGGGGCGATCGTCCTGCTGGCGAGCCTGGCGGCGCCGGTTTCGGGCCGAGGCGCGCCCCTGGAGGTGACACCCCCCCGGGTGCGTATCGGCGCCTTTTTCAGTGGCCTCTGGGTCCGGGTCACCGCCTCGGTCCCGGCCGGATGCGAGGCGGTGATCGAGGTCGTGGGCCGGGCCGACGAGGAAGACATGATGATCGAGGGCCGCCGCCTGGGGCTGTGGATGAACATCGGCGAGGTGGACGTCTTCGGGGCGCCCCGGCTCTACATGGCGGCGAGCACCAGGCCGAATCTGTTGACCAGGACCGACCGGGCGGCCAAGTGGGGCTATCCCTACCTGGCCCGACACATGTCCTTCAAGGGCCGGGTCCGCCCCGGCGAGGAACCCAAGCTGTCCCAGGAATTTTTCGACCTGAAGAAGAGTCAGAAACTTTACGGCCTGTTCCCCGGGGCCCTGAAATCGAGCGCCGGACCGGGCGGTCAGAGGACGGTGCAGGGCCGGTTCCGGCTGCCGTCGGGGATAACCCCCGGGGACTACCAGGTGCACCTGACCGTGCTTAAGGACAGACGGATCCTGACGCGCCGCCAGGTGGACCTGAAGGTCGGGCTGGTCGGTTTTCCGGCCTTGCTGTCCGACCTGGCCTATGAGCACAGCTTCATCTACGGACTTTTGGCCCTGGTCATCGCCTTTGGGGCGGGGTTGCTGATCGGCGTTATCTTCAAGGGCGGCCGCAAGGGGCACTGACCCGGAGCGGCCGGATGTGTCCGGCCATGACATCAGAGGGTTAAGCAATGCCAATCGTCACCATTTCCAGGGGCTCTTACAGCAACGGCAAGGCGGTGGCCGAACGGGTGGCCGAATGCCTGGAGATCAAGTGCATCTCGCGGGAGGTGCTGATCGAGGCCTCGGAGCACTTCAACGTCCCCGAGATCAAGCTGCTGCGGGCGCTTCACGACGCCCCGTCGTTTTTGGAGCGGTTCACCTACGGCAGGGAGCGCTACCTGGCCTACTTCGCCGCCGCCTTTCTCCAGGAAGTCCAGCCGGACAACGTGATCTATCACGGCCTGGCCGGGCACTTTTACGTGCGCGGCGTCTCGCACGTGCTCAAGGTGCGCATCATCGCCGACATGGAGTCCCGGGTCAGGCTCGAGATGGAGCGGGACCAGGTCACCGAGGAGGAGGCGCTCGAAATCGTGCAAAAGGACGATCACCAGCGTCGCCAGTGGAGCCGGTACCTCTTCGGGGTGGACACCTGGGACCCCTCCCTCTACGACCTGGTGATCCACGTCAACAAGCTGACCGTGGACGACGCCGCGGACCTCATCTGCCGGACCGGGGCCCTGAGCCAATTCCAGGCCACCCCCGAGTCGCAGCAGACCCTGGACGACCTGGTCCTGGCCGCCCAGGTCAAGGCCCGGGTGGTCGAGGTCAATCCCCGGGCGACGGTCACGGCCCGGGGCGGCCGGGTGTTGATCCATTCCGAGACCGCCGAGTTCCGCGAGCCCGAGATGGTCTCCCAACTGGAGAAAATCGCCGCCGAGGTTCCCGGCGTCAAGGAGGTCGTCGTCCACGACACCCCCCAATTGGTCTATGGCTGATTCCGACGGAGCGATGATCTTGACCGCATTTCGAGCGGATTCCTGTCACGTGAGGAATTGACATGTTTCACCTCTATCTGCCCATCGCCGGACACAGCATCAACATGTTCATGCTTTTCGGCGTGGGCGGCGGCGTGGGTTTCATCTCGGGACTGTTCGGGGTAGGCGGCGGCTTTCTGATGACCCCGCTGTTGATCATGTTCGGCATCCCCTCGGTCGTGGCCGCGGCGTCCGACTCGAACCAGATCGTGGCCGCGGCCACCTCGGGCACCATCGCCCACTACCGGATGGGCAACGTTGACCTCAAGATGGGCATGTATCTGCTCATCGGCGGCTTTCTGGGCGGCACCATCGGGGTGGAGCTGATCAAGGTCTTGCGGACCTTGGGCAGCGCCGACTTCCTGATCAAGGTGACCTACATCGTCATGCTCGGCCTGGTGGGCTCGATCATGATGCTGGAGAGCGTGCGCAGCCTTCGCCGCCGGTACCGGCAGTCGGAGGCGACCGCCACGGCGGCCAGGCCCTCCCTCTACCTCCGGATGATCCAGACCCTGCCCTGGCAGACCCGCTTCCACAAGTCCGAGGTGACCCTGTCACCCGTCCTCCCCCTGCTGGTCGGCACCTTTGTGGGGACCCTGTCCGCGGTCATGGGGCTGGGCGGCGGCTTCATCATGATCCCGCTGATGTACTACGGCCTGCGCATGCCCATGAACGTGGCCGTGGGGACCAACCTGTTCCAGGAGGTGTGGGTCTGCGCCTACGTGACCTTCATGCAGGCCACCACCAACCGGACCGTGGACCTAGTCCTGGCCATGATTCTTCTGGCCGGGTCGGTCTTGGGCGCCCAGGTCGGGGCCCGGCTGAGCAACCGGCTCCACGCCGACCACCTCAAGATCCTGCTGGCCGCGCTGGTTCTGCTGGTCATGATCAAGATCCTGTTCGGGGTGACCATCGCCCCTGATCTGTTGATGCACCCCAAGGGCATCCACTGACCCGCCGCCGGCGACCCGGCCGCCCCGGCCGGGCCCCGTCGGCCTGAAAAAATAAGGCGAACGGAGACCGCCCGGCCGAAAGCAAATCGCACCGCGAGGTCAGCCGCCATGCCCGCCATCAGCCGGATCGAACTGTTTCACGTGGCCGTCCCCCTGCCCGCCTGGTTTCGGCCGGCCTGGATTCCGGGCCTGCCCCAGACCGAGAACCGGTTCACCCTGATCAGGGTCACCACCGCCGACGGGGCGGTCGGCCACAGCGCCGGACCGGCCCTGGGCCGGGAGAGGTCGGGGCTGGGCGAGTTGCTGGGGCCCTATCTGATCGGCGAGGAGGCGACCGACATCGACCTGATCCAGCAGCGCCTCCGCGAGGTGGCCTACCTGGGCTGGCGCAACTGGTGGATCGAGCCCGCCTTCTGGGACATCAAGGGCAAGGTGGCCGGTCAGGCGGTCTGCGAGCTGCTGGGCGGGGCGCCCCGGGAGGTGACCCTGTACGCCTCGACCGGCGAGGTCAAGGATCCCCGGGAGAGGATCGAGGAGGCCGAGGCCCGCTACGCCGAGGGCTTCCGGTCGATCAAGCTCCGGGTCCACGACTTTGACGAGCAAAAGGACATCGCCCAGGTGGTCGAGACGGCCCGGGCGGTCGGGGACAAGATGACCATCGGCGTGGACGCCAACCAGGGCTGGCGGGTGACGGTCGTGGACGACGCCCCCCGCTGGGACCTGGCCCGGGCCAAGCGGTTCGCCGACGCCTGCGCCCGGGCCGGGGTGGCCTGGATCGAGGAGCCCCTGGCCATGGACGCCTACGACGACTTGGCCGCCCTGAGCGCCTATTCACCGGTGCCCATCGCCGGGGGCGAACTCAACTCCCAGGGCCTGCCCGAACTGCGGATGATGATCGAGCGGGGCTGTTACAAGATCTTCCAGCCGGACGCGGTCATGGCCGGCGGGGTGGCCCAGGTCTGGGAGGTGATCAAGCTCTGCCGGGAGCGCGGCCTGGGCTACAGCCCCCACACCTGGACCAACGGCATCGGCTTCGCCGTGAACCTGCAGCTCTTCGCGGCCAGCGGCCCGGCCGACGGGCAGGCCCTGGAATACCCTTACGCCCCGCCGGGCTGGACCGTCGAGGCCCGCGACGCCCTGCTGGCCGAGCCGTTCGCCCACGACCGGGGCCGCCTGCGCGTCCCGGACAAGCCGGGCCTGGGCTTCGAGATCGATCCGGCCGCCCTGCGCAAATACGGACGGCGGTTCTTCGTCATGGACCGCCGGCGTCTGGTCTGGTATTCGCTTCGGACCCGGGGCCTGAAGGTCTCGCGCGAGATCGACCGGGTCAAGAAGGCCAAGGCCGCCCGCCGGGCCGGCCGGACCGGCCCGGCCTGATTCCGAATGCGACCCGGCCGGCGGGGTCGCATTTCAGTGGTTGTATTTTTACCCCGGCATTTGCTAGCATGGACCCAGCGGACGCTCTGTGACGAGAAGCGCACCAACCTCACCCGCCAGCGGGGCCCGGCGCCCCGGGACCGGGCAATGATCGGCCACTCTGGATGACCAACCGGGCCAAGACCAAACGGGAACTCGAGGAAGAGCTGGCCGCCCTGCGCGGCCGGCTGGACCGGATGGAAAAGGCCAGCGCGGCGCGCCTGAAGTCCCAGCTGGCCCTTCAGGACAGCGAGTCCGAATACCGCGTCCTGGTGGACAACCTGAACGTCGGCGTTTACCGCAGCGCCGCCGGTCCCCGGGGCCACTTCCTGCAGGCCAACCCGGCCCTGGTAGCCATGTTCGGTTTCGACTCGGCCGCCGAGTTCATGAAGGTCGAGGTGGCCGACCTCTATCAGGACCCGGCCGAGCGGGAGCGGTTCATCACCGAGCTGCAGGCCTCGGGCCAGGTCGCCAACCGGGAACTGCAACTCCGGACCAAAAACGGCCGGGCCTTCACCGCCTCGTGCACGGCGTCGATCCATTATGACGCCGACGGACGGCCGGCCTGGATCGACGGCATCATCGAGGACATCACCGGGCGCAAGGCGGCCGAGGAGGCCCTCAAGGCCAGCGAGGAGCGATACCGGAACCTGGTCGAGGAGAGCTTCGACGGCATCTTTATCCAGAAAGGGGAGACCATCGTCTTCGCCAATCAGCGCCTGCACGAGATGCTCGCCTACCGGGCCGGGGATCTGGTCGGCCTGGAGCACTGGCGGATCTACCATCCCGACTTTCACGAGGTCACCCGGGCCCGGGCCCAGGCCCGGATGCGCGGCGAGCCCACCCCCTCCCGTTACGAGGTCCGCCTGCTGCGCGCGGACGGGACCGCCTTTGACGGCGAGATCAGCGCCCAGGCCATCAGGCTCGGGGGCCGGCCCGGCGTCCAGGTCTGGGTCCGGGACATCAGTGAACAGAAACAGGCGGCTTTGGCCCTGCGCGAAAGCGAAGAAAAGAGACGGGACATCTTTGACAACGTCTCGGACTTCCTGTTCGCCCACGACCTGGAGGGCAACTTCACCGAGACCAACCGGGCCTTCCTCAACCTGGCCGGCCACAGCTCCGAGGAGATGGAGCGGCTCAACGTCAAGGACTTGATCCCGGAGCGGTACCGGTCCGAGTTCGACGACTATCTCCGCAACCTGCTGGCGCAGGGCAAATCCACCGGGTTGATGCGGGTTGTCTCCCGCCAGGGCGAGGAGCGGATCGTCGAGTACCAGAACTCGGTGATTTACGACGCCCGGGGCCGGCCCACGGCCGTCCGCGGCTCGGCCCGGGACATCACCGACAAGATCCGGACCGAGGCCGCCCTCAGAAAGAGTCAGGCCTCGCTGGCCCGGGCCCAGAAGATGGCCGGCCTGGGCAACTGGGAACTGGACCTCGGCCCCGGGGAGCTGACCTGCTCGGACGAGATCTATCGCATCGCCGGCCTGGACCCGGCGCCCGAGCGGCCGACCGTCGAGGGTTTTTTGAAACTGGTCCACCGCGACGATCGAACCCGGGTCGAACAGTGGCTCGGCCAGGCCCCGGAACAGACCGGGCCGACGACCATCGAACACCGCATCGTCCGGCCCGGGGGCGAGGTGAGAAGCGTGTTTCAGCTGGCCGAGGTGGAGCGCCACTCCCCGACCGGCCGGCCGGTCAAGCTCGTCGGCGCCGTCCAGGACATCACCGCCCTGCGCAAGAGCGAGGAGCAGATCGCCCATCAGGCCTTTCACGATCCCCTGACCGGCCTGCCCAACCGCCTCTTGTTCAACGACCGGTTGAAGATGGCCCTGGCCTCGGCCCACCGCAAGCGGGCCCGCCTGGCCCTCCTCTTCCTGGACCTGGACAACTTCAAGAACATCAACGATTCCCTGGGCCACGCCGTGGGCGACCTGCTGCTCCAGGCCGTGGCCAAGCGCCTGGTCCGCTGGGTCCGGGCCGAGGACACCGTGGCCCGCCTGGGCGGGGACGAGTTCATCCTCCTGCTGCCCGGCATCGAGAACACCGACGTCGCCGTGCACGCCGCCCGGCGGATCCAGGAGTCGCTCCGGACGCCCTTCCACATCAGGGAGCACGAGCTGCACGTCTCGGTCTCGGTGGGCATCACCATCTTCCCGGACGACGGCCGCGACCTGGACACCCTGGTCCGCAACGCCGATCTGGCCATGTACCGGGCCAAGGATCGCGGCCGGGACCAGTACTGCCTGTTCACTCCGGCCATGAACGAGCAGATGGTCAAGCGGATGGCCCTGGAGTCCGACCTGCGGGGGGCCATCGAGCGGAACGAGTTCCTGGTGCACTACCAGCCCAAGGTCGATCTGGACAGCGGCCGGGTGACCGGCCTCGAGGCCCTGGTCCGATGGCAGCGGCCCCGGGTGGGTCTGGTGGCCCCCGACAATTTCATTCCCATGGCCGAGGAGACGGGCCTGATCGTGCCCCTGGGCGAGTGGGTCCTGCGCACGGCCTGCGCCCAGACCAGGAAGTGGCACCAGGCGGGTTTTAGCGGTCTGGTGGTCTCGGTCAACCTTTCGCCCCGCCAGTTCCGCCAAAAGGACCTGGTGCCCACGGTCGGGCGCGTCCTCGGGGAAACCGGTCTGCCGCCCCAATGTCTCGAACTCGAGATCACCGAGAACGTGGTCATGCACAGCGTCGGCGAGGCCATCGACACCCTGGAGCAACTGAGCGCCCTGGGGGTCCGGCTCTCCCTGGACGACTTCGGCCGGGGATACTCGTCGCTGTACTACCTCAAGCGCTTTCCGATGAACGCCCTCAAGATAGACCGGTCCTTCGTGGCCGACATCGTCACCGACCAGAACGACGCGGCCATCGTCGATACCATCATCTCCATGGGCCGCAGCCTCAATTTGATGGTGATCGCCGAGGGGGTCGAGACCGAGGAACAACTGGCCCTGTTGAGGAAGCACAACTGCGATCAGATGCAGGGATTCCTGTTCAGCCGTCCGGTCCCGGCCGAGGAGATCAGCGCCCTGTTGACCAGCGACAAGCGCCTGGCCAGCTAGCCCGGATTATTCATGAGACTTCCACTCCGGCTCCGCCGGCCCGGCCTCACTACGGCGAGGCCGCGGCCTGGGCGTCCGTCTTGTGGTGCAGGCCGTGCTCCCGGGCCAGGGCCCAGATGATGCACTGGGTCCTGAACTTGCAATATATGTCCGGGTCGAAGCAGGGGACGCCCTCGTCGAGGCACTCCCGGCAGTAGCCCCGCGTCGAGTTCTTCTGGCACGGGACGTCGGCTTCGCGATCAGGATGATTCCGGCAATAGACAGGGGTCACACGTCCTCCGTGGCGGCCGGCGGGGTGGTCGGACCGCCCTGCTTCAAAGACTCCCGGGCCAGGCGGACGCCCAGGCCCAGGGCCTGACGATTGACTTGTTGGCTGCCCGCCGGGGCCCGGCGGAGGAGGGCCGCCTCCAGGGCCCGGCGGCCGACCAGGCCGGTCAGTTCGGCCAGGGCCCCCAGGGCGACGATGTTGGCCGTGGTCGCCCGCCCGACCTTGTCCCGGGCCGCGGCGGTGAAAGGCAAGGCCGTCACCCCGTCCCCGCCGGCCGCCTCCACCAGGTCCTGATCGACGATCATCAGACCCGCGGGGGCCAGGTCAGACCCGTAAACGTCGGCCGCCTCCTGGGACAGGGCGATGAGGACGTCGGGTGCCAGACACAGGGGGTAATCGATCGGCCGGTCGCTGATGATGACCTCGGCCCGGGACGACCCGCCCCGGGCCTCGGGCCCGTAGGCCTGGGACATGGCCACCTGACGGCCCTCGCCCAGGCCGGCCGCCTCGGCCAGGATCAATCCGGCCAGGATGATCCCCTGTCCGCCGGAGCCGGCCAGGCGGATCTCGATCCGGGGTCGGGGCAGCGGCCGCCGCTGGCTCACGTCTGCCCCTCGGCGCGGCGCTTCATGGCCCGCTCGCACAGGGCCCGGTACGAGTCCAGGTACCGCGGCCGGTCGCGATGATCGGCCAGGACCCCGATCGGGAAGCGGCCGGCCCGCTCGGCCGGGCCCAGCTTGGCGAAACGCTCCTGCCGGACGGCCAGGACCTTGAGGTCCCGCATCATGTCTACCTGGGAGCCGAGGCGGTTCTGGCGGCCGAAGTTGGTGTGACACGGGCTCCAGACCTCGACCACGCCGAAGCCGGGGTGCTCGACGGCCCGCTGCAGCAGCCGGTCCAGCAGGGTGACGTGATAGACCGTGCCCCGGGCGACAAAGGCCGCCCCGGCCGTGGCCGAAAGACTGGCGATGTCAAAGCCGGGCTCGATGTGTCCGTAGGACGCCGTGGTGGACTTGGCCCCCAGGGGCGTGGTCGGCGAGGACTGACCGCCGGTCATGCCGTAGGTCAGGTTGTTGACGATGATCGAGGTCAGATCCAGGTTGCGCCGGGCGGCGTGGATCAGGTGATTGCCGCCGATGGCCGTGGCGTCGCCGTCGCCCATGACCGCGATCACCGTCAGGTCGGGATTGGCCAGCTTGATGCCCGTGGCAAAGGTCAGGGCCCGGCCGTGGGTGGTGTGGACGCTGCCCACGTCCACGTACACCGGCAGGCGGCCCGAGCAGCCGATGCCGCCCACCAGGACCACCTCGTCCTTGGCCCGGCCCGTCCGGATCAGGGCCCTCACCAGCGAGCCCAGGAGGATTCCCAACCCGCAGCCCGGACACCAGACGTGGGGAAACTTCTTGTCGTGGCGGAGCCAACCATAGACCACCTGACGATGGGCCGTCTTCATGACCAGCGCCCCTCCAGCCGGCGGAGTATTTCCAATGGGGTGATCATCGTCCCGTCCAGCTTGCCCATCCGGATGACCTCGGTCCGGCCGTCGTTGACCCGCCGGACCTCCCGGTAGATCTGGCCCATGTTCAGCTCCGGCACCAGGACCGCCCGCCGGCCGGTCAGGGCCGCCTCGACCGCCTGACGGGGAAAGGGCCACAGCCCCATCAGCTTGAGCAGGCCCAGGCGGCGGCCCTGCTCCCGGGCCAGGCGGACGGCGGCCAGGGCGCTGCGGGCCACGGCGCCGTAGGCGATGATCGCCATCTCGGCGTCGTCCAGGTCGAACCCGGCCACCAGGGTCAGCTCGTGAGCGCGGCGGCCGATCTTGTCGAACAGGCGCTGGTAGAACGGCGCGACCTCGTCGATCCGTCTGGTGGGAAAACCGCGCTCGTCGTGGACCAGTCCGGTGACGTGGTAGCGGTAACCGTGGCCCAGGTCGGCCAGGCGCGGGACCCCGGTGGCGTCGGCCTGATAGGGCTGGTACCAGTCCGGCGGCACGGTCGGCGGCCGCCGGTCCGCGACCTCGATCTCGTCCGGGCCGGGCAGGACCACCGTCTCCCGGAGATGGGCCACCAGTTCGTCGGCCAGCAGGATCACCGGGGTCCGGAACCGCTCGGCCAGGTTGAAGGCCCTGACCGTCAGGTCGAAGCACTCGGCCACCGAACTGGGACACAGGACCAGGGCCGGGTGATCGCCGTGGGTCCCCCACCGGGCCTGCTGGACGTCGCCCTGGGCGACGCTGGTCGGCAGGCCGGTGGACGGCCCGGCCCGCATGACGTTGACCAGGACCACCGGGGTCTCGGTGATCACGCCGTAGCCCAGATTCTCCTGCATCAGCGAGAAACCCGGACCGCTGGTGGCGGTCATGGCCTTCTTCCCGGCCAGGGAGGCCCCCAGGCAGGCCCCCAGCGAGGCGATCTCGTCCTCCATCTGGATGAAGGCCAGACCCCGCGCCGGCAGCTCGCGGCTCATCAGTTCCATGATCTCGCTGGCCGGGGTGATGGGATAGCCGGCGAAGAAACCCAAGCCCGCGGCCAGGGCGCCCCGGGCCACGGCCTCGTTGCCCTGCATCAGCCGCCGGGGAGGCCTAGCCACGGTCCTCGTCCTCGTCGGGCCCAGGGGCCAGCCGTTCCGGGCTCTGGGGCCGGGGCCTGACGGCCGGGGGCGGGCCGGGGGGCGGCGCCGGGCCGACGCTCGGTTCGCCGACGCTGATGGCGAAGTCGGGACAGAGCATCTCGCACAGGCGGCAGGTGGTGCACCGGTCCGGCCGGGCCAGGTAGGGATGGCCCCACTCGTCGGCCGCCAGGGCGTCCCGGGGGCAGAAGGCGACGCAGTTGCCGCAGCGCTTGCACCAGGCCGGATAAAAGCTGACCTTGGCGGCGGCCTGTTGTTGTTCGGTGGATTCGGTCACGGGTGATTCGGCGGTGCCATGATGGTGTGACTAAAACCCTACCAGCGCCGGCCGGTAATTACAAGAACCCTCTAGGGGTAAATCCCCCGGATCTGGATCGCCCGGGCCACCCGCTCGATGCCCAGGACCAGGGCCGCGGTGCGCAGGTCCAGTTTCTTGTCCATGGCTATGCCATGGACATCGTTGAAGGCTTTTTTGAGGATCGATTCGAGGCGCTGGTGGATCTCGGCCTCGCTCCAGAGCAGGTTTTGCAGGTTCTGGACCCACTCGAAGTAGGAGACGGTCACCCCGCCGGCGTTGGCCAGGATGTCGGGCACGACCGTCACTCCCTTGTCGGCCAGGATCCGGTCCGCCGCCGGCGTGGTCGGACCGTTGGCCCCCTCGGCCACGATCCGGGCCTTGATATTCCCGGCGTTTTTCTCGGTGATGACCCCGCCCAGGGCGGCCGGGACGAGCACGTCGCAGTCCAGCTCGAGCAGTTCCTCGTTGGTGATCTCCTCGCCGCCGACCCGGGGGCCGAGGAAGCAGGAGTACTGGTTCTTGCAGGCCAGGGCCGAGGCGCTGTCCAGCCCCTCGGGGTTGTACACGCCGCCCCGGGAGTCGCTGATGGCGACGAGCCGGGCCCCGTTCTGCTCGAAGTACCGGGCGGCCACGCTGCCGACGTTGCCCGCGCCCTGGACCGCCACCCGCAGCCCGACCGGCGACATTCCCAGGATCCGGACCGCCTCCAGGGCCGAAATGACCACCCCCTTGCCCGTGGCCTCGAACCGGCCCAGGGACCCGCCCAGCTCGACCGGCTTGCCGGTGACCACGCCGGTGATGGTGTGTCCGTTCAGGATCGAGTAGGTGTCCATGATCCAGGCCATGACCTGGGGGTTGGTATAGACGTCCGGGGCCGGGATGTCCCGGTCCGGGCCGATGAGCGGGGCCAGCTCCCAGGTGAAGCGCCGGGTCAGGTTCTCGATCTCCTTGGGGCTCATCTGTTTCGGGTCACAGATCACGGCCCCCTTGGCCCCGCCAAAGGGGATGTTGACCACGCCCGCCTTCCAGGTCATCCACATGGCCAGGGCCCGGACCTCGTCCAGGTCCACGGCCGGGTGATAGCGGATGCCGCCCTTGTACGGCCCCCGGGCGTTGCTGTGCTGAACCCGGATGCCGGTCATCATCTCCACCCGGCCGTCCTCCCGCTTGACCGGGAAGTGGATGGTCACCTCCTTGTCGGCCAGCCTCAGCCGGGCGATGAAGGCCGGGTCCACCTCCACATGGGGCGCCGCCGAGTCGATCTGCTCCAGGGCCATCTGGTAGGCGGTTCTATTGGCGGCTTCCTCCACGGCGGACCTCCTCGAACCTGAGAGTCAGGGGGACGATGTGTGTCCTTGGTGAACAATTATGGCGGTTCAAACGGCCGGTCACAAGTCCGGGCCCGTATTCCCCCGGTTCAACCGGCGCGGCCGGGACAATTGACCGCCGGAGATCCTCCGGCCAGGGGACCTCAGGACGGCCGGCCTAGCCCTTTCCGGCGCCGGTCCTGCATGGCCAGGAAGCCTTGGCTGAAGGGATAGCCTTCGAAGCGATCACAGGGGAACTGGGTGCAGTCCCGGGGGCAGTGGGCCACGTTCTTCGCGGCGGCGCAGGCCAGGATGGCGCATTCCGCCCCCAGGAGGCGCTGCTGGGCGGCCAGCTTGTCCTGGGCCCGGTCGCTGGTCCCGGCCCCGCAGGGCGTGCACGCCCCCCGGACGCTGAGCAGACAGGCGGCGCAGTTGAGGCCGCAGGCCCCGGTGTCGGGCAGGGCCCGGCCGGGATTGTCGGCCGGGCCGACCAGGCGCCCCCGGACGACGTTGATCGCGGCCCACAGCCCGTCCAGGGGCAGGAGACCGGCCGCGTTCCGGTCGAACAGGACCTTGACCGCCGGCTTGAACTCGTCGTCGCCCAGCCACAGCACCAGGGTCACCAGCAGCATGGGCGTCACCGGCAGCCGGACCGCCGCGTCGCCCAGGTCCGGGACCGGGCGGCCCCCCAGGGCCTCGGCCGCCCGGAGAAAACCGGCCGCGTCCCGGCCGAAACGCTTGGCCAGCGCGGCCGTGGGCAGGGCGTGGGGCCCCTGGAAGAAGAGATCGCCGCCGGGCAGCTCCCGCTCGGGGACCCACTCGCCGGCCAGACCCACGGGCCGGTCCCGGAGCAGGCTGAGCAGGATCACCAGGCCGGTCTGGAAAACGACCCGGTCCCCGGGACCGTCGATGGTCCGCTCGGCCGGGGAGACGACGTAGGTTTCGCCCAGGACCTCGAGGGCGTAGGTCCCGCTCACCGGATCGAAGGCGGCCCCGCTCAGGCGGCGGACCGTCTCCGGGTCCCGGCCGGCCAGCCGGTCAAAGTACTCGGCCGGCAAATGGTCGGCCCATCGAAACAGCTTGTTGCCGGCCGGATCGACCGGAAGGACGGCCATGGTTCAACCCAGCAGCCGGGCCATGCCCGGCGGTCTGGCCCCGGCGGTGTTGCGGTACAGTTCGAGGTACTTGGCCAGCACGGCCCGGAGTTTGCCGCGCTCGGCCACCTCGTGGATGCCCCGGATGGAGTGGTAGTAGTCCTGGCGATCATAGGTCTGGCAGGAGATCTCGGCCAGGGCGTCGCTCCGGATCAGCTTTTCGTCCACCTCGAAGCCCCGGGCCTCCATCACCCGCGGGCCGGTGAAGACGACCATGGCCTGGGGCTCGGCCAGGATGACGTCCCCCAGGGCGGCGAAGGAGGCGATCGCCCCGCCGGTGGACGGGTCCCCCAGGATCGAGATATAGGGCAGGCCGTAGCGCTTGAGGCGGTTGACGGCGTTGACCGTCTTGACCATCTGCATCAGGGCGACGATCCCCTCGTACAGCCGGGCCCCGCCCGAGCAGCAGACCGAGATGAGGGGCAGCCGCTTCTGGACGGCGTGCTCGGCGGCCAGGTGGAACTTGTGGCCGAAGACCACCCCCATGGACCCGCCGCCGAAGTAGAACTCGCAGATGGCCATGACCACCGGCTGGCCGTACACCCGGGCCTCGGCCGTGACCAGGGACTCCTTGAACGGCGTCCGGCCCTGCTGCTTGGCCAGGAACTCGCGGTAGGACCGGATGATGTCTTCCTCGTCCAGCAGGTCGTCCACGGTCAGGTTCCGGTTGATCTCGTGGAAGGTGCCCGGATCGGTCAGGCAGTTGATCCAGCCCGAGGCGTCCAGGACGTGCCGCCGGCCGCAGAAGGGGCAGACCTGGTGGTTTTCCAGGTAATCCTTGAGGCGGATCAGCCGGCCGCAGCCGCCCCCCTGGCCGCCGGCCACGCCCTCGCCGCACTTGATGTACTCGTGCCGGGGATCGACGATGTTGCCGTCGCCGTAGTCGTCGGCCAGGTTCAGGACCGAGCCGTGGGCCAGGACCTGGATGTCGGGGGGAGGCTTGTGGAACAGGGAGAAGGGCCGCTCGATCATCCGTCTCAGGTTTTCGATCCGGCTCTCGGACTTGGTCCGTCCAAAGGCGACGGCCTGTTTCTCCCGTTCCTTGAGCAGTTTCTTGATCTTTATTTTCGAGAGTTCGCGGATGGTCCGGGTGAGGTAGGTCCGGATGTTGTTGGCCAAGCCCTCGGCGTCCTCGACCTTGCGGGTCTGGGGAATGATGGCGTCCACGACCTCGTAGTGGCGGATGTCCCGGGGGGTGGGCCGGGAGATGGCCAGGGCGTCGGCGATCCGCGAGGCGTCCCGGAAGATGATCGCCGCTAGGGACTCGGGGGGCGCCGTGGAGTACATGGTGTCCTCGACGGCGGCCCGCCGGTCGCAGACCTGGACGGCCAGGGCCCCGCCCGAGCCGCCCTCGCCCAGGACGATGGAGATGCTCCGGATGGGGATGGTCAGAAACTCGCGGATCAGGTGGGCGATGAAGAAGGCCTGGAAGCGCCGGGCCGAATCCATGGAGATGTCGGCCCCGTAGGTGTCCACAAAGGTCACCAGGTAGGCGTTCTCGTTGTCCTGCCGCCTCAGCTGGGACAGCAGCCACAGCACCCGCGAGTGCTCGTCGGCGGTCATCATCCCGTAATTGAGGCGTCGCAGGTCGCTCTTCCGGGCCAGCCTGTCCGGGGTCGGCTTTTGCTGAGCCACCACGTAAACCTTGTGCTCCCCGAAGTCGCTCTCGCCCATGATCAGGGAGTCTCCCGGCGTGGGGAATCGCCTGAAATTCTCGAAAATACGACCGATGATATCCGAGGAGCGCGGCCGAAACGGATGGCGGGTCCGCTTTTTGAAGACGTCCACCAATTCCATGGACAGGCCCTCAACACAACAGACGGCCTCAAAAATGAGGCCGCTTTAAAAAAAATATTCAATTGGCGATGTGTAGTAGTGTAAAATCAACTCTCTACCTTGTCAAGTAAAACCAATGGCGGGCCTTGCCAAAGGGAAAGGGACCGGATATTTTAAGATAATTAGGGAGGCATTAGGACCGGGGATCGGACCCTGGCCCGCGTCCCTGACCCGGCCGGACGGATCGGACAGGACACCATGACCGCGGACGACGGACAAAAAGGACCGAACCGGATCTTCCAGCAGGCCGAGGCCGTGGCCCAGAGGGTACTGCCCTTCCTGGGAGAAAAGGGGATCCCGGCCACCCCGGAGAACTACATGCTCTGGTACGAGTACTTCCAGGGGAACTCGCCGGAGCTGACCAAGCGCCTGGACGAACTGCTGGCCGCCGAGGTCCGGTTCACCCCCGAGTTGACCCGGCAGATCTTCGACGAGTTCTTCGGCCGCACCCTGACGGGTCCGCGGGCCAAGGGCGTCAACCAGGCGGCCGAGATGATCCAAGGCCTGGCCCTGCGCATCATCAAGGAGTCGCTCCAGTCGGTCGAGCGGGTGACGGCCTATTCGGACAGCCTGGCCCGGTACGAGGCCGAGATCGAGAAGGCCCGGGACCTGGACGACATCCGCCGCCTCCTGACGACCATCATGTCCGAGGGCCAGCGGGTCCGCGAGGCCAACCAGGCCTACCAGAGGGCCATCCAGCACCAGACCCAGATGGTGGACACCGCCCTGGGGCGCCTCAAAAGCCTCGAACTCGAGGCGACCACCGACGCCCTGACCGGGGTGGCCAACCGGCGGGCCTTTGACCGGGAGATCGAACGCGAGTACTCCCGGGCCAAACGCTACGGCAACCTGTTCGGCCTCATCTTCGCCGACCTGGACGACTTCAAGAAGGTCAACGACCTTTACGGGCATGAGGCCGGGGACACCGTCCTGAGGGAGGTGGCCCGGTTGACCCGCCATATCGTCCGGGAGATGGATTTCCCGGCCCGGTACGGGGGCCAGGAACTGGCGATCATCGTCCCCGGAACCGATCTCGAGGGCACCCGCCGCCTGGCCGAGCGCCTGCGGCTGGTCATCGCCAGCACCGGCTTCTCCGTTGACGACCAGCACGACTTCTCCCTGACCATTTCCCTGGGGGTGGCCGTGTTCGACCCCGCCGACAAGGGCCCGGCCGAGATCGTGCACCGGGCCGACCAGGCCCTGCATCGGGCCAAACGACGGGGTAAGAACAAGGTCGGCACCGAGGCCGATCTCGACGCCGGCCGGGACGGCTCCCCGCTGTCCGGCGGCCCCAAGAACCCAGTGGAGGAATAATCATGCCCATTGCCGATGCCATCGCCCAGGCCATGGAGAGATCGTCCTGGATCCGAGCCATGTTCGAGGAGGGCGCCCGCCGCAAGGCCCAGTTCGGGGCCGAAAACGTCTTCGACTTCTCGCTGGGCAATCCCGATGTCGCCCCCCCGGATCAGGTCCTGGACACTCTGGCCCGCCTGGCGGCGGATCGGTCGCCCGGACGACACGCCTACATGGCCAACGCCGGCCTGCCCGAGGTCCGGGAAAAGGTGGCCGCCTTTCTTTCGTCGCAAACCGGCCTTCCCTTCACCATGGGCGACGTCATCATGAGCGTCGGCGCCGGCGGGGCCCTCAACTCGATCCTCAAGGCCGTCCTCAATCCCGGCCAGGAGGTGATCGTCCCGGCCCCCTATTTTGTCGAGTACGACGCCTATCTGGCCAACCACGGCGGCACGGTCAAACGGGTGGCGACCAAGGACGACTTCAGCCTCGATACCGGGGCCATCGCCGAGGCCGTGTCGCCCGCGACCTGCGCCGTGCTCATCAACTCGCCCAACAACCCCACCGGCACGGTCTATGACCAGGCCAACCTGGAACAGCTCGTGGCCGTCCTCGAGGAGGCCTCGGCCAAGCTGGGCCGGCCGATCTATCTCCTGTCCGACGAGCCCTACCGCCAGATCGCCTTTGACGGCATCGAGGTGCCCTGGACCTTCCAGTACCCCCACTCCATCGTGGGCACCTCCTTTTCCAAGGACCTGTCACTCCCCGGACAGCGGATCGGTTACGTGGCCGTGCATCCCGAGGCCGACGACCATGACAACCTGGTCGGCGCCATCACCCTGACCACCCGCATCCTGGGATTCGTCAACGCCCCGGCCCTGTTCCAGCGCCTGGCGGCCGAACACCTGGGCGACCACGTGGACATCGCCCGCTACCAGGACCGCCGGGACCTGCTCTGCGACGGGCTGGCCAAGGCCGGCTACGAGTTCACCAAGCCCCAGGGCGCCTTCTACCTGTTCCCCAAGAGCCCCATCCCCGACGACGTCGAGTTCGTCCGGGCCCTGCAGGCCGAAAACATCCTGGTGGTGCCGGGCTCGGGCTTTTTCGGCCCCGGGCACTTCCGGATCGCCTACTGCGTTCCGGAGGACACCATCACCCGGTCCATGGACGGATTCGCCAAGGTCCGGAAACAATTCTGAGCGGTGATCGAGACGAAACGCCTGTCCGTCATCACCCTCGGCTGCAAGGTCAACCAGGTCGAATCGGCCGCCTTCGAGCACGCCCTCGAGGCGGCCGGTTTCATCCTGGCGCCGGATTCGGCCGCCTACGTCGATGTGGTCATCGTCAACACCTGCACCGTCACCGCCAAGGCCGCCCGCCAGTCCCGGCAGGCCGTGCGCCGGGCCGTGGGCCGGCACCCCGGGGCCCTGATCGCCGTCACCGGCTGCCAGGCCCAGGCCGATCCCGAGTCCATCGCCGCCATCGACGGGGTCGATCTGATCGTCGGCCACGCCGCCAAGGACAACCTGCCCGAGCTGCTGGCCGCCGGACGTCCCCCGGCCGGGGCCGCCCGTCACGGGCTCGACCTGGCCGGCCTGCCGCCCCTCACGCGCCGACCCACGGGCCGCTTCCGCCACCGGACCAGGGGTTTTCTGAAGATCCAGGACGGCTGCGACCAGGCCTGCGCCTACTGCGCCGTGCCCGGGGCCCGGGGTCCCAGCCGCAGCGTCCCGGCCGAGCAGTTCCGGGCCGGCGTCCGGGAACTCCTGGCCGCAGGTCACCGCGAGATCGTCCTGACCGGCGTCCATCTGGGGGCCTACGGCCGGGACCTTGCGCCGGCCACGACCCTGGCCCGGGCCCTGACATCAGTGGTCGAGCCGACCCGGGCGCACGGGGCCCGGCTGCGACTGAGTTCCATCGAGCCGGTCGAGATCACCCCGGACCTGATCGAGCACCTGAGGCCGGGCGGCGTCCTGTGCCCCCACCTCCACGTGCCCCTCCAGTCCGGGGATGACGACGTCCTGCGGGCCATGGGCCGGCCCTACACCGCGGCTAAGGTGCGGGAGCTGATCCAGGGGCTGAGGGCCGACATTCCGGGTCTGGGATTGGGGGCCGACTTTTTGGCCGGACTTCCCGGCGAGACCGAGGACGCTTTCCAGCGCACCCTGGACCTGGCCGAAAAACTGCCCCTGACCTATCTCCACGTCTTCCCCTATTCCCCCCGACCGGGCACGGCCGCGACCCAAATGCCGGGTCAGGTCCCGCCGGCCGTGGCCGCCGCCCGGGCCCGGCGGCTCCGGGACCTGGACACCGTCAAGCGCCGGGCCTTCATGGCCCAAAACCTCGGTCAGGTCCGGCCGGTCCTCATCGAGGGCCGGCCCGGGCGGAAGACCTGTTCCGGACGGACGGACAACTATCTGTTGGTGGTCGTTCCGGACGCTGGTCACGTGGTGGGGCAAATCGTCCCGGTCAGGCTGACGGCCGTTACGGAAAACGTTCTCCAGGGGGAATTGGTTTAATCGGTTGGCTATTTCCGGTCCAGGACGGCCACCACCTCGAGATGCAGGGTCCGGGGAAAGAGGTCCAGGAGGGTCAGGCCTTCCAGACCATATCCGTCCATGGCCCGAAGATCGCGCCCCAGGGTCTCGGGCCGGCAGGAGACGTAGATCACCCGGTCCGGACCCAGGGCGGCCACCCGGCCGGCCACGTCGGGCGCCCCCCGGCGGGGCGGGTCCAGGACCAAAATTTCGAAGCGGCCCGGGGCGAAAAACTCGAAGGCCGCCGCCGCGTCGGACTCCATCAGGTCGATCCGGCTCAACCCGGCGTTCCGGGCGTTCTCCCGGGCCCAGGCCACGGCCCGGGGACTGTTTTCAACGCCCATCACCGCCCGGCCTCCGCCGGCCGCCAGGGGCAGGGTGAAATTGCCCAGGCCGCAAAACAGGTCCAGGACCGGTCCCCGGCCCCGGGTCTTTTGCAACACCAGATCGACCAGCCGCCGGTTCAGGGCCAGGTTGGCCTGAAAGAAGACACCCGATCCGACCCGGAGCGCAAGGCCGGTCAGGTCGTGGTCCAGGACCAGGATTGACGGCCCCAAGCGGCCCGGCCGGCCGGCCTCGTCCCCGACGACGACCTCTGATCTGACCCCGGGGAGGTCCAGCCCCTCCAACGTTTTTATCACTGACCGGGGCGCCCCGGGCGACAGACGCCATTGGGCCAGGACGTCCGTATCGGCCTCCAGACCGGCGGCCAGTTCCACCTGGTCCAGCCGCCTGGCGTGGCGCCGAAAGAACGGCCCGGCCAGGGCCTGTCTCAGCCGGGGCAGGGTTTGCCGCAGGGGCGGGGCCAGCACCGGGCAGTCGGTCACGGCCACGAACCGATGCGAGCCTGGCCCGAAAAACCCGGGGACCACCTCAGGGCCGCGCCGGCCCAGGCGGAGCCGGACCCGGTGGCGGTATCCGTCCGGAGAGGGTGAGGCCATGACCTGGGCCGGGTCATGCCCCAATATTTGGCCCGCGAGCCGGCGCTTGAAGGACAGCTCGGCCTCATAGGTCAGGTGCCTGAGGGCGCAGCCGCCACATTGCTCGTAAACCGGACAGCCCGGATCGACCCGAAGGGGCGAGGGCTCGATCACCTCTTGCAACCGGAGGCCGTCCCCCGGGCCGGGGGCGGCCTCGATCAGTTCATGGGGCAGGGCCCCCGGAACCTCGGCCGGCCGCCCCTGAACCGAGATCAGGCCGGCCCCGGCCGGGGAAAGTTCCGGTCCGGTCCGCGCCCTCACCGGTGGTTCCCCTTGCCCCGGCCCGGCCGCGGGGTTATGGTGGGTGCCATGCGCAGACGCATCGTCTCCCTCACGGCCGCCATGGCGGTCCTGCTCCTGTTCGGCGGGATTGACCAGGCCCTGGCCTGGCGGACCGGCCAGGTGGTCCGGGTCCGGGTCGGTCGCCTGGTGGTGAAGGCCACGGTCGCCGCCGACGTCACCTCCCGGGCCCGGGGCCTGGGCGGGCTCCGGCGGCTCCCTTCCGGGTGGGGCATGCTGTTCGTGTTCCGTCGTCCCCAGGGGATGGTCTTCTGGATGAAGGGGATGCTGATCCCGATCGACATCATCTTTATCCGGGGCGGCCGGGTGATCAAGGTCTTCCCCGAGGTTCCACCCCCCGGCACGGCCGGCCGGATAGTGACCACCGGCCCGCCGGTGATAGCGGACGCCGTGCTCGAGGTGGGTGCCGGCGCGGCCGCCGGGGTCCGCCCGGGCGATGCGGTCCGGATCACTCCCGTCTCGGCCCGGCCTTGAGCCCCCTCAGTGCCGGTGTTTCCGGATCAGGTCCTCGACCAGGCGGTGGCCGTGCCGGTGGGCGAG
Source organism: uncultured Desulfarculales bacterium (assembly GCA_964569795.1). Lineage (GTDB taxonomy): Bacteria > Desulfobacterota > Desulfarculia > Desulfarculales > JAHJDS01 > JAHJDS01. Next base: position 76,902 of record CAZMVB010000006.1, on the reverse strand, counting down.
CTGGGCCGGGGTGAGACCGGCCTTGTTGCGCAGTTCGGTCGAGGCCCCGGCCTGTAACAGCACCCGCGCCGCCTCGTACCGGCCCTCGTCGGCGGCGTCGTGAAGGGGCGTGTTGCCGTTTTGCTTTTCCGTCAGGTTCAGGTCGGCCCCGCGCCGGCAGAGCAGTTCGACCACCGCGGTGAGACCGTGGGCGGTGGCCCAGTGCAGGGCGGTGTTGCCCCACCGGTCGTGGGCGTTGGGATCGGCCTTGCCATCGAGCAAAAAGTGGACCAGGGCCAGGCGTCCCTGAACGTTCTCGGCGGTGTCGAGCGGCTCGGCCGGGACCTCGACGCCGAGCAGATCCCTCAAATCGGTCAGGAATTCCCGGGCGTCGGCATAGCGGCTCGCCGCCTGGAACTCGAGCGCCCGCTGGCAGATGTCGTCCACCCGGGGCGGCAGACCGGACACCAGGACCGAGGGAGGCCGGGCCAATCCTACGGGAACCCGTCCGGTCAGCATCTCGTAGAAAATGACGCCCACCGAGTACAGGTCCGAGGCCGGGGTGATCTCTGACCAGCCGCCCAGCTGTTCCGGGGCCAGGTAAAAGGGCGAGCCCAGAATCAGGGCCGGGGCCGACCGCTGCCTGTGGTCCCGGGCCCGGGCCAGGCCGAAGTCCATGACCTTGATCGTCACCTCGGGGAAGTCACCGACCATCATCACGTTCCGGGGCTTGATGTCCCGGTGGACCGTCCGGGTGTGGGCGTGTTCCAGGGCCTCGAGGATCTGACTGATCACCGTCACCGTCTCGGCCAGGCTGAAGACCTCGCCGGCCTGTTTCCGCCGCTCCATTTCCTGGCAAAGGCTCCGCCCCGGAACGTATTCCATGGTCAAGAACCGGTGTTCGCCGTCCTGCTTCAGATCGAACACCTTGACGATGTGAGGGTGGTTCAGGTCCCGGCAGGCGACCACCTCCTCGGCAAATCGTTCCAGGGCGCCCGCGTCGGGGAGGACCCGGGGATGAATGGCCTTGAGGGCGATCTCCTGGTCCTGGAACGCCCGGTCGGCGGCCAGCCAGACGACGCCCGTCGCCCCCTCGCCCAGGAGCCGGACCAGGCGATAGCGGCCCGACACCAGGGCCCCGACCCGAAACGGCGTCTCCCCGGAGGCGTCCCGGGCGACGTCGGCTGGCAGTGGTTCAGATTTGGCCTCCGGGTCGGTCAGCGGCCGCCCGCATACGCGGCAAGAGGAGGCCCGGTCGTTGTTTTCAGCGCCGCAATGATGACAGGTCACGAATTTCCTCTGGAGCTATTGTTCACTGATGGCAACACCGGCTCAGTCTAGCACATTTTGGGACGACTGGGGACTGATTTGAGGCGGGATCGGGGCCGGACGTCCGACGCGGCGTTCAGCCGTCCAGGACCTCGCGGACCTTTTGGCCCAACTCCTGGGGGGAGAAGGGCTTGGCGATGAAGGCCTCGCCCAGTTCCCGCAGGGTCTGGGTGGACCGGCTGTCGTAACCGGACATGAAGATGGTCTTGAGCTCGGGCCGGATCCGCTGCAGCCGGCGGGCCAGGTCGGGTCCGCTGAGCCGGGGCATGACCACGTCCGCCAGGAGGAGGTCGATGCCCTCCCCCTCCCGCTGATACAACTCGAGGGCCTCGTCCCCCGCAGCCGCCTCCAGGACCCGGTAGCCGAACAATTCTAGGGCCCGCCGGGCGTAATCCCGGACCAGGTCCTCGTCCTCGACCAGCAGGATCGTCTCGGTGCCGAAGACGTCCCCGACGGGCTGGCTCTTTTGGGGCGGAGGCGCGGCCTGGTCCGCGCGGGCCGGCAAAAGGATTTGAAAGACCGATCCCCGTCCCGGGGCGCTTTCGACGGTGATGTGCCCCTCGCTCTGCCGGATGATGCCATAAACCGTGGACAGGCCCAGGCCGGTGCCCTTGCCCTTTTCCTTGGTGGTGAAAAAGGGCTCGAACAAGCGGAGCCTGGTCTTTTCGTCCATGCCCACCCCGGTGTCGGCCACGGACAGCAGGACGTATTCTCCGGGGTCGATCCGGCCCTGATCGCCCGGGTCGCTCGGGTCCCGGACGATGTTTCGGGACCGGATGATCAGGCGGCCTCCCTCGGGCATGGCGTCCCGGGCGTTGACGGCCAGGTTGACGACGACCTGCTCGATCTGTCCCGGGTCGGCCTGGACGCAGGCCAGTTCCGGGTCCAGTTCGGTGATCAGTTCGATGTCCTCGCCGATGAGCCGGGCCAGCATGTCCTCGATGTTCGTCAGGATCTCGTTCAGGGACAGGATCCGGGGCTCCAGGAACTGGCAGCGGCTGAAGGCCAGGAGCTGCCGGGTCAGGCCGGCCGCCCGCCGACCGGCCCGGTCGATGGTCTCCAGGTCCCCGACCAGGGGCGACTCCGGTTCCAGGCGGTCCAGGATCATCCGGGTGTAGCCGTTGATCACGGCCAGGAAGTTGTTGAAGTCGTGGGCAATACCGCCCGCCAGCCGGCCGACCGCCTCCATCTTCTGGGACTGGCGGAGTTGTTCCTCGAGGTGATGTCGCTCGGACAGGTCGATCAGGGTGACGATCAACACCGGATGGCCGTTCAACTCGATGGGCTCGACGCTCAGGGCGCAGGGGACCTCGGTCCCGTCTCCCTTGCATCCCCGGGTCTGGAACTCGATCAGCCGGCCATCGTTCCCCAGCCGGGTCAGCATCTGGTCGCTCAACTCGGGCCGGGCGAAGAGCCGTTGGATCGACTGGCTCAGGACCTGGGAGGCCTGAAAGCCCCACTCCCGCTCAAAGGCGGCGTTCACCGCCAGGACGCCGCCGGTCTCCCGGCGGACCAGGATCAGGGGATAGGGATGGAACATGAAGACCGACTGGAACAGGGTTCGGGCCTGGTCCAGGTCCCGCAGTTCGGACACGTCCCGGATATCGGCCAGGAGATGACGCCGGCCGAACAGGGTCAGGGACCGGCCGGCGATCTCGGCGTGAAAGGTCCGCCCGTCCCGGGTCTGGGCCAGGGATTCGACCAGGACCGGTCGCCCCGAGCCCAACACCGCGGCCAGCCCGTCGAAGTCGGCCCGATGCTCCGGGGCCAGCAGGTCCGGACCGGACAGCCGCTGGAACTCCCGGTAGGAATAGCCGAACGTGTCGGCCGCGGCCTGGTTGGCCTCGCTGATCCGACCGGCGGGGTCCATGACCACCAGGGCGTTGCTGGCGGCGTTGAAGATGATCCGGTAGCGGCTCTCGCCTTCCCGGAACTCCTCCTCCAGGCGACGCCGGGCGGTGATGTCCTCGATGATACCCTCGATCCACCTCACCCGGCCCTCGTCATCCCGGTTGAGGCTGGCCGTGATCGAGGCCAAAAATGGTTTCCCGTCCCAGCGGCGCAGTCTGATCTCCCGGTATTTGACCATGCCTTCCCGTTGCAGGTCGGCCACCAGACTATCCCGGGCCCGCGGATCCACGTAAAGCTCGGCCACCGGGCGGGTGCTCAGTTCCTGGGCCGAGACCACACCGAAGATCTCGGCCATGGCCGGATTGGCGTACAAAAACCGGCCACCGGCCTCGACCGTGGACCGATAAACCCCCACCCGCAAGGCCTCGACCAGGGTCTGGTAATCATCTTGGCCGGCGACCGGCTTTTCGGGCCGAAACTCTCCGGCCTCCCCAACGGGCGGGTTGTCAGCCGATTTAAGACCGTTCATTTGCCAGCCCCCTCGCCCGCCGCCGGTTTCCGGTTCATACGCGCCCAGTCCTTTTGCACAACTCAGTATATTTAAGTCAAGATGATACATGATTTCTTCAAAAAATGATAGTAAAATTTTTTTGGTTAAGAAAAAGGAGGGGAGCGGGCCCCCAGACCCGGTCTTGAGGCTGGACAACGACCGTCCGGGGCCGTATGCTACCGGTCAACGAGGAGGCGACATGACCTATCTTTATTACATCGGCAATGGCCGTGAGGATTTCGACTACTCGGTCCGTAATCCCCAGGACGGGTCGCTCCGCCAGGTCCTGGCCATTCCCGACGAGACCAAGCGGCTGGCCCTGACCCCGATCAAGGCCGGGCCGGGGTTTGTCGTCTGGGCCGAGTTGCCCCCCCAACTGGACGACCGGCAACTCTGGGAGCCGGTGGACGAGGGGGCCGGCCAGGACCTCTACGTGGTGGCCGAAAGTCCCGAGGAGGCCGAGGCCCAGGTGGCCGCTTTCCAAGAGGTGTAGTCCGATTTCCGGAAACAAGTCCCCGACCGGACCCGGCCGGGGACGATAGGATTTTGTCATTCCGGATCTGACCGAGGGGCCTTATCCGTCAAAATTCCGACGCAAAACGCCTCCGCGTCCCTGCCGGCCGACCGGGGCGCTAAGCGGCGTCAAGGAGCCGTCCTGACGGGGCTAAAGCAAGCGCGGCCCCGCGGGTGGGGGGGCCGCTTTTGGAGTTTTTTTGGTGTCTTAAGACAAGTCTGAGCCGGGCCTTTATCCCGAGGCCTAGTCGGGCATCACCCAGGACAAGGTCGAGCGGAACCGTTCGGAATTGGGGTCAGTGACGTTGTAGAGCAGGATGAGCAGGGGGCGCTCGCGGCTCCCTGTCTTCTGGACCCCAATATAGTGTAGGTCGCCCGGGCTCAGATTGTGCAGACGGCAGATGTTTTCACGTCCGCGTCTGATGTGTTCGGCCCTGATGGAACCCATGGAATCCTCCTGGATCAACCTCTCCGCTTTTTGAGGAGGCAAATTCCGGGCCAACGGATCGGTCGTGGCCCCGGGGTCGGAAAGGCCCGAAAATAGGGCCTCCCGGGTCATGGGCGGGGAGGCGCGTCCTGGTTGGAGGCCGTGGGGAGGAAACTTGTTGCCGCCTGGTGTAAAACATTTTTCCCTGCTTGGCTGAGGCGCGGAACCGGCGACGGGCATGATCACCCTGCATCAAGTTGACAAGTTCTACGGCCGCCACGACATCTTCCGGCAGGCCGACTTCTTTCTGGGGCCGGGGGACCGGGTGGGTCTGATCGGTCCCAACGGGTCGGGCAAGACCACCTTGATCCGGTTGATCCTGGGAGAAATTTCGCCCGACCGGGGCGAGGTGTTCAGGCCCAAGGACCTGAGGCTGGGCTACCTGCCCCAGGACCTGTTGAGTTTCGCCGGCCAGACGGTGCTGGGGATGGTCCTGGACGCGGCCGAGGAGATCAGGCGGATCGAGGTCGAGCTGAAGGACATCGAACGCCGCCTGGGCGAGACCAAGGACGAAAAACGGCTGACCGAGCTGGTCGAGCGCCAGGGCCACCTGATGAGCGTGTACGAGCACCGGGGCGGCTATGATCTCGAGAACCGGGCCCAGAAGCTGCTGGAGGGCCTGGGTTTTTCGGCCGACGACTTTGACCGCCCGGTGGAGGAGCTGTCCGGGGGCTGGATCATGCGGGTCGCCCTGGCCCGGCTGCTCCTGGCCCGGCCGGACGTCCTGCTGCTGGACGAGCCGACCAACTACCTGGACCTGGATTCGCTGCTGTGGCTGGAACAGACCCTCCTGGCCTCGGACTTCGCCCTGCTGCTCATCTCCCACGACCGGACCTTTCTGAACAACGTGGTCGGGCGTATCGTCGAGATCGACCAGTGCCGGCTGTACTCCTACCCGGGCGGCTACGACGAGGCCGTGCGGCAAAAGGCCGAGCGGCTTCGGACCCAGGCCGCGGCCTTCGAGACCCAGCAGGAGCGGATCAAGCAGATCCAGCGGTTCATCGACCGCAACCGGACCCGCAAGGACCGGGCGGCCCAGGTCCAGAGCCGGCTGAAGATGCTGGACAAGATGGAGCGGGTCGAGGCCCCCCGGACCGAAGACCGGGAGTTCAGCGTCTCCTTTCCGCCGGCCCCGCGGACCCCCAAGGTCCTGGTGGAGCTGGACGGGATCCAGGTCGTCTTCGACCATCTCCCCGTCTATGACGACCTGAACTACCAGCTCGTCCGGGGCGAGCGGGTCGCCTTCCTGGGCAAGAACGGCCAGGGAAAGACCACCCTGATGAGGCTGCTGGCCGGACGCCTCAAGCCCACGGCCGGCCGGGTCCGGATCGCCCCCGGAGTCAAGATCGGCTACTTCGCCCAGCACCTCCTGGAACAGCTCCATCCCGAGTTGAGCGTCCTGGACGAGCTTTCGACCGTGGCCGGCGACCTGAGTCTGGGCCGGCGGCGGCAGATCCTGGGTGGATTCCTGTTTTCGGGCGACGAGGTGGACAAGAAGGTCTCGGTCCTGTCCGGCGGCGAGAAGAGCCGGCTGGTGCTGGCCAAGCTCATGGTCCAGAGTCCCAACCTGCTCCTCCTGGACGAGCCGACCAACCACCTGGATATCGACGCCCGGCGGGTGCTCGAGTCGGCCCTGGAGCGGTTCGACGGAACGGTGGTCCTGATCACCCACGACCGGCGGCTGATCAACGCCGTGGCCACCAGCGTGATCGTGGTCGGCGGGGGCCGGGCCGAGGTCTTTCCGGGCGACTGGGACGATTACCAGAACGTCTGGCTGCCCCGGAAAAAAGAGGGCCTCCTGGACGGCCCCCTGCCCCGGTCTTCCGGTGCGGAGACCGGCGACCAGGACGCCGGGCCGGCCCCACCGAACGTCCCCCCGGCCCCGCCGACCGCCCCCCCGGCCCCGGCCGAGAAGCCCCCGCCCCGGCCGGAGCCCCCGCCGGCCAAGAAGACCAAGCTCCGCAAAAGGGCCGAGGCCGAGGCCCGGCACTGCAAAGCGAGCCTGACCGGCCCCCTGCGCCGGAAACTGGCCCGGCTCGAAGAGGAAATCGACCGGACCGGGGCCCGTCTGGAAGAGCTTCAGGACGACCTGGCCCGGCCCGAGACCTACCAGGACGCCGACAAGGCCCGCCGCCGGACCGAGGAGTTCAGCGCGCTCAAGAAAAAGATCGAGGATCTGACCGCCCAGTGGGAGCGAGGGGCCCTGGAACTGGAGGAACTGGAGGCCTCGCTGGGCGACGAGGCCTGAGGCCGAAGCAGACTCAGCTCCGGTGACCCAGGGCGGCCAGGACCGCCCGGCACTTCTTCTTGTCGAAGATCCCGCGGCGGCAATAGCGGCGGGCCACGGCCAGGGGCGTCTCCCCGTCCCGGTCCTTGGCCCGGGGGTTGGCCCGGCGGGCGAGCAGCAGCTTGATCACCTTGACCCGGCCCTTGACCACCGCGGCGTGGAGCGGAGTCAGCCCCCGGCGGTCGGCGACGCCCACCTTGGCCCCGCGGTCCAGGAGCAGCTTGACCACCGCTTCGTGCCCGCCCAGGGCGGCCAGGTGGAGGGCGGTGACGCCGGCGGCGTTGGGCTCGTTCAGGCGGGCCCCGCCCTGGATCAGCACCCGGACCACCTCGAGACGCCCCTTGCCCGCGGCCAATTGAAGGGGCGTGACCCCGGGCTTGCGCTGGGGATTGGGATCGGCCCCCTTGGCCAGCAGGAGTTCGACCAGGGGGGCGTGTCCGCCCAGGGCGGCCAGATCGAGGGGCGTCAGCCGCCGCCGGGACATGATGTCCAGCCGGGCCCCCTTGGCCAGCAGGGCCCGGGCCGCCTCGAGCCGGCCCTGCCCGGCCGCCCGGTGCAGGGGCGTTTCCCCGTAAGCGTCCTGGAGATTGACCCGGGCCCCCTTGGCCAGCAGGAACTTGACCACCTCGGTCCACCCCCGGCCGGCGGCCACGTGCAGGGCCGTTTCGCGCCGCTTGTTGACCGCGTTCAGCCGGGCCCCCTTGGCCACCAGCAACCGGACCGTCTGGAGACGCCCCCCGGCGGCGGCCAGTTGGAGGGGGGTGATGCCCAGCTTGTCCCGGGCGTCCACCTCGGCCCCCCGGGCCAGGAGCCGCTTGACGACCGGGGTCTGCCCGCCGGCCGCGGCCAGGTGCAGGGGCGTCCGGCCGGCCTGGTCTTTGGCCCTGACCGCGGCCCCCTTGGCCAGCAGCAGGTTCACCGCCTTGAGCCGCCCGGTCCCGGCCGCCAGGTGGAGCGGGGTCACCCCCCGGGCGGTGGTCTGGTTCACCTTGGCCCCGGCGGCCAGGAGCTTTTTCATGACCGCGACCCGGCCCAGGGCGGCGGCCAGGTCGAGCGGGGTGCGGCCCTGCTTGTCGGCCTGGTCGGCCCGGGCCCCCCTGGCCAGCAGGAGCCCGATGACGCCCGGGTCGCCGGCCAGGGCGGCGTAGTGCAGGGCCGAGGCCCCGCTCTTGTCCAGCCGGGTCGCCTTGGCCCCCCGGGTCAGCAGCAGCTTGACCAGTGACATAAAACCCCGCTCGGCCGCGGCCATGAGGGCCGTCCGGCCGCGCTTGTCAACCGCGTCCACCCGGGCGCCCGCCTTCAGGAGCCACTCGGCCTCGGCCAGGGGCGGTTCGGGCCGGAAGACCCGGCCGTCGCCCGACCCGACGGGCAACCCGGCGCAGACGTCGATCAGGGGCGTGTCGCCTTCCGTGTTTCGGACGGACAGGGCCCGGGGACGGGCGGCCGCCACCATCCGGGCCGCCGCCAGGGAGTGGCGCAGGGCGTCGAAGATGTCCTCGGGCTTGAGGCCGGCCCGAAGTCGCGCCAGACCCGCCCGGGCCCGGGCCAGACCGGGGTAGTGTCTCAGGACCTTTTGAAAGCGAGCCCAGGCGGCGAACCGGCGCCCCAGTTCCAGGTCCTCCTCGGCCCGCTGCAGGTCGTCCTCGAGGCCCTGCTTGAGTTGGGCCGTCTCGGCCAGACCGCGCTTGACGGCCGGATGGTCGGCGTCGATCCCGGCCGCCTGTCGGAACAGGGTCTCGGCCTGTTTCAGATGGCGGGCGGCCAGGGCCGCCCGGCCCCGGGTCACCAGCGACTTGACCTTGTCTCTGAGCTTTTTCAACCGGGCCATTTCGGCCCGGGCCGCCTTGTTGCCGGGGTCCACCACCAGCAGGTTCTTGAAAATCTTTTCGGCCAGGTCCAGTCGCTTCCGGTCAATGGCCCGCCGGCCCTGGGCCAGGTACTTCTCGATCCGTCCCTGCCGGACGGTGGAGCGGTGACCGAGGTCATAGGCCTGGAACCAGAGGCGCTTGGCCGCCAGATTGTCCCGGTCCAGCTCGAAGACCCGGGACAGGTAGTTCTTGGCCTCAACGGCCCGGCCGGCCTTGAGGGCGGTCCGGGCGTGCTCCAGAAGGGAGGTGACCCGGGCGTCGGGCCCGGGACTGCCCGTGAACAGCCTCAGGCCGGCGATCAGGGCGGCCACGGCCAGCAGGACCAGGATCGCCTCGGGGATCAGCCGCCGCCAGAGGGTGCGGCGGACCGGGACCGAGGGCGGCGGTGTCTCGGGCCGTTCGGTCTCGGGTTTGTCCGGCGGCGCCTGGACCGCCCCGGCCAGGGCGATTTGAAACTCGGCCGCGCTCCGGAACCGGCCGCCCGCGTCCGGGCTCAGGACCCGGGCGATCACCCGGTCCAGGGCCCCGGGCAGACGGCGGTCCAGCTCCCCGGGCAGGGCAAAGCGTCCCACCGGCCGGCTCCCGGTCAGCATCTCGTATAAAATCGCCCCCACGGCGTAGAGATCGGCGGCCGGGCTCAGGTCGCGGCGGCCGGCCGCCTGCTCCGGGGCCAGGTAGGCCATGGTGCCCAGGCCCTGGGCCGTGGTCAGAAACAGGGCCGGGGACAAGACGTCGGCCGTCCCGAAATCGGTCAGCTTGACCCGGGGCGAACCGAGGTCGCCCGCCACCAGGATGTTCTCGGGTTTGAGATCGGTGTGGAGCCGCCGGCCGTGGACCGCATCCAGGGCGGCCAGCACCGGGGACAGGACGGCCAGGCACTCGGCGGGACTGAACCTTTGGCCGGCGGCGAATCGCTCGGCCATCACCTTGGCCAGGGACGGGGCGGCCAGGTATTCTGTGGTGATGAAGGCCAGTTCGCCGTCTTTGTGCAGGTCGAACACGGCCGCGATCCCGGGATGAACCAGGTCCCGGGTCTGTACCAGGACCTCGGTCAGCCGGGCCAGATACTCGGGCCGCCGGGTCAGGGCCGGATGGATCGTCTTGAGGACCAGCTCCCGGTCGCCCATCTCCAGGTCACCGACGACGTAGGTCTCGGCCAGCGAGCCCCGGCCCAGGGCCCTGACCACCCGGTAGCGTCCGGCCACCACCTGGCCCGGCTCGAACCGAAAGCGCTTGCCCTCGGGACCCGAGGGGCCCGGATTGTTTTCGGAAGTCCGATCCAGGGGACGGCCGCAGGCCTGGCACGAGGTCGTCCCGGGGGGATTGTCGAACAGGCAGTCGGGGCAGATCATCCTCGGTCCCACTGGGCCGGCGGGAGTGTCCCGGCGGCGGGGTCAGCATATCCCCTTCCCCGCCGCCAAGGCAAGGGGAACGCGCCCATCAGGCTGTTGAAAAAGTCGTCCATGACTTTTTCAACAGCCCAGTGGGCAAAAGCGCGGTTTTGCCCACTGGGCCAAATCGCTTGACTAAAAAGTCGGCGCGATTTGGCGGGACATCCATGTCCCGCATAGCAGGCTGTTTTTCAACAGCCTGCTATTTGAATCTGTCCTGGAGCGAAAGGGCCACCCCCGGGTCCACGCCCCGATCCCGGAGGGGGTGGTCCACCCCGGCCAGCAGGGCCTGGTCATAGACCTCGGCCTCGGCCTGAAAGATCACCCCCAGCGGTATCCGGTCTCCCCCGGCCATGACCAGGGACAGGGCCGCGGCCCGATCCGAGGCGTCATGGGTCTTGTCCAGTTCATAGCAGTGCTGCTCGTAGAACTGGTAAGTGTGAATGTGGTCCCAGGTGACGCAGGGCTGAAGGACGTTGAGCAGCGAAAAACCGCGGTGCTCGATCGCCGCCCGGATCAGGCCGGCCAGGTGGTCCTTGCGGCCGCTGGTCCCCTGGGCGACAAAGGTGCCGCCCAGGGACAGGGACAGGGCCAGGGGATTGAGCGGCCGGGAGTGAAGACCGCGGGGCTGGAGCTTGGCCTTCTCGCCGAAATCGGTCGTCGGCGAGGCCTGGCCCTTGGTCAGGCCATAGGTCTTGTTGTCGTGGACAACGAGGGTGACGTCGATGTTGCGGCGGATGGCGTGAAGCAGATGGTTGCCCCCTTCGCCGTAGGCCCCGCCGTCCCCGGCGTGGGCGATGACCGTCTGGTCGTCGGCGCAGAGCTTGGCCGCCACGGCCATGGGCAGCTCGCGGCCGTGGAGGCCCTCCAGGGCGTTGCACCTGATGTAATGGGGCAGCTTGGGGCCCTGGCCGATGCCGCTCAGGACTATCACCTGGTGGGGCGACAGGTCGAGATCGACCAGGGCCTTTTTCAGGGCCTCCAGGATGCCGAAGTTGCCGCAGCCCGGACACCAGCCGATATCGGCCGGAAGTTCGTAGTCCCGCGGATTGACGCTCATGATGACACCTCCCCTTCGAGGCGTTTTGTCAGCTCGGCCAGGTCAAAGGGCCGGCCGTCGGTCTTGGTCACGACCGCGTCGGCCGGCCGGCAGGTCAGCTCCCGCCAGAAATCGGCCAGGTAGCCGCCCACGCTGCTCTCGACGACCACCACCCGTCGGACCCCGGCCGTGAGCGGAACCAAAAACTCCGGGGAGAGCGGCCACAGCCACCGCAGGTGCAGGTGGGCCGCCCGGCGGCCGGTTCGATCGGCCAGGGCGTCCAGGGCGGCGGCCAGGGTCGGGTAGGTCGAGCCCCAGCTGACCACCAGGGTGTTGCCCTCCGGGTCGCCTTCCACCTCGGGGGCCCAGGCGTCCTCGAGGATGGTCTGCTGCTTGGCCAGGCGCTTGGCGGCCAGCTTGTCGGCCGCGGCCTGGGCCTCGGTGTACTGGCCCGACTCGTCGTGGACATGGGAGTCGGCCACCACCAGCTTGGTCGAGGCGCCGGGCGCGGCCGGGGACGAGACCCCCGAGGCGGTGTACCGGTAGCGGCCGTAATCGGCGTCGGCATCCAGTTCGTCCCGGCCCAGGTAGTACCGGGCCGTGGGCAGTCCGTCGCCGGTGAAGGGCTCGACCGTGGCCGAGCCGTCCTGGAGCAACTGGTCGGTCAGGATGAAGACCGGCACCTGATACTTTTCGGCCAGGTCGAGGGCCAGCGCGGTTATGGTGAAATTGTCGGCCACGTCCCTGGGGGCGAGAATGATCCGGGGGAAAAAGCCGTGGCCGGCGAAGCGGACCAGGGGCAGATCCCCCTGGGCGGTCCGGGTGGCCAGGCCGGTGGCCGGACCCGGGCGCTGGGCGTCCACGATGACCGCCGGGGCCTCCATCATCCCCAGCAGGGAGATCCCCTCCATCATCAGGCACAGGCCCCCGCCCGAGGTGGCGGTCATGGCCCGGGCCCCGGCGTAGGCCGCGCCGGCGATCATGTTGATGGCCGCCACCTCGTCCTCGGCCTGTTCGGCGACGATCCCGGCCTCCAGTTCCCAGGCGGCCAGGTTGGTGATGATCGCCGTCGAGGGGCTCATCGGGTAGGCGGCCATGAAGGTCACCCCCCCGGCCACCGCCCCCAGGGACAGGGCCTGGGCCCCGGACAACCACAGCCTTCCGGCCTTGGTCTCGATGTTCGGTATCTGGTACGAAAAACCCCGGGAGTCGGCGGCGGCGGCCTGGTACCCGGCGTCCACGGCCGCGAGGTTGATCTTGATCAAGCGGTCCTGCCCGGCAAAGTGCTCGGCCACGGCCGAGGCCGCGATCTCCTGATCCACCCCCAGCCAGGCGGCCACGGCGGCCACGCCGACCACGCCGGCGGCGGCCTTGGCCCCGGCCCTTTCGGCCAGGTCGTTAAGGACAAAGGGCGCCGCCCGGGGATGTTCCCACTTCTCGGCCAGGACCGCCAGCTCGGCACCGTCGCCGTAGGCCGCCAGGGCCTCCGGGGACAAAGCGACCAGGATCTGATAGTCGTCCACCACCCCCTCGACCGGTCCCTCGGAAAAACGCATCTGGGAGAAATTGAGGCCGCCCCGGATGCGCGACTCGGCGTCGGTGTTGGCGTAGGCGAAGCGGCCGCTGCGGGTCACGATCCGACCCAGCAGATCGGCCGCGGTTTGGACCCCCTGCCCGGCCGCACCGGCCAGGCGAACCCTGACTTCCACTGATGACCTCCTTGTCAAACGCCTCGGCCCGGGCCTCAGCGTATTCGATCCAGCAGAGCGCCCAGTTGCCGCAGATGCCCCCGCTCCTCGCCGGCCAGGGCCAGGGCCGCCCGCCGCAGCCCGTCGCTGGCGGCCAGATCGGCGTAGCGATGGTACAGATCCAGGGCCTGGGTCTCGATGGCCATGGCCAGCATGACCACCTCGGCCGGCGTCTCCAGAAGGGGACGATAGTGATCCAGGTACTGCTCGGTGGTCAGCCCCCCCTCGAGCGTCGTCGGATCGATTCCGGCCTCGAAGCGCTCGATGGTCTCCGCGGCCGGATCGAACGTCCGGTACATCTCGAACACCCGGAGCTGGTGCTTGTCCTCGACGTCGGCCAGTGTCATAAACAACCCGGCCGCCTCGGCCGAGGCGACCTGGCGCCCCATGATCCGGTAGAACTCCTCGAGGCCCTTTTCCTGGGAAAAGGCCCAGACAAGCAAATCGCCCTCGGTCTCGGACCCGGTCAATTCGGCCAGGCCGGTCTCGGGCGGGCCGAAGGCCGCCGCCCCGTCCCAGGCCTTGATGCCCCCGGCCAGGTTATAGACCTCGCCAAAACCGCGGCCGGACAAAAACTGGGACGCCGCCCGGCTCCGGCCGCCCACGGCGCAATAGACCACGGTCGGCTGGCCCGGGTCCAGTTCGCCGAAACGCTCGGAGACCTGGCCCGAGGGCATCAACCTGGCCCCGGGCAGATGCCCGGCCTCGTATTCCTTGGGTTCGCGGACGTCGAGCAGGGCGTACGCGTCCGGCGAACGCTCATCCAGGAAGCGCCGCAGGTCGTCGGCCGTTATCTTGGTTACCGGCGTCATGAACTGCTTCCATTTCACGATCCCACCCCCCGGCTTATTTGACCGGCTTGGTGAAAGGCATGATCAAGAGCCGCCCCAGGCCGACCTGGTCCCAGCGGGGATAGGCCCCCAGGCCGATCCGGATCCGGTCCTGGTCCACGCCCCGGGTCATGGTCCCCAACAGCCGGTCCCAGAACGAGAAGATGGTCCCGTAGTTGCTGTCGCGCTCCTTGATGACCACCGAGTGATGAATCCGGTGCATGGACGGCGGCACCGCGAACAGCCACCACACTCGCTCGAACCACCAGGGGACCTTGACCGAACTGTGCTGAAACTGGGCCGTCAGCAGGAGCAGGCTCTCGAACAGAAAGACCATGAACAGATCGGCCCCGAGCAGGTAGATCAGGCCCATCTTGATCCCGGCCGAGATGGCCAGCTCGCCCAGGTGAAACCGGGTGGCCGTGGTGACGTCCATGTTCAGGTCGGTGTGATGGACCCGGTGGAAGCGCCACAGGAGCGGCACCTCGTGGTTGAGCAGGTGCCAGACCCAGAGGACGAAGTCGAAAAAGGCGACGGCCAGAACGGCCTTGAGCCAATAGGGGATGGGCCACAGGTTGAGGACCCCGATCCGGTGCTCGGTGACGTACATTGCCGTGCCGGCCAGGGCCGCGGCAAAGACCAGGGTCAGGATGACGTTGTTGAAGGCGGTCAGGCCGAGATTGATGACCCAGCGCTTGAGCTTGGAATAGGTCGGACGGCGGTAGGGGATGGTCAGCTCCAAAAACAAAAAGAACAGGACCGCCCCCAGGGACAGGGCCAGCCTGATGTAAGTCAATTCGGGCACCAGCGGCCCTCCCCGAGATTGGCGGCCAACATCCGGTTCCAGACGCGACCGACGTTCTCCGGCCAACTTTTTTTAAATTTACCAAGCCGCGGCAGGTCTTTCAACCGGGGACCGGCTGCGACCCGGCGTCGTTGACCCCCCAGGGCCCCCCGGATAAAATATTTATAGTCCTGCCGGCCGACGAGGTCAGGACCTCTCCCCAGGGGGCCGCCATGAGCCGGGCCGCGTATCTGGAAAAACGAGACCGACTGGCCCGCGACCTGCGTTTCCTGTCCTGGGCGTTGGTGTGTCTGCTGGGCCTTCAGTTGGCCCGGGGGGCGGTCTCGGCCATCATGTTCCGGTCGCTGTTGGCCGGCAACGGGACGGGCGGCCGGCCGGGGCTCGAGGACCTGTTCCCCGGGGCGGCCGGGTGGTGGGAGGCCCTGTCCCTGGTCCTGGGCCTGACGGCGGCGGTCTGTTTCTGCCTGTGGCTGGCCCAGGCCTACCGGTTGTTCAGGTGGCGGGACGACGTCCGGACCGAGCACTCGCCCCTGGAGGCGGTGATCTATCTGTTCCTGCCGTTCGCCAACTGGTGGCTGACGCTGACGATTTTCAGAGAATTGTGGCGCGGGACCGACCCCCGGGAAAAGGACCCGAACCGGGCCCGGTCCCGGCTGGTGGTCTGGTGGTGGGCGGCCTGGGCCCCCCTGTCCCTGCTGGGCGCCCGGCTGGTGGGCCAGGTGACGGCCGGTTCGGACGGCCCGGCGGCCGGGGCGTGGCTGATCGCCCTGACCGAGGCCTGGCTGGCCTTGGCGGCCGCCCTGAGCCTGGCCCTGGTCCGGGGTCTGACCCGGCGCCTGACCCGCTTCGGGCCGCGGCGGTCGGCCTGGCCGACGGTCGATCAGGCCGTGGCCGAGCTGGAGCGGTCCCTGTGGCGGACCAAGACCACGATCTCGACCCGCCCCTTCGGCGGCCGGCCCCGGCTGATCGGTTAGGAAACCCCGGTCCCTGTTCCCCGGCCTTATAACCTGGCCACCGAGGCCTGCTTGAACCGTCGGACCAGGAGCCGGGCCAGCCGGCCCCGGGCCAGGAGCGGGGCCAGGTCCAGGCGATCGAAGATCAGCCGCAGCTCCTTGATCCGACTCCCTTCCCAGACCGTGACCCGCATCTGGCGGGACTCGATCCGCTCGCCGGCGGGAAGCTCGGTCCGGAGGACGTACTCCTGGAACAGGACCGGCGGCTCGTTCAGGGCGGACACCTGTTCGAGGTCGATCCGGGGCAGGAGGGCGAACAGCCAGCGCAGCCAGCGCTCGGCCCCCTCGCCACCCTCCAGGGTCAGGCCCAGCAGGTCGAGCCGGCACTCGGGGTCGAACAGGGAGCGGGCGGCCTCGAGGTCGCGCCGGGCCAGGGCCCGGTCGAACTCGGCGGCCAGGTCGCGGATGTCGTCGGGGCTCATCTGTCTCTCCGGAAAGCGATTGGCGCCGTGGCGGGAGAGATCCTACCACTTCATCCGTCGGGCGGGCAAACGTCGATACCAGGACCGGGCGTCGGCGTCCACGAACCGGCGGAAGCCCCGTTCGGCCCACAACCCCCGGCGGGCGGCCCGGGCCCGTCTCTCCAGCCGGAGATAGAATTTCTTTTGATCGTAGTGATAGCGCCGGTAGGCCACGGCCAGGCCTTGACGGAGCAGTTCGGTGTTGAGCACCCGGCCGTCGGGCAGGATGACGTAGGCCAGCAGCCGGCCGTAGCGGTCCCAGCGATCCCCGACCCGGTCCAGACGAAGCGCCACCCGACGGTCGGCGCATAGGCTGGCGGTGAATCGCGAGGCCCGCCGGCCCCAGCGCCGGATGCGCCTTACGGAAAACCCGGTCCGCCGGGCCTGGCGGCGGAGTTTGTCGCTGCTTCTGGACTCGGGGGCGTCCACCCCCATCAGCCGGACCCGCACCCGCCGGCCCCGATACCGAACCACCAGGGTGTCCCCGTCCACGACCCG
Source organism: uncultured Desulfarculales bacterium (assembly GCA_964569795.1). GTDB lineage: Bacteria > Desulfobacterota > Desulfarculia > Desulfarculales > JAHJDS01 > JAHJDS01. Next base: position 60,253 of record CAZMVB010000006.1, on the reverse strand, counting down.
CAGCACCCGGGCGGCGGCGGCCGGTCCCGCCCAGATAACGACGACCAGGGCCAGGATCAGTCCGATCCGGCCGGCAAAACCCGTTCGAACGCGAATGCCTATCGACCCGCCCTCCGGAAAGCCGCTGTGACGGCGGTTCGGTCCGTCGCGGTCACCCGTCCCGTCCCCCGCTCGATCGAATCGGTCAGCGGGGGACAGGTCCCCGGAGAATACCGGCCGCCGGCGGGCCGGTTCACCAGGAGGCCCGCCGCAGGGGGGATCCTTGGGCCAGGGCCGGGCGCGGTTGGGCCAGCCCGCCCATGACCCGCCCGAAGATGGTCCCGGCCCAGTACTCCTCCAGGGCCCAGAGACGGTCGTGGGGTGAATTGAGTTCGTCAGCCATGGCCTCGGCGATCTTGAGGCGGAAGGTGGTCATGATCGGCTTGTAGCCCATCCGCCTGGCCCGGAGGACGGTCTCGCGGAGGTGCCGCCGGCCCGAGCGGAGCATGGCCTCGAGACGGTCGTTCGCCTTGACGGCGGTCACCAGGCCGTGTTTGTCGGACCGGGCGCCCAGGCTGTACCACTTGGCCAGGGACAGGGAGATCAGGGAAAAGGCGTTGATGGTGCTGCCCAGGAGGGCGGTCTGGCGGTGGACCCCGGCCGGGATCCGGCCGTAGAGGACCCGGGCGGACCGGATGGACAGCAGGGCCAGCAGGTACTGGATGTCCCGGCTGATCACGAAGGCCCGGGCTACGTCGCGGGTCTTTTTGTAGCGCTCGGCCAGGGGGTCCAGGACGATCCGGGTGAAATAGCCATCGTTGGCCTCGGCCGCCCGGAGCATGGCCCGGGACCAGACCGACAGTCGCGCCAGCGGCGGCACCGGCGGTCCGGGATACCCCAGGCCGATGTTCATCACGTCCTCGGAAAACAGGAGGAAGTCACGGGCCAGGGAGTTCATGCCGGCGGCCGTGTTGACGATCCCCTGCCAGGCCTTGTCGGTGGCGGCCCGGCCCAGTCGGCGGAGGGTCGATCCGGCCCGGCCGCGGACGCCGACGCCGGTGTCAAAGTAGGCGTAGGCCTCGGCCATGGTGATCAGGTCGTTGAGATTGGCGATGGGACGGGAATCCAGCCGCTTCAGGTGCCGGGTCAGGAGGCGGTTATCGACCAGGTTGGCCCGAAAGACCTGGTTCATGGCCGTCCGGCCGCCCCGGGCAAAGGCGGCGCTCAGACGACTGAGCAAGGCCCCCCGGCCGGCCAGCACGGCGGCGTGAAACATCAGTCCCAGGGCGGCGCACTGCCGCCCTTTCCGGTAAGTGGTCAGGGCCTGATTCCGACGACCGTAGGCCAGCCGCCACAGGCGGGCCAGGCCGGCCCGGCGGTCCTTTTCCACCCGCGGGGCCAGACGGCGCATGGTCTCGATCCGGGCGTTGAACCGGCCCTGCCAGACGTGGAAGGCCATGTTGACCGCCCGCTGGGCCCGGTGGGGGAGGTCCAGTTTTTCGCCGTAATCCAGGACCAGGGGCAGGGGTTTGCCGGTCAGATAGAAATAGGCCTCGAAAATGTCCTTGACCGGAACCAGCTTGATCCCCAGGCTCTTGGCCCGGACAAAGAGACTGACCCGGCGCCGCCGGTCACAACTGCGCTCGAAATACTGTCCGGCCGGGATGAGGACCGTTTTCATGCCCGCCCGCTTGGCCCCCAGCAGCTTGTAGTAGATGCCGCCCACCGGGCCGATGGTCCCGTCCGGGTTGATGGTCCCGGTCATGGTCACATGGGGCTGAAACTTCTGGTTGAGCACCGCCGCCAGGATGGTCGCGGTCATCAGCCCCCCGGCCGAGGGCCCGTCGAACCAGCCGCTGCGGATAAAGGTGATCCGCCAGCCCATGGGCCGCCGGCTGACCAGGCCGGCCACCACCCCGGCCATCCAGTAGGCCGCCCGGGACATGGCCCCGTGACCGAAGAACCGGTCCTCGACCAGGCCGATCTGGAGCTGGCCGTTGTCCGAGGGCGCCAGGCGGATGGTCAAGCGGGAGCTGACCCCGCCGCATCGGTTCCCCCGTTTCAGGAAGGACAGGGGCCGGACCAGGCGCACCCGCTCGGCGTCGGACGCCGCGGCCGGGTAGGACCCTCCGGGCCAGCAACAGGCCAGAATGACCAGGATGATCACCACCCTCCATCCGACTCTCCAACGACCCGCGTTCCGCATCGTCATGACCCCCGTCGGCGTTCATCCCAGTCTAGCATACGCCTCCCGGTTTATCATCATCGGACCGGGCCCGCCCGAGCCCGGCCGCACGTTTTGCTATAATTAAAGATCAAGGCCCCACCGGGCGCCAAAAAATACTTTCGCCCGCGGTTCGTAATTGGCTATGCTGGAAATCAGCAATCCGGGCGGGTCGAGGCGGGACGGTCCGCCGCCGGCCCGGAGTCGAGCCGGTGACAGGAGGAATCATATGGAGTCCTATCTTGGTCGGGGATGGCGGCCGGTAATGGTCGCCTTGTTGGTCGCCGTGATGGCCCTGGGAGGGCTGTTGGCCATGGGTCCCATGACGGCGCGGGCCCAGGACGGCAACATCTTCGAGGCGGTCAAGTCCGGCAACCTGGCGGCGGTCAAGTCCATCCTGGACGCGAACCCGGCCGCGGTCCGGGCCCGGGACCAGAACCAGTACACCCCCCTGATCTGGGCGGCCCGCAAAGGTCAGCTGGCCGTGCTCAAGCTGCTCTTGGAGCGGGGCGCAGACATCAACGCCGTCAACAAGTGGAACAACACCGCCCTGCACTGGGCGGCCTACAACGGCCTGGTCCCGATCGTCGAGTATCTGTGCCAGAAGGGCGCCAAGCTGGACATCCGGGAAAACGAAAAGGGCCATACCCCGCTCCACGACGCCGCCTGGCGGGGGCATCTGGGCGTGGTCAAGGCCCTGCTCAAGCACGGCGCCCCGGTGGGCATCCGCAACAACCGGGGGGAGCGTCCCCTGGAGGTGGCCCTCCGCTACCGGCACCTGGAGGTGGCCAATCTGCTCCGGCAGCACATGCAGGCCGGCGGCGGCGAAAGTGGCGGCGGCGGCAGCCGGGGCGGATCCGTCGGTGGCGGCGGCGAGGCCGCGACCCCGGACCAGTCCCCGGCCCGGTTGTTCGCGGCGGTCAAGGCCGGCGACACGGCCCAGGTCCGTCAGATCATCGACAAGTTCCCCCAACTGGTCAACGCCCGCGGCGCCAACCGGTACACCCCGCTGATGTGGGCCGCCCGCCAGGGCAACCTGGCCCTGGTCCAATATCTGCTCAACAAGGGCGCGGACATCAACGCCGTCAACAAGTGGAACAATACCGCCCTGCACTGGGCGGCCTACAACGGTCACACGGCGGTGGTCATCTATCTGGCCAAGAAGGGCGCCAGGCTGGACATCCGGGAAATCGAGAAGGGCCATACCCCGCTCCACGACGCCGCCTGGCGGTGCCGCCTGGGAGCGGTCGCCGCCCTGCTCAAGGCCGGCGCCCCGGCCGCGGCCCTCGACAAATTCGGCCAGACCGCGGCCCAGGTGGCCCTCAAGTACAATTGTCCGGCCGCGGCCAAGTTGATCCAGCGGCAGATTCAGGCCGGCGGAGGCGGCGGAGAGACCCCGCCCAAGACCCCCGGACCCACCCCGACCGGCGGGGATGCGACGGCCCTGTTCTCGGCGGTCAAGGCGGGTAACCTGAGACAGGTGGCCCTGATCCTGGCCAAAAATCAGAAACTGGCCAACGCCCGGGGACCGAACCGGTACACCCCCCTCCTCTGGGCGGCCCGCAAGGGCAACGTGGCCATGTGCGCCCTGCTGATAATGAAGGGCGCGGACATCAACGCCACCAACAAGTGGAACAACACCCCCCTGCACTGGGCGGCCTACAACGGCCATACCGCGGTGGTGGCCTATCTGTTGCGCAAGGGGGCCCGGACCGACATCCGGGGCCTGGAAAAGGGCAACATGCCGCTCCACGACGCCGCCGACCGGGGACAGACCGCCGTGGTCAAGCTGCTGATCAAGGGCGGCGCGCCGGTCAACGCCAAGAACAAGTTCGGCCAGACCCCGCTGGCCATCGCCCTCAAGAAAAATCACATGGCCACGGCCAAGGTCATCCGGGAACACGGCGGCACCCAGTAGGGCCGCCCTTTGGCCCCAAACCGATAACCGTTCCGGCGCGGTCGGGTTTTCAGGACCGGCCGCGCCTTTTTTCACCCAGGCGGCGGACCGGGCCGGACCCGGTCCCCGGAACCCGGGCGGGGTCAACCTCCGGCGGCCGGACCTTGACAGGCCGGGGGTCGGCGGGCCAGAATATTTTGGGGTTTTACCCGCCGAACCGCGCCTTTGTCACTTCAACAATAAAGGATCGGGGCCAACCATGGATGACCTGACCAAGACCATCATCCGCATCCATCACTGGGTCAGCCACGGCCTGGACCATTTGCAGGACTACCAGCGAGCGGCCGACGTCCTGATCCAGGCCGGACAGGAGGCGGCCGCGGCCGAGATGCGGCGCGTGGTCGAACTGGAGCGGGAGGCGACCGTTCACATCAATCGGGCCGCCGACATCCTGGGGCCGCCGCCCGAGGCCGGTCCGGACAAGGACCACGTCCACAGTCACCAGCACACGCCTGACCACGACCACGTGCACGACCACGAGCACACCCACGGGAGCGACCCAGCGCATAGTCATGAGCACACCCACGGCCACGACCACGGGCACGACCAAGAACAGGCTCATGACCACGAGCACAGTCACGAACACACGCACGACCACGACCACCATCACCGGCACTGACCGCGCCGCCGGGGGGGCGCCATGAAGTTCTTCATCACCGGGGCGTCCGGATTCGTGGGGGGACGCCTGATCCAGGAGCTGCTGGGGGCCGGCCACGAGGTGATCGGCCTCAGCCGCGGCGCCCGGGCCTCGGCGACCGCCGGTCTGAGCTGGGTCCAGGGCGATCCCAAGACCCCCGGTCCCTGGCAGGACGCCCTGGGCGACTGTGACGTCATCGTCAATCTGGCCGGGGCCAGCCTGTTCGGGAACCGCTGGACCGAGGCCTACAAGAAGAAGATCCTGGACAGCCGGATCATCGGCACCCGGAACCTGGTCGAGGGCCTGACAAGCCACGGCCGCCCGGGCCAGACCCTGATCAGCACCTCGGCCGTGGGTTACTACGGGTTCCGGGACAACCAGGAACTGGACGAGTTCTCGCCCCCGGGCCTGGATTTTTTGGCCACTGTCTGCCGGCGCTGGGAGTCCGAGGCGATCCGGGCCGAGGCGGCCGGCGTCAGGGTCGTCCGGGCCAGGTTCGGGATCGTGCTCGGCAAGAGGGGCGGGGCCCTGGACCAACTGGTCAAACCCTTCCGGAGGTTCCTGGGCGGGCCCCTGGGGAGCGGCCGGCAGTATTTCTCGTGGATCCACCAAAACGACCTGGCGGCCGCCCTGCTCTTCCTGGCCGGGCAAGAGGAGGCCCGGGGACCCTTCAACCTGACCGCGCCGAATCCGGTGACCAACCGCGACCTGGCCCGGGCCGTGGGCCAGGCCGTGGGAAAACCGTCGTTCGTGCCGACCCCGGCGTTCGTGCTGCGGCTGGTCCTGGGCGAGTTCGGCTCGGTGCTGGTCCAGGGCCAGCGGGTGCTGCCCCGCCGGCTGACCGAGGCCGGGTTCGAGTGGCAGTTCCCCCAACTGGACACGGCCCTGATCGATCTGCTGGGCTGAGCCGGCCGCCGCGTCCATCAATCGGCCGCCACCTTCAAACCAGGGGGCCGGGTCGTGAAGATCACCATCATCTTTCCCGGACGGGGCCTGGAGACCGCCACGGCCAGCGTGCCGGTCATGCCCCTGGCCCCGACCCTGCTGGCCGCCCTGACCCCGCCGGGGCACGACCTCACCCTGATCGACCAGATCTACGGCGACGAGGTGGACTACGACGCCGAGGCGGACCTGGTGGGCATCACCGTCCGCACCCCCCTGGCCGTGATCGCCTATGACATCGCCGACGAATTTCTGGCCCGGGGCAAGACGGTCGTTCTGGGCGGGCCCCACACCTTTGCCCTGCCCCAGGAGGCCAAGAGGCACGCCTCGGCCGTGGCCATCGGCGAGGCCGAGGAGATGTGGCCCAAAATCCTGGAGGACGCCGACCAGGATCAACTCGCCGATTTTTACGTCTGCGGGCCGTACCCGACCGAGACACTCCCCGGCCGGGTGCACCATCAGCCCCAGCGGCCCAGCCTGGACGGCCTGCCCCACATGCGGCGGGACCTCTTGCCCCGCAAGCGCTATTTCATGGACTCGATCTTCACCACCCGGGGCTGCCCCAACCACTGCCGCTTCTGCCCGGTGACCGACATCTTCGGCCCGAAGATCCGCCACCGGCCCATCGACCAGGTCGCGGCCGAGGTGGACACCCTCCGCAAACACTACTTCAACGTGGACGACAGCGTCTTCGGCCACCCCCAGATCGCGGACCGGCCCGAAGAGAACCAGTACTACCTGGACCTCTACCGCGAACTGGCCGGACTCAGGCCCCGGCGGCTGTGGTCCGGGGCGGGCGGCCTGTCCGCGGTCAATTATCCGGACGGCCGGAAGATCCTGGAATGGGCCGCCAGGAGCGGCCTGTCCACCATCGCCGCCGGCCTGGAGTCCATTACCAGCGCCGGCCAGAGGCAGTCCGGGGCCTGGCGCAAGCTCCACTTCACCTCGCCGGACGTCTTCGACCCCCAGACCATGAGGGAGAACATCCGAATCATCCAGGGCATGGGCATCGAGATCATGGGCTTTTTCATCGTCGGCTGGGACGAGGACACGCCGGAGACTTATCGGCAAACCCTGGATTTCTGCGACGAGATGAAGATCATCCCCTTCATCTTCAACCTGACGCCCATGCCGGGCAGCAAGCTTTACGAGGAATATCTGGCCCGGGGGAGAATCATTACCGAGGCAGGCTGGGACCATTACGGCGGCAACTCGGTGGTCTTCCGCCACCCGTCCATGAGTCCCGGGCAGATGTGGGACGCAAGCGAAGCGGTCATGCGCCAGGGCTACACCCGGGGCCGGATTATAAATCGTGCCTGGCGGGCGTTTCGGAACCGGCCGTCCCTGGGCGTGGCCCTGAGTTCGTTTTTCACCCAGCTGGGGATCAGGAAGGGCTACCGGCAGTTGTACGCCCAGGCACCACGGCCGCAGTCAACCTAAAATATATTTACATAACTGATGAATCGGCGCGTCTAGCCAACACGGGAAAAGGTCTTGACAACCAAGCCGCGAGTCTCTAAATTTGGTCATAGACTTACTCCCCGTCTAAACGCCATGGTGGGGCCTTTGGCCGAACCACGGGCCTAGACGGGGTTATTTTTTGGGGTGACAAGCCATACGTGAGCCTACTTACAAAAGAGCCATCGCCTATTTTGACGGTCAAAACCTGTATCGGGCGGCCAAGGAAGCCTTTGGTTATCATTACCCCAATTATGATCCCAAGGCCCTGGCGACGGCTATATCGATACAGGCCGGTTGGCAATTGGTTCAGACACGATTCTATACCGGTATCCCCGAGCCCGGGCGTAATCCACTATGGCACGGATTCTGGACCAACAAATTGCACGACCTGCGCCAGAGCGGCATCGCGGTCTTTTCAAGACGTTTGCGATACAACCGGTCTGACCCTAATGACACCGGCCATGAAAAAGGCATCGATGTCCGAATCGCCATCGACCTGATCCGGGAAGCGCTTGAAAATGCGTACGACGTGGCCCTTGTTTTCAGCCAGGACCAGGACCTGTCCGAGGTCGCCGTCGAACTCCGCCGCATCGCCAAGACCCAGCAACGTTGGATCAAGATTGCCTCTGCCTTTCCCATCGGCACCTCAAATCGCCGAGGCATCAATAGCACGGACTGGATCACCGTCGACCGTGCCACCTATGACACCTGCTTGGATCCCAAAGACCACCGGCCCGCCGCCTTTCGACCGGCTCCGCCCGCCCCTTAATAAAATAGCTTGCGTTGAATTCCCTGGCCGACATGAGGGACGGGGAGGGCGCCTAAAACCTTAGGGGGCGGGACTGTATTTTCTTTTTTGCCGTCAAAACGATCCTCGTTTCCGGGCGAACGCAAAGCGACACTCCACCAGCCGACCCTTTTTGTAAATAAATCGAGGTTCGGCCGTCGTGTTGTATCCGCAAACAGTCGATTCTAAAAGGTTTTTCTTGAATGGCGACGCGAAATTAACCGTTTGTCCCCACCGGTGTGAATTGATTCAATGTCCGGCTCGGCCGGCGCGACTTGCGTCAGTCATGGTCCAATCTATTGACTTTACAGCGCTTTCATCTGGCGCCCGGCCGCGGGCCGGGCCACGACCGCCTCAGCCTGAGACACCCCGCCCCTTCAGCCGTCAGGCCCACACCCAATATTTAATATTAAATCAACAAGTTATACATTGCTAAACATTTCGTCCGGCCTGGCCCCGGGTCTGCATTGTCAGAAGGCAGACATCGACCAACCCCAACCAGGGAGGTGCATCATGGCCGGTTCAACCAAAAAGACGGCTAAAACCCGCCGGCCCGTGGTTTACGACATGGGGCCCGAGAAACAGTGCATTTACGCCCTGGCCGGTATCATCCGTCCGACGCTGTGCATCAACGCCTTTGATTGTCTGACCTGCCCCCGGGACAAGCAGATCCAGCGGGACAAGGCCAAGGGGTTGTTGACCGACACCCAGGGCCGGCCCAGCCAGGGGTGGCGCGATCCCAAGACCCGATTCACCAAAAAGGCCGGCCAGAAGTGGTGCCGGCACATGCTCAGCGGGCTGGTGGATTACAAGATCTGCGTTTACAACTATGACTGCGCCCGGTGCCCCTATGACCAGATGATCGCCGACTCCGAGCCGGCTCACCCCACTATCGGAACGGCCTACGACTACGTGGCCGGTGTGGCCCTGGGTCGGAACCACTACTATCACGACGGCCACGCCTGGGCCCGGGTGGAATACGGCGGACAGGTGCGCCTGGGCCTGGACGACTTCAGCCTGCGCCTGCTGGGCCGCCCGGACGGCCTGACCCTGCCGAGCATCGGGAACACGGTCCAGCAGGGCGAGAAGGCCCTGAGCCTGTACCGGGACGAGCACCTGGCCTCGATCCTGAGCCCGGTCAGCGGCATCATCGTCGCCCGCAACCCGGGCGTGCTCCGGGAGCCCGACCGGGCCCATGACTCGCCCTATGAGGGCGGGTGGCTGCTGGTCATCCAGCCAACCCGGCTCAAGGACAACCTGCGGCGCCTGCACTTCGGCGACAATGCCCTGGCCTGGATGGAGACCGAGGTCGGCCGCCTGATCGGCCTGGTGACCCAGGAGACCGGCGAACATATGCTGTCCACCGGCGGCCGGATGATCGAGGACGTGTACGGCGACATCCCGGAGCTGGGCTGGGACCGGCTGGTCCACGAGTTCCTCGGGACCTGATCATCGATCGGCGCTCGACCGGGCGGGGGCCGCGGTCCCCGCCCGGCCGGGGCCGTCGCCCGGCTCACCGCTGTTTCAGACGCCGCAGCCCGGCCTGGGTCTCGATCCCGCAGCCGGGACAGAAGGCCATTTCCAGGCGGTCCAGATGGGCCAGGTCCAGCGAGAAGTTCATCAGACATCCGTCCTGGCGGCAGTGCCGGACCCCCAGGGTGTGGGCCACCTCGTGGATGGCGATCTTGGCCAGGCGCTCGTAGAGCCCGGCCCGGCCCGCGCCGGGATCGGGATTGCCCAGCCGGTTGAGGGAGACCACCGTCACTCCGGCCTCGACGTGGGCCTGGCCGAAGACGTGGCTGAGCATGGGCAGACACAGGTCCACCTCGGTCACCAGGAGCCTCAGCCGGCCGGACGTGTTTTCCCCCCGATGGGCCTTGATGATCCGGCTGGCGTCGTACTGGCGGCGGGAGGGGATAAGGGCGTATTCGGGCTCGGCCAGCGGGGGAGCCACCCGGGCCGTCAGACCCAGCAGGGCCGACAGGTTGGCGGTCACCACCGCCAGGGCGACCTCGTCCACCGCCCCCAGGGGCACGATCTCCACGTCCACCGGCCCCGCCTCTGGCCCGCCGGCCGAGGCCGCCTTCCTGGTCGGGTCGTCCTTCACTGAAAATCCAGGGAGGGTGTCCAGACCGACCCTCAGGTCGGCCGGGTGATACCGTACTTTTTCATCTTGCGGGACAGGGTCCCCCGGTTGATCCCCAGGGCCCTGGCCGCCCGGGTGACGTTGTAGCCCTCGGTCTCGAGGCATTTGCGGATCTGCGCCTTCTCGGTCTCGTGTAGCGTCGAAGGTCCCCCGGGGGCCGGGGCGGCCGGCCGGAGAAAGGTCAATTCCTCGGGGCCGATCATCTCTCCCCGGGCCACGACCACGGCCCGCTCGATGACGTTTCTGAGTTCCCGGACGTTGCCCGGCCAGGGATAGCCCCGCAACGCGGCCAGGGCCTCGCGGGTGAATCCCTGAATCCCCTTGCCCATCTCCAGCGAGAAACGCTCCAGAAAATGCAGGGCCAGCAGGCCGATGTCCTCGACCCGCTGGCGCAGGGGCGGCACCTCGATGCCGATGACGTTGATCCGGAAATAGAAGTCGGCCCGGAATTTTCCGGCGTCCACCAGGGCCCTCAGGTCCCGGTGGGTGGCGCAGATCAGCCGGAAATCGCTGGTCAGGGGCTGGCTGCCGCCGACCCGGGTATAGGTCTTGTCCTCGAGCACCCGCAAGAGGTCCACCTGCATCCGGGGCGAGATGTCGCCCACCTCATCCAGAAACAGGGTCCCCGTGTCCGCCAGCTCGAGGCGCCCCCGGCGGGCCCGGACCGCCCCGGTAAAGGCCCCCCGCTCGTGGCCGAACAGCTCGCTCTCCAGCAGGGTCTCGGTCAGGGCCCCGCAATTGATGGCCACAAAGGCGCACAGGGCCCGCTCGCTCCGGGTGTGGATCGCCCGGGCGACCAGTTCCTTGCCGGTGCCGGTCTCGCCGGTGATCAGGGCCGGGGTGTCGGTCCCGGCCACGTCGTCGATGGCGGCGAAGACCCGCCCCATGGCCTGGGACCGGCCGATCAGGTCCTCGAAGCCGGCCTGGTCGCGCTCCATGAGCCAGGCCTTGAGGGCCGCGTTTTCGTCCACCAGGGCCTTGTGCTGGGTCGCTTTCTCGATGAGCACCATCAGGTGCTCCGGGTCGAACGGCTTGAGCAGATAGTCGGTCGCCCCGCCCTTCATGGCCTCGATGGCCGATGGAATCGACCCGTAGGCGGTGATGATGATCACCATGGTCTGGGGGTAGGCCTCCCGGAGGCGGCCCAGCAGTTCCAGGCCGTCCATGCCCGGCATCTTGATGTCCACCAGGGCCAGATCAAAGGTCGCCCCCTCCATGGCGGCCAGGGCCTCGACCCCGCCCGGGGCGGTGTCGGCCTGGTAGCCCTCGTTGCGCAGCCACTCGGCCAGCGAGTCGCGCATCGGGGCCTCGTCGTCCACGACCAGGATTCGAAGCGACGCGGCCATTATCCATCCTCCCCCGGGGCCCCGGCCTCGTGGACCGGCAGGGTGATCCGGAAGGTCGTGCCCCGGCCCGGTTCGCTGTCCACGGACACCGTTCCACGGTGATCGCGGATCAGGCCGTACACGATGGACAGCCCCAGACCGACGCCCTGGCCGTCCCCCTTGGTGGTGAAGAACGGGTCATAGATATAGGGCAGGTTTTCGGCGGAGATGCCCACGCCGGTGTCGGAGAGCTCGATCCAGACCTGCCCGGCCGCCCGGTCCAGGCCGCCGCGGACCGTCAGGGTCCCGCCCTGGGGCATGGCCTCCAGGGCGTTGAAGACCAGGTTGGTCAGGGACTGCTGGATCTGGTTGTAGTCGCCCCAGACCGGGAGCCGGTCGGCCTGAAAGTCACGGACGACCCGGATGCCGGCCAGGTCCATCTTGTGCCCGGTCAGCATCATGATCTGGTCAACGACCTCGACCAGTTCCACTTCCCGGGCCTCCCGGCCCTGCTGGCGGGCGAAGGACAGCAGGTTGGTGACGATGGCCCCGCAGCGCTCGGCCTCGCCCGAGGCGGCTTTCAGGTAGTCGTTGAACCGCTCCAGGTGCTCCGGGTTGGTTTTCCCCTGGGCGATCATCTTCTGGGTCAACCGGGTGAAGTTGATGATGCTGGCCAGGGGGTTGTTGATCTCGTGGGCCACCGAGGCGACCAGCTTGCCCAGGGCGATCAGCTTGTCCTCCTGGACCAGGCGGGCGCAGTCCTGCTTGATCAGCTCGGCCCGCCGCTCCAGGCGCTGGCTCCAGTGGTCGGTCACGTCCCGGAAGATCTCGAGGACCTGGACCACGTCGCCGTCCCGACCGAAGACCGGATAGGTCGATACGTCGCAGAAATGGACCTCGCCCCTCGGGTCGTGGAACTCGTGGAGCGAATAGGCCGGGTCCCTCGTGGCCGCGGTCTGCTTCATGGGACAGGTCGTGTCCGGGCTGTCGCAGGGCGACACGACACCGTGGAGGACCTGGAAGCAGTAGCGTCCCAGGGCCTCCTCCCGGGTGATGTGGGCCCATCTCAGGGCGGCGTCGTTCACCCGGACGATCCGGTAGTCGGTGTCCAGGACCATCACCCCCTCGCTGGTCCCCGAGATCATCGCCTCGGCCACCGAACCGATCAGGCGGATTTCGTCCTCCTGGCGTTCGATCTGCTGATCAAAGGCGACCACGTCATGAAACAGGCGGGAGGCGGTGTAGTCCAGCACCCGGACCGACTCGGGGCGGGTGGCCATCAGGTTGGCCAGGACCTCCTCGTGGCCGGTCAGTTCGATGATCAGGTCCAGATCCTCGAGGTCCAGCAGACGGACGTAATCGGTGGTGGTGAAGATGCCCTTCTGTTTGGCGTAAACCAGGCCCACCGCCTCGGGATTCCGGTCGGCCACGCCCACGATCTCGGCCCTCAGCCGGGAGAGCCGCTGGGACTCGAGGATCTTCAGCATGGACAGGCAGCGCCGTCCACCGCCGACCACGGCCATTCTGAGGTGGGTGTTGTGATCGGGCATGTCCCCGGTCCCCGTCCGGTCCTCGTTCGGACGCCCATACGCACGAATAGTATAACATTATAGGGAGATTTGTGGAACCGGAGACCGGGACAGGACTACTTGGGGGAGGCGGCCGGCCGGGCGTCGGCGTCCGGGCCGACGGCGTCAACGGCGGCCAGGAGGTCACTGACGTTTATCTGGAGCATCCGGACACTGGCCAGGATCCGGGTGGCGTTCTTGGCCACGGCCGGAAAATTTTCGCCCAGTTCCAGGAGGTGGTTGGCGGCCGATTCGATCCGGCCGATCTCCTCGGCCAGGGATTTCAGGTCCATTACTCGTCTCCCCCGTGGGACCTCAGGTCCTTGAACCGCCGGGCCTTGACCGCGTACCGGGGCAGCGAACCAAGGGGATGGCGTTCGATGACGTAATTGAGATTGGTGGTCAGCCGGAGCTGATGCCTGAGCCGGTCCTCGAGTTCGGACCAGGCCCCGCTCCCGGCCAGGACCTCGACCTTGAGGGTGATCCGGTCCAGATCCCCCTGCTTTTCCACCACCACCTCGTACTCGTCCCCCAGGCCGTCGATGCCCCGGACCACCTCCTCGATGGCCGACGGCGACAGGAGGACCCCCTTGACCTTGGTGATGTCGTCGGCCCGGCCGAGCACCCCGCCGGCGACCAGCCGAAAGCTCCGGCCGCAGGGGCACGGCTCGTCCGCCCACTCGATCAGGTCCTTGGAGTCGAACCGGATGCAGGGCTGGCCCAGCCGGTCCAGGGCGGTGATGACCATCTTGCCCCGGCGGCCCGGCTCGGTGATCAGCTCGCCGGTGGCCAGGTCCTCGATCTGGACCAGGAACAGGGCCTCGTTGACGTGCATCGCCCCGGGCTGGGCGGTGCACTCATAGGACCAGGCCCCGATCTCGGTCGCCCCGGCGTGGTCGAAGACCTTGGCGTTCCAGGCCTCCTCCATCCGCCTCTTGGTCGAGGGGACCAGGGCCCCGGGCTCGCCGGCGCAGGTGATCCGGCGGATGGTCATTTCCCGGGGATCGAGGCCCAGCTTGGCTTTGGCCGTCTCGGCCATGCCCAGGACATAGGTCGGCGTGGCCATCATCGCCGTGCACTTGAGTTCCTGGATTTTCAAGAGGCGGGCCTCGGTGTCCAGCACCCCGCCGGGCACGACCTCGCAGCCCAGCTTCTCGGCGGCGTAGTGGGCCGCCCAGAAGGCGACGAAGACGTTGTAGCCGAAGGGCAGAAAGACCCGGTCCGTCTCGCGGTACCCCTGGGCCCAGAGGATGTAGCTCCAGGCCTCGGTCCACCACTCCCAGTCGGCCCAGGTGTCGGCCTGATAGACCGGCTGGCCGGTGGTCCCCGAGGTCTGCCGGAAGGCGGTCACCGCCTCCAGGGGGACGCACAGCAGGTCGCCGTAGGGAAACGGTTCCTTGCCCTGGATGGGGCGCATCATCGATTTTTCGACCTTGGGCACCCGGGCGGCGTCGGCCAGGGTCTTGATGTCACCCGGCTCCAGGCCCGCCTCCTGGTACAGGGCCCGGTGGAACCTGGACCGCTCGTAGGCCCAGGTGAGCAGGCGCTGGAACTTGCGGAGCTGGAGTGCCTCCAGGCGCTCCCGGTCCAGGGTCTCCAGGACCGGGTTCCAGTAGGGGCTCTGGGCGGCCTTGACCGACATTCCCTCCCCGGCGTTTTTCAGGGGGCTAGCGCCCAATCCGGTCCTCGTAGAACCCGCCGATGACCTCCTTGACCCGGAGGATGTCCCGCTCGATCAGCCGGCGGGCCTCATCCGGACGCCGGGCGGCCACGGCCTCGAAGATCTCCCGGTGATGACCGGAGATCTCCCGCTCGAATCCCAGGTTCACGAAATCGACGATCAAATACTCCAGCAGTTCCAGGACCGAATCCAGCAGCATGGAGAACACCGGGTTGCCCGAGGCCCGGCCCAGGGTGCGGTGAAAGGCCAGGTTGGCCTGCTTGAGGGCGGCCGGATCGTCCTGGCGGGCCTCGAAATATTCCACCACCCGCTCGATCTCGTCGAGCTGGTCGGGGTGGGCCTTGAGGGCGGCCTGGGCGACCATGTGCGGCTCCAGGAGCCAGCGCAGGTCCATGATGTGCTCCAGGGTGACCACCCCCGAGGTCATCAGGTTGCGCAGGGCATCGCTGGTCGGCTTGTGATATTCCGAGGCCACGAAGATGCCGCCGGTGGGGCCCTTCCTGATCTCGACGAATCCGGCGCTCTCCAACAGGCGCATCGCCTCCCGGATGACCGTCCGGCTGACCCGGAACTCCTCGGCCAGGTCCTTTTCCGAGGGGAGGCGGTCGCCGGTCGCGACCTGGCCGCGCAGGACTCGATCCTGAATGGACTGGGCGATCTGCTCGGAGTATCGCATCTTTTCGAGCGGCTTGAACATGACGGCTTTTCCAGTCATTTGGTTTTCGCCCCGGCCTGGTCGCCCGTTCAGGACCGGTCCCTGTGGGCTGACTCTTAATAGGTCTAATCTATTCTCAGTGAACATAATACGTCTGGAGATGAGTTGTCAAGCCCTTTCTGTCCCGCGAGTCGGGCGGGGTTTCTACCTTCTAATCTGTTATTTACCTATGAATATACGCCCGCCCGGCCCTCGGCTCAAAAACTACTTGACAAGCCCCTGCCGGTCGATTAACCTGATCGCAATAAACTAGACCTATTAAAAGTCAGTCGAACGCCGGGCCGTGGAAAAGGGGACAGACCCAAGAACCATATAAACCCAAAGTTTAATGCAAGGGGGGTGTCATGAGGAAAGCATTGCTCATCGGCCTGATCGCCACGGCCCTGGTCGTGGTCATGGCTCCGGGCGCCGCTTGGGCCAAGGCGCCCAAGTTCATTCCGGTCGGCTCATCGGTCTCCCTGACCGGCGTGTTCGGCGGTGGAGGCCGGATGTGCAAGATCGGCTACGAGCTGGCCGTGGCCGACATCAACAAGAAGGGCGGGGTGTACGTCAAGAAGTACAAGAAACGGATCCCGCTCAAGCTGTTCATCATGGACGACGGGTCCAACTTCACCACCACGGTCCAGCGGATGGAGTACCTCAAGGCCAAGCACCAGGTCGTGGCCTACCTGGGCGGGTTCTCCAGCCCGATTCACGCCGTCCAGGCGCCCGTCGCCGAGAAGAACCGGACGGCTCTCTTGATGGTCGCCTCCTACCTGTGGAAGGCCCATCAGATGGGCTTCAAGTACAACTTCTCGCCCTTCCCCAAGTCGCCCGACTGCGCCAAGGCGGTCTTCGACGTCCTGGACTCGATCCCCAAGAAGATCCGGCCCCACAAGGTGGCGATCATCATGGAGAAGGCCCCGGTGGGCATCGAGCTGCACAAGCTGTGGATGGCCGAGGCCAAGAAGCGCGGCTACAAGGTGGTCCTCTTCCGGTGGCACTCCCGGGGAACCCGCGACTTCTCCCCGTTGATCCTGGCCGCCAAGAAGGCCGGGGCCGAGGTCCTGCTCACCGGCCCGACCCCGCCCGAGGGCATAAGGCTGACCAAGCAGATGGTCGAGCTGAACTACCTGCCCAAGTTCTACTTCGCCTACCGGGCCCCGGACCCCATCACCTGGGGCAAGGCCCTGGGCAAGATCGGTGACTACGTCTGCCTGGGCCCGGGCTGGAACTACGGCCTCAAGGCCCCCGGCGTGGCCCACCTGAACAAGGTCTACCAGGCCAAGTACGGCCGTCCGGCGGACGTGATGGTCGGCCCGGCCTACGCCTGCGTCCAGATCCTGGCCAACGCCATCAAGCGGGCCGGCAACCTCAATCCCACGGCGATCCGGAACGCCATCGCCACCACCCACATGCAGACGGTCATGGGCCCCATCTCCTTCCGCAAAAACGGCATGGGCCGGGTGACCTACTACATGGTCCAGTGGCAACATGGCAAGCAGATGCTGGTCTGGCCCAAGAACGTGGCCACGGCGCCCCTGGTCTATCCCATGCCGCCCTGGAACAAGCGCTAATCTGAGAACTGGTCCCTTCCCCAGGCCTTTGGTCCGGTCGCTTTTCGGACCGGGGGCCTGGGGAATTTAAGGAGAGCGACTTGTCCCTCCTGGTCGCCCAGGGCTTAACCAAGTCCTTTTCCGGCCTGATGGCCCTTTACGGGGTGTCCTTCGAGGTGGCCGAGGGCGAGATCCTGGCCGTGATCGGGCCCAACGGCTCGGGCAAGACCACCCTGTTCAACGTCATCACCGGTTTCTTGAGACCCAACGCCGGCCGGGTGTATTTCGAGGGTCGGGATATCACCGGACGGCCCCCGAACCGGATCTGCCGCCGGGGTCTGGCCCGCATCTTCCAGCTGGTCAGACCCTTCCAGGAACTGACCGTCCACCAGAACGTCATGGTCGGCCTGCTTTACGGTCACCGGAGGACCGGTCAGAAGCAGGCCCGGACCCAGGCCCGGGAAATCCTGGAACTGGTCGCCCTGGCCGATCATGCCGACCAACCGGCCAATGTCCTGACCACGGCCCAGCGCAAGCGGCTCGAACTGGCCCGGGCCCTGGCCACCGGCCCGCGGCTGGTCCTCCTGGACGAACTGATGGCCGGATTGAACCCGACCGAGACCGAGGAGGCCATGTCCCTGGTGCGCCGGGTCCGGGACCGGGGCGTGACGGTGGTCATGGTCGAGCACATCATGCGGGCGGTGATGGAGATCTCGGACCGGGTGGTCGTGCTGTGCGTGGGTGAAAAGATAGCCGACGGCCCGCCGGCCGAGGTGGTCCGCGATCCCCAGGTCATCTCGGCCTACCTGGGAGAGTCCCATGCTTGAGGCCCGGGGCATCCAGGCCCACCGCGGCGGGATCCAGGTCCTGTGGGACGTGTCCCTCGAGGTCAAGGGCGGCGAGATCGTGGCCCTGGTCGGGCCCAACGGCGCGGGCAAGAGCACCCTGCTCCAGGTCCTGTCCGGCCTGATCAAGCCCACCGCCGGCCAGGTCATTTTCCGGGACCAATCCCTGACCGGCCTCCGCGCCGACCGGGTCGTGGCCCTGGGGCTGTGCCACGTCCCCGAGGGGCGGGGCCTGTTCCCCCTGATGACCGTTCGCGAAAACCTGGAGATGGGCTGTTTCCTGGGCGGGGCCCGGGCCCGCCGGGCCGAATCATTTGACCTGGTGTACGAGTACTTCCCCATCCTCCAGCAACGGGCCACCCAGAAGGCCGGCACCCTGTCCGGCGGCGAGCAGCAGATGCTGGCCATCGGCCGGGGAATCATGTCCGGGCCCCGGCTGCTGATTTTGGACGAGCCCTCCTGGGGCCTGGCCCCGCTGCTGGCCCAGGCCATCTTCGACGTCATCCGGCGGGTCAACGCCCAGGGCGTGTCCATCCTCCTGGTCGAGCAGAACGTCCACATGGCCCTCGCGTCGGCCCATCGGGCCTACGTCCTCGAGAACGGCCGGGTGGTCGGTCAGGGCGCGGGCTCGGAACTCCTGGCCGACGACCACATCCAGAAGGCCTACCTGGGCCAGACGCCCGCCCCACCCTCCCCCGGGAGCGAACCTTGACCCTCGATATCTGGATCCAGAGCGCCATCTACGGCATCTGCATCGGGGCCGTTTACGGCCTGGCCGCGGCCGGACTGTCCCTGATCTTCGGCGTCATGGACATGCTCAACGTGTCCCACGGCGAACTGGTGATGATCGGCGGCTACCTGACCTACGAGGCGTTCGACCAGTTGTGGAGGATGGACCCCTTCCTCTCCCTGACCCTCGTCTTGCCGGCCATGTTCGTGATCGGCGTGGCCCTGTTTCTGGCCTTCTTTTTTCTCCTGGCCCGCCAGCCCGTGGAGGCCAAGATCAAGAACTCGCTCCTGGTCGGGTTCGGGCTGACCCTGGTCTTCGACAAACTGGCCATGCTGCTGTGGACCGCCGACGTGCAGAGCGTGACCCCGTCCTACGCCTTGCAGTCCCTGGGATTCTTCGGCCTGCGCCTGCCCTATACCCGGCTGGGCGGCCTGATCCTGGCCCTGGTGCTGATCTTGGGCCTGCACCTCTTTCTGACCCGGACCTACCCCGGCAAGGCCATCCGGGCCACGGCCCAGAACTGGCAGGCGGCCACCCTCATGGGGGTGGACATCCGGCGGAGCTACATCCTGGCCTTTGCCCTGGGCACGGTCATGGCCGGGGCGGCCGGGACCATGGTCGTCGTGACCGGGTCCGTCAGCCCGTCCATTGGCCTGGAGTGGACCCTGAATGCCCTGGTCGTGGTCGTCATGGGGGGGTTGGGTAACGTCGGCGGCGCCTTTCTGGCCGGGATTATTTTGGGACTGGTCCAATCGCTCAGTTCCCTGATCGTGGGATCAACCTACCAGCAGGCCGTCGGCCTGACATTCTTTATCCTGTTTCTGCTACTGCGGCCCCAGGGCCTGTTCGGGACGAGATGAGAACACAAGGAAAAAAGATCTTGACCCCGGCCGCCAGCCTCTTGCTGGTGGCGGCCCTGGCGGTGGTCCCTCTGTTCACTACCCGAACGGACACCCTCAACCTGCTGTTTTTGATCTTCCTGTACGCCGCCCTGGCCCAGAGCTGGAACCTGCTGGCCGGCTACGCCGGGCAGGTCAGCCTGGGCCACGCCGCCTTTTTCGGGGTCGGGGCCTTGGTCGCCCGGTATTTGTGGTTCATCGGCTGGCCCTTCATGCTGGCCTGGCCCGTGGGCGGCCTGTCCGCGGTCGGCCTGGCCCTGGTGATAGGCTATCCGGCCCTGCGGCTCAAGGGGGTTAACTTCGCCATCGGCACCCTGGCCCTGGCCGAGATCGCGCGGATCACCGTCACCAACCAATGGCCCACAAGTGTCTGGACCAATGCCCGGCTCATTCAGGCCTTCAACGCCGTGGCCCCCCGCTATTACCTGGCCCTGGGCCTGGCCGCGGCCATGACCGTCGCCCTGATAGTCGTGATCCGCTCCAAGGTCGGTCTGGCGATGATGGCCATCCGCGATGACGAGGACGCCGCCCGGGCCTCGGGCGTCAGCGCCCTGTGGACCAAGATCTTCGCCCTGCTCGTCAGTGCGTTCATGGCCGGTCTCTGCGGCGCCCTGTACGCCTACTTCCAAGACAGCTACATGTGTAACGCCACCTTTTCGCCCATCTGGTCCTTTGACCCCTTGCTGATCGCCTTTGTCGGCGGGGTGGGCACGATCGTGGGTCCCATCGTCGGAGCCGCCTTTTTCGTGCTTCTCCAGGATTTCCTGGTGCACCTCCCCGAAAACTCCCAACTGATCCAACGGTTATTTCCCTGGATCGCGGAAAGCCACACCCTGGTCTTCGGCCTGCTGTTCATCGGCGTGGTCCTGGTCTGGCCGGGGGGTCTGCTGGACGCCGGCTATCGGGCCCGCCGCCTGCTGGGGCGATTGTTGCGGTGACCGCCGTGTCTTCCCCCCAAAACGACCGGGGAACGGCCGACCGGGTCGAGATCATCACCGTCATGGACAACTACGCGGACGTGTTCCTGCCGCCGGACGAGCGGGTCGCCCGCCGGGGTCCGCCGGCCCTTGTGCCGGGACGACCGGTGGCCGACGGCGATCCGGCGCCCCTGCTGGCCGAACACGGCCTGTCGCTGTGGATCGAGGTCATTGCCGCCGGCCGCACCTCGAGGTTTTTGTTCGACGCCGGGTTCACCGAGGTCGGCGTCCCCCACAACCTGCGCCGGCTGGGACTTGACCAAAAACCCCTGGACGGGGTGATCGTCTCCCACGGCCACCCGGATCACACCGCCGCCCTGGACGCGGTCCTGGACATGTTCGATCCCCGGCCGCCGGTCTATGTGCACCCCGGGGCCTTTGCCGAGCGCTACCTGGTCACCCCCGACGGACGGCGGCTGCTGAGCAACGTCCTGAACCGCCAGTCCCTGGCCGCGGAGATCGTCGAGACCGCCGCGCCCCTGTCCCTGGCCCCGGGGGTGATCCTGAGCGGCGAGATCCCCATGACCACCGACTTCGAGACCGGATTTCCCCTGGCCCATGAACTGAGAGACGGGAATCTGATTCCGGACTTGTTTCCGGACGAGCAGGCCCTGATCATCCGCCCGACCGGGGGCGGCCTGATCGTCATCGTCGGCTGCGCCCACCGGGGGGTGATCAACACCCTGCTCCACGCCCGGGGCCTGACCGGCGAGACGCGCCTTGTGGCCGTGATCGGCGGCCTCCACCTGGTCGGGGCCACGGAGAAGATCGAACGGACCGCGGCCGAACTGGTCGAGCTGGCGCCCCAACGCCTCATCCTGGGCCA
Source organism: uncultured Desulfarculales bacterium (assembly GCA_964569795.1). Lineage (GTDB taxonomy): Bacteria > Desulfobacterota > Desulfarculia > Desulfarculales > JAHJDS01 > JAHJDS01. The sequence goes on along the minus strand of CAZMVB010000006.1, from coordinate 39,019 downwards.
CTGCACCGGGTGGGCGGCCCTGGGTCACCTGGCCCGGGCCCTGCCCCGGGCCTTCACTCTCAACGCCGTGGGGACCCGGTTTAGCTCGGATTACTCATGAGGGTTCGTAGCGAGGCGTCGATATCCCGAGCGAGGGGCGAAGTTGGAGCCAGTTTGGCGCGCAGGCATACCTGAAAGCATGTCGAGCACCAAAATGGCGAAACAAGCCTCGCAGCCGGGATAGCGGCGCCGCAGTAGAAGTCTCATGAATAATCCGGGCTAGGTATCCGGACTGAGTTCTGGGCCCAACCGACCGGTGGACGGCGTCAGGGCCCGGACCTGATTCGGTCTCAGGCCGGCCGTCCTGTTTTTCATTTTGAAACACGATTCCCCTGCTCGGCTTTAATTTCGGCCGGAAATTGCCTGTCTTAGGCCAATTCCTCATAGATGTTTCATTTTGAAACCATTGAAATCCCGGTCTTTTCCCGCCTCCGAGTATCTTTCAGGAGGCGGGACTTAATGGATAACCTACAGATATTATTATCTAAAATAACCTGGAATCCACCTCGTTTGCCCTTTGAACCGGTCGCTTGATCCCCGCAAACCAACCGCCGGGGCCGTTCTCCCCAGACATCCGCCCCAAAGGGCGCTCAGGGTGAACCACGCCCCCCTGGGATCGCGGTCGCCCGCCTGACAGGGGGTGAACGCCGCCGGGGCACGGGGCATGATTAGATAATAATATACTGAATATCAATTACATAGCCACAATCCGGTCCTCGCTGATTCATGCCCGACCGTGGGTCTTGTCCGCGCCGACTGGCCGGGTCGGCGGCGTTTCACATTGGCCTGGAATGGTTCTTGCCCTGTTACGCGGGGGAACGCTTCGCCGCGGCGGTCTCTACGCCGCTTGGACATTGGGGTGGTTATGGAACGGATACTGGTGGCCTTTGATTCCCGGGAACCGTCGCTCGGGGCCGGGATGCACGCGATCAACCTGGCCAAGCGGATCAACGCCAAGTTGTTCGTCCTTTGGGTGGACTCCCCGAGAGACCGGTCGCCGGGGGCCGCGGTCCGGGGAAAGGCCCGGCCGATGACCAAACGCCACCTGGAAAAACTGATCGACGAGGGACGCTCGGACGGGGTCTCGATCGACTATTTCCTGACCGAGGGGGCCTTTGCGGGCGAGGTCATCAACTTCATCAAGCAAAACGATATCGGCCTGCTCCTGGTCGGCTCGCCGGGCAATTCGGGCGATGAAAGCGCCGCCGCCGGCTTCGCCCAGTCCCTGGAGAACATCAGGTTGCGGGTCAGTTGCCAGATCGAAGTGGTTCACGAGAAAGGGCCGATGAGCGGCGCCGAAAGGAAGTGATCATGCCGTGGCATCTCTATCTGCCTATCGCGGGTAACAGCGTCAACATCCTGCTCATCTTCGGCATGGGTGGCCTGGTGGGCCTTCTTTCGGGCCTGTTCGGGGTGGGAGGCGGCTTTCTGATGACACCGCTGTTGATCATGATCGGGGTCCCCCCGACCGTGGCCGCCGCCTCGGATTCCAACCAGATCGTGGGGGCGTCCACCTCGGGGACCCTGGCCCACTACCGGCTGGGCAACGTGGATTTCAAGATGGGCATCCTGCTGCTCATCGGCGGGATCATCGGCGGGGCGGCCGGGGTCCAGGTCATCAAGATCCTCCGCCAGACCGGCCAGGCCGACTTCCTGATCAAGGTGACCTACGTCCTGATGCTGGGCTTCGTGGGCATTTACATGATGGCCGAGACCCTGGGCTCCCTCAGAAAGAGGCGGCATCCGGTCCCGGTCCCGGCCGAGAAGGGAGAGTCCCGGTACGCCCGGATGATCAACCGGCTGCCCTGGCAGATGAATTTCAATAAATCCGGCGTCAGATTCTCGGTGCTGATCCCCCTCATCCTGGGGACCTTCGTCGGGGTCCTGGCGGCGATCATGGGCGTGGGCGGCGGCTTCATCATGGTCCCGGTGATGGTCTATCTGCTCCGGATGCCGATGCACGTCGTCGTGGGGACGAGCCTGTTCCAGATCCTGTTCACCTGCATCGGGGTGACGATCATGCAGGCCACCACCAACTACACGGTCGATATCCTGCTGGCCCTGATCCTGCTGCTGGGTTCGACCCTGGGGGCCCAGTTCGGCGCCCGGCTGAGCCGGCATCTCAAGGGCGAGCACCTCAAGCTGCTGCTGGCCAGCATCGTCCTGGTGGTGATGGTCAAGATGCTGCTGGACCTGCTGATCGCGCCCCACTTCATCCTGGCCTACGCGGGAGGGCACTGACATGCGGATCAAATTGACGACGGTCTTGGCGCTCCTGGCCGGCCTGGCCATGTCGGGGCCCGGGACGGCCCGGGCCAACCGGCCACCCAAACTGAACCTGGCCCCGTGCCAGATCCGGATCGGGGCCTTTTTCCACGGTACCCGGGTGGTGGTCTCGGGGAGTGTCCCCGCCGAGGACCAGGTGGTCGTCCGGCTGAGCAACAAGCCCCACCACATGACCTTCCGGATCAAGAAGAAGCTGGCCGGCCTGCTGTGGATGAACATGGGCGACGTCTCGTTCGACAACCTGCCCTCGGTCTATCTGGTCTATTCCTCGGCCAAGCTTAACCGGCTGGGCCGCGACGGGAACGGCGGGTCGGCCGCCGTCCGGCTGGGTCTCAAAAGGCTCGAGGCCAAGGCCCGGATCTCGACCACCTCGACCAACGCCCGGAAGTTGCTGGCGGAACTGGTCAAGGTCAAGCGGGCCGAGGGACTCTACGGCCTGGAGGAAGGCGCCGTCAAGCTGGGGCCGGCCAAGAACGGGCGGAAATCCTTTCGGACCGTGGTCAAGCTCCGGGCCCGGATCCCGCCCGGGACGTACAAGGTCGAGGTCTTCGCCTTTGACCAGGCCGGGACCATGACCCGCACCGGCCAGAAACTCCAGGTGGTCGAGGTCGGCCTGCCGGCCCTGGTGTCGTCCATGGCCTTTAAACACGCCCTGATTTACGGTATCCTGGCCGTATTGATCGCCGTGCTGGCCGGCCTGGTCATGTCGCTCCTGTTCAAGAAGGGAGGGGGCGCCCATTAGCCCGGCGAGTTCGGCCGCCCTCGGGATGGACATGAACCTGCTCGAGCGCATCAAACGCCGCTTTTTGAGGCCCCAGGTCGAGGCCGTGCCCTTTTCCGTGGTCTTCGACGGGTTCCAGAAGGTCCTGGAGACCAACAACCGGTTCCTGGATCTGATGGCCGACATGGGCAACAAGCTGGGCGGCCAGTACGTCTTTGACCGGCAGTACATTTTGACCTCCTGCGCCCGGATCTCGGAGCTGGTCCAGCAGATCATCCTCAACCTGAACAAGCTGGCCCCGAACAAGTACGGCCGGCTCTACGACGCCTACCACCAGATCCAGGGCCGGCTGGAGGCCGAACTGGCCGGGCAGCTGGTCATCCCGGAGACCCCCCTGGTCATGGACTACGGCCGGGTCACCCGGGACATCGGGGACCTGGTGGCCGGGAACAAGAACGCCAATCTGGCCGCGGTGGGCAATGTCCTTGACCTGGACATCCCGCCGGCCTTTGTGATCACCACCCGGGCCTTTCAGGCGTTCATGCGGCACGACCAGCTGGGGGAGAAGCTCAAGCCGATTCTCGAGCGCTGGAGCGCGGGGGAACTCACGACCGGGGAGACCTCGGCCGCCGTCCGGGACCTGATCCTGGCCGCCGAGACGCCCCCCTATCTGGCCCGGGAGATCAGGCAGGCCGCCCAGACCCTGGTGGAATCGGCCCCGGACGAAAAACCCTACCTGGCCGTCCGGAGCAGCGGCTACGGCGAGGACGGGGACCTGTCATTCGCCGGGCAGTACCGGAGCTTTCTGGGCGTGGCGGTCGAGGACATGGTGGACCGTTACCGGGACGTCATCGCCGGGGCCTATACCGAGCGCGCCCTGGCCTACCGGCGCCAGAAGGGCTTTTCCGAAAGCGAGGTCGCCATGGCCGTGGGCTGCATGCTGATGGTGGACGCCCAGGCCAGTGGCGTGCTGTACACCGTTGACCCCCAGGACCCCGGGCTGGAGGCGATGCTGATCTCGGCCTGTTACGGCCTGGGACAGCCGCTGGTGGCCGGGCTGATCACCCCGGATCGCTATCGCGTCAGCCGCCAGTCCCCGCCCGAGGTGATCGGCCTGGACGTGGTCCACAAGGAGGAGATGCAGGTCCTCGGGGAGGAAGGGGGCACCGAGACCCGGCCCGTGCCCGAACGGCAGCAAAGCGCGCCGGTCCTCGGTCAGGACCAGATGATCCGCCTGGCCGAAATAGCCGGTCAGCTCGAGAAGTTCTTCAAGAGCCCCCAGGACATCGAGTGGGCCCTGGACCAGGAGGGACGCCTGGTCGTCCTCCAGGTCCGACCCCTGAACGTCAAGGCCCAGGTGAGCGACCTGGTGCCCGACATCTCCCAGGTCCTCAAGAGCCATCCGGTGATCTTCTCCGCCCGGGGCCAGGTCGCCCAGCGGGGCATCGCCACGGGCAAGGTCTTCCTGGTCAAAAACGACGAGGACCTGGACCGGTTCCCCCCGGGCGCCGTCCTGGTCACCAAGTTCACCTCGCCCCGGCTGGCCAAGGTCATGCGCCGGGCGGTCGGGGTGATCACCGACGTCGGCTCGCCCACCGGGCACCTGGCGACCATCGCCCGGGAGTTCCGGGTGCCGACCATCGTCAACACCGGCCTGGCCACCCGGGTCTTGGCCCCGGACACCGAGGTGACCATCGACGCCGAGCAGAACGTGGTGTACGCCGGCCTGGTCAAGGAGCTGTACTACTACGAGTTCACCGAGGACGCCTTCGAGGAATCATACGAGTACCGTCTCCTGCGGCGGGTGTTGAAGACCATCGCCTCGCTGAACCTGATCGACCCCCAGAGCCGGGACTTCCGCCCCCTGGGCTGCCGGACCTTCCACGACATCGCCCGCTTCGCCCACGAGCGGGCCGTGGACGAGCTGATCAACTTCGAGTTTCGGGGCGGCCCGGACGGCTCGCCCAAGAAGCTGGAGTTCGACCTGCCCCTGGGCCTGACCGTGATCGACGTCGGCGGGGGGGTCACCGCCCCGCCCAAGGCCACCCGGGTGACCCTGGACCAGATCAACTCGGCGCCGGCCAGGGCGCTGCTCACCGGCATGGCCGATCCCGGCATGTGGGGCCGGGAGCCCATGGCCGTCGATTTCGGCGGATTCATGTCCAGCCTGACCCGGACCTTTGCCTCGCACCTGGCCAAGCCCCGCTACATCGGCCGCAACCTGGCCGTGGTCTCCAAGGACTACGTCAACCTCCAGCTGCGCCTGGGGTACCACTTCAACATCATCGACGCCTACGTCACCGAGGACCCCAACTCCAACTACGCCTATTTCCGTTTCCAGGGCGGGGTGACCGAACTGGAACGCCGCGGCCGCCGGGCCGTTTTTCTGGCCCAGGTCCTGGGCCGTTACGACTTCAAGGTCGAGGTCCAGGGAGACCTGGTGGTGGCCCGGGTGAAGAAGATGAGCCCGGACATGATGCTGGACAAGATCAGGCTCATGGGCCGGCTGGTTTCCTTCTCCCGCCAGTTGGACGTCCAGATGCTCAGCGACGAGCACCTGGGCGTTTATTTCGAAACCTTCTTGGAACTGAATCAGACCGACGCCGCGGTCGCCTGAGACCGAAGGGAGGACAATATGACCGACGGGGACAAGACTAAAGTTCTCATCCTGGACGACGAACCGATCGTCTGCCGGAGGCTCAAACCGAACCTGGAGAAAAACGGCTACGAGGTCGAGACCTTCACCCAGAGCAAGGACGCCTTCGAGCGGGTCGGGGAGAAACACTTCGACATCGTCGTCACCGACCTGAAAATGGAGGGCCTGGACGGGATGGCCTTTCTGAGCCACGTCAAGCAGCACTCCCCGGACACCGAGGTGATCGTCATCACCGGCTTCGCCACCATGGACACCGCCCGGGAGTCCTTTCAGAAGGGGGTGTTCGATTTCGTGGCCAAGCCCTTTTCCTTCAGCGAAATAAGGGCCATCCTCAAAAAGGCGGACGACAAGATCCGGGCCCGGCGTCGGAACCAGGCGACGGCCGACTAGGCCGGCCGGCCCGGCGGTCCCGCCGGGGACGGCCGGGGATCAAGTGACCCGCGAAACAGCGTGAAGCACAGGGGGCCGAGATGAAGTTATTGGTCGTGGCCGACGACAAGCCGTACAGTCGGCCGGCGGTCGAAGAGGCGGTCAAGCTGGCGCTCAATACCTGGGCCGACGTCACCCTGCTGGGCCTGCTGCCCAAGGGAAACGGCGCCCAGAAACCGGCCGTCAATTTCCACCGGCAACTCCAGGCCGGGGGCCCGCCCCTGGCGGCCGCCCTGGAGAAATACAAGAACGCCTTCCTCCAGCAGGCACAGGAGGGCAAACACCCTTACAGCCAGCGGTACGAAACCGACGAGTGGGTCGAGGTGCGGCCGGACGTGTGGCAGGTCCTGCGGGTGGTCAAAGGCAGCGTCCGGGACGTCCGCGTCCGGGTGAGGCTGGGCGGCGCCGCCCAGGTCCTGGCCGAGGAGGCCGAGGGGGAGTACGACCTGATCATCCTCGGCGGCGACAGCGACGGTCAGAACGCGGTCGGCCGCGGGGGGAGCGATCTGCAAAAGGTGATCTTCAACGCCTCCTGTTCGGTGCTGGTGGTCAAGGAAGCACCGGACATCAAGCGGATCGTCTGCTGCCTGGACCAGGGCGACGTCACCCAGGAGTCCCTGGAGCTGATCAACCAGCTGGTCACCATCCACGGCGCGGCCCTGGAGCTGCTGGGCGTGACCCGGGGTGAGGGCTGGATCAAGCTCCCGGTGGACAGCAAGCTGGCCGACCTGTGGACCTATTACCACGACCGGCTCAAGAAGCAGGTCTATTCCGGTTTCAAGCCCCTGGGCGAGCTGGAGCAGTTCGTCACCCAGGACGCCCGGCCGGACCTCCTGGCCCTGTGGCACGGCAAGACGTCGATCCTCAAGAACGTCTTTTCCAAGGGCTGGCTGGCCGATTTCATCGACAAGAGCCGCTCGTCGATCCTGCTGCTGCGCTGAGAAACCCCGCGTCGGCCGCTTCGGCCAACGGCCCCCGGCCGCCGTGGCCCGCCTTTGCTCCCGGGCCTGACACCCGGTCGGGGCGGCGTATTGGTCTGGCCGCCGGGGCCGGGGTGAGGTATGCTGTGGCAGGGAATCGGCCGAGCGGACGGGGACGGGTCTGGCCCGACCGGGCCGCCGGATGAGGACCGGAGAACTCCATGAAGTTCACCATCAGAACGCAGATCATCATCCTGTTCGCGGCGGCGGTGTCCCTGACCGTGCTCTTCGCCCTGGTCCAGAACTGGAACATCGTGACCATCACCGGCAAGTTCACCCTGATGGAAAAATACGACAACCTGTTCAACTACGTCCTGGAGGTGCGGCGCTACGAAAAGAATTATGTCCTGTACCGCGACCGGAATTCCCTGCGCGAGGCGACCCGGTACCTGGACCGGGCCGGAAAATTGATCGTCCAGCTGACCGACAACATCGAGCGGATCGTGGGCCGGCCGCGACTGGAGCGGATCAAGGCGGCCTTTGCCGCCTACAAGAAGATCCTGAACGAGAGGGCCGTCTTCATCGGGTCGCCGGCCAAGACTCTCGACGCCAAGGCCCTCCGGGCCAGGGGGCAGGAACTGGTCAATCTGACCCAGGACCTCTTGAGCGTCAAACGGCGGCGCATCCACCAGGCCCTGCGCCGGACCCTGGGCCTGCCCCTCCCCTTCCTGGCCGGCCTGGCCCTGCTGCTGCTGTTGATGGGGCTCCTGGTGAGGCGCAACATCCTGCGCCCCCTGGCCCTGATCCAGCGCACCACCAAGACGGTGGCCGAGGGCAACTTCGCGCCCATCCCCTATTCCCAGAAGAGCAAGGACGAGGTGACCGACCTGATGGTCGCCTTCAACAAGATGGCCCACGAGATCGAGAACCGCCAGGAGGCCCTGGTCCAGGCGCGCAAGATCGCGGCCATCGGCACCTTCACCTCGGGCATCGCCCACGAACTCAACAACCCCATCAACAACATCCGCCTGACCGCCGAGACCCTGCTGGACGACCTGGAGGCCCTGAGTCAGGACGAGACCCGCGAGCTGGCCACCGACATCCTGACCCAGGCCGACCGGGCCAGCGAGATCGTCAAGAACCTCCTCGAGTTTTCCCGGACCGACAGCCCCTCGTCCATGCGCCGCCTGAGCGTCAAGGAGGTCCTGGAGCGGACCTACAAGCTGGTCAAGAACCAGATCGTCGTTGACGGCATCACCCTGAACAGCGACCTCCCGGACGCGCTGCCCCCGACCTACGGCAATCTCCAGAACCTGCAGCAGGTCTTCCTCAACCTGCTCCTCAACGCCGTCCAGGCCATGCCCGCCGGCGGGACCATCACCGTCAGGGCCCAACGGGAATCGGACCATCTGATCCGGATCGACGTCTCCGACACCGGAAGCGGCATCAAGCCCGACGACCTGGACCACATCTTCGATCCGTTCTATACTACCAAGGAGTTCGGCACCGGGACCGGCCTGGGACTGTCGGTGACCTATTCCATCGTCAAGAAGCACGGCGGTTACATCGAGGTCAAAAGCGAACTCGGCCGGGGCACCACCTTTTCGGTCTTCCTGCCGGTGGTGAGGACTTAAGCTGGGACCAAGGAAGATGGCGACGCGCCTGGCCATCATCGACGACGAGCCGCTGGTCTGCCGGCGGCTGACGCGGGCCCTGACCAAGGAGGGCTACGAGGTCGAGTCCTTCGGGGAGGGAGGCTCCTTTCTGGAGTCCTTCTCCCGCCGCCCCTTCCAGATCGTCTTCACCGACCTGAGGCTGCCGGGCATGGACGGCCTGGAGGTCCTGTCCGCGGTCAAGCGCCTGGACCGGGGCGCCGAGGTCATCATCATCACCGGTTACGGCTCCATCGACACGGCCATCGAGGCCATGAAGCGGGGGGCCTATCACTACGTGGCCAAGCCGCTGAAGCTGGAGGAGATCCGCCACCTGGCCCGGGGGGCCCGGGAGAAGATCGAGCTGCGCGAGGAAAACCAGCGCCTCCGCACCGAGGTCGGCCGGCCGAGCCTGTTCGACAAGTTCATCGGCGCCAGCGCGGTCATGACCGACGTCTTCGAGACGGTCAAGAAGGTGGCCACGGTCGATTGCAACGTCCTGATCCAGGGCGAGACCGGGACGGGCAAGGAACTGGTCGCCCGGGCCATCCACGCCCTCAGCCCCCGCCGGAATCATCCCTTCGTGTCGTTCAACTGCGGGGGGTTCACCGAGGAACTGATCAGCAGCGAGCTGTTCGGTCACGAGCGGGGGGCCTTCACCGGGGCGGTGGCCACCAAGATCGGCCTTTTGGAGTCGGCCTCCAAGGGGACGGTCTTCCTGGACGAGATCGGCGAGATGCCGCTGTCCATGCAGGTCAAGCTGCTCAACGTCCTCCAGGAGAAGCGGATCCTGCGGGTGGGCGGGATCAAGCCCATCGAGCTGGACATCCGCATCGTCTCGGCCAGCAACCGGGACCTCAAGAAGGGCGTGGCCGAGGGCCTGATGCGCGAGGACCTGTTCTACCGCCTGAACGTGGTCAGCCTGCGGCTGCCGCGGCTGGCCGAGCGCCCGGAGGACATCCCGCTGCTGGTGTCCCACTTCGTCAAGCTCTACAGCCAGACCTCGGGCAAGAGCGAGTGCCGGATCTCGGACGAGGCCATGTCCCTGCTCATCCAGTACGACTTCCCGGGCAACGTCCGCGAGCTGGAGAACATCATCGAGCGGGCCGTGGTCCTGACCGAGGGCCAGGTCATCGAACCCCGCGACCTCCCCCCGGACCTGCAGAGCCTCCAGTTCAGTTCCTATCAGGGGGAAAAGCTCTTGACCATGGAGGAGGTCGAACGGCAGCACATCATCGACGTCCTCAAGAAGACCAATTACAACAAGGGCCTGGCCGCCAAGATCCTGGATCTGCCCCGGACCACCCTGTGGCGCCGGATGAAGAAGTACGGCCTGGCCGAATAAGGGCCCGGAGACGAGGGGAGCCCTCCCCGATCGTCTCCGGGCGTTCTGTTGTCCAGTCACGCCTGATCGCCCGCCTGGGGGCGAGGAGGACCGACCCTCGTCTTTCGAGCGAGGCTTGTTTCGTCATCGACCGCCGGACCCGTGATTGAACGTCGCCCGGACCGGGTCCGCCCCGCCGGCCGCCGGGGCGACGCCGCCCGCCAGGGCGGGTCCGGCCTGGCGCTTGAGAAAGTCCAGCCGGTTGAGGCCGTTGAGGTAGGCCTTGGCCGAGGCGACCAGGATGTCGGGATCGCTGGCCTTGCCCAGGACGGTGTAGCCGTTTTCCTCGAGGCGGACGGTCACCTCGCCCATGGCGTCCAGGCCGCCGGTGATGCTGGCGATGGAGAACCGGAGCAACTGGGCGTTGGTGTCCGTGATCTTCTTGATGGTGTTGTACACCGCGTCCACCGGGCCGACGCCGCTGCCGAATTCCTGCCGGTCCTCGTAGCCGTCGTCGATGATCACCGTGGCCGTGGGCACGGTCACCGTGCCGCTGACGATGTTGAGGTACTTCAGCCGCCAGCGGTGGGGGATGCGCAGGATCTCGTCGGCGACCAGGGCCTCCAGGTCCTCCCGGAAGACCTCCTTCTTCTTGTCGGCCAGGACCTTGAAGGCGGCGAACAGCCGCTCGAATACCGGGTCCTCGAGCCGGTAGCCCATGTCCGCGAGCAGGCTCTTCAGGCCGGCCCGGCCCGAGTGCTTGCCCAGCACCAGGGCCGACTGGCCCAGGCCGATCTCGGCCGGGGTCATGATCTCGTAGGTCAGCGGCTGCTTCAGGACGCCGTCCACGTGGATGCCGGCCTCGTGGGCAAAGGCGTTCATCCCGACCACGGCCTTGTTGGGCTGGACGGCCAGGCCGGTGATGGTCGAGACCAGGCGGCTGGTCGAGTAGATCTCGGCCTTGTTGACGGCGGTCGTGACGCCCAGGTCGTGGTGGCGGGTCGAGATGGCCATGACCACCTCCTCCAGGGCGGCGTTGCCGGCTCGCTCGCCGATGCCGTTGACGCAGACCTCGACCTGGCGCGCCCCGGCCCTCACCCCGGCCAGGGAGTTGGCCACGGCCAGGCCCAGGTCGTCGTGGCAGTGGACGCTGATCACCGCCTGATCCAGTCCCGGGGTGTGGTCCCTCAGAAACGCGATCAGCTCGCCGAACTCGTGGGGCAGGGCGTAACCGACCGTATCGGGGATGTTGATCGTGGCCGCCCCGGCCCTAAGGGCCGCCTGGACCGCCTGACTCAGGAAGGCCGGGTCGGTCCGGCTGGCGTCCTCGGCTGAAAACTGGACGTCGTCGCACAGGCCGCGGGCATAGGCCACCTCACTGGTGATCCGGTCCAGGACCTGGTCCCGGGTCAGCTTCAGCTTGTGTTCCAGGTGGATGTCGCTGGTGGCGATGAAGACGTGGAGCCGCGGCCGGGCGGAACCGCGGATCGCCTCCCAGCAGCGCTCGATGTCTTCCCTCTCGGCCCGGGCCAGGCCACAGATGACGGGCCCCGTCACCTCGCCGGCGATGGCCCGGACGGCCTCGAAGTCCCCCGGGCTGGCCGCCGGGAAACCGACCTCGATGATGTCCACCCCCAGATCGGCCAGCTTCCGGGCCAACCTGAGTTTCTCGTCCCGGTTCATGGAGGCGCCCGGGGACTGCTCCCCGTCGCGCAGGGTGGTGTCGAAGATGCGGACGTAGTCGTCCATAGTCAGACTCCTTTAGTTCATCCTGTCGATGACGGCCCGGGCCATGCCCCTGGTGGTCAGGTCGCCGCCCAGGTCGGGGGTGGTCGCCCCTTGGGCCAGACAGGATTCGAGGGCTCGTTCGACGCCCTCGGCCGCCTCCTTCTCGTCAAGATAATCGAGCAGCATCGCCCCGCACAGGATGGCCGCCGCCGGATTGGCCCGGCCGGTGCCGGCGATGTCCGGGGCCGAGCCGTGGACCGGCTCGAACACGGCGTGGGTCTCGCCCAGGTTGGCGCTGGGACACAGGCCCAGGCCGCCGATCAGCCCGGCGGTCAGATCGCTCAGGATGTCGCCGAACATGTTGGTCGTGACCACGACCTCGAACTCCTCGGGGTTCATCACCAGGCGCATGGCCAGGGAATCCACCAGGGCCTCCTCGTAGGCGATGTCCGGGAACTGCGCGGCCGCCCAGCGGCAGGAGTCCAGCCACAGGGCCTCGCTCTTCTTGAGGACGTTGACCTTGTGGGCCGCGGTCACCTTTTTTCGACCGCTCGCCCGGGCGTGCTCGAAGGCGAACCGGGCGATGCGGCGGCTGGCCCGCTCGGTGATGACCCGGGTGGCCAGGACCCGTCCCGGGCCGTCGTCGATCTCCTGGCCGACGTAGAGGCACTCGGTGTTCTCGCGGACGATCATCAGGTCGGTCCCGGGCTGCAGGCACTCGACCCCGGGGTAGGCCCGGCTGGGCCGCAGGTTGACGAACGTGTCCAGCTCGGCCCGGAGGCGGATGATGACGTCGGCCGCGGTCGCGCCCACCGCGCCGAAGATCACCGCCCGGGCCTCCCGGGCCGCCCGCAGGGTGGCCTCGGGCAGGGCCTCGCCCGTGGCGGCCAGGCAGTCGTCTCCGGCCGGATGGGTGGTGAACGCGAAGGGCACCCCGGTGGCCTCGAGGACCTCGATCTCGGCGGCGACCACCTCGGGACCGATCCCGTCCCCGGGGATGACCGCCACCTGGTGCGTCCGGCTCATATCGCCTTCCTCCAGTCCGGACCGGGGCCGGCCACGGCCGCCTGCCAGGTGACGTGGTGGGCGGCCTCGTATTGCCTGATGGACGCCTCGGCCCTGAGGGTGTACCCGATGTGGTCGCCGCCCTCGACGAGCATCCGCTTGGCGTGCGGGTCCACCTCGAAGCTGCAGGAAAAGCCGTCCGACCCGGTCAGGGTCTGGGCCGGCAGATCGACCGTGATCCGGTAACCCTCCCCGGCCGCCACCCGCCTGAACCAGGCGTCCACCAGGTCCGGCGTGAGGTCGATGGTCAGCAGGCCGATCATCAGGCAGTTGTTCCGGAAGATGTCGGCGAACCCGGCGGCGATTATCGTCCGGAAGCCGTAGTCGGCCAGGGCCCAGGGGGCGTGTTCCCGGCTGGACCCGCCCCCGAAGTTCTCCCGGGCCAGCAGGATCCGGGCGCCCCGAAAGCGCGGCCGATTGAGGACGAAGTCCGGGTCGGCCGAGCCGTCCGGCCGAAAGCGCCAGTTGGCGAAGAGGTGTTTGCCCAGGCCGGTCTTGACGGTCGTCTTCATGAACCGCTGGGGCAGGATCTGATCCGTGTCCACGTCGGCCAGGTCCAGGGGGACGACCAATCCCTCGAAAATATCGAACTTGTCCATGTCCCTACCCCAAATGGCGGGCGTCGGTCAGACGTCCGGTTAAGGCCGTGGCCGCGGCCGTGGCCGGGCTGCACAGATGGACCCGGCTGCCGCGGCCCTGGCGGCCCCGGAAGTTGCGGTTGGTGGTCGAGGCCGAGCGCGCCCCGGGCGGCAGGGTGTCCGGATTCATGCCCAGACACAGGCTGCAGCCCGGCAGCCGCCACTCGAACCCGGCGGCGGTAAATATCTTGTCCAGACCCTCGGCCTCGGCCTGGGCCTTGACCCGGCCCGAGCCGGGGACCACCAGGGCCCTGACGCCCGGCGCCACCCGGCGGCCGTCGATCACGCTGGCCGCGGCCCGCAGATCGCTCAGCCGGCCGTTGGTGCACGAACCGATGAACACCCAGTCCACGGCCACGTCGCTCAGGGCCTGGCCCGGCCGCAGGTCCATGTACTCCAGCGCCGCCCGGGCGGCGTCCGGATCGTCCAGCGAGTCCGGGTCCGGCACCACGCCCGAGAGCGGCGTTGACTGGGCCGGGTTGGTGCCCCAGGTGACCTGGGGTTCCAGGGAGGCGGCGTCCAGGCGCAGCTCCCGGTCAAAGGTCGCGTCCGGGTCGCCGGCCAGGGTGCGCCAGTGGTCCAGGGCCTGGTCCCAGTCCGCCCCCCGGGGGGCCCAGGGTTTTTCGGACAGGTAGGCGAAGGTGGTCTCGTCCGGGGCGATCAGGCCGGCCTTGGCCCCGCACTCCACGGACATGTTGCAGAGCGTCATCCGGCCCTCCATGTCCAGGCCATCGATGACCGGACCCCGGAACTCGATGACGTGGCCGGTCCCGCCCCCGAACCCGAGCCGGGCGATGACGGCCAGGATCAGGTCCTTGGCGAAGACCCCGGGCGGCAACTGACCGTCGATAAAGACCCCCAGGGTCCCGGGACGCCTCTGGCGCAGGCACTGGGTGGCCAGGACGTGCTCGACCTCGCTGGTGCCGACGCCGAAGGCCAGGGCCCCGAAGGCCCCCAGGGTCGAGGTGTGGGAGTCGCCGCAGAACGCGGTCTGGCCGGGCAAGACGAGGCCCAGCTCGGGCATGGTCACGTGGATCACCCCCTGCCGGGGGTCGTCCATGTCGAACAGGGTCAGCCCGAAATCGCGGCAGCCGCGCTCCAGGGCGGCCAGTTGGGCCTCGGCCACCGGGTCGGCCAGGGGACGCTTCCGGCCCGGATCGGTCGGCGTGACGTGGTCCATGACGGCAAAGGCCAGATCCGGCCGCCGGACCTTTCTCTCGGCCCGGCGCAGGCCCTCGAAGGCCTGGGGCGAGGTGACCTCGTGCAGGAAGAGTCGATCGGCGTAGAGCAGGGGGTGGCCGTCGGGCGGCTGATCCACCAGGTGGGCCTGCCAGATCTTGTCGAACAGGGTCTGGCTCCCGGTCTTGACGGCCGCCGGCCGGTCCTGTCCGTTGGTCAGGCGCAGGAGGTGGTTGATGGCCGTGATCAGGGCGTCCACCGAGGCCAGGACGATGTCCTCGTGGGCGGCGTAGGCGCTCTGGCGGCGGCCCTTGCCGTCCTCGACCGTGACCGAGACCCGGACCGTGGCGTGGCTGCCGCCGGTGACGGTGTCCACGTGGTAGTCGGCGATCTCGAGGCCGTGGTTCTCGCCCAGCATCCGCTGGACGGCCTTGAAGGCGGCGTCCACCGGTCCGACCCCGACGTGGGACTCGACCCGGTCCACGCCGTGGACCTTGGCCTGGACGCTGGCCGTGGGGGTGATCCGGTTGCCGGTGGTGACCATGAGCTGATCGAGGACGATGGCCCGCAGCCCAGCCGGGACCCGCTGCATGACCGTCTCGGCGATGGCGAACAGGTCGGCGTTGATCAAGGGCTTGCCCTTGGCCACCACGGCCCGGACCCGCTCGACGATCTCGGTGAGTTCCTCGTCGCCGGGCTCGAGGCCGGCCTCGGCCAGGGCCTGGGCGATGCCGTGCCGGCCGGTGTGCTTGCCCACCACCAGGCGGCGGCGATGACCGACCAGGTCCGGGGTCAGGAGACCGGGCTCGAAGGTCTTGCCGTCGCGCATCACCCCGGCGGCGTGGATGCCGCTCTCGTGGGTGAAGGCGTTGGCCCCGACCACGGGCTTGTTGCCGGGCACGGCCACGCCCGACAGCCGCTCCACCAGGCGCGAGGTGGAATAAAGCCGGCTGAAGTCCAGGCCGCATTCGACCCCGGCCAGGCACTTCAGGGCCACGGCCACCTCCTCCAGGGCGGCGTTGCCCGCCCGCTCGCCCAGGCCGTTGACGCAGGCCTGGAACATCCCCGCCCCGGCCGCGACCGCGGCCAGGGTGTTGGCCGTGGCCAGGCCGAAGTCGTCGTGGCAGTGGATCGAGACCGGCGTGGGCACGGCGGCGACCACCCGCTGGACCATCCCGGCCACCGTCTCGGGCGTACCCACCCCCACGGTGTCGGTCAGGCCGATCCAGTCCGCCCCGGCCGTCGCGGCCGCGCCGCAGACCTCCACCAGGAAGTCGGGGTCGGTCCGGGTGGCGTCCATGGGCGTGAACATGCACTCGAGACCCGCGTCCTTGACGTGTTTCACCGCCTGGACGCTGGCCTCGACGACCTGGGGCCGGGTCTTGAAGGTGGACTGCTCCATCTGGATGTCGCTGGTCGAGCAGAAGACGTCCACCATGGCCGCGCCGGTCCTGATCACCGCGTCCAGGTCGGCCCGAACGGCCCGGGCGATGCCGCAGACCGGACAGAAAACCTCGGCGGCGATGAGGCGGACCGCCTCGGCCTCCTGGGCCGAATTGACCGGAAAGCCGGCCTCGATCACGGCCACGCCCAGGGCGTCGAGCTGGCGGGCGATCTTGAGCTTGTCCGAAACGGTGAAGGCCAGCTGGGGCATCTGCTCCCCGTCCCGGAGCGTGGTGTCGAAGACCTGTACTACGCCGTCGTCGCTCATGTCTTCTCACCTCGATCCAGCCAGCTCATCATGGACCGCATCCGGTCGCCGACCCGATCGACCTCATGCTCGGCCTCGCGGCGCAGCAGGGCGTTGTACACCGGGCGGCCGGCCTGGTTTTCCAGGATCCACTCCCGGGCGAACTCGCCGTTCTGGATTTTCTCCAGGATGTCCTCCATGGCCCGGCGCACCTCGGCGGTGACGATCCGGGGGCCGCGGGTGATGTCGCCGTACTTGGCCGTGTCGCTCACGAAGTAGCGCATGTTCTTGATGCCGCCCTGGTAGATCAGATCGACGATCAGCTTCATCTCGTTGACGCACTCGAAGTAGGCCATTTCCG
The DNA here is from genome assembly GCA_964569795.1 of uncultured Desulfarculales bacterium. Classification (GTDB taxonomy): domain Bacteria; phylum Desulfobacterota; class Desulfarculia; order Desulfarculales; family JAHJDS01; genus JAHJDS01. The sequence continues at coordinate 22,331 of CAZMVB010000006.1, read as the reverse complement.
GGGCGTAACCGGCCTCGACCAGGGTCTCGAAGCCGGCCTTGATCAGGGCGGTCAGGCCGCCGCACAAAACCGCCTGCTCGCCGAACAGGTCGGTCTCGGTCTCCTCGAGGAAGGTGGTCTCGATCACCCCGGCCCGGGTGCCCCCCAGGCCCCGGGCGTAGGCCAGACCTTTGGCCAGGGCCTGGCCCGAGACGTCCTGGTGGACGGCCACCAGACAGGGCACCCCCTGGCCGGCCGCATACAGGTCGCGGACGATCTTGCCCGGACCCTTGGGGGCGACCATGACCACGTCCACCTCGGGCGGCGGGACGATCTGCCCGTAGTGGATGTTGAAGCCGTGGGCGAACATCAAGGTCCGGCCCGGTTTCAGGGCCGGGGCGATGAAGTCCCGGTAAACGGCGGGCTGGGCCGGATCGGGCAGGAGCAGGGCGATGACGTCCGCCTTGGCCAGGGCCGGGCCCAGCTCGGCCGCCTTGACGCCGTCCGCCGCCGTCCGGTCAAAGGACGGGCTGCCCGCCCTCAGGCCGACCACCACCTCCAGGCCGCTGTCATGCAGGTTCAGGGCGTGGGCCCGGCCCTGGCTGCCGTAGCCGACGATGCAGATGGTCTTGTCCGCCAGGAAACTCAGGTCCGCGTCGGATTCGTAATACACTTTGGCGCTCATGATTGGACTCCTTGGGTAGGCTGAAACATTTCCAGCGGGTCTTCCTCGCCGCTCAGGGCGCCCCCGGCCGGGGGCGCGGTATAGGCTTCCTCTTCCAGGTCGGTGTTCAGGTCCCCGTGCCGGGACAGGACGATCTGGCCGGTCCGGGCCATCTCGATGACGCCGAAGGGGCGGAGCAGATCGATCAGGGCCGCGATCTTGGCCCGGTTGCCGGTGGCCTCGAGGATCAGGCTCAAATGGTCCACGTGGTCGATCTTGGCCCCGAAGACCTCGGCCAGGTCCATGACCTGCCGGCGCGTGTCCGGGGCGGCCTTGACCTTGATCAGGACCAGGCCCCGCTCGACGCACGAGGCGTGGGACAGGTCCATCACCCGGCAGACGCACACCAGGCGGTCCAGTTGCTTGACCACCTGCTCCAGGGTGGCGTCGTCGCCGGCGACCACGGCCGTGATCCGCGAGTAGGCCCGGTTCTCGGTCTCGCCCACGGCCAGGCTGGTGATGTTGAAGCCTCGCCGGGCGAACAGTCCGGCCACCCGGGCCAGGACGCCGCGCTCGTTGTTGACCAGGATCGACACCGGTCGGAAAGTATCCATCTAGCCTTCCTCCAGTTCGCAGGGCATGAATTCATGGTTGGACGCGCCCGGCGGGACCATGGGCAGGACCACGGCCTCGGGATCGACCATCACGTCCAGGACCACCGGCAGACTGGTCCGGCGGCTCTTGGCCAGGGCCCAGTCCAGGGCCGGCTCCAGGTCGTCCGGGCGGGCCACCCGCCGGCCGAAGGCCCCGAAGGCCTGGGCCACCCGGTCATAGGGCGGGCATTCGAGGCCGGTCTGGCTGCGGCGTTTGTCCATGAACATGTCCTGCCACTGGCGGACCATGCCCAGGTAGGTGTTGTTCAGGATGACGACCACCACCCCGATCCGGTAGCGGACGGCGGTGGCCAGTTCCTGGACGTTCATCAGGAACGAGCCGTCGCCGTCCACGCAGATGACCGTGGCCTCGGGCCGGCCCAGCTTGGCCCCCAGGGCGGCCGGCAGACCGAAGCCCATGGTCCCCAGGCCACCGCTGGAGATGAAGGTCCGCGGCCGCTTGAAGGGATAGTACAGGGCGGTGAACATCTGGTGCTGGCCCACGCCGGTGACGATCACCGCCTCGTCGTCCAGACGGCCGATGGCCTGGATGACCCGGGGCGCTGCCAGGACGTCCTCTCGGGAGCGATAGCCCAGGGGAAAGCGGCGCTTGAAGGACTCGATCAGGCCCAGCCAGGGGCCGTGATCGGGCCTCTCCGGCCCGGAGGCCGCGCCCCGGACCAGGGCGGCCAGCACGGGCTTGGCGTCGCCGACCACGGGCACGGCGCAGGGCAAGATCTTGTTGATCTCGCTGGCGTCCACGTCCACGTGGATCAAGTTGGCCCGGGGGGCGAAACCCTCCAGCCGGCCGGTGATCCGGTCGTCCAGGCGGGTGCCCACGGCCAGCAGGAGGTCGCAGTGGCGCAGGGCCAGATTGGCGTAACCCGTGCCGTGCATCCCGGGCATGCCCAGGCTGAGGGGATGCTCGATGGGGAAGTTCCCGAGGCCCATCAGGGTGCTGGTCACCGGGATCCGGAGGGTCTCGGCCAGGGTCAGCAGTTCGGCCGAGGCCCCGGCGTGGATCACGCCGCCCCCGGCCATGATCACCGGCCGCCGGGCCTTTTTGAGCAAATCCAGGGCCTGGCCGATCCGTCTGGGGTCCCCCCGGTACCCGGGGTGGTAGCCCTCGGGGATGCGGGGTTCGGCCACCGCCTCGGGACAGGGCCGCAGGGCCACGTCCTTGGGCAGGTCGATGAGGACCGGTCCCGGCCGGCCGGTCTGGGCCACGTAGAAGGCCTCGGTAATGACCTGCGGCAGATCGGCCGGATCGGTGACCTGGTAGTTGTGCTTGGTGATGGGCATGGAGATGCCCCAGACGTCGGCCTCCTGAAAGGCGTCGTTGCCCATCAGGTCCGAGCTGACCTGGCCGGTCAGGGCGACGATGGGGATCGAGTCCATCATCGACGTGGCCAGGCCGGTGACCAGGTTGGTCGCCCCCGGACCGCTGGTGGTGAAGACCACGCCGGGCCGGCCCGTGGCCCGGGCGTAGCCGTCGGCCATGTGGGCCGCCCCCTGCTCGTGGCCGACCATGACGTGGGTCAGGCCGCCGCGGCGGTACAGGGCGTCGTAAACGGGCATGATCGCCCCGCCGATCATGCCGAAGACGATCTCGACCCCCTCGCGGACCAGGGTGTCGATGACCGCGTCCGACCCGGTGTACTCCCCGGGGGAGGGATGGGGGGCCTCGGTTTGCGGCAGGGTGTTCATCGTCCTTCTCCTCGTTCGGCCGGCGGCTCGGCCAGGACCGCCCCCTGGGCGGCGCTGGTCACCAGTCGGGCGTAACGGGCCAGGGCGCCGGTGGCGACCTTGGGGGCGGGCGGTCGCCAGTTGGCCCGGCGGGCGGCCAGCTCGCCCTCGTCCACCAGGAGCTGCAGCCGTCGGTTCGGGATGTCGATCTCGATTCGGTCCCCCTCGGCCACCAGGGCCAGCGGCCCGCCCCGGGCCGCCTCGGGCGAGACGTGCCCGATGGCCGCGCCCCGGGTGCCGCCGGAAAACCGGCCGTCGGTGATCAGGGCCACCCGGCCGTCCAGGGGACCGCCGCTGATGAGGCTGGTCAGGGCCAGCATCTCGCGCATGCCCGGCCCTCCGGCCGGACCCTCGCCCCGGACGACGACCACGCTGCCCTCCGGGATCTGGCCCTGGTCGTAGGCGGCCACGGCCGCCTCCTCGCCCTCGAACACCCGGGCGGGGCCGGCGTGACGGAGCATGTCCGGGCTGACCGCGGTCTGCTTGACCACCGCCCCCTCGGGGGCCAGGTTGCCCATAAGCACGGCCAGGCCGCCCTCGGCGTGGAGCGGATCGTCCAGGGCGTGGATCACCGGCTGGCCGAAAAAGCTGACCGGTTCCACCCGGTCCGGCAGATAGGCGTCCAGGCCCCGGCCGGTCACGGTCGGAACCGACAGGTCCAGCAAGTGTTCCAGGCGCTTCATGACCGCCCCCACCCCGCCGGCCGCGTCCAGGTGCTCCAGGCGCATCGGTCCGCCCGGGCTCATGGCGCACAAATGGGGCGTGGTCCGGGCCAGGTCGTCGAAGTCAACCAGGCCGAACTCGACGCCCGCCTCGAAGGCCATGGCCGGCAGGTGCAGGGCGGTGTTGGTAGAGCCGCCCAGGGCCAGATCGACCCGGGCCGCGTTCTGGAAGGAGGACCGGCTCAGGATCTTCCGGGGCCGAAGATCGGCGGCCAGCAGGCCCATGACCGCCCGGCCGGACTCATAGGCGATCCGGTTCTTGGATTCGCTCTCGGCCAGGGCGGTGGCGCAGCCCGGCAGGCTGAGCCCCAAGGCCTCGGTGGTGCAGGCCATGGTGTTGGCCGTGAACATCCCGGCGCACGAGCCCGGGCCCGGGCAGGCCCCGGCCTCCAGGACCCGCAGTTCCTCGACGGTCATCCGGCCGGCCCCCACCTTGGCCACGGCCTCGAAGACCGAGATCAAATCCACCGCCGCGCCCTGGTGCTGGCCGCAGGCCATGGGGCCGCCGGTGACCATCAGGGCCGGGATGTCCAGCCGGGCCGCGGCCATGAGCATCCCGGGCACGATCTTGTCGCACGAGGCGATCAGGACCAGGGCGTCGAAGCAGTGGGCCCGGGCCATCAGCTCGACGCTGTCGGCCACCACCTCCCGGCTGGGCAGCGAGGCGCTCATGCCGGCGTGCCCCATGGCCAGGCCGTCGCAGATGGCGATGGTATTGAACTCGAACGGGGTCCCTCCCGCGTCCACGACGCCCCGCCTGACCTCGGCGGCCAGGCGATTCAGGTGAACGTGACCCGGGACGACGTCGGTCCAGGAGTTGGCCAGGCCGATGAACGGCCGCGAGATGTCGTCGTCGCTCTTGCCCAGGGCCTTGAGCAGGGAACGATGGGGGGCCCGGGAAAGTCCCTGTTTAATCTGATTGCTGTGGTCCATGTTTAAAAACCCCGGCCGGCGTGGGGACCGATCAGGTCGCCACGGGCGCTGCCAAGAACCGCCGGCCTCGAGGCCACGCGTTTAAACCGGTGGACGAACGTCTGCCCCGGACGGGCGGTTCAGTTCAGTTGTGGTGAGATTCGGCCCCTACAGGGGCAGGATAATGACGACGAGTAGGACTACCAGGCGGGAAAGAAGGCGGGCGATGGCGGGGGCGGGGGTGAAGGAGTCTGGGCGACACATTCGTTTCGGGTTGGTTGCCGTTGTCATGGCGAGTCCTCCTCTACGTAATACTAACTTAACATGTATATCGGCACTCCCAGAGCTTGTCAAGAATTTTTACAAAACATTTTTTCCGTATCATGGCGGCCAGGCGGCGGGGCCGTCCCCAAAAATAAGCCCGGCCCCAACCGGGGCCGGGCGCTTTTTTCTGGACAGGCTCGGGCCGGGTCGGCTAACCGCCCTTCTTGGCCTTGAGCTTCGCCAGGATCTCCTGGGCCCGCTGGTCGGTGGACTTGCCCGCGCCCGTAACCAGGCTCTCGACCGAGCCCTCGTCCTTGGCCCCGCGGATGGTCTCCAGGGCGTCCATCTTGCCCTCGGCCGCCTCCTGGCGCTCGCGCATGGCCCGGAGCTGGGACAGACCCGAGCCGTCAAAGGCCTTGGAGGAAAGCTTGCGGCCCTGGGCGACGTGGTGGGACGACACGATCTGATCGGACAAACGCCGGGACTCCTCCAGGGACTTCTGGGCCCGTTTCCACTCGGTCTCGGCCCGGGCCACGTTCTGGGTGTGGGCCGTGAGATCGGTCTTGGCCGCCTCGAGCTGGGCCTCGATCCCGGCCATCTGCTCGGCGCAGGCCGTGGCCTTGGCCTCGTCGCCCCGGTCCAGATAGACCCCGGCCGCCTGCTCCAGGGCGCTCAGCTGCCCCTCCAGGTCCTTGACCTTGGCCGCGGCCTTGTTCTTCATGGCCAGGATCTCGGCGTAGGCCTCCTCGTACTCCTTGACGGCCTTTTCCTGGCGCTTGACCTCCTGGCGGGCCTGGTTCGGCCGATCGGAGTCCTCGATCCAGGCCTCGGTTTCGTCCTTTTTACCCATGAGCCAGTTGGCGATTTTTCTGCCGATACCCATGTCTGTCTCCTTTTATCGCCGGGGTTTTCGGTCCCCCGCAATCAGGCGTATTCGTCGATGAGCGTCAACACGGCCTCCTGGGCGTCCCACAGGGCCTCGAGGATATAGACGATCTCGAAATCATCCAGGCCGTCGGCCCGCCGCTTTTCGGTGGCCACGATGGCCACCTTGTCCGGAAAAGACTCCGTGTCCCGGCCCAGGGCCACCCCGTCCAGATAGGTGGCCAGTTCCAGCAGCCGGTTCTTGAAGGCCAGCTCGGCGGCCGCGTCGGCGAAGGACAATTCGTTTTCCAGGGCGATGTTGACCTGGAAGAAGAGTTCGGTCAGCTCGTCCTCGTTGTCCTGGTGGACGCTCAAGAACACCTCGCCGTGCCGGTCCTCGGCGCCGATCTTGAAGCCCAACGTGCCCTCGTCCTGGCCCGCCTCGCTGACGGTGTAGCCCGCCTCGCCCAGGAAAACGGCCAGGTCCAATTCTCCGCTGACAAATACGGTCACGCCGGTCGTATTCATGGTCTCACCTCGTAGGTTTGGGCGGCGGCAGGACCCGGACCAGGGCGCCCGGGATCTCCCGGCCGACCTGAATGACGAAATAGCCGTCCGCCTCGTCCATTTCGATATGCAGATATTCCATTCCCTGGGGGGCCTCCCGTTCATAGGCCCACAGGGACAGACTCCGTTTTTCCATCGGACCGAAGGGGTCGGTCACCACCCTGACCACGGCCGGCAGCGGCTCCTTGACCCCCAGGGCGTTTTGGAAGACCACGCCGTCGTCGTCGGCCAGTTCCGGTTCGCCCAGACGATTGAGGAAACCCTCGTCAAAGCCGAACTCGTCCACGTTGTGGAAGACGTAGGTCTTGACCTTGTCGTCGGCCTCGTCAAAGTCCACCTCTATAAGATGGGTCTCGCCCGAGTCGGAGACAAGGGCCCGCAGGCATTTATCCCCGCTCCGGTCGTACTCGGCCACGACCTTGACCTCGAAGTCGCCGGTGATTTCCGGATCGCTCAGGCTGACGAAACCGCCGACCAGGATGTGGGTCGGGTTGAACAGCTGGGCGTCGGCCCGTTCGACCGGCTCCTCCTTGTGGGTCCACTTCTCCCAGAGGGTCCGTCCCTTTTTCTCGGGTGGCTTGCCGCCTCGAAACGACATGGATCAGGTCCTGCGGATGAAGACGTACCAGACGGTCCAGCCCCCGGCCAGGGCGACGGAGATGCCCACGAACACCCAGAAAAAGGAGCCGCCCCTTTTCTTGCCGGCGTACACCAGGCCCGGGTGGGCCGCCACGAACTGCCTCGAGAACTGGAGGTCGGGAGCGACTTTGGGGTCCAGGTAGTCGGGGTTGCGCTTGACCCCCTGGGCCTCGAGCTGGGCCACCCGGGCCTCCATTTCGGCCCACTTCTGCTGGTCGAAGGCGCTCCGGTACTGAGAGAGGGCGTACCAGTGATTGTACCAGAAGAGATGGCTGGCCGTCATCAGGAAGGCCAGGTCCCAGATGCCCACGGCGTGGTAGCCCCACATGGGGTAGCCGTAGCCTCCCCAGAACCCGGTCGAATAATAACGCGGCCCCATGTAGGTCGTCCGGCCGCGGTAGTAGTACCTGCTCCGCCGCAGGGGCCGGGACCGGATGGCCTGGCTCCGGGTCTGATAGGAGCGGTAGGAGCGGCTGCCGGTGCGGGTGATGGTCGATCGGCCCGTCCGGCTCCGGTAACGGCTGTAGGCCGCCCGTGAGGCCTGGCGGCGGGCCCGCAAGGCCGAGGAGGACACCCGGCCCCGATTCATCCAGCCCTGGCCCCCCAGCGAGGCCCGGCGGCTGGCGGTCGAGGTCCGAAAGCCCCGGGTCCGGCCGTACGAATAGCGTCGCGGGCTGTAAGACCGGGTCCGGAAGCGGTACGAGGGCCGGTAAGAGCTTCTGAAGCCGCGGAAGGAGGACCTGAATCCGCCGAATCCGCCGAAGCGCCGGGCCTCGGCCGAGCCGGCGTCCAGAAAGACCATCATCGCCGCGGCCGCCAGCAGCACCAGGATGGGCAGTTTTTTGTTCCAGGTCATAACCACCCCCTACAAGGCCTTGATCAGGGCGATGGCCACCAGGACGAACAGGGTGCCGCTCAAGACCCCGACCCCGACGTTGGCGTCCTGGGCGATCTCGTGATTGACCTTGCCCCCGCGGATGAACAGCAGGTTGAAGAACAACCGGATGATGACCACCATGACCATGGCCACCACGGCGTAGAGCACCGCCGACCCCAGATCGGTCCAGAAGCCGGCCCAGGTCGGGGCGCCGTGGACCGCCTGCCGGACGATGATCCCGAAGGCGACCAGGACCAGGCCCAGCTCGTATCCGACGGCCCGGTTGCCCCGACCGTCCGCGGTGTCCCGGACCAGTTCGGCCTGGTCGTCATAGGGGGTTGACAGGGTGAACAGCTTGAACAGGATGATGAACAGCGCCTGGCCGATGGCGAACCAGACCAGCCCGATCAGCAGCACCTCCCACAGCGGCAGCCAGGCCGAGCCGCGGAAGCCCGCGAAGGCGCCGTCGATCACCAGGCCGGTGGCCACCGCCGCCCCGGCCCAGACATTGGCCACGGCCCGGTTGCCGGCCATGATCTCGGTCAGGTCGTCCACCCGGTTCAGGATCAGCAGGTCGCAGACGAACAGGGCGACGTTGATCAGGATGATCGACACCCCGCCGGCCACCACCCAGGCGACGACGTATCCCAGCCAGGGCTGGCCCACGTCCAGGCCGCCCCGCATGAAGGCGATGAACACCCCCAGGTAATAACCCAGGTAGATCCGGGCCAGGGCCGGGTTGTCGGCCTCGGTCAGGGCCGCATTGGCGTCGATCTGGCGCATGACCTTCAGGCGCGCGTCCAGCACCAGCTTGGCCACGAACAAGACGATCAGCGTCGCCACGACCGACACCACGGCGCACAACAGCGCGTACAAGATACCAGTGGACTGGGCCGCGGGCGCGGCCTTGGGAATCGCCAACTGAACCAGGACGCCTCCCAAATCCCGGATAAACCAACTCGGGCCGAGCGATGCCATGATCATGGATTTCTCCTGTGGATTTTCCGTGGTTGGGGCCCAGGCGCCGAGGCCGCCCCCCTGGCGGCCGGACCTGTTTACAAAGTTTAATGTTTATCCCTTCTCAAGTCAAAGACATTGGCCGCCCCGGTGTTGGTTGACGTCGCCCTCGGGCCTGGTTTAGGCTGAGGCCATGATGAGTGGTCCCTCGGTAAACGATCTGACGGCTTTCTTGAAGGGTAAAAAGGAGTCCGGCGACCCGCCCCAGGTGGACGAGGCCGCCCTGGTCGAGGCGGCGAGCCTGTTCGGCGTCTCGGCCCGGGTGGTCCAACTGGCCTGCCTGGCCGCCGGGATGACCCCGGCCCGCTACGTCCGGTCCATCCCGGCCTTCGGGATCGAGGGACAGGCCCGGCTGCTCGAGTCGAGCGTGGGCATCGTGGGCGCGGGCGGCCTGGGCGGTTTTTTATGCGAGATCCTGTCCCGGACCGGCGTGGGGCGGCTGGTGGTGGCCGACAAGGACGAGTTCGAGCCGACCAACCTCAATCGCCAGCTCCTGGCCACCGATCAAACCCTGGGCCGGCCCAAGGCCCGGGCCGCGGCCGAACGCGTCGGGTCGATCAATCCGGCGGTCACGGTCGAGGCCGTCACCGAGCCGGTCACGGCCGCCAATGCCCCGAAGATCTTCACCGGGGTCCAGGTCCTGGCCGACGCCCTGGACAACGTGCCCGACCGGCTGATGATCGCCTCCTTTGCCCAGGAGGCCGGGATCCCGTTCGTGTTCGGGGCCGTGGCCGGGTTCATGGGCCAGGTGACCACCGTCTTCCCCGGCGACCCGGGTCTGGAGCTCATCTTCGGTTCCAGCCGGGAAACGACCGGGGCCGCCCGGGACCTGGGCATCGCGCCCATGGCCCCGGCCCTGGTGGCCGCCAGGCAGGCCGGCGAGATCGTTCAGATCCTGCTGGGCCGCACCCAGGGGCTGCTGCGGGGCCGGTTGTGGGTGGTGGACATGGGTTCGGGCCGGGGGCTCGAGGTCAATCTGGCCTGAGAGGCCCGGGGAGTTCCGGGGATTTCAGGGGCGGGTCAGGGGATCGCCGGGCGGTTTTCCCGGCCAAGGGCCGGAGCGGCCGGAGCTTGAAAATCACCCTGACTCATGCTAGTTATGGTGGGGTGGACCGGACGGAGTCCGGAGGGAATGCACGGTCTTCCCCGGGATCTTTCGACCCCGGGAGAAGACCAAAAGTCTAGGCGGCCCGGTGGTCGCCCAACACCGTGGCGATCAGGGACAAATAGGGCTGAAGGTCAAGTTCGTGGGGGGCCGGAATATACTTGTGGGCCTGATAGACGCAGCGGTCACAGCAGAAGGTCCGCCATTTCAGGTTGGCGGCCAGGTCAAGGCAGGAGTTGTAGTCAGGGCAGAGGACGTTGCGATCACCCATCCGTCGGATGGGGTTCGGGGTCGGTTTTTTACTACCCATGGTCATGACCTCGCCTTGGGGTTCGGCAAAGCAAAGGGCAAGGGTCGTGCCAATCACGTGACACGGGTCCCGGCCGCCCGGTTTTAGTCGTCTTTTTAGACCCCTGTATCCGGGGAATGGTTCCCCGGAGATGGGTCGGGCCGGCGGTCGATTTTTCGATATTCGGAAAAAAGGGCGGGCCGGATTCCGAAAAACAGAGCCCTGAGAGGTGGTTGGAGCCGATGTTTTACCTGGAAATTATCGAGGACGGCGGCCCGAGCCGAACGGCCCGGATCGACGGCGACCAGTGCCTCGTCGGCCGGGAATCGCCGGCCGACGTGATCATCCCGGACGAGCGACTCCTGCCCCGCCAGGCGGCCATCAGGCGGCTGGGCGACGTCTTTCTGGTCGAGGACAGCTCGGGCCTGGGGGTGATCATCGGCGGCGAAAACCGGGACACGGCCGAGATCGGCCCCGGCGACGAGATCCAGATCCTGAACTACCGGCTCCGGGTCCTGACCGACGAGCCCGAGCCGGCCGCGGCCCCGACCGACGACTACGAGGCCGACAAGACGGTCATGATCGACCTGGGCGCGGCCGACGAGCGCAAGAGTTTCCTCAACTTCGAGGCCCAGTTGATCATCAGCGGGGCCGACGGCCAGGCCACCGGCCAGGTCTATCACATGGACCGGGAGCGGATCACCATCGGCCGCCACCCGGACAACGACGTGTCCCTGCCCGACCCCCACGTCTCCAGCCGCCACGCCGACATCTATTTCGTGGGCGGCGAGTACCGGATCAAGGACCTGGACTCGACCAACGGCACCTTTCTGGACGGCCGCCGGGTGGTCGAGGCCCCGTTTTCCTTCGGCTCCAGCGCCAAGATCGGCCCCTTCACCCTGACCCTGGGCGCCCGGGGCGAGGTCGAGGAGCCGCGCGAGGCGGCCGAGGACCTGACCGGGCTGGTCGATCTGGTGGGGTCCTCCCGGGCCATGCAGCGGGTCTATTCCCTCATCCGGCGGGCGGCCAAGAGCGACGCCACGGTCATCATCGAGGGGCCCACCGGTTCGGGCAAGGAACTGGCCGCCCGGGCCATCCACGCCCTGTCCCGGCGCTCGACCGGTCCGTTTTCGACCGTGGACTGCGGCTCGATCCCCGAGACCCTGATCGAGTCCGAGCTGTTCGGCCACGAGAAGGGGGCCTTCACCGGGGCGGTCGGCCGGCGGGCCGGGGCCCTGGAGGTGGGCCACGGCGGCACGGTCTTTCTGGACGAGATCGGCGAGCTGCCGCTCCAGATGCAGCCCAAGCTGCTTAGGTTCCTCGAGGAGCGGACCCTGAAACGCGTCGGCGGCACGGAGACCATCGACGTCAACACCCGGGTCATCGCCGCCACCCACCGCCGGCTGGTGGACATGGTCCGTGACGGAAAATTTCGCGAGGACCTCTACTTCCGCCTGTTCATCATTCCCATCGCCCTGCCCACCCTGGCCGCCCGGTCCGAGGACATCCCCCTGCTGGTCCGCCGGTTCATCGACCAGGGCCGGGCCGAGGCCGGCCTCGAGACCGAGGACGTGACCGTGCCCCCCGGGGCCATGGCCCGGCTGATGGCCCATCCCTGGCCGGGCAACGTCCGGGAACTGAAGAACGTCATCCTCCGGGCCCTGGTCATGGCCGACGGCCCCACCCTGGCCCCCGAGCACGTCCAGTTCTCGCTGGCCGCGACCGCCACCGGCGAGGCGGTCGAGGCGGCCCCGGGTGTGGCCGCCGCCAACGGGGGCTCGCTGGCCGACGTCGAGAAACGCCACATCCAGGCCGTCCTGGCCGAGTGCGACGGTAACAAGAAGGCCGCGGCCAAGAAGCTGGGCATCGCCTTGTCAACCCTGTACGACAAACTGAAGCGATACGGCCTGGGCAAGTCGGACTGACCTTGGAGCCCTGGGAAATATTCAGGCTGGGGCTGGTCCTGGCCCTGCTGTTGATGTCGGCCTTCTTCTCGGGGTCCGAGGCGGCCCTGTTCTCGCTGACCCGGATCCATCTGCTGCGGCTCCAGAAGGACGGCCGGGGCTTCGCCGCGGTCGTCGGCCGGCTTTTGGACCGGCCCCGCCGGCTGATCATCACCATCGTCATGGGCAACGAGGCGATCAACGTCCTGGCCTCGTCCCTGTTCACCGCCCTGTGCGTCGTCTGGTGGCCGGCCGGGGGGCAGTACGTCGCCCTGGCGGTCCTGACCCCGATCGTGCTCCTGGCCTGCGAGATCATCCCCAAGACGGTCGCCCTGTCCTCGCCCGAGTTGACCGCCCGCGTGGTCTCCCGGCCCATCTCCTTTTTCGTCTGGCTGATGGCCCCGGTCCGGGTGGTCATCCTGTGGCTGCTGGCCCGGAGCCAGCGGCTGCTGGGGGTGGAGTCGAGTTACCGCACCGAGCCGGTGGCCGAGGCCGATTTTTTGACCTGGGTCGATTCGGGCTACCACCACGGCCAGGTGAGCCGCCAGGAACGGGACTGGATCCATCGCATCCTGGCCTTGAAGGACAAGCACGTCTCCGAGATCATGACCCCCCGGACCGAATTCTTCTCGGTGGACGTTGACACGCCCCTGGACACGCTCCGGCGAATGGTCCGCGAGGCCGGACACTACCACCTCCTGGTCACCGGCCAGGATCAGGACGACGTGGTCGGTCTCTTGAACGCCAAGGACCTGCTGCGCCCGGAGGCCGAAACCGGCCTGGACGTGCAATCCCTGCTCCGGACGCCGCTGTTCGTGCCCGAACTCAGGTCGGTGGCCTCGGTCTTCGACGACCTGCGGACCCAGCGGATGCAGATGGCCGTGGTCGTGGACGAGTACGGCGGCGTGGCCGGCCTGGTGACCATGAACGACGTGCTGGGCCGGCTGTTCGAGCGGTCCGAGGGCAGTTCCCTGCTGGGGCCCCCCTTTCTGCGGCCGGTGGGACCGGGGCGGTGGCTGGTCAACCCCCGCTGGCCGGCGGCGTCCTTCGCCGAACGCTTCGGCCGGCCCCTGCCCGAGGGCGATTACGAGACAGTGGGCGGCTTTGTCCTGGCCTCGCTGGGCCGGCTGCCCGAGCCGGGCGAGAGCGTCACCTGGGACGGGTTCACCCTGACCGTCACCGGCCGGGAGGGAACCCGGTTGACCGGCCTCAGGCTCGAAACGGCGGACGGATAGATGGCCCTCGAGATCGTCATCCTGATCCTGATCTGGGGCGGTTTCGTCCTGGCCGAGGCCTTTTTCGCCGGGACCGAACTGGCCCTGATCTCCACGCCCGAGGCCTATCTCACCCGGCTCAAGCAGGAGGGCGTGCCCGGGGCCGCGGCGGCGCTCAGGCTCAAGGCCAATCCCGAGTGGTTCCTGTCCACCACCCTGCTGGGCAACCAGGGCAGCGTCGTGGTCAACACCGTTTTGAGCACGGCCCTGCTGATCGACCTGATGGGGCCGTCCGGGGCCTGGGTGGCCGTGGCCGCCCTGCCGCCGACCCTCCTCTTTTTCGGGGAAACCCTGCCCAAGTACCTCAGCCGGGCGGTGGCCCCGCGGCTGGCCCTGGCCGCGGCGCCGGTCTTGTGGTCGATCTCCCTGGCCCTGTTCCCCCTGGTCTGGCTGCTGAGCCGGGCGACCCGGCGGGTGATGGGGCTGCTCGGCCAGGAGCCGGGCGGCCGGGGCGACATCCTCAGCCGCGAGGACCTCCGCCTGGCCCTCCGCCTCGATCCGACCGAGCTGGAGATCGGTCCCGAGGAACGCCTGTTCATCGACCGGCTGTTCCGGTTCCACCGCCGCCGGGTCAGCGACGCCATGGTCCCCCTGGTCGAGGTCGTGGCCCTGCCGGTCACGGCCACCGTGGCCCAGGCCACGGCCGAGTTTTCGCGGACCGGACTGGCCCGGCTGCCGGTCTATAGAGGGCGGATCGACGATCTGATCGGTCACGTCGAGCTGCTGGACGTGCTCGACGTGGAGGACCAGGCGGCCCCGGTGACGGACTTCATGCGGCCGGCCCTGTACCTGCCCGAGACCGCCTCCCTGGACCGGGTGCTGGAGGTGATGCAGACCGAGGGCGAACGCCTGGCCGTGGTGGTGGACGAGTACGGCGGAGCGGTCGGCCTGATGACCAGCCACGACGTGTTCGAGGAGATCGCCGGCCGGATCGACGACGAGTTCGACCGGGACGAAAAACTGATCCAGCCCGAACCGGGCGGCGGCTGGCTGATCAAGCCCCGGATCGAGATCGAGGAACTGAACCAGACCCTCAAGACGCGGCTGCCCCGGGACGAGGACTTCGAGACCCTGGGCGGCTTCATCCTGGACCGGCTCGGAAAAATCCCGGCCAAGGGCGACTCGGTCCGCTGGCGGGACTGGACCTTCATCGTCACCCAGGCCACGCCCCGGACCGTGGACCTGATTTTGGCCCGGCGCGGCCCGGCCCGGCACGCCCCCACCCCGACACAGGACGGATCATGACCCTGCTCTATCTGGACGCCTTTGCCGGCCTGTCCGGCGACATGTTCCTGGCCGCCCTGATCGACGCCGGGGCCGAGACCGCCGTGGTCCAGGAGGCACTGGGCGCCCTGGGCCTGAGCGGCGTGAAAATCAAGACCCGCGCCCTCCAGCGGGGTCCCCTGGCCGGCACCCGGGTCGAATTCCAGGTCCCGGAAAAACTGCACGTCCACCGCGCCTGGGCCGACATCCGGTCCCTGATCGAGACCTCGAGCCTGGCCGATCCGGTCAAGGCCCGGGCCCTGGCCGTGTTCGGCCGGCTGGCTGCGGTCGAGGCCGAGGTCCACGGCGTCGAGGTGGGCCAGGTCCACTTCCACGAGGTCGGGGCGATCGATTCCATCGCCGACGTGGTCGGGGCCGCGGCCCTGACCCATTCCCTGGGCGTGGAGCGCCTCCGCTGCTCGCCCCTGCCCCTGGGCCGGGGATTCGTGGACACGGCCCACGGCCGGCTGCCCCTGCCCGCCCCGGCCACGGCCCGGCTCCTGGAAGGGGTGCCGATCAAAGGGGAAGACCTGGAGGCCGAACTGGTCACCCCCACCGGGGCGGCCCTGGCCGTGGTCCTGGCCGAGGACTTCGGCCCCCTGCCGGACATGGTGGTCACCCGGGTCGGCCACGGCCTGGGCTCGCGCGACCTGCCGGACCGGCCCAATCTGCTCCGGGTCTTTCTGGGGAACGCCGAAAAAAAATCGGCCGGCCTGCGGGCCGAGACCGTGGTCCTCTTGAGTTCCCGGATAGACGATCAGACGCCCGAACTCCTGGCCGCCGCCGTGGAGCGGCTGATGGCCGCCGGGGCCCTGGACGCGGCCCTGACGCCCCTGGTCATGAAAAAGGGCCGGCCCGCGGTGGAGGTCTCGGTCATGGCCCGGCTCGAGGACGCCGAGCGCCTGGCCAAACTGCTGCTCGTCGAGACCGGTTCGCTGGGGGTCCGCCATCAGGAGGTGCGGCGCTGGGTCCTTGATCGGGAGGCGGACACGGTCGAGACCGAATTCGGTCCGGTCCGGATCAAGGTCGGTCGTATCCAGGGTGAACGGCCGATGGTCGCCCCCGAGTACGAGGACGTCCGCCGCCTGGCCGCGGCCGCAGGCGTGCCCGCCCGGGTGGTTTATGAGGCCGCCCTGGCGGCGGCCCTGGGCAAACTTCGGGGCTAAGCCCGGGGCTTGCGTCCCAGGGCGGCCTCCAGGCCCCCGCACTCGGCGATCCAGACGGCCAGGCGCTGGAATCCCTCGTCCATGGAGACCGGGGGCCGGTAGTTCAGCTCCCGGCGGGCCCGGCCGTCGTTCAAGGTCCAGGTCCGGCCGCGGTGGATGACGTAGGGCCGGTTGAGGACCATCGGGGCCGAGAGTCCCGCGGCCCTCATCCGCTCCGCGGCCCAGGCGGCGGTGTAGGCCAGACGGAAGGGTATCCGGCTCCGGGGCGGATCAAAGCCGCCCGCCTCGCCCAGACGCCCTAAAAACTCCCGCATGGTCGGCCGCCCGTCGTCGGCCACGTGATAGACCCGGCCCGGGGCCCGGGGCGATTCGGCCGCGGCGATCAGCCCGGCCGAGACGTTCTGGGCGTAGCCGGTGGTGATCCGGTTGCGGCCGTCCCCCACCAGGGAGAACTTGCCGTCCACGACGGCCAGGGCGATGGCCTTGAATACCTGGGTGTCCCGCTCGCCCCAGATCCAGGGGGCCCGGACGACCACGGTCTCGAACCCGTCCCCGTTGGCCGCCAGGACCTCTTGTTCGGCCAGGGCCTTGGTCCGGGAGTAGTGGTCCAGGAACTTGCGGGGATAGGGCTGGTCCTCGTCCTCGTCGATCCGGTCGGCATTTCGAAGGGTGACCGATTCCGAGGAGACGTGGACCAGGCGGCGGACCCCGGCGGCCCGGGCCGCCTCGAGCACCCGGCGGGTGCCCGCAACGTTGATCTCCTCCAGGCGGCGCCGGGAGGCCAGGTAGGAGGCCAGGGCGGCGACGTGAAACACGACGTCCGATCCCCGGGCGGCCAGCTCGAGCGCGGTCTTGTCTTCCAGGGCGGCCGGGAAGAGCTCGACGCCCGCCTCCCGCAACCCGTCCAGGGACGGTCTGGGGCGGCGGACCGTCCCCCGGACGGCCACGCCCTCGTCCAGCAGCCGCCGGCAGAGGTGTCCCCCCAAAAAGCCGGTCGTCCCGGTGACCAGGACGCGCTCGAACCAGGGCACGACTCAGTCCCCGGCCTCGCCCCAGGCCCTCCGGCTCCGCTGAATCTTTTTCTTCATCTCTTGCCAGGCCGGCGCGGTCAAAAACGAGTCCGTCCATCGGGCGAGCATCTGCTCAAACATCTCCAGGGGTACGGTGAAGGTCAGCTCGTCGGTCTTGAGATACTTGCGGCACGACGGGTCCCAGCCGCCCAGGACGGCCCGGAACTGGCCGTCCTTCAAGTATTTCAGGGGCCAGGCGGCCAGGTTGGTGCAGCCGGCCCCAAAGGGGCTGGCCACCACCTCCAGGTCCTCGGTCACGAACGCGGCCAGCTGGTGCAGCCCGGACATGACCTCGGCCCGGGCAAAAAAGGAGATTAGGAGCGGCGTCTCGCCTTCCCCGAAATCGGTGACGGGCTTGAACACGGCGTACTTGGCCGGGGCCGGCTCGGGCGTGAGCAGCTCGAAGAAGTTCCGGGTCACCTCGGGCGAGGACAGATACCGCTCCCCCTCGACCACGCCGGGCACGCCGGTGGACACGTAGTGGACGATGGCCTCGAGCTGGGGCCGGTTGAAGCCCAGGTAGAGGGCCGCGCCCAGACACCCGAAATTCTCGGCCGTGAACCAGGCCGCGGTCTTCTTCTTGCGGGCCAGCCAGATCACGCCCAGGGAGCACCGGAAGTTCTGCCACAGGGCCTGCCAGTCCACCCGGCCCTGTTTTTCGTCCTCCAGGGACGGTAGAACACCTGGTTTGGGCGAATAACCGCCCTCCGGCCGGGCGTCGGTGTAATAGAAGCCAAAGGGCGTCTCGTCGTAGCCCAGGGCCTCGAGAAAGGCCGTCAGTTCCGCCTGGTCGATCAATGTAGTCCTCCGGTTTATTCCGGCACCTTGAAAACCTTGTACGCCCCCGGCACGACCCGGTACGGCCTGGCCGGCCTCCCGGACTTGAGCCGGTCCCCGGCCCGGCGCATGAACCGGGTGAAGGCCACCTTCAGGTCGTAGAAGCCCTTCCACCAGGTATAGACCGGGCCGCCCATGGCCGCCCCCATCCGGGCCCGGATGCCCGGATAGTGCCACAGCTTGTAGAAGTCCTGCTCCAGCCGCTCGTCAAAGTAGCGCTTGGGGCTCAGGAGCTTCCTGGCGTAGAGCTTCTCGAGCATTTTCAGGGCCGGCTCGAAATAGACCTGGTTGTAATGAACGTTGACCCGGTCGAAGTCGGCGAAGAAGCTGTCCACCCAGCCCGGGCTGTGGCAGT
Organism: uncultured Desulfarculales bacterium; assembly: GCA_964569795.1. GTDB lineage: Bacteria > Desulfobacterota > Desulfarculia > Desulfarculales > JAHJDS01 > JAHJDS01. Next base: position 4,125 of record CAZMVB010000006.1, on the reverse strand, counting down.
TGGCGCAGACGCCCTTCATGTTGGCCCGGGCCTTCTGCCAGGTGATCTTGGCCGGCCAGGGCTTGAAGTTCTGGGGCCGCATGGACCTCGGGGTCTGGAGCTCCCAGGCCAGCCGGTCGGCCGGGTCGTGGGTGGCGGCGACCTTACCCACCCGGGAGAAATGGCAGACGGCGCAGGTCGGGGCCCGGTAGCCCGTTCCGGGCCGCCACTTATCGGCCGAGGCCTTCCACTTGTACTGGCTCCCCTGGGCGACGTACATTGCCCCGTGCTTGGCCTCCATATAGACCTCGTACTGGGGATGGTCCGGTCCCATATGACAGTGGCGGCAGGCCTCGGGCCGCCGGGCCTCGGCCCGGGAGAACCGGTGCCGGGTGTGACAGGACGAGCACGACCCGACCGAGCCGTCCGGGTTCTTCCGGCCGACGCCGACGTTGGGCCAGGTGGCCCGGTCCACCAGTCCGTCCTTGATCTTGACCACCGTCCCGTGACAGACCTGGCAGCCGGTCTTGAGTTCCAGGGGTCCGGCCAGGCCGACCGCCGTGCCGTGAGCCAGGTTGTTGATGATGTGGAGGGTGTTGGCCATCTTGCCGCGGGCGTACTGGGCGGCCTGGTCGTCGTGGCACTCGCCGCACTTCTTGGGCGAGACCACGGCCGTGATGAACACCTGTTTGCCCCAGGCGCCGCCCTGATACTGTTTCCGGTGGGCGGTGCTCTCCCCCGGTGCGCCCTTGTCCACCTGGTGGCAGGAGACGCAGGTCGTGTCCTGGCTGGAGTGGGTGCTCTTGAGCCAGTCCGCCACCAGTCCGGGGTTGAGCTTGTAGTGACAGGCGACGCAGGCCTTGGCCTCGGCCGACAGGTCGGGCCACTTCAGGCCGGCCGGCAAGACCAAGGGGGACGGGGGGGGCGACGGTTTGCCCGCCCCCCCGGCGACCGGAACCACGACCGCCAGGGCCGCGCCGATTACCAGGAGCAGCCACCAGGTGCGTCTCATCCCCTCACCCCCGTTGTTCAAGGTCAACCGTTATTGGCCTCGAATTTCTTCATGAAGGCCACCAACTCCTCCACGGTCTCGAGCGTGGTCGGGTTGTAGATCGAGGCCCGGCACCCGCCCACCGAGCGGTGCCCCTTCAGTCCCCCCAATCCCCGGCCCAGGGCCTCGGCCACGAACTTGGCCTCCAGGTCCTCGCTGGGCAGGCGGAAGGTGACGTTCATCTTGGACCGCGAATCGACCGCGGCCGTGGGCCGGTAGAAGTCGGTCGAGTCCAGATACCCGTAGAGCAGGCCGGCCTTCCGCTGGTTGATCTTCTCGATGGCCGCCACCCCGCCGATCTCCTCCTCGAGCCACTCCAGCACCAGCCCGGCCAGGTAGATGGCAAAGCAGGGCGGGGTGTTGAACAGCGAGTTCTTGCCGACGTGGGTCCGGTAGTCGAGCATGGTCGGCAGCCCGTCCGGAATCTTGTCGAGCATGTCCTTGCGGATGGCCACCAGGGCCACCCCGGCCGGGCCCATGTTCTTCTGGGCCCCGGCAAAGAAGCAGCCGAAGGGTTTCGGGTCGAACACCCGGGAAAAGATGTCGCTGCTCATGTCGGCCACCAGCGGGGTCTGACCGGCGTCGGGGAAGCTGGCCCACTGGGTGCCCTTGATGGTGTTGTTGGAGCAGATATGGAGATAGGCCGCCTCCGGGCTGACGGTGAAGTCACTGGGAATAAACGAAAAATTCTGATCCTCGCTCGAGGCGATGACGTTGACCGCCCGGCCCAGGATCTTGGCCTCCTTGATGGCCTTGGTCGCCCAGGTCCCGGTGTTGACGAAGTCCACCGCCTGGCCCGGCTGGGAAAAATTCATGGGCGCCATGCAGAACTGGAGCGAGGCCCCGCCTTGCAAAAACAGCACCTCGAAGTCGTCCCCCAGACCCAGCAGCCTTTTTACCCGGGCGATGGCCTCGTTGTGGACAGCGTCGAACTCCTTGGAGCGGTGACTGATCTCGGTGATCGACATGCCCGAGCCCCGGAAATTCAGAAACTCGGACTGGGCCTTTTTCAGGACGCTCTCAGGCAGGGCGGCCGGGCCGGGATTGAAGTTGCGGATACGATCGGCCATGTTTACCTCCACGGAAAATGAATCTGTTGATCTCCGCTACCGGGGTTGGTTCGGGGAGTAAAATAGTATCCTTCGGTCCGGTGTTTGTCAAAGCCATTTCCGGGCCCGGGGCCGGGCTTGACAATCGCCGGTTCCCGGCCGATAATCATTTCCCCGGCCAGGCCGCCCCTTCCGGGCGGACCGGACGCCAACATCCGCAACCACCAGTCAGGAGACGGACCGCCATGGGGCTCGACTTCGACCTGTCCATGGAGCAAGACATCCTCCGCAAGACCGTGCGCGATTTCTCGGAAAAGGTCATCAAGCCGGTGGCCATCGAGCTGGACGAGCAGGAGGAATTTTCCCTGGACACCTGTCGGGCCATGGGCGAGCTGGGGCTGTTCGGGATGGTCGTTTCCGAGGAGTACGGCGGTCAGGGCATGGACTACGTGTCCTACATCATCGCCGTCGAGGAGATCGCCCGGATCGACGGCTCCCACGCCGCGACCATCGCCGCCGCCAACTCGCTGGGCATCGCCCCCCTGTACTACTACGGCAACGAGGACCAGAAGCGCAGGTATCTGCCCAAGCTGTGCACCGGCGAGGCCCTGTGGGGCTTCGGCCTGACCGAGCCCAACGCCGGTTCCGACGCCGGCGCGGCCCGGACCACGGCCGTCAAGGACGGCGACCAGTGGGTCATCAACGGCTCGAAGATTTTCATCACCAACGCCTCGGCCCCCAACTCGCTCGGGGTGACCGTCATGGCCTCGACCGGCGCCCGCAAGGACGGCAAAAAGGAGCTGTCCTGTTTCATCGTCGAGCACGGCACCCCCGGCTTCGAGGCCCGGGAGATGCACGGCAAGCTGATGTGGCGGGCCTCGAACACCTCGGAACTGTACTTCGAGGATTGCCGGGTGCCCGACGAGAACATGCTCGGCGGCCAGGGCATCGGCTTCCACCAGATGCTCGAGACCCTGGACGCCGGCCGGCTGTCCATCGGCGCCATGGGCCTGGGGGGCGCCCAGGGGGCCTACGAACTGGCCCTGAAATACGCCCGCGAGCGCGAGCAGTTCGGCCGGCCCATCTCCACCTTCCAGATCAACTCCTTCAAGCTGGCCGACATGGCCCTTCAGATCGAGGCCGCCCGCCTCCTCCTCTACAAGGCCTGCTGGCTCAAGGACAACGGCCGGCCCTTTTCCAAGCTGGCGGCCATGGCCAAGCTCAACTGCTCCGAGGTCATGAAGCGGGTGGCCACCGAGGCCGTCCAGCTCCACGGCGGCTACGGCCTGATGAAGGAATACCACGTCGAGCGATTCTTCCGCGACCAGAAACTCCTCGAGATCGGCGAAGGCACCTCCGAGATCCAGCGCCTGGTCATCGCCCGACTCATCGGGGCCATTTGACGCGCCTGGTTGCGTCCCGCCCCGAGGAACCTCTTCTCGGCCAGAGTCCGGCCCCGGCGCAGACCACCTGGTTTTCGGTCCGCAATCTCCAGTACAAGACAGTCTTGACTTCGGTCTGATCGTGGTTTGATCCTGACGATCAGGGCGTTGCCGGAATCATCTTATTTTTATCGAGGTCGATTGTCTGTTAGGAAACTATTTTCTTGACAATGAGAATGAATTGTAATGTATTATTCATGTGGGGTGGGGTTCGAATCGCCTGATCCCAAGGGTCGTACCCAAGGCAAACCAGGGGTTGGCAGGGACGATCACCATTTCCCGGGGGCGGCAATCATCGGGCAGAATGTTTGCCGGTTTATTTGATGAACAAAATAATCGCAGACGGTCATGAGTAATACCTTCAATCCACCGTTGGGGCTCGGGGAAGCCCTGGCCTTGGTGTTGGCCTCCGGAGGACAGTTTTCGCTTGACCAGCATCAAAGGGATTTTTTCAAGAGTACCTGGACCGGATATTGGTCCGGCCTGATGACCACCTTTCAGAACGATCCCCAGGCCACGGCCTGTCTCCAGTCTCTCATTCCGGTCATGGTCAACGCCCTCCGGGCGCTCGGAGTTCAACACGCCCGTTTTGTCGATAAGGTCA
>CAZMVB010000005.1:76515-184808 GCA_964569795.1 uncultured Desulfarculales bacterium | reverse complement strand
TGCCTGCGGTCGCGCTATCAAAAAGACCCCTGCGCCGGCTGCTGTGAGAGACGGTAGGCCCGGGCCCTTGGGTTGACCGGGACCGGACCCCGTTGTTTACAATTGAAACCGAACCGCATGTCAACCGTTCGTCGCAGTCGAAAACCTGGAGTCGTCTGATGAAACTCGGCCCCGGTCTCGTCGCCTTGGTGATCGCCTGCCTCGTCCCCGCCCCGGACGCCCCGGCCCAGACCCGCGAACAGGTCCGGCAAAGTCTGCCCGGGGTGATGATGTTTCAGCGCTACATCGACCGGACCGAGCGGGCCTTTTCCTGCCTGATCCCCCGGGGCTGGCGGATCAAGGGCGGCATCCTCCGCCTGACCCCCCAGCAGTCCGGCGGACCGGCCAACGCCATGGAGGCCAAGTTCAACTTCTGGGTGATCAGTCCTCAGGGCCGGGTCATGATTCACTGGGTGCCCCATTACTACTTCATCGATCCCCGGTACTCGCCGATCCTGAAAAACTTCCGGGGCCGGGGTTACTGGGGCATGCCGGTCATGGCCCTGATGTCACCCCAGCGATTCGCCCTGAAGGTGATCTTCCCCCGGCTCCACCCCGCCGGGAGCGTGACCGGGGTCCAGGTGGCGGGTCAAAGAAATTTGCCCCGACTGGCGGCCGAGTACCGGCGCCACCAGCTCCGGATCATGCATGGCCGGGACCTGGGCATCCGCTTTCAGGCCGGTCAGGTCTGGCTGACCTACACCGAGAACGGCGTGGCCTTTCTGGAGACGATCATGGTGGTCATCGAGGACCGGGGCCGGCTGGTCAACGGCCAGTGGACCAACCGGTTCGGTCTGGTCATCCGGGCCCCCCGGAGCCAGTTCCTGCGATGGCTGCCGATCGTGGCCGAGATCGGACGGTCCTTTGTCCTCAGTCCCCAGTGGGCCGTCCGGGAGGTGCGGAACCAGCAGGCCCGGCAGGACTACGCCCGGGGCATCCAGCAGCGGATCCACGAGATCGGACGGGACATCGTCGAGCATCGGCAACGGACCAACGAGATCATCCAGCAGCAAGCCTACGTCACCCTGACCGGCCGGGTCTTCGAGATGGACGGGACCTTCACCGATCCCTTTACCGGCCGCCAGGTCAAGGGCTCGACCTGGTGGAAATACCGGTGGCAGGACGCCAACGGCAACATCATCTACACCAACAGCGCCAAGTACAGGCCGGGCCACGGATTCAAGCTCAGCCGGCCCGGCGGATGACATGAGACGGACGCTATTCTTACTTCTGGCGGCCGTGGCCTGGCCGGGGTCTGCCCTGGCGGCGGCGACCGGGCCGGCGTCATCCGTGATCACCCCCCGGATCGAGCTGCGGCGCCTGCCCAGCCTCTTCTTCTCCTATGGTCCCGGCCGGACCCGGTGCGGAGGAGGAGTCAAGCCGATCCTGGTGCGGGTCTCCCGGTCCGACGTGGGGGACCTGCGGGTCGGCTTCTTCGAGTCCCAGTTCTTCGGGCTCCAGCCGTCGTGGCGGGCGGCCGGCTGGATGGCCGTGGTCGTCTCGGGACTGATCACCGCCCAGCCCATGACCGCCTGGCGGATCGCCTTTGACGCCCAGGGCCGGATCAACGGTCCCTCGGCCGGGGGCCTGATGACCGTGGGCGTGCTGTCGGCCGTTCGTCACGAAAAACTCCGGCCCGGGGTGACCATGACCGGGACGATCAATCCCGACGGGTCCATCGGGCCGGTCTCGGGTATCTATTACAAGCTGATGGGCGCCCGGCGGGCCGGGCTTACGACGGTCCTGATCCCGGCCGGCGTCACCCGCCAGAAGATTTGCGACGGGCGGACGGCGGACCTGATCGCCCACGGCCGGGCTATGGGGCTCAGGGTCATCCCTGTGGCCGACGTGGAGGCGGCCTACTTCTATTTCACCGGCCGCCGGCCGCCCCGGCCCAAGGACACGGGACAAAAGTTCCGGCTTCCGGACAGGGCCCAACGGGCGGTCATGGCGGCCGTTCGCGGCTGGCGTAAGACCTTTGACACCTGGATGGAGCGTTTGAAAGCGGCCCGGGCCAAGCTCGTCCCCCGGGTCTCGCCGCCGGTGGCCAGGCTGTTGCTCGCGGCCAAGGCCCGTCGCGCCGAGGCGGAACGGGCGGTCAAGGCCCGCAACCTTCCGGCGGCCCTGACCCTGATGTGGAGCGCGACCGTCCTGGCCGATCTGGGGACCCACATGGCCCACCTGGAGAGGGTCGGCCGGCAGCGGGGACTGGTCGGGATGTCCCAGACATTTCGATCCTTCCTAATTCCTAAAAATTATTTCCCGGGTCTGGCCGTTAAACTAAGGGCCCGGCCGATCAAGAATCTGAACGACCTGATCACCATGGCCGACGCCTACCTGGTCATGAACGCCGCCCGGGGGCTGGCCTGGACGGCCCGGCTCATGGCCGGCAAGCTGGCCCGGAACACGAACCGTAATTTCTCCCTGCGGCTGATCGTGGACGGGATCAAGTACGTGGTCCTGGCCCGGTCCCTGGCGGCCCTGGTGGACGACTACCTGGCCATCGGCCTGGGGGCGCCCGGGCCGGCCCTGCCGCCCGAGGCCCGGATCAAGGCCTGGTCCCGGATGATGTACCGGGCGGCCCAGGCCAACCTGGGTTACGTCGAGCGGGCCATCTTCGAGCCTTTTGCCAGGCGGCGGGGCCGGTCCATGCAGCGGGTCAGGGGCTGGTGGTTGGACCGGGACCTCCAGTACCTGGTGGCGGTGCGCTGTTTCGAGTCAGTGCGAAGGGGCTCCCGGACCGGAGGGAATGGGCTGCACGCCACGGCCTCGGTCCTGGGCGGCGCGGTCGGTTCGTGGGCCCTGTCCGCCCTGGTGACGGCCAAGCTGGACTCGCTGTGGATCAAGGTGGACCGGACCGGGCGGATCATCCGCCTGGGCAATCCGGCCGGCCTGACCCGGCTGCTCCTCTCGGCCCGGGCCCGGGCCCGGGCCGGGTTGATCCGGGCCCGGGCGGCCGGATTCGTGCCGGTCATGCCCGTCTTTCATCTGCGCCTGGCGCAATACTCGGCCCGGCCCGAGGCGGCCCTGAGCGACCGCCTGTCAGCCCTGTCCGAGTTCTGGCTGGGATCGATCTGGGGACGGATGTTCACCGCTTTGGCCACCGGCCCGATCACGAGGTAAATTCAGTCCATGCCCGAACTGCCCGAAGTCGAGACCGTGGCCCAGGGGCTGCGTCAGACGATCGTTCGCAAGAAGTTGAAAGACGTCGAGGTCTTTCTGCCCAAGACCGTGCGCGGCGGGGACCTGCAGGACCTGGTCGGCCGGAGCCTACGCGGCGTGGACCGGATCGGCAAGCTGATGCTCCTGCGGTGGACCGGCGATCTGACTTTGCTGTGGCACCTCAAGATGACCGGGCAGATCCTGCTGGTGAAACCGGGCGGTCCCTTGACCAAGCACACCCACCTCCGGTTGGCGTTCAACGGCCTGGACCTCAGGTTCGTGGATCTGCGGCAGTTCGGCTACGTCAAATTGGTCCGCACCAGCGAGGCCGAAACGCAGACCGAACTAAAAACCCTGGGACCGGACGCCCTGGGTCTGGACCGGGACGTTTTTCTGGAACGACTGGGCCGGCGCAAGGGGCGGATCAAGCCCCTGCTCCTGAACCAGTCCTTCGTGGCCGGCATCGGCAACATCTATGCTGACGAGTCCCTGTTCCGGGCCGGGATCCACCCCCTGTCCTTGGCGGCGGACCTGAACCCGGCGGAGCGCCTCCGCCTCCACCAGGAGATCCAGGCCGTGCTCCAGGAGGCCGTGGCCCTGGGCGGGTCGAGCATCTCCAATTTCCGCGACGTTCACGGTCGTCTGGGATATTTCCAGACCAAGCACCGGGTCTATCGGCACACCGCCGAGCCCTGTCCGGTCTGCGGGCAGGCCATTGAACGTTTCCGGGTGGGCGGCCGGGGCACCCATTTCTGTCCCCATTGTCAGACGAAATGATGCTCGGGCGTTTTTTTAGGTGACCGGCCCGCGCGGTCTTGACAGGCCCGGCCTTGAATAATCAAATAGGACGAGTAGTCAGACCAGGGAGGACCAACCGCCCATGGCCAGGTTCAGCCGGAACTATCTGACCCGGAAGATCATCGATCTGGCCGGGCACAAGGCGTGGGTCTATCGGCTGGTCCGGTTGATGTGCTGGATATTCCTGCCGTTGAGGTATCGCATCCGGATCACCGGCCGGGAGCATCTGCCGGAGGCCGGCCCGGTGGTCATCGTGGCCAAGCATCAGCGTTTTGTTGACATCCCCCTGACGGGCATGGCCCTGGGACCGGTCTTCCCGTGTTACGTTGCCAAGCATCAGTTGTTTCTGAGCAAGCCGCTGGCCTGGTTCATCACCGCCCTGGGCGGCGTGCCGCTCCACCGGGAACGTCCCGAGAAACACATGAGCACCTTTCGGCGCCTGAGGCGCCTCATCCAGCGAAACTGCCTGGTGGTCCTCTATCCCGAGGGGACATATATCCCCGGCAAGGTCGGTCCGGCCCGGGTGGGCATGATCGACCTGATGCTCAAGTTCCAGGAGAAATCCGGCCGGATGCTCCAGTTCGTACCCCTGGGCATCCGCTACACCAAGCTGGCCTGGCGGACTGCGGTCAATCTGAGCTTCGGCCTGCCCCGCCAGGTCCCGGGGCCGGAAAGCTCGCGTGACCTGACCCTGGCCCTGAGCCGGGACCTGGTCGAGCTGACCGGTCTGCCCGGCCCCGAACCAGGAGAGGAACTGTGCTGATCCGGACGCGGGCGGCCCGGACCGAACTGGGGGACAGGTGACCGACGGCCTGGAGGCGATCCTGTTCGATCTGGACGGGGTCCTGCTGGACTCCATGTGGGCCCACGTCGCCTCGTGGCAGGAGGTCTTCGGCCGGCGGGATCTCATGGTCTCGGACGAGTTCATCTACCAGCACGAGGGGGCCCTGGGCCGCGAGGTGGTGGACGGCATATTTCAGCGGGCCGGCCGGCGGCTGGGGGAGGGCGAGCTGGCAATCCTGTTCGAGGAACAGGTCGCCCTGTACCTCGAGAAATACGTCCGGCAGGTCAGGCCCTATGCTGACGCCTCGCTGGCCGTGAGCCGCCTCAAGGCGCGGGGCCTGAGGCTGGCCCTGGTCACCAGTTCCCGGCGGCCGGTGGTCATGGCCGGATTGCCTCCGGATTTGGCGGCCCAGTTCGAGGTCATCGTTACCGCGGACATGGTCGGGCGCTACAAACCCCATCCCGAGCCGTATCTCAAGGCACTGCTCGATCTGGCGGTCGATCCCGCGGCGGCCCTGGCCGTGGAGAACGCCCCGGCCGGCATTGACTCGGCCCTTCAGGCCGGGCTTACGGTCTGGGCCGTGACAACGACCCTGACCCCGGATCACCTGGATCGGGCCGCCCGTATTTTCTCTGATTTGACCGACTTGGTCGCCTCCTTAAAAATTTGACAGGGGCCTGAGCCGATAGTCATACTTGGATATATGCCTGAAAATGACCTTCACTCTACCTTGGGGAAGGGGATGCGCGCGTTTTTGGCCGGCATGTTTGGCCTGATGGTCGCCCTGGCCGGGTGCGGCGGCACCACGACCACGGTCACCACCCCCGGCGGACCGACCATCGCCCAGGTCCGGGCCCTGCGGTCCAACGGCCCCCAGGCCCGGATCGCGGTGGCCTCGTTCAAGAACCGGGCCTCGGGCCTGGCCCTGGGTTACCGGGCCTCGGAGGGCATGGCCCGGATGCTGCAAACGGCCCTGTTCCACACGGGCCGGTTCATCATCCTGGAGCGTCAGCGCCTGCGCAGCGTCATGGCCGAGCAGAACCTGGGTCGCTCGGGGCGGGTCGATCCGTCCACCGCGGCCCCGACGGGCCAGCTCGAGGGGGCCGAGATCCTGGTGTACGCCACCATCACCGATTTCAGTGACGGCTCGGGCACCGCCGCCGGGGTCCTGGGGGCGGCCGGCCGGGTGGTGGGCGGTCTGCTGGGCATCCGGAGAAAAGTCAGGATGGCGGTGGACTTCCACGGCGTGGACACCCGGACCGGGAGGCTGGTGTTCGCCCTGAGCGTCGAGGGCAACTCGAGCGATTACGGCGCGGTGGGCGCCGCCTTCTGGAACGGGTTCGGGACGGGCCTGGGCGACTGGGTCAAGACCCCGCGCGGCAAGGCCCTCCGGGCGGTGATCAACCGGGCGGCCATCGCCATCGCCCAACGGACGCCGCGGCGTTTCTTCCATTACTCCCAGTCGGCGCCCCTGGCCTACCCGGTTCCCCCGGGATCGGTCCCGCCCCGGTACTGATTCGACGTTTCGGATCGAGCCCCCGGCGCCGCGGGCCCCGGGGGCTTTTTTTTGACCAGGACTTGACGGCCGCCTTCCGGTTTTTCATAATCGGCGCGTTACCGATCAGCGGACAAGGAGATGTTCGTGGGACGACCAATGACCTGGACGGCGGCGGCCCTGTTGGGCCTGATGCTCCCGGCGGCGGCCTGGGCCGGACCCGGACCGGAAGCGGTGGTTCGGAACTTTTTCCGGGCCGGGGCCCGGGGCCAGGTGGCCGCCATGACCAGGATGTGCACCCTGCGGGCGGCCAACCACGGCGAGGTCGGGCAAGGCGTTTTCTGGTGGGCCTTTGCCGCCGTGGGACGCTCGATCGTCAAGGTCGAACCGGCCCGGGTCGAGCGGGGCGGCAAGCTGGCCACGGTGATGGTCACCTATCACCGACGCCGGATGATCGACTTGGCCCGCGAACTCATGGGCGCTTACGTCGCCCGATTGGGAAACAAGCTCAAGCAGGCCCACGCCAAGCGGATAACCGAACGCTTCCTGAAACTGATCAAGACCCAACCCCCCAAGATCAGAATCATCCTGGTCAAGCGGAACGGACACTGGCTGATCAACAAATTCAAGAGTCCGTGACCGGCCCGGACCGCATGAAATCGAACTCCCGGGGTTTCAAAGGGGCTTGTCGTCCCCTGGGCCGGTCTGTTAGTATGCAACTGATCACCGGCTATCACCAATCGGCTATCAAAAAAAGGAGACCATGATGCGTTCGACCAAGATAGTAGTCATCGTCGCCCTGATCTTCACGCTGGGGCTCTACTTGGGCGTCACCAACGCGGCGGCCAGCGCCGAGTCCGACGTTGCAGCCGTGATGAAGGCCTATTTCGGAGCCGCGGCCAAGGGCGACCTTGCGGCGATGAAGAAGCTATCCCTGGGCAAGGCGGCCCAGAATCTGCCCAAAAAGGCCACCAAGGGCTACAAGATGATGATGATGATGGGTGCCGCCTACGAGAAGGCGGTGGACGTCAAGGTCGCCGGCGACAAGGCCATGGCCACGGCCGTGTTCAACGTGAGCGCCATGGAAAAGGCCCTGAACCAGATGGCCATGGAAGATCTGGCCAAGATGAAGGACCCCAAGAAGCGGGCGCAGGCCGAAAAGATGATGAAGCAGATGATCCCGCAGTTGGCCAAGCGCATGTCCCGGGTGCCGGTCCAGTTGGTGAAAAAGGGCGGCCAATGGATGATCTCCGGATTCAAGAAGTAGCCGTGGAGTTGGTTGTCACGGCCGGCTGGCGGCCGTGAAGATCATTTATGAGGCCCCCGTATCGGACACGGGGGCCTTTTTATGGGCCGGGGGTCGGGACCCGCTCAGGTGGGCCGTGGCCCGAAGATGGCCGTCCCCACCCGGACGATGGTCGCCCCCTCTTCCACGGCCGCCTCGAAGTCGCCGCTCATGCCCATGGACAGCTCGGGCAAGTCTATCCCGGGCAGTTCGGTCTGGAGCCGATCGCGAAGCCCGCGCAGGCGGATGAAATAGGGACGGGCCTCCTCGGGGTCGTCGAACCAGGGGGGCATGGTCATCAGCCCCCGGAGTCGGAGGCGGGGCAGGGCGGTCAGGTCTTGAATCAATTCGGCCGCCCGGTCGGGTGAAACGCCGGACTTGGTCTCCTCACCGCTGACGTTGACCTGGACCAGGACGTCGATGGATTCGCGTCCAGCGGCGGCGCAGCGCCGGTCGAGCTCCCGGCCCAGGGCCGGATTGTCCACCGTCTCGATAACGTCGAACAGTTCCACGGCTAGCTTGGCCTTGTTGCGCTGGAGGTGCCCGATGAAGTGCCATCGGGCCGGGCCGGAGACGTCCGGCTTTTTGCGGGCGGCCTCCTGGATGTAGTTCTCGCCCAGCCTCTTCGCCCCGGCGGCCACGGCCCGGGCCATGACCTCGGGCGCCAGGGTCTTGGTCACGGTCACCAGCTTGACCCCGGCCGGGTCCCGGCCCACCCGGCGGCAGGCGGCGGCGATCCGGTCCAGGACGGCCCGCAGATTTTGGGCGATCTGATCCATGGCCCTCGGATTATAGATCATCCGGGCTCGGGCGGCAAACCCGTCCTTCGGACCGGCCGGTCGATCTTCGGGGGCAATTAGGGCTGGCCTTTTGCCGGGTCAAACGTCTATACTACCCCGCCATGAACCGTGACGAACGCCAGGTCCTGTTCCTGACCACCACCGGCCACGGACTGTGCCACGTCTTTGTCCTCATCTTTCCGGCGGTGCTGGGCCTTCTGGTCAAGCAATTCGCCGGAGGGGCGCAGCCGTCCGGGTTGTTCGAGACCGCCCTGTTCGGGGACGTTTTCGCGCGGGACCCGGTAGGCGGCTATTCGCTGTTGAGCGCGGTGGGCACCGTGTGTTACGCCGCCTTCGGGTTTTGCGCCGTGCCCTGGGGGGCCCTGGTGGACCGCCTCGGGCCGGTCCGGGTCATCCGGACGTTCTTTTTCGGGGCGGCCGGGGCCATGGGCCTGATCGCCGCCAGCACGTCCCTGACCATGCTGACCGCGGGCATGTTCTGCCTGGGCCTGTTCGCCGGGGCCTACCATCCCTCGGGGCTGTCCCTGATCAGCCTGGCCGTCCGCGAGAAGGGTCGGGCCCTGGGCTATCACGGCATGGCCGGCAACCTGGGCCTTGGACTGGCCCCGTTCCTGGCCGCCTCGCTGGCCGCGGCCCTGGGCTGGCGCCTGACCTACGGCGTCTTCGCCGTGGTCGCCCTGGTCGTGGGCGGGGCCACATTCTTCCTGTCCATCCCCATCGAGTCCCAGAAGACAACGCCCAATCCCGGCGCAACCAACCCGGGCGGGTCGGCCGGGCCGGACGAAAAACCCGTCTTGACCTGGCGGGCGTTCGTCGCCCCGTCCCTGCTCATCCTGTTCGGGGTGGCCGTGTTCAACGGCCTGGCTTACCGGGGGACCATGACCTTCCTGCCGACCCTGTTCGAGTTCAAATTCGACTATTCGTTCCTGGGCCTGAGCGACCTTTCCCGGGCCGGGATGCTGGCCACGATCGTGCTGCTGGTGGGCATCGGGGGGCAGTACGTCAGCGGCCGGCTGATCGACCGGATCGGCGGCGAGCGGATCATGGTCATCAGCTCCGCCCTGGTGGTCCCGTTCCTGCTGCTGATGTCTTTTTTGTCCAACCTGGGGCTGCTGGTGGTCAGTCTGGGGTTCGCCCTGGTCTACTTCTCCGCCCAGCCGGCCGGCAACTTCCTGGTGTCCCGCTACACCCCGGACCGGGTCCGGGGCCTGGCCTACGGCGTTTACTTCTCGATGACCTTCGGGGTGGGTTCGGTCGGGGCGGCCCTGTCCGGCTGGCTCTATGACCACTGGGGATTTCCGGTGCTGCTGCCCACCCTGGCCGGCCTGGTGCTGGTGGCCGCCCTGCTTTCCTGGTGGCTGTACCTGCGCCGGGATCGGGCGTTGGCCCGATAAGTCTTGAACCGGCAACGGGGAATGATACAATAGACCGGTCGGCCCGGGCGGGCCGTCACGGAACAGGGGAGACGGTCATGGGTACGTGGGTCAGGGCAACGCTGTCGGCCGGGTTGATCGGGTTGCTGTGCCTCGGGACCGGCTGCTTTGACGTGGAAAGCGAACTGACCCTGAACTTCGGCAACAGCGGCCAGTTGAAGCTGACGCTCAAGTTCCCGGCCAGCATGTCCCAGATCATCCAACTATCGCGGCTCAAGGGCCAGTCCAGCATCAGTCTGGCCCGCAACGTGGTCTCGCCCCCGTCCAAGATCACTCTCAGCCACGACAAGACGGGCAGTTACATCACCGAACGGGCCCAGTTCTCGAGTCTGGCCGAGGTCAAGTCCAACTACCCGCTGGGCCGGGTGATCTACGCCGTCACCGAGATCGTCCGCCCCGAGCCGGCCCGCAAGGGCACCTATCAATTGAGCGTCATCCTTATTCCGCCCCGGCGGATGCACATCGGCCCGAAGACCCCCTCGGGCCGGAGAATCAGCCCGGAGAAGCGGCGGCAGATCGTCAAGATGATCCGGGCCATGTTCAAGAAAAAGGTCTGCGTGATCCGGCTCAAGCTGCCCGCGCCGGCGGTCCGGACCGGGACCATCAGCCTCCGGCCCCAGCTCCTCTGGGACCAGGTGGCGGACGGCCTCATCTCCCCGGACGCGGTGGTGGTCAACCCGGTGGTCTCCGATGACGGACAGTCCGTCACCTGGCGGATCCCGCTGCTCAAGCTGGTCGGACCCCTCGGCGGGGCGCGGAAGGTGCTGACGACACACCTCTGGGCCGAGTTCAAGACTCCCTACGGCATCCACATGGAGCAGGTTCGCTCGGTCTCGATCCCCCGGAGGACGGCCCGCCTGGTCAAGACCCCGTGAGCGGCCTTCCGGGCGGCGGATCAATCATCCAGCCAGCTTATGGCCTCTTCCCATTTACGGAAGATGTGCAGAACCGCCGGGGACTCGGCCGAATAACTCTGATACATCCGGGCCAGGCCAAAGTCCAGGTCCGTGGAAACCAGGTAGGCGGTCTTGCCGCCCGGGTGCAGGTGTTCGTTTTCCGTGGCCAGGGGGGTGATGCTGCGGGCCAGTTCCTCGGTCTCGGGCCCGGTCAGATTCAGACGGGCCTGTCGTAGATCCCACAGCGTCTTTCGACCGGGGTTTTCCTGATAGTGATCGGTCAAGGCGGATTCCAGGTTGTCCTTGGACAGGTTCCCGGTGCAGTACAGGACGATCAATTCCCGGGACTCATCCACCTGGATTTCGATGGGCATCCCACTCCCCCCTTGTCATCCCTGGCCAAAGCCGAACCCCGGGCTCGGCCCGGTTTCCTGGTCGGGCGCCGGCGGCCGACCGCTCTACTCGACGATGTCGATGATGGTCCCCAGCATCTCGTCGGCGGTTTTCAGGGTCTTGACGTTGGCCTTGAACCCGGCCTCGGCCGTGATCTGATCGACCATCTCGCCGGCCAGATCCACGTTGGAGGTCTCCAGGAAGCCCTGCCTGATCCGGCCCAGGCCGCTTTGGCCCGGAGCGGCGGTCACGGGCAGCCCGGCCGCGGCCGCGGTCAGGTACAGGTTCCCCCCCTGGGCGGACAGCGCTTGGACGTTGGGGAAGGAGGTGAGCATGATCTGGCCGCCGCCGATCTCCTGGCCGTTCGGGCCGAGGACGGTCACCCGGCCCGAGGCGTCGATGGTCATGGACTGGGCGCCCGCTGGAATCTGGATCGGCGGTTCAAGGCGATTGCCGGCCGGGTCCGTCAGATATCCCTCTCCGTCCAGGGTCAGGGCGCCGGACCGGGTGTAAAGCGTCTGGCCCTCCCGGGAGACCTGGAAGAAGCCCTGGCCGTCGATGGCCAGGTCCAGGGAGCGGCCGGTGTACATGGCGCCGCCGCTGGTCATCAGCCGGTAGAGGCCCACCGTCTGGACCCCCGTTCCGGCCTGGTCGGCCGCGGACTGGGCCAGGCCCAGCCCGCCGGTTTCGGCCGTGGCCGTCACCAGCTGGCCGGACTTGTATCCGGGCGTGAGCACGTTGGCCACGTTGTGGCCCGATACGCCCAGGCGTTGACTAAAGGTCCGGAGCCCGGACAGGGCCGCGGACATCCCCAGCAGCATGGCCCCCGTCTCCCGTCAGTCGCGGAGCACGTGCCAGATTCGCCCGGCGTCCAGGTCCTGGTGGGCGGAGGAGAGGTCCTGTCCGATCACCCTCTGGAGCAGGGCCTGGGCCTCTGACACGGACCCAATGGCGTTCCGGGACGAGGCCTGGTTCTCCTGGAAGACCAGGTGGACCTCGGTCCCGGACCAGGTGTCGTTCTTCTTCCGACTCGAGGTCGTTCGTTCCGGTAATGTGTCCCGGTTGACCACCAGCCGGAGGTAAGGGGCGTCAATACGCATGCTCAAGACCCACATCTGCGTTTCAACTTTCTTATCGGACCCCTTGAGTAAAATCTTAAATGGTTTTTTCCATAAAGTCCACGGAACTGAATTGCTTATTAAAATTATTGATAAAAAATAAGGGAAATTACCCGGCGGGAAGAAAAACGATCCGGACGACGCCCCAAAGGGGCCGGTTTCACAGTTCCCGAGCGCCAATGAAGGGCTTGACAAGACTCCAGGGGACCACCCTGGGCCGGGCGAATTTTCGCCTGACCCGGGCGATGGATTTTCCCCGGACTTGGATGTCATCCAACCCCCGGGGCCTCAGACCGGCCTTGTGGGCCCAGGCAAACGTCGGGATTTCATTGGGCGCATAACCCATGATCGCTGAGGCCACCATGTCCGTGGCCAGGGGATTGGTCCCGGCGATGATCAACCCCATCTTGACCAGGCGACCCCCCTGGTGGACCGAGGGCCCCTGACCCTCCATGGCCGTGGTGGCGTCGATCACTACCAGTCCCGGCTTGACGGCCCGGACCATATCGACGATGGCCGCGGCCGTGCCCGTGGGTTCGACCTTGACGGCCAGGTCGTGCACCTTCCTCCGGGGGGAGAAATAGACGGTCCCCGGAAAGGCGCCGATCAGGTTCTTCATGCCCAGGGTGACGCCGGCCAGGCCGTGGGTCTTCATCATCGGCACCGAGCAGCACAGGTCCGCGTCGGCGAGCGCGCGGTGCAGGGTGATCCGGTCAAAGGCCAGGGCGCCCGGGACCTTGACCTCGGTCAGCTCTCCGGAGTGGAGGTTGACCAGGGGAATCTTCAGGGACCGGGCCAGGTCCGAGTAGCCCAGCCGATCGAACACGGCCCGCTGCATAGCGTCCAGGATGCGTCTCTTTCTGGTCCGGAAAAGCCCCTGAGGCCTGATGTTGAAGCCCCGCGCCAGGGCCGAGCCCTCGCCGATGACCACGTCCTTGCCCGCCTGTTTCATCGACCGGGCCAGGGCCCTGATCACCTCCGGCTTGGTCGTGTCCCGGCGCTCGGGGCTGACCAGGTTCGGTTTGAGCATGATCCGGTCCTTGCCGGCCGTGACCTTCCGGATGCCGCCCAGCAGGTCGATGGCCTCATCCACGGCGTAGTCGATCCGGCCGTTTTTTACCTTGACGATGCTCACGGCCGGTTTTTTCTCGGACCACAGGGAACAGCCCAGGGGCAGGGCAACGGCGGCCGCCGCCCCCGCGGCCACCCCGGTCCGCAGAAACTCACGCCGGGACGCCCCCTTCTGATCATTTTCCATGTCTGTTCCCCGGTCCCAGGAGCGAATGACACGTTTTTCAAGGTTGTTCAGTCTAGCATCGTGTCCCTATTTTGCAACCCGACCATCCTCCCGACCGTATGGGGGGACGTGCTTTTTTCAGGCCCGGGGCCGGGATTCCCCGGTGACGCAAACAAATTATTTCGCCACATCGCGGCAAAAAGGTTTATAGTTGGGGCCGAAAGGAGACCCCTCTGGTTTTGGCTCGACGATGTCAGGTACAATAATAGGCGTATGAAATTATTACCATCCTGCAGGAGAGTCAGTGGGTCGCCCTGGTAATCTGACACCCATGGTCAGGCAGTACTTCAGCCTCAAGGAGGAGTATCCCGAGGCGATTCTTTTCTTCCGGATGGGCGATTTTTACGAGATGTTCTTCGAGGACGCCGAAAAGGCGGCCCCGGTTCTGGACATCGCCCTGACCTCCCGGGGCCGGCTCGAGGGCCGGCCCATCCCCATGTGCGGCGTTCCCCATCACTCGGCCGGGACCTACCTGAGCCGGCTGACCCAGGCCGGCTTGACCGTGGCCGTGTGCGAGCAGACCGAGGACCCCAAACAGGCCAAGGGCCTGGTCCGGCGCGAGGTGATCCGGGTGATCACCCCGGGCATGGTCGTCGATCCCGAGGCCCTGAATCCCAAGCGGGATCACTTTCTGGCGGCCGTGGTCGAACGGTCGGGGACCTTCGGCCTGTCGGCCCTGGATTTGTCCACGGGGCGGTTCGTGGTCAAGGAGGTCACCAGCGACGAGGCCGTGCTCGAGGAGCTGTGGCGGCTCGATCCGGCCGAACTCCTGGTGCCCGAGGGCCAGGACGGGCGGCCGTGGGACCAGGATTCACGCCCGCCCGGGGCCGAGTGGACGGTCAATCCCGTGGTCGCCCCGGGACCGGGCCGGGCGACGCGGGACCTGATCGACTTTTTCGAGGTGGCCAGCCTGGAGGGCTTCGGCCTGGGCGGCTATGGCGCGGGCCTGTCGGCCGCGGCGGCCGTCTTGAACTACGTCCTGGACCGGCAAAAGGTCAAGCCCAGCCACGTCCTGCGGCTGACCCCCCTGTCCGACGAGTCGGCCCTGATCATCGACGACGCCACCCGGCGCAACCTGGAGTTGACCCGGTCCCTGCGGGACGGCTCGCGGCGGGGCTCGCTCCTGCACGTCCTGGACGCCACGATGACCGCCATGGGCGGGCGGCGGCTGCGGCAGTGGCTCCTCTACCCCTTGCGCGACCTGGACCGGATCGTCGCCCGTCACGAGGCCGTGGCCGAACTCACCGACCGGGACGAGTGGCGGGACGAAATTCGACGCCGCCTGGCCGGGATGGCCGATCTGGAGCGGCTGGGCTCGCGGGCGGTCCTGGGCCAGCTCGGCCCCCGCGAGGCGGCGGCCCTGCGCGCTAGCCTCCTGTCCCTGCCCGCCACGGCGGACCTGCTGAATGACGCCCAGGCGCCCTTGCTCCAGGAGACGACCGGCGGCCTGGACCGGCTCGAGGACCTGGCCGACGAACTCGACCGGGCCCTGGTGGACGAGCCGCCGGCCGGACTGGGCGAGGGCGGGGTATTTCGGGCCGGGTACGACCTTGGCCTGGACGAGCTGGTAACCGCGGCCACCCAGGGCAAGCAGTGGATCGCCGCCCTGGAGGACAAGGAACGACGCCGGACGGGCATCCCCGGCCTCAAGGTCGGTTTTAACCGGGTCTTCGGCTACTTTCTCGAGATTTCCAAGACCAAGTCCCACCTGGCGCCCGAGGACTACATCCGGAAGCAGACCCTGGTAAACGCCGAGCGCTACATCACCCCCGAGCTCAAGGAGGTCGAGGACAAGGTCCTAGGCGCCGAGGAGAAACGGATCCAGCTCGAGGCCGAGCTCTTCGAAAGAATCCGGGACCGGGTGGCCGGCGCTTCACGGCGGCTGGCCGATACGGCCCGGCGTCTGGCCCGCCTGGACGCCCTGGCCGCCCTGGCCCAGCGGGCCCGCGAGAACGGCTACGTCCGGCCCCGCCTGCACGCCGGCGATGAGCTGGACATCCGGGCCGGCCGGCACCCCATGGTCGAATCCTTTCTGCCGGCCGGGCAGTTCGTGCCCAACGACGTCCACCTGGACCATCAGCGCCAGCAGATCATCATCCTGACCGGCCCCAACATGGCCGGCAAATCGACCATTCTGAGGCAGACGGCCCTGATCGTGATCATGGCCCAGGCCGGATCGTTCGTCCCGGCCGAGGCGGCCCTGGTCCCGGTCATTGACCGGGTCTTCACCCGGGTGGGTGCGGCCGACGACCTGACCCGGGGGCGCTCGACGTTCATGGTCGAGATGTGCGAGACGGCCAACATCCTGCACAACGCCACGCCGCGGTCCCTGGTCATCCTGGACGAGGTCGGCCGGGGGACCTCGACCTTTGACGGGCTGTCCCTGGCCTGGGCCGTGGTCGAGCACCTCCACGCCCTGGAGGGCGTGGGGGTCAAGACCCTGTTCGCCACCCACTATCACGAGCTGACCGACCTGGCCGGCCTCCTGCCCCGGGTCCGCAACTTCACCATCGCCGTCAAGGAACTGGGCGACGAGGTCCTGTTTCTGCGGCAGATGATCAAGGGCGGGGTTTCCCGGAGTTACGGCATCCAGGTCGCCCGGCTGGCCGGCCTGCCCGAGGCGGTCCTGGATCGGGCCCGGGAGGTACTGGCCACCCTCGAGTCCGAGGACGCCGACCGCACCACCCGGCTGGACCCGGCCCGCGCCAAGCACCCGGCCCCGGGCCAGGAGCAGATCAGTCTGTTCGCCGCCCCGACCCACCCGGTGATCAAGGAACTGGCCCGGCTCGACGTCGAACGCCTGACCCCGCTCGAGGCCTTGAACGTCCTCAACCGGCTCAAGGGGGAGGTCTGATGACCGCCCGGGGTCGCATCTCGATCGCGGCGGTCCTGGCGCTGCTATGCCTGGCGCCGTGGGCCGGACGGACGGCGGTCGCCCGGCAGGGACTGATGGCCCAGTACAAGCAGGCGGTGCGGGCCTATCTGGCCATCAAGAAGACCCCGGCCACCCCCGCGTTTCGAGAGCGGTGGCGGCGGATCATCAATCGCTTCGAACGCATCTACAAGGCCGAGCCCCAGGGACCCCTGGCCGACAGGGCCATGTTCCGCCTGGGCCACGCCTACCTGGACCTCTACCAACGCTACCGGAAACGGTCCGACCTGGATCACTCCCTGGACGCCTTCCGCCGCCTGGTGATGCGCTTCGCCGACAGCCGGCTCGGCGACGACGCCCAGTACATGATCGGATACATCAACGAGTTCCTGCTCAAAAACGACCTCAAGGCCTTCCGGGAATACCTCAAGGTCGAACTCCTCTTTCCCAAGGGGGACATGGTCCCCCGGGCCCGGGAGCGTCTCAAGGTGATCCGGGCCCGGCTGGAGGCCGCCCCGCCCGCCCGGGCGGCCCGCCAGGCCCCGCCCGCGCCGTCCCCGGAGGCCGCCCCCCGGGTCAAGTCGCGGCCGGCGACCCGGCCGGTCCCGGTCAAGATGCCCCGCCGGCGCTATTACACGGCCCGGCGGCCCGCCCATCTCAAGGGACCGGCCCTGGTCGAGCGAATACAGAACTGGACCACCCCCAGCTACACCCGGGTGGTCATCCGCCTCGACCGGCCGGCCGACTTCGAGCATCATCTCCTGCCTCCCCGCCGGGGCCACGATTACCGGCTCTACATCGACGTCCACAAGGCCAGGTCCGCCCGGCGCCTGAGACACTGGGTCAAGCATGGTCACGGCCTGCTGCGGCGGATCAGGGTCGGTCAGTTCGATCGGAACACGGTCCGGGTTGTCCTGGACCTGCACCAGTTGAAACGGTTTCAGGTCTTCGCCCTGGAGAGTCCGTTCCGGATCGTGGTCGATTTCTCGGGCCGGCGGGCCGTGCGTCAGGCCCGGGTCCCCCGTGACCCGAACCGGCCGGAGACGGTGGCCCGGCGTCTGGGGCGGAAGACCACTCCCCGGGGACCCGCCCGGGTCAAGCCTTCGCGCTACAGCCTGGCCCGGCAACTGGGCCTGAAGATCAAACGGGTGATCATCGACGCCGGCCACGGCGGCCGGGACCCGGGGGCCAGCTGCCATGGGATCAAGGAGAAGCGGATCGTCCTTTGGCTGGCCCGGCTCCTGAAACGGCGGATCCAAAAACAACTGGGGTTGAAGGTCATCCTCACCCGGCGCCGGGACCGTTACGTGGCCCTCGAGGCCCGCACGGCCAAGGCCAACGCCCTGGCCGGCGATATCTTCATCTCCCTCCACGTCAACTCCCACCCCCTGTCGCGGATCAAGGGCATCGAGACCTACTTCCTCAACCTGACCACGGACCGGGACGCCATGCGCGTCGCCGCCCGGGAGAACGCCACCTCCCAGCGCAAGATGAGCGACCTGAGGATGATCCTCCAGGACCTGATGCTCAACACCCGGATCAATGAATCGGCCCGGCTGGCCCGGTTCGTCCAGAGGGGCATGATCTCCGGGCTGAGACACCACTGGAAGGGCGTGCGCAATCTGGGGGTGAAGCAGGCGCCCTTCTTCGTGCTGATGGGGGCCGAGATGCCGGCCGTCCTGATCGAGATCGGTTTCCTGTCCAATCCCCAGGAACGGCGGCGGATCGTCAACCGGGCCTATCTCGTCAGTCTGGCCCAGGGTCTGACCAACGGCATCCGGGCCTACATCCGCCACCTCTCCCAGGGGCCCGGCGACCGGAACCGTTCGGTCCGGCGCGGGCGCCGACGCCGAAGACGGTGACGAACCGGATTTTTTGTTATACTCTTAACCCCCATGGGCGCTCATCAGGATCGAACTTACCGGCGGCTGGTGTCTGGCGAGGACCTGGTCGGTTTTCGGGCCGCGGTCAAGGAATCAGACCTGTGGGTCATGGCCGAGCGCGACCTGTCCGCCGAGGTCCTTTTGTCATTGGGGCGCTGCCGCCGCCAGATCGAGGATTACGCCGGCCGAACGCCCGGTTTCCTGGAGAGCCTGGCGCCGTGGCCTGACGACGAGTTGGCCCCGGCGGTGGTCAGGCTGATGATTCAGGCCGGGGAGGCGGCCGGGGTAGGGCCCATGGCCGCCGTGGCCGGGGCCGTGGCCGAGACGGTCGGCCTCGAGGTACTGCCCCTGAGCCCGCGCCTGATCATTGAAAACGGCGGGGACGTGTTCATCAGTTCGGACCGGCCGGTGACCGTCGCCCTGTGGGCCGGCGAATCTCCCCTGTCCGGACGGGTGGGACTGGCCCTGGCCCATTACGAAAAACCCTTCGGGGTCTGCACCTCGTCGGGCACGGTCGGCCATTCCCTGAGCCTCGGGCGGGCCGACGCGGTCTGCGTCGTCGCCGAGTCGGCCGCCCTGGCAGACGCCGTGGCCACGGCCGCGGCCAACCGGGTCCAGCGGGCGGCCGATCTGAACCGGGCCGTGGCCTGGGCCCTGAACATGGGCGGCGTCCGCGGGGCGGTGGCCGTGCTGCATGACAAAATAGCCGCCGGCGGCCAGGTCGAGATGAAAGGATTGTAATGGACGTCGCGGTCATCTCGGACACCCATCTGCGCGAGCCGGATCAGGATTTCATGGACCGCCTGGCCGAGTTGGGGACGGGCTGCGAGGTCCTGCTCCACGTCGGCGACATGGTCAGCGCCAAGGTGCTTACGGCCTTGCCCTTTCCCCGGGTCGAGGCCGTGGCCGGCAACATGGACCTGCCCGAACTCAGGGGCCGGCTCCCGGAGCAAAAAATCCTGGACCTGGCCGGCAAGCGCATCGGCCTGATCCACGGCTGGGGCTCGCCATTCGGTTTGATGAAAAAGGTCAGAAACCAGTTCGACGACGTGGACTGCATCGTCTTCGGGCATACCCACCACGTCTGTAACGAGATCCTGGGCGGCGTCCTGATGTTCAACCCCGGCGCGGCCCGGGGGAGATTGTTTGCCGGCGGGACCATGGGCCGCCTCAGCCTGGGGCAGACGATCCGGGGCGAAATATTCAATATATAGGAGTGAGGCGTGGACAATCTCTGGGCCCCGTGGCGGATGACCTATATCCTGGGCGAAGACAAGACCGAGGGCTGCATCTTCTGTCTGGACCGGGAGGGGCCGGACAAGGACCGCCTGGTCCTGTACGCCGACCAGACCGCCCTGGTGATGATGAACCGGTACCCTTACAACAACGGTCACCTGTTGATCGCCCCGCGGCGTCACGTCTCGGGCCTGGACGATCTGTCGGCCGGCGAGGTCGCCCGGCTGACTGACCTCCAGTGCCGGGCCCTGGCCGCACTCAAGGCCGAGATGAAACCCGACGGGTTCAACATCGGCCTCAACCTGAGCCGCGTCGCCGGGGCCGGGGTCGAATCCCACCTCCACTATCACCTGGTGCCCCGGTGGAGCGGGGACGTCAACTACATGACCGTTTTGGCCGAGGTCCGGGTCGTGCCCGAGCACCTCGAGGCGACTTTCGACAGACTGGTCGCCAGGTTCCAGGCCTGAGTTCGGACCGTTGGGTTTCGCCTGGATCAATCATGCAACAGCCAGCCCGGGGGGAGAGTCATGCCCGAAGTTGACCTGAGCGTGATCGGCCGGAAGAGGGGGCCGGTGACCTTCGAGTACACCTGGCAAGACGTGGTCCTCTACGCCCTGGGGGTCGGGGCCGGGGCCGGGGATCTGTCGTTCGTTTACGAGCACGCCCCAGGCGGCCTGAAGGTCCTGCCCAGCTTCTGCGTCGTGGCGGCCATGAAGGCCTTTCCCCTGGCCAGGGAAGAAATCGAGTGGCCCTTGTTCATCCACGGCGAGCAGGCCATCAGGCTCCATCGGCCGCTGGAACCGTCCGGAAAGATCAGCCAGGTCGGCGAGGTGACCGACATCTTTGACAAGGGCAAGGGCGCGCTCTATCGCATCCGGATCACCGGCACGGCCGAGGACGGCGGCACGCTCTACGACGCCGACTGGGTCGTCTTCTACCTGGGCGCCGGCGGCTTCGGGGGCGATCCCGGACCGCCCGCCCCCAAGATCGAGTTTCCCCAGGACCGGAAACCCGACTTCAGCGTGTCAGACCGGGTCGCCGAGAATCAGGCCGCCCTGTATCGACTCAGCGGCGACGTCAACCCGCTCCACCTGGACCCGGCCGCCGCCAAGGGTGCCGGGTTCGACCGGCCCATCCTCCACGGCCTGTGCACCTATGGCTTTGCCACCCGGGCCATTGTCAACGGTCTCCTGGACGGGGAGGCGGACCGCCTGCTGGAGTTCAAGGCCCGCTTCTCGGATGTGGTCTATCCCGGGGACACCCTGACCACCGAGGGCTGGCAGGAAAATGATCACTATCTGATCCAGGTCAGGAGCCAGCGGGCGATCGTCATCAATCAGGCCGTGGCGGATGTCAATTAAATAACGGGGCGACTACAAAAGCAGTCGCCCCGATTCAGGCAACTCTTTGACGGCAAATTACGTTAGTCAATCCTGCCTACCGAGGCAATTCATGCGTCCGCCGCAATTTGTTCGGGACTTACCACTGCCCCCCAGCGTTCTTTAAGGGCCACCAGTTCTTGCTTTTGTTGGTCGTAAATCTCGAACAGTATCGAGGGGATGTTTTCCTCGGCCTGGAAGGCCTCGTACTGGAGGTCGATCCGGGCGATGATGTTGTCCACGTAGAGCGAGAACTGCTTTTCATACAGGTCCCGGGGATACTCCTTGCCCAGCAGTTCGTCGAACATGGCCCGCAGGTCCTCGTACCTGGGGATCAGGCCCACGGGCGTGGCGATGCTCCCCACGTCGCCGTGGATCAGCCGGTCCAGCCAGCCCAGCCAGACCTTGACATCCCGCTTTTCGCCCAGCAGGGCCTTGCCCTGGCCGTCCCGGGCCCCGTGGGTCAGGAAGTAGTTCAGGCCGGCCATGATCGGCCGGTTTTCGGCCGAAATTTTGGGGCTGTTGAAGAACTCGAACTGGGCGACCATGTTGTCGCCCAGGGCCCCGGGGATGAAGGGCTGGTTGGCCCAGGGCTGGCGCTTGACGCCGGTCACCCCGACCTCGGTGGCCGTGGCCTGACTGACGATGGACGCCCCGATGACCACCCCCTCGTTCGCGTCGCGGGCCACCCGGACAGGGGGCATGGTGTCCGCGTCCCGGCCGTTGTAGGTGAAGACCCGGGTGACCACCCCGGCCGGATCGTGCAGCCGGGGGCTGCAGTTGGCCAAAATTTCCGCTCGGATGGTGAACCGGGCGTTGGCGTGGGACAGGGGAATCTTCTTACCCTTGGCGTCGGTTTTTCCGTCATGCCACTCGCCCTGGAAGTTGAAGCCCTTGGTCGGGTTCTCCTCGCCGCTGCCCACCCAGTGGGGCGTGCCCTGATCATCCACCAGGACGTTGGAGAAGATCACCTCGGTCTTCTCGTGCCGCAGAATGTCCAGGATCATCGGGTCGTCGGTCCAGTTGACGTCCTCGATGATCCCGAAGATCCCGGTCTCGGGATTGATGCTCCGGATGGTCCCGTCCTCGGCGATCCAGATCTGGGCCAGATCGTCGGAGATGAACTCGTCGCCGACCATGGCCGTGGTCGTCTTGCCGCACCCGGAAGGGGCCGCCCCGGCGAAAAAGGTCACCCGGCCGCCCGGGCCCTTGAGGCCGGTGATGAACATGTGCTCGGAAAGTTCATCACCCCGCAGGTAATAAGTCGCCCGATCAACCGCAAAGCGGTGGTTTCCCTTTTTTAAAAGTAAGGTGTTGCCGGCGTAGGTGCAGAAGGTGCTGTAGGTCGTTTGATGGGCCCGGTCCATGAACACCCGGGCATTGGGCAAATCCTCGGGCCGGTTGGGACCCTGGCAGTGGACATTGGTGAAGAAGAGGCCGACCCGTTCCACCTCGGCGTCAAATTTTTCGTAACAGTTGCGGTAGAGCAGTTCGGCCGAGTGGCAGACGTAGAACGAGGTGGTGGCCTCGATGGCCGGGATGGCCGCATGGGCCCCGATCGGTCCCCGGCTGTAAAACCCGACCACCAGGGTCATGCCCTGCATCATGCCGACCATGTACTCCCGGACATAATCGTAGGCCTCCTGGCGGCCGATCCGGTTGGCCAGGGAGCTGACCGTCTCGTCGTCATTGGCGATGTAAAAGGTGCGATCCACGATCCGGGCCTGCTCCTGGGCCAGATCGTAATGCAGGGTGTGCCCCGGGATGGCCAGGGTGCGCTCCTCCTTTGACTTGAGGCACATCTCCCGGATGTATTGCTTGTCCGCCTCGCTGCCGGTGTTGATGAAGACCTCGTCCGGCCGGCCCAGGGCGATGGCGTTGGCTATTTTCAGGCGGGCCTTTTTATTTGTGATCCGCTGGATCTTGTTTAGCTCGGCCTCGGCCATGTGCTCGCTGAAGACGGCCTCGGCCCGGGCCTGGTCTTTGACGCCGCCGATGTCGGACAGGATGTCCACCCCTTTTCCCAGTTCAAACATGAGAGCTCCCCTGAAGTAGGTACTGTTCGCCGTCGATGAGTAAAAGGTGACCAACCGGATGTATTTACTATTAATTCCCTCCAAAACACACTTTTGAGGTTTTGATATTAATCCCAGAGCGACCGGTTGGCAAGGGATTTACCGGCCGCCTGGGATCGGACCCACCCTTTTTTAATTGCGTCCCGTAGAGGCCGTGTTAAACTTTTAGGTTATGAAACATCCCCCCCAGGAAGAACTGCCCCTGTTCGCCCCGACCCGGCACGTGTTCACCGTGTCCGAGCTTCTCCGGCAGATCGAGGGGGCCCTGGAAGAAAAATTCCAGTTCGTCTGGGTCGAAGGGGAGATCTCCGGCCTGCGCCGGGCCGGGTCGGGCCACCTCTATTTCAGCCTCAAGGACGAGGCCGGCCAGTTGCGGGCGGTCTGTTTCAAGTGGCAGGCCTCCCGGCTGAAGTACGTCCCCCTGGACGGGGACCAGGTCCTGATCCTGGGCCGGATCAATTTGTTTGCCCCGCGGGGCGATCTGCAACTGGTGGTGGACACCATCGAGCCGCGGGGTGCCGGGGCCCTGATGGCCGCCTTCGTGGCCCTCAAGGCCAAGCTGGCCGACGAGGGCCTGCTGGATGAGGCCCGCAAGCGTCCTTTGCCGGTCCCGGTGAGGCGCATCGGCCTGGTCACCTCGGCCCAGGGGGCGGCGGTCCGGGATTTTTTGCGGACGATTCACCCGGCCGAGCCGGTGTTCGAGGTTCAGATCTATCCGGTCCCGGTCCAGGGCGAGGCCGCCCCGCCGCGGCTGATCGAGGCCGTCGAGTATTTCAACCGGCAGGGCCAGGTGGACGTCATCGTCCTGACCCGGGGCGGGGGATCGGTCGAGGACCTGTGGGCCTTCAATGACGAGCGACTGGCCCGGACCGTGGCCGCCTCGAGGATCCCGACCGTCTCGGCGGTCGGTCACGAGACCGACTTCACCATCTGCGACTTCGTGGCCGACCTCCGGGCGGCCACGCCCACGGCCGCGGCGGCCCTTCTGGCCGGGGCCCGGCAAGACCTGATCGCCCGGACCACCGAGTTGACCCGGGGGCTGGCCCGGGGCCTGGCCGTTGGCCTGGGAAATCTGCGCTGGCGCCTGGAGGCCGCGAAACGGGCCCTGCGCGATCCGCGGCGGGCCCTGGGGGAATACCTCCAGCGCCTGGACGACCTGGCCGGGCGGATGGACCGGCTGATCCTCAAGGCCCTCCGGGACGCCCGGCGCGGCCTGGAGACCTTGACCGCCCGGCTGAGGGCCGCCGGACCGGACCGGAGCGTGGCCCTGGCCCGGCGGGAACGGGACCGGCTGGCCCGGGACCTGGCCCGGTTGATCGCCGACCAGGTCAAGACGGCGCGGCTGAGATTTTCGGGCATCCACCAGCGCCTCGAGGCCTTGAGCCCGGTCGCCGTGCTGTCCCGCGGCTACGCCATCGTCCTGGACGCTGGCGAGACCAGGGTCATCCGGCGCTCGACCGAGGTCGCCGTGGACGAAAAACTTCGGGTCCGGCTGGGTGAGGGGCGCCTGGGCGTCACGGTTGACGAGGTGAACTGAATCATGGCCGACAAGAAGCCGACCTTCGAGCAGATGCTCAAGAAACTGGAGGGCCTCACCGCCCGACTCGAATCCGGCGAAATGCCCCTGGAGAAGTCCCTGGAGGCCTTCGAGGAGGGGATGAAGCTGGCCCGGGAACTGGATAAGACCCTGAGCCAGGCCGAGGCCAAGGTCGAGCTTCTCCTCAAAAAGGAAAACGGACAGGTCCGGGCCGAGCCGTGGACCGAGGCCGACGAGGACGAAGCCTGACTTGTTCGACCTGACCGCATACCTCGAGGAACGCCGGTCCCTGATCGAGGCCGCCCTGCCGCGGTTCCTGGCGCCGGCCGAGGGGATGGTCAGGCCCCTGGTTATGGCCATGGCCCACAGCCTGTTCGCCGGGGGCAAGCGCCTCCGGCCGATCCTCTGCCTGGCCGGGGCCGAGGCCGTGGCCCCGAGCGGTCCGATCGATCTCGAATCCCTGCTGCCAGTGGCCTGCGCCCTGGAGTTCATCCACACCTACTCCCTGATCCACGACGATCTGCCCGCCCTGGACGACGACGATCTCCGGCGGGGCCAGCCGACCTGCCACGTCAAGTTCGGTCAGGCCCGGGCCCTCCTGGCCGGGGACGCCCTCTTGACCGAGGCGGCCGTCTTGTGCTTGAATCCCGACTTTAGCGGTCGGTTCAGTCCGGACCGGCTGCTCCGGGCGGCGCACCTGATCTTTCAGGCGGCCGGCGTCAGGGGCATGGTCGGCGGCCAGGACGTGGACGTGGCCGCGGCCGGGGTCGAGGTGGACCTGGCCACGGTCGAGTTCATCCACGGCGCCAAGACCGGGGCGATGATCACCGCCGCGGTCGGGGCCGGGGCGATCCTGGGCCAAGGCGACGAGGACCGGATCCAGACCCTGCTCGACTACGGCCGCCAGATCGGCCTGGCCTTTCAGATCCAGGACGACCTGTTGAACGTCGAGGGCGACGCCGCCTCCTTGGGAAAGGCCGTCGGCTCGGACGCGGCCCGGGGCAAGGCCACCTATCCGGCCCTGGTCGGTCTCGAGACCGCCCGAAGGCGGGCCCGGGAACTGGCCGGGCGGGCCGCGGCCCTGATCGAGCCCTGGGGCGGGCCGGCCGAACCCCTGGCCGCCCTGGCCCGTTACATCGTGGAAAGAAAAGTCTGATGGACGAAATCGACAAACCGAAAGTCAACCTGGCCGACATCAAGTCGCCGGCCGATCTCAAGGGCCTGGACCTGGCCGATCTCGAGGACCTGGCCGAACAGATCCGGGCCAAGATCATTGACACCGTGTCCCGGACCGGCGGCCACCTGGCCCCGTCCCTGGGTGTGGTCGAGTTGACCCTGGCCCTGCACAAGGTCTTTGACGCCCCCCAGGACCGGATCGTCTGGGACGTGGGCCATCAGACCTATGCCCACAAGCTGATCACCGGCCGGTATGACCGGTTCGATTCCCTGCGGCAGCAGGGCGGGCTGTCCGGATTTCCCCGGCGCAGCGAGAGCGTGTACGACACCTATGACACCGGGCACTCCTCGACCTCGATCTCGGCCGCCCTGGGCATGGCCGTGGCCAAGCGCCTCAAAAAAGAACCCGGCCGGGTCATCGCCGTCATCGGAGACGGCTCCCTGACCGGCGGGCTGGCCTTCGAGGGGCTGAATCAGGCCGGCGACCTGGACGAGGACCTGATCGTCGTCCTGAACGACAACAAGATGTCCATTTCCAGAAACGTGGGCGCCTTGTCCTCGATCCTGTCCCGTCAGCTCTCGAGCCGGTTCTACCAGCGGCTGCGCAAGGAGATCGAGAAGCTCCTGAAATCCATCCCCGGCATCGGCGAGTCCGTGGTGAACCTGGCCCGCAAGAGCGAGGAGTCCTGGAAGAGTTTTGTCACCCCGGGCATGCTCTTCGAGGCCTTCAAGTTCAACTACCTCGGACCGGTGGACGGCCACCGCCTGGACCGCCTGATCACCACCTTCGAGAACGTCCGGGACCTGTCCGGACCGATCCTGATCCACGTGGTGACCCAGAAAGGCAAGGGCTTTGCCCCGGCCGAGGCCGACCCGGCCCACTACCACGGCGTGGGCAAGTTCGACGTCAACTCGGGCTCGCCCTACAAGAAAGGGCCCCACGCCCCCAGCTACACCCACGTCTTCGGCCACGCCATGTGCCGTCTGGCCGAGGACAACCAGCGGATCATCGCCATTACCGCGGCCATGCCCGAGGGGACCGGGCTGATCGAGTTTGCCGAAAAATTCCCCGACCGCTTCATGGACGTGGGCATCGCCGAGCAGCACGCCGTGGTCGTGGCCGCCGGGCTGGCCGTCGAGGGTTTCCGGCCGGTGGTGGCGATCTATTCCACCTTCCTGCAGCGGGCCTTTGATCAGATCCTCCACGACGTCTGCCATCAGGACCTGCCGGTGGTCTTCGCCCTGGATCGGGGGGGCATCGTCGGCCAGGACGGCTCGACCCACCAGGGACTGTTCGACCTGAGTTATTTGCGGGCCCTGCCCCGGATGATCGTCTGCGCCCCCAAGGACGAGGAAGAGCTGCGCCACCTCCTGTACACCGGCCTCAACCAGGACCACCCCTTTGCCTTCCGGTATCCCCGGGGATACGGCCTGGGCGTCCAACTCGGCCAGGAATTCCGGGAACTGCCCGTCGGCCGGGGAGAGGTGTTGCGGGAGGGAGGTGAGGCGGCCCTGATCGCCGTGGGGGCCATGGTCGAGCCGGCCGCCGAGGCCGCCGCCCAGCTGGCCCGGCAGGGCATCGACGCGGCCGTGATCAACGCCCGGTTCATCAAGCCCCTGGACGCCGATCTCATCACGGACTTGGCCGAGCGGACAGGACGGATCGTCACCGTCGAGGAGAACGTCATCCACGGCGGGTTCGGCTCGTCCGTGGCCGCAATGTTGACCGACCGGGGTCTGGGCCACGTCTCCCTCAAGCGGCTGGGCATCCCGGACGTGTTCGTGCCCCACGGCACCCAGCCCGAGATGCGGGCCGCCTTTGGCCTGGATCAAGCCGGGATAGTCAAGGCCACCCTGGAAATCGTGTCCGGTGTCCACACCCCCGCCTTCAGCCAAAGAGCGGCTCGATAAGCTGCTGGAGACAAGGGGCCTGGCTCCGTCCCGGACCCGGGCCCAGGCCTTGATCCTGGCGGGGCAGGTCCTGGTCGAGGGGATTGACCGTCCCAAGCCGGGCTCATTGGTCCCGGTCGATGCCCGGATCGAACTCAAGGAACCCGATCATCCCTACGTAAGTCGCGGCGGCGTCAAGCTGGCCGGGGCCCTGGATCATTTCGGGCTGAATGTAGTCGGCCTGGTCTGCCTGGACGTGGGGGCCTCGACCGGCGGGTTCACCGACTGCCTGCTCCAGCGCGGCGCGGCCCGGGTCTGGGCCGTGGACGTGGGCCGGGGCCAGCTCGACTGGAAGCTACGCCAAGACACCCGGGTGGTCGCCCTCGAACGATACAACTTCCGCCACGCCGCGCCGGCCGATTTTACGGATAGATTCGATCTGGCCACGGTGGACGTGTCCTTCATCTCTTTAAAAAAAATACTGCCCCCGCTGCTGGAACTGCTCAAACCCGGGGCCCGGGTGCTGGCCCTGATCAAGCCCCAGTTCGAGGCCGGGCCGGAAAAAGTGAGCAAGGGCGGGGTGGTCCGGGATGAGGCCGTTCGCCGGGCGGCCGTGGACGAGGTGGCCGCCTTGGCCCGGTCCCTCGGCCTGGTCGAGGAGGGCAGGG
This sequence comes from uncultured Desulfarculales bacterium, assembly GCA_964569795.1. Classification (GTDB taxonomy): domain Bacteria; phylum Desulfobacterota; class Desulfarculia; order Desulfarculales; family JAHJDS01; genus JAHJDS01. The sequence goes on along the minus strand of CAZMVB010000005.1, from coordinate 156,592 downwards.
CGGACGCCGTGATCAAGGGTCCCAAGGGCAATCAGGAGATTTTCGTGCTTTTTCAATTTCTGCCCGAGGCCCGGTGAGCATGTCCCGGGATGACCGGCCGCGCCTGATCAAACAGGAGGCCAGGGATTGACCGATGGGCCGCTTCTGTCTGGGTACGGGCCAGGGTCAATGCTACTCGGTCGAGGGAGAGGTGATCCCCTGCGCCGGGAGCGGTCAGGACGCCGAGTTCAAAACGGGCCTGCCCTGGCCCGAACCCCGGTTCGAGATCCAGGGCGAGGTCGTGAAGGATCGGCTGACCGGACTTGTCTGGTCAGGGGACGGCAACCCGGCCGGGTTGCCGCTGACCTGGTCCGAGGCCCTGACCCATGTCCATGACCTGAACCAGACGGGATATCTCGACGGCCGCGACTGGCGGCTGCCCAACAGCCGGGAACTGACCAGCCTCCTCAGTTTTGCCGATAAAAATCCGGCCCTGCCCGCGGGCCATCCCTTCCAAAATGTCTTCCTGGGCTGGCACTGGACCAGCACCAGTTGGGCCGGAAATCCAGCCTATGCCTGGTACGTGCATCTGGAAGGCGGCCGGATGTTTTTCGGGAAAAAGGATATGTCCTACCTGGTCTGGCCGGTCCGGGGTCCGGGCAGCCTGGTCCTTCCCCAGACCGGGCAGACAACCTGTTTTGATGACGCCGGCCGGCCGGTAGGCCCCCAGGGCACGGGTCAGGACGGCGAACTGCGCCTGGGCGTCGCCTGGCCCCGGCCCAGATTCATCGAGCATGGGGTCGGCATCAGGGACGAGCTGACCCGGCTCACCTGGACCCGGGAGGCCGATCTGGCGGACGGGCCAGTGGACTGGGCCGCCGCCCTGGAGGCGGTCCGCCGCCTGAATGAGACCTCGGGTCGCGTTGACTGGCGGCTGCCCACGATCAACGAGCTGGAATCCCTGGTCGATGCCTCCCGGCACTCGCCGGCCTTGCCCGTGGGGCATCCCTTCAGAAACCCGCGGGACGTGTACTGGTCCTCGACCACCAGTTCGTTCGAGCCGGACTGGGCCATGGCCCTCTACCTGGACAAGGGGGCGATCGGCGTCGCCCAGAAGGGCGGGTCGCACGGCCACGTCTGGGCCGTTTCCGGCTGAATTTGGCTGGCCGGGCGGCGACCCCCCAAGTAATTCCTGGAACAAGGACTTGACCCCGGGGTTATTTCCAGACAAGTTAATAAAGTATTCTTTCGGGGAAGGTGGTCGTGAGCGTCTATCAGCACCTGTTTTCACCGTTCGGGCTGGGCCGGCTCGAACTGCGCAACCGGATCGTCATGTCGCCCATGGGGACCAACCTGGCCAGCCGTCAGGGCGAGGTCACCGACCGGCTGATCGACTACTATGCCGCCCGGGCGGCCGATGGGCCGGGCCTGATCGTGGTCGAGGGAACGGCCGTCCACCCCTCGGGCCGGGCCTATCCCCTGATGCTCGATCTGTCCCGCGACGACCTGATCGACGGTTTCGCCAAACTGGCCGCGGCCGTTCGCCAAGAGGGCGCGGCGGTGATCCTGCAGCTCTTTCACGGCGGGCGCAACACCGATTTGCGGGTCTCGGGCCGGACGCCCCTGGGGCCGTCGCCCGTCCGGGGCCCGGTCGGCCGGATGACGCCGGTCGAGATGACCCTGGACCAGATCGAACTGATGGTCGAGGCATTCGGCCGGGCCGCGGATCGGGCCGTGGAGGCCGGCTTTGACGGGGTCGAGATCCACGGCGCCCACGAATACCTGGTCCACCAGTTCATCTCTCCCTACTGCAACCAGCGGACCGACGCCTACGGCGGCAGCCCGGAAAAGCGGATGCGCTTTCCGCTGGAAATCGTCCGGCGGATCAAGCACGACTTTCAGGACAAAATTCTGTCGTTTCGATTCAACGCCAATGACTATGTCAGCGGCGGCCTGGGACCCGAGGACACGCCCGCCCTGGCGAAATTGCTGGCCGAGGCCGGGGTGGACGTCCTGAACGTCACCGGCGGCGTGTTCGAGACGCCGCACCTCTTGATTCCGCCCCTGCCCGTGGCCCACGGCACCCACCTGGCCCTGGCCCAGGCGGTCAAGGCGGCGGTGGACGTCCCGGTCATCGGCGTCGGCCGGATCACCACCCCGGCCCAGGCCGAACTTGCCCTGAAGCGGGGTCAGGCCGACCTGATCGCCTGCGGCCGGGCCATGCTGGCCGATGCGGCCTGGACCGCCAAGGCCCGGGCCTCGGACTGGCGGGCCATTCGCCCCTGCATCGGCTGCAACCAGGGCTGCATCGACTACTTCTTTGCCGAGCGCCCGGTGACCTGCCTCTACAATCCCGAGGCCGGACACGAATCTCAGCTGGCCGTCCGCCAGAGCGAAAAATCCAAAAAGGTGGTCGTGGTCGGGGCCGGTCCGGCCGGCCTGGAGGCGGCCCGGGTCCTGGATTTGATGGGCCACCAGGTCATCCTGTTCGAGGCGGATGAAAAAATCGGCGGTCAGGTCAACCTGGCCGGCCGGCCGCCGGACAAGGACGAGTTTTTCGGGGTGATCCGTTTTTATCAGGAAACGCTCAATCGAAGCCGGATCGAGCTGCGCCTGGGGGTCATGGCCGACGCCGACACGATCTTGGGTGAAAACCCGGAGGCCATTGTCATCGCCACCGGCGCGGTGCCTTTGGTGCCTGACCTGCCGGGCATGGACAACCCGAGCGTGGTCACCGCCCACGACGTCCTGGCCGATAAGGCTCGGGTCGGCGACAAGGTGGTCATCCTGGGCGGGGGCAACATCGGCCTGGAGACGGCCCACCTGCTCCTGCACCAGGGGCATAAAGTGACGGTCATCGAGATGGGCCAGCAGATCGGCCTGGACCTGGGCCCGGCCCGGCGTTTTTTGCTGATGCGCCGGCTGAGGGAACTCAAGCTCAGGCGTCTGATTAGGTGCAAGGTCAGGCGGATTCATCCGGACAGGATCTCGTACATTCTCGAGGAGCGCGACGGCCAGCGGTATCATCGCGAACTGACCGGGGTGGACACCATCGTCAACGCCATGGGCGTCCGTCCCCGTGACGATCTGGCGTTAAAGCTCGAGGGCAAACACGACCACGTCTTTTTGGTGGGCGACGCCCTGAACCCGGGCAAGATCCTGCACGCCACCAGCGAAGGCGCCCGAGCTGCCCATCAGATCGACGCCCTGTGATTTCGAAATACGATTTTGAGAGCTACTTGCCCTTGGCGTATTCGGGATAGAGTTTGGCCAAGCACTCGGGGCAGATGTTATGGCTGAACTCGGCCTCGGAATGATCCCGGATATAGATCTCGACCTGGTGCCAGAATCCGTGGTCGTCGCGGATCTTCTTGCAAGAGGGACAGATCGGCACCAGGCCCTTCAACGTCTTGACCTTGGCCAGGGCCGCCTCCAGCTCGCTGATCAGCCGCTCGCGCTCCTCCTCGAATTGCTTCCGCTCGGTGATGTCCCGGGAAACGCCGACCACGCCCGTGGCCCGGCCGCCCTCATCGCGCAGAAACGACATGGTCGTCTCGACCCAGACCGGCCGGCCGTCCTTGGTGTATTCCAGCAGTTCCAGGGTCCGGGTCCGGTCCGGGGCGGCCCGGCCGGTGGCTTCCAGGGCCATCTCTTCCTGAAACAGCCTCATTACCGTCTGAAATGATTCGGCAGACATGCGCTCCCCCAGCGGCATGTCCAGCAGTTCCTGGACCGTGTAACCCGATTTCTTTTCCACGGACGGACTGATGTAGGTCAATTTGAGGCTGGCCAGGTCCAGGGACCAGATGACCTCCTGGATGTTCTCGGCCAAAAGCCGATACTTGTCCTCGCACCCGGCCTCGGAAGGGGATTGGTTCCCGGTGTCAAGTTCAACTGTCACCTTCAGCCTCGCGCTTCATCGCCACTTGGCGAAATCAATCAATTATATCCTGGAGTTAAACCAATTGTTTCATTTAAAAACGATTGACCATTCTATATAGATGGAACTGGGCAGTCAATACCCAATTTGGACGGAGGGCGATCCTTATAGCGGACGCCCGTTACACGGCTTCGGGCGTTTCAGGCCGGCCTTGGGGCGGGTCAGGAATATTTTACAACGAGACAACTACGATGACTCACTCCGCACCGATTCAGGCCAAGGTTTGAGAACAATTATTTTTTGTATAGAGGACTCATCTCCCTCAACCGCTCGACAATGGGCGGCAGCTTCTCTACCACGAAATCGACGTCGGCGGCGGTATTGTCCGGACTGAAGGTGAACACCAGGGTCCCCTGGGCGTCGGCGAAATCCAGCCCGATGCCCAGGAGCACGTGGCTGGCCTGCAGGGCCCCGGCGGCGCAGGCCGACCGGGTCGCCACGGCCACGCCCTCCTCGTCGAGCATGATCATCATCGATTCGCCCTCGATGAACCCGACCGAGACCGACAGCAGATGCGGCAGGTTGTGCTCGGGATGACCGTTGAAGATGAGGTGGTCGATCCGTTCCGAAAGGCCCGCGGCCATTCTCTCCTTGAGGGTCCGGGTGTGCTTGGCCCGCTGATTCATTTCAGCCCGGGCCAGCTCGGCCGCGGCCCCCAGGCCGACGATGCCCACCATGTTCTGGGTGCCGGCCCGCTTGTTTTGCTCTTGGACCCCGCCGTCCAGCAGGGGCCACAGGGCCGTGCCCCGCTTGACGTACAGCGCCCCCACGCCCGAAGGCCCGTAGAACTGATTGGCCGACAGGGACAGCAGGTCCACGTTCATGGCCTTCACGTCCACCGGAATGATCCCGGTCGAGGCCACGGCGTCGGAGTGAAACACGATCTTGCCGGCGATCTCCCCGATCTCGGCGATGGGTTCGATGGTCCCGATCTCGTTGTTGGCGTGCATGATCGTGATCAGGACGGTCTCATCGGTGATGGCCTTCTCGACCGCCGCCGGATCGAGCCGGCCGTGATGATCCACCTCCAGCGAGGTCACCCGCCAGTCCATCAGCCGCAGGGCCCGCAGGGTCCGCAAGACGGCGTTGTGCTCGATGTTGCTGGTGATGATATGTTTGCCCTTGTCGCGCTTGGCAAAGGCCACGCCCTTGACCGCGTGATTGATTGACTCGGTCCCGCCCGAGCCGAAGACGATCTCCCGCGGCTCGGCGTTGATCAGGAGCGCGACCTGCTCCCGGGCCTTGTCCAGGGCCTCGGCCGCCCGATCCCCCAGGCGGTGCTGGCTCGAAGGGTTGGCGTAAACGTTTTCCAGATAGTCGATCATCTCCGCCTTGACCTGGGGATGAATCGGCGTGGCCGCGGCGTTATCCAGATTGATGATCCGTTGCATCTCTACCTCGCTAGAATCCGGTCAGCGGTTGATGACGATCAGTGCTCGGCCTCGATTTCCCGGCCGCAGGACCTGCAGAAGGGGGGCGCGGGCTCTTCCAACTCGGCGTCGCAGTAGGGGCAGTAGCACTTGTCGCCGTGGGTGTGCTCGTGCACGTCCTTGCGGGCCACTTCCTTGGGCGGCTTGCCGGCCTTTCGATCCAGGTAGTCGGTCACCGCCAGGTGCAGGGCGTCGGCCCCCAGGTTCGAGCAGTGGAGCTTGTTCTTGGGCAGTCCCCCCAGTTCGGAGGCCACGTCCCGATTGGAGATCTTCATCGCCTCGTCCACGGTCTTGCCCTTGGCCATTTCGGTGACCATGCTCGACACGGCGATGGCCGCCCCGCAGCCGAATGTCTTGAACTTGATGTCGTCGATCTTCTCGTCCTTGACCCTGATATACACGGACATCATGTCGCCGCAGACCGGGTTACCGACCTCGCCCACGCCGTCGGCGTTTTCGATCTCCCCCACGTTCCGCGGATTCTTGAAATGATCCATCACGATTTCAGAGTACATGGCTGTCTCCTTTTTTTAATATTAAATATATGCACCTTAGGCCGCCCCTGCCAGGGGCAACCAGGACTTTTTTTATCCTGATTGGGGCCGGGGGGGCAGGCCCGGACCACCGGGCCGAGGCCGATCGGGAGGAAATCAGGCCTTCCCCTTGCCCTGAAAAATCATTTATGATAAATAGAATGGTTACTTTCACCAGGGGCAAACCATGGAAGATGAACGCCGACGCCGGACCAGGGTTGTCTTTACCACCGAAGTGGAGCTGGCCTCGGGTGACCTGACAGTCAAATCCACCCGGTCCCGGGACGTGAGCATGACCGGTATATTTATCTATACCGATCAGCACCTGGAGCCGGGCGCGGCCTGCCAGATCACCATCCGCCTGCTGGGGGCCAGCTCTGATCTGCGGTTGACCGCCGAGGGGCGGGTGGTCAGGGTGACCGACGACGGTCTGGCCGTGGAGTTCACCTCCCTGGACCTGGACTCCTATGTCCATCTGCGCAATCTGATCGTTTACAACGCCGAAGACCCGGACGGGATCCTGGAGGAGGTGTCCCATCCGTTCGTTGATCCGGAAAAATTGGCCACCGAGGAAAATGGAAAATGAGCATTGAACTGGCCCGCCGCATCCTGGAAATCCCGCCCTCGCCGACGCTGTCCATCAACGCCAAAGCCACCGAACTCAAGGCCCAGGGGATAGACGTCCTGAGCTTCGCGGTCGGCGAGCCGGACTTCGACACCCCGGAGCACATCCGCGAGGCGGCCAAGAAGGCCATGGACGAGGGCCAGACCCGTTACACCCCGGTGCCGGGCACTGCCGCATTACGAAAAGCAGTCGCCGACAAGTTCCGCCGGGACAACGGCCTGGAATACTCGATCGATCAGATCACGGTCAACTGCGGCGGCAAGCACTCGTTCTACGAGCTCTGCCAGGCGATCATCAACCCGGACGACGAGGTGATCGTCCCGGCCCCCTACTGGGTGTCCTATCCGCCCATGGTCATGCTGGCCGGGGGCAAGCCGATCATCGTCCCCACCAGCCAGGCCAACCAGTTCAAGCCGACCCGGGCCGAAATCGAGGCGGCGATCACCTCGAAAACAAAGGCTTTCGTACTTAACTCGCCGTCCAACCCGACCGGCTCGGTCTTTTCGTCAGACGAACTGGATATGGTGGCCGATCTGGCCGTCAAGCACGACCTGGTGGTCATCTCGGACGACATCTACGAGAAGATCATGTACACCGGGGAAAAATTCGATTCCATCGCCACCCGGCCGGGCATGATCGAGCGGACCATGGTACTCAACGGCGTGTCCAAGACCTATGCCATGACCGGCTGGCGGATCGGATACATGGCCGGCCCCGAGCCGATCATCAAGGGGGTCAACAAGATCCAGTCCCAGTCCACCTCGAACCCGAACTCCATCGCCCAGGCGGCGACCATCGCCGGTCTGAAAGGCCCGCAGGATTTTATTATTGGCATGGTCGAGGAGTTCCGGCGCCGGCGGGACTACGTGCTCGAGCGTATCGACAAGATCGACGGGGTGAGCTGCCACGTCCCGGGCGGCGCGTTCTATGTGTTTCCCAAGGTGAACGAGATCTTCGGCGGCAAGTTCAAGGGGCGGGAGATCGACGGCTCGGTGGCCCTGGCCGAGTACCTGCTGACCGAGGCCAACGTGGCCCTGGTGCCCGGCGCGGCCTTTGGCGATGACGCCTGTATCCGCATCTCCTATGCGACCTCGATGAAGACCATCGAGGAGGGGCTGAATCGTTTCGAAAAGGCCCTGGCCGATCTGTCCTAGCGCCCTTTAACTGGAATTGAAATCCCGGCCGGGACGCCCAGTTTTGGCCGGGATTTTTTTTACGAATAAGAAGGCCGGGAAGGGCCGCCCCCATTTTCAGTAAGTTTCCCTCGCCCCTTGCGGGGAGAGGGACAGGGTGAGGGGGCCTCGATCAAGAAGAAATGATACATTCCAATTGTCGGAAATTTATTGACAACGGTCCGAATCTCGGAAGCAAGGCCCCGTTGGCCGAGAAAATGTAACCTTATTATCCATCAGTCGGGCCGTCTGGATAAAATCTAAACAATCCTCAGGCTGAAACAGGGCCCTTCGCTTCATATAATCAATAATATCAGCAAATTGAGACCAATGGCACACTGTGTGCCCTTCAATAAGGCGGACCAAGGACTGAATCCGTCAATGGAGACGGGTTCGGAAAGGAGGTCGCCATGAACGCGAAAAAAGCCCTCGTCGCCATGCTGTTCGTCGGTCTTATCGGTGTCACGAGTGTGGGGTGTGTCCCCACTGACCAGTACTTCTATACCGACGGCGGCTATTATTACGGACCGGCCGTCCCTCAGTACAACTCCAGCGGCTACTACTATAACCAAAGCGGCCCGGTACATTTTTACCGCGGCCAAAACAGCTATCAGGGCCCGGCCATTCACCGCAATCGGGCCCGGGGCCGAAATCAGCCGCGCCGTCGCGTTACCGGAACGGCAGTCAACCGGGCCGGTCCCCGGCCAGCCTTGCGTAGAAACAACACCGGTTCGCGCCGCATCTCCCGGCCGACACCGACCCGGAACGTCAGCCGGCGAGCGCCTCGGGCCTCAAGACCCCAGGTGAACGTGCGTCGGATCAACACTGTTTCGCGCCCCACGGCTCGGGTCTCAAGACCCCAGGTGAACGTGCGTCGAATCAACACTGTTTCGCGCCCCACGGTAGCGCGGAACCAAAACGTCGGAAATAACCGGTCACGGTCAACGAGTGGCAATCAGAACCGCCGCAGACGCTGACGCGAGCCGGCACTGGCACCAAAGCGGTCACCCCCCGGAAGGGGGGTGACCGGGCGCCAGTGGGCGCCTCTTGACTCGCGATAACCGATTGGTGCTTGGCCAACTCCTCGTTCGCGCTTGCCGCCTCCATTTCATTCCGGCTTCGCAGTATATAAACTCCAGGGTTGAGCCGCGCCCCAGACTGCCGGGCCGCAAGGCGACTCCGGCGGCCGGCCGAACGTCTCCCTCTCCCCACCGGGTGGGGAGAGGGAAGGGGTGAGGGGCTAGTCCAGCTTTTCAATCGCAAGTTCGTGAATATCCAATATAAATTCTTAACTTCTACGGAAAAGTTATTATTGATCAGCCGCTTGTAAACCACGCACGGCCAGGCTTCCTAATTCGGCCAGTTTGAGTTATACTATAAAGATCGATACAGGGGGGCCTTGTGAAGTTCTTCCGCTATTTGGTTCCGATTCAAGCACCTGAACGTCAGAAGAAATCAGTTGAAAATTTGCAGTTTCGGGAGTCCCCATACATATGGTTTCTTGCAAACTTGTTAGTAATATTACTATTTACATTTTCAATGCCTGCCATTTCTTTTGCATCCACCTCTAGACCCGATTCCGCTATCAAGTTGGTTAAAAAGGCTCGACAAGAATTCAGGAAAGGCCAAATACTTTATTGGAATGGGCATCCCAAAGCAAGCTATCGGCGACTGAAGAGCAGCTTAGCCCTTTTAATAAAGGCAGAAAATATTGCGGGGCCAAAGCAGGTAAAAAGGTTTACAATAGTTTATGATAGTTTTATTGGAGACATGGTTAGACTCGCACAGGTAATGTTTAAATATGGAGCGAGAAATTTTAAAGAGAAGAAATATAGACAAGCTACAGGTTTATTTTGGAGGAGTCTGCGGTACATTAGATTTGCAGAAATGTTGATTAATTGTATGCCTGAAAAAGTGCGTAGTTATCTCAGGAAACGAATTGTGGTGGTGGAGGCTCATTTTTTCGCCGACTTGAAAAAAGTTACTGGCATACATTTTGCCAAATTCGTGACTGCAGTGACCACGGGCCAGAGGTGGAAACGGTACAAACCCAGGCTATATCTTAAAAGTAGGTCTAGTTATAATCGCCGTGATGTGGGGTCAAGCGATACCACAAGGTCACTCCCAAATTTGATCAAAAAGGTGCAACGGTCCATAGTCACAGTGTACGCGGTCTTTAAATCAAGACGCAGAAAGGCAGGCAGCGGATTTTTTATTAAAGGAAAGCAATTAATAGTGACAAACTATCATGTTATAGCGAAAGCGACTTCGCTATTTATCCGTGACTATAATGGAAAATTATTTAAAATATCCAGGGTAGTCGCATTTTCTATACCACATGATATAGCAATCCTGCATCTTGGGCATAAAGGCTACATATTCCATCATCTAAGATTATCAAATAGACTACCTCAAGTGGGAGAACCTATTGTGGTTATAGGAAGCCCTTTAGGATTATTATATCATACAGTATCAAATGGAATTGTTTCCGGAGTTAGAAAGGTTAAAAAATATGGATATCTCATTCAGTTCACGGCCCCCATATCGCAAGGGTCAAGCGGGAGCCCATTATTGAATTATGGGGGTAAGGTTATTGGTATAGTAACATTGTCAATTAAGACAGGTCAGAATTTAAACTTTGCGATATCTAGTAGGCACATACATGAACTGTTATCCAGGGCTAAACCATGAGGAGAAATCCCAACCGCCTCGATACCCCCTATTGACTTTTCGCCTTCCGTGATGGATGATGGTGGGGCTTTTGTGGAATCATAACTTTTTATGGAAAGTTAATGTCTGGCCTTATGACGATATAACTTGATTTTACGCTCTCGACAATACAACGCCCATTAGCCCCGGTCCAGTTTCTATTATCAAAATTCATTGGAGGCTTTTTTTAACAATTCAGTTAACAACTCCTTGTTTGCGAGAATATCTTTCTTTTTCAGCCTGATTCTCCATCTCCCACTTTTATGATGATCGATCACGTCCAGATCACTGTCTTCCAACTGGCCATTAACTTCATCTGTCTTGGCCAGTTTAATTTCGACTACTGCATATTTTTTCTTTGGCTTGACAATTACAAAGTTGTTTGGTTGCCCCTGCTTTACAAGTCCTATGTAGTATTTGTTATAATTTAGTTCGTATTCGGGAGAAAATGAATGGATTAAATCAAGAATTCCGTCAGCTAGCGCAACGGTTTCTTTGGTGCCCCGTTTTGTTTCCCAATAACCCCTGTCGACTCTCGGCAGAGGTCCGTTTCCTTCATCTTCACCCAAAGTCATTTCGTCTAAGACTGTTGTAAAAATCAGGGCAATTTTGTCATTGAACATCATAGCTTGAAATTGAATGGCAACGATTGGAATGAATCCGTTAAACAGACCAATTACGTTCAAGAACCGGCTAGTAATGTCTTCGGCTACAATGACTGCGCAGTGGTCATATTGTGGATACCTTTTACGTTCGATGTCCCAATACTCTATAGTTCGAATTATGTGACTTTCATTCGTTGCCCCAAGTTGAATTTCAACTTCATATCGGCGATTGGCCTCAGAGTCTTCCAATAACAAGTCCAGCCGGCCAGCCCGAGGATGACGGCGTTCTTTGTCCCTGAAATCAAGCTCACCCAAGCCAAGGATTGAAGGGTCGTCCTCGATTATAGACTGGACCCACTTTTCGTTAAGGGAAGGGTGGTCTTTTACCCAAATGCGTTCGGGCTTAACTAACTCCATTGCGTCCCCCCCAAAGGATCGTTACTCCCCGATGATCTTGACCAGGACCCGCTTGCGGCGGCGGCCGTCGAACTCGCCGTAGAAGATTTGCTCCCAGGTGCCGAAGTCCAGGCGGCCGTCGGTCACGGCCACCACCACCTCCCGGCCCATCACTTGCCGCTTGAGATGGGCGTCGGCGTTGTCCTCGCCGGTCCGGTTGTGCTGGTACTGGCTCACCGGGGCGTGAGGGGCCAGGCCTTCGAGCCACTTCTCGTAGTCGTGATGCAGGCCCGACTCGTCGTCGTTGATGAATACCGATGCCGTAATGTGCATGGCGTTTACCAAACACACAAAGTTCTGCATGTAAAATCATTCCCTTCAAACTGCGTGGTGAAATTGTAGCCAGGCGCCCGTGGAAACACAAGGGGCGGGAGGCTTCCAGATGCTAAATTCAAACCTGAACCTTCAAATTCCTGGGCACCGTCTGGCCAGGCGGTTGAGGGGCTGGGGCCGTTCACCCAGCCCCGAGCCCAGGATTCACGGCCAGAACGGAGGCCAAGGCGATGACGAAAAAAGCGGATGACCTACACCCTCGATACCAAATACTCCAGAAGCAACTTCGTGCGATCAAGTGGAGAATCGGCGAAGAAGTCCAGGGGGCTGAAGACCAACTTCGCGCCGAGGTCGATGCGGGCGAGCACCCGCATTTGCTCCCCCCTGACAGCAAGGCCATGGACAAGGAGGTACTCAAGGCCAGACGGGACGTGGTTAAGCCCTACGTCTCATTCGTGGAGGAATGGATCGCGGACATCAAGAACGAATATCAGGCCGAGCTGGCTCCACGACAGGGGGGGTGGCCGCGGAGATGGATGGCGTCGGACCCAGGGATCAGGGACAGTAAGGTGTTCAGGCGCACTCGGCTGGCTGACTTCTACAACTACCTCTGGGAAACCACTGCCAACACTGCCAACAAGGAGGAGTCCGATAGATTGGCAGCCCCCCTGCCAGAGCATCGTCGATCAAGACCGGTCCCGGTCAAATCGGGGGAGCGCAAAGGCCAGACCGACCGGCGGGACCTTATGCTGCTCCAGATCGACAACCAGGATGCAGCAAAAAGGCTGGGGCTGTCACCAGGGATGGTCACGAAATACATCAGGGCCTGCGTCGATCTCGGCATCCTCGAAAAGGTGGTCAAGCCAGGCCCGCACTCCGGCTACATCTATGCCATCGGGACTCGGGTGGGCTATGAGGGGAGCAAATTCAATCGCGTGTCTTTTGTTAGTGACACGCCCGAGTGGCGACGGAAGTTGGCCAGCTTCAACCTGCAACAAGGAAGGGGACGGAGTCAAAAATGACATCATTTTTGATTCGGCCGTAGAATTATGATCCACTTTCCTAAAATCAACAGGTTACAGATAGTCAATGATCATGCTTTAAAATGTACTGCGTTGATTTTACAATCAAAATTTGCCAAAAATAATTCAGGTAGATATGATCATTTTATGATCCTGTTGCTTATTAAGAATAAGCCTTGGGTCAGGAAGCCTTGCTTTGCTCAGCTTGATCCCTCCCCAGAGACTTATTTTACTAAGCAACAAGGTGGTCCCGCAGGGACCACCCTTGGCCAGGAAGAATCAGGAGAGGTTGGGCAGGAGATGTTAGCTTCGATCTGGCCTGGCCGAGCAAACCAATCCTTCCTGACCCAAGGCTGCATCCCCGAAGGAGTACCTTATCATGTTTAGGTTCACTGTCCACGGCATACCTGGCCGGTACCTGCAACGGGGCCATGAAGTGGTCACTCCACCCCCGTTTCAGCACATAGGAGTGAGGATCACCGCCGACCTGCAGACGGCCACCCTGGCCACTGGGCAATATGAACTTGAGCGGGCTGTGGCCAAGTGGTTAGTGGAGCGCCACAACGCGCACATCTACAAGAAGACAGTGGGCAAGAAGGGACGCCTGCCCAATGGACTGCGGGCATATCACGATCCACTTTTCAGCAAGGCAGTGAATTGCCAATAGGCAAACCGTCAAATGACAAGTAGTGAAACCACCAAAAAAAGGCCCTAATAGAAACTAAGTTTGAAGGCCCTTAGTGGCGCTTAGTGTGGACAGCGGCAAGGAGAAACGATGACCGACGACAATCAGAATCAGACACCAGAAGAACGGGCCGTGGCCGATCAGGAAGTTGACCCCATGGCCGAATCCGTCAAGAAGGGTGTCATGGACGGCCTGGCAGAACATGACCGCCAGCAGACCAACCCACCTGAGACGGATTGGTATCAAGCCTCAGCCCGGCAGAAGGCCGCTCAAGATGCCAAGGTCCGCGCCGGCCAGGCCCGTGGTGGCATTGCTGCCATGTACCCCAACAGTCCTTCTCTCTGGCCCAAGCCCGACAAGGATGAGGGAGGCCAGGAATGAAATCATTTGACGCCCTGGAGAAGTTCCAGGCGAACGAAAAAGCCGAGCGCCGGGCCTATGAAAGACTGATGGCTGACACCAGGTCCGAGATCGAGGTCTTGGAAAAGGAGATCAAAGCGGCTGACCTGATGTCCGATCCCAAACGACGGGCCAAGGCAGAAAAGTTGATCGAGGAAAGGAAAGGGTGGCTGGCCGATCAACAAGCGGCCCTCGATGCCATCACTCCCGCGCCTTTGGTCCAGGCCGCCCTTGCCGAGGCAGAGGAAGCCCAAGCCCAGCTACGGCAGGAGTTCAATGACATCATGGCCCAGGTGGCCGACGCCCAGGCCCACTACATCGACCTCATCAAGGCGGCAGAGGTCAAGTGCCACGACCACGCCAAGATCGGCAAGCTGTGGGCCAGGGCCAAAAAGATAGAGACCGGCCAGGACGAACTTCCTGCCCATGACCCCAAGTTGCCGGACTGGTCACTGTTGACCATCACGCAGACGGACATCCGCTCTGGCAAGGCCCCCATGGCCGTGAAGGTGGCCAAGGACCAGGTCACACAAAAAAACGTGGCCAGGATGACCTTGCGGGACAGGATCCCCAGGACTGCCATTGCCATGACCGATGAAGAACTCCGTCAGCACTTCGGGATCACCAGGGAGGACGTGTGGAAGGCCTACCCGGAAGCGGCACCACCACCCCCCTTGAGGAAGGCCAGAGGCAACTTCTCTGAAAAGGTCAAAGTGTGAATCAAGGTCAACCGGGCCAGGGACCGCCCCTTCAGCAGAGGCCGAGATGGCTTCCCCCTGGTCTGGTTGTCCGTTGGTGTGGCCCCCGAGGCGCCAGGGGCCAACCCAAAATTTACCTCCATGCCCGAGGCCGCCTTGGTTTCCTCCACCAAGGTTAAGAGGGGATAGGCTGAGCGGCGGGGCCACCCTGGATCACTTGGACATCATGGTCTGGGGTGGCCCATTTTTTCGGCATGACAGGCCCGTGGCGGTGAGTTCTCGATCAAGCCCCTGTCCAGGGTGTGTGGTTTTACCTAACTGGCACCCCCACCAACCACCAACACAATAAAACTGTCATTTTATTGTGTTAAGCCCAGATCATTAACAGGTTGATGTTAAAGCCATTTCTCAAAATGGCCGGTCACCGGGGCAAAAAAATGCTTGATTTGCATAATATAACCCTCTATAATTGGATCAAACATTAAGTGGAGATGCCGTGATGTCCAATGCAGTCGAACCCATCAGAGACGAAAAAAAGATCATGGCCATCAGGTCGATGCTCAAGGCCAAGGGCCACCCGAGGGACTACCTGCTGTTTGTCCTGGGGATCAATTTTGCCCTGCGGGTTGGTGACCTCCTCCGGTTGAAGGTCGGGGACGTCCTCGATGCCCAATATGAAGTCAGGCCCCACTTCACCATCAGGGAGGGCAAGACCAACCGGGACGCCAAGATCACCATCAACGACAGCGCCAAGGAGGCCTTGACCTGGTACTTCGATAAGGTGGGGTATCCCGAGGCCGACCAATGGCTGTTCAAGTCACTCCGATCGGACAAGCCCCTGGACAAGGTCCGGGCCTGGGCATTGATGAAGTCCTGGTGCGAGGCCGTGGGGGTCAAGGAACGGTGTGGCACACACACCCTCCGGAAAACCTGGGGCTACCAGGCCCGGCAGAAAGGAATCCCCATTGAACTGATCCAAGCCAAGTTTGGCCATTCCTCCCCTGCCATCACCCGGCGGTACATTGGAATCACGGCCGATGAGATCGCCGCCGTGGAAGACCAAGTGTGCCTGTGAACCGGAAGCCCACCACCAAATCCGGGCCGGGGGCTTAAGCATTTGCCCGTGGCGAGGCGATCTCGATCAAGCCCCTGCCCAGGGCCCGACAATCTTTCAGGACTTTTGTAAATACATGCTAAAATAGATGTAGATACAGACGAACAGGAGGTGCGATATGGAACCGATTCTGCCAGATGTCGCTGCCAGGGAGCAGGAAAGGTATGATCCAAAAAAATTCCACAAGTATAGTGACGGCGGTGAGTTTTTTCCTTCTAAGTGTCGGAAATTGGCCAGAATTACAAAAAAGGTTGACCTCCGGCTGAGCGCGATAAAACACAACATCTACGACATCGGGACGGCGTTGCTGGAGGCGAAAGCCATCTTGCCGCACGGCCAGTATAAGCGTTTCATCCAGGACCACTGGGGGGGCGATTTGTCCTACCAGACCGCCTGGCTTTACGTTTCAATCTGCAAGACCCTTGAGTATCATAGGGACTTGATCGAAGGATACCCCCTGACGGTGTTGATGGACGTCAGGAAGCTCCCCAAGGAGATCGTGGCCCTGGTCAAGGACAATCCCGATGAATTCCGGGCCTACCAGAAGCAAATCATGGAGGTCTACAAGACATACCGGTCGGGCGAAATCGAGGTTGATGAGTTCGTGTTGCGCTATCAGAAGATAGTGGGCATTGAGCCGGAGAGGTTCCCAGGTGACTACAAAAGAGTCAGAGAGGGTCAGTGGTGGGACCATGGTCAGGCGACCCACCCGCAGGACGATGGCCCGCAGATTACCCGCGTGTGGGCGGAGAACGGCGGCCGAGACCGGATCGTCGCCAGGCAACAGAAACGAAAAAACGACCTCATTGTCCGCTTGAGAAACCAGCTTCGAGCTGTTGGAGAAACTTCGGACCTGCTGTTCCGGAACTGGGGGGGTCCTCCTGCGTTGGGGGAGGATGAGCGCAAAGTGGTTTTAAGACATCTGTCCGATGATCTCAAATCAGTCGTAGCGGCGGTGGAGAACGTGAAGCTTCTATTGGCCACGAAGCTCCTCGACCTACCTGCGGGCATACTAGCCGATGACCAGCCAGAAGCTGAAAAATCTAATTTTTAGACTTTTGACCCCCCTGCCCCTGGCCTAAAAACTGGGTGGGGGGCTTAAGCATTCGTCCATGGCGGGGAGATCTCACCTGTCCCCCTGTGGGGCCATGGCCCGGTGAAACTACTACCTGTAGTGGGTCAGATAACAAATCTTTTCAAAAAATGCTTGACAAGATTTTTTTGCACACAAATAATGTAATTGAGGCAGGTGACCGGCCTCAAAAAAACCCTCAACCCCCAGTGGAGGGGAGACCATGGCTGATGGAAGGCCCGGCAGGCCACAAAAAGAGGTCCCGAATGCTCACCCGCTTAGGGCCGCACTCCAGGCGGCTGGGAAAACCCAGTCCGAGGCAGCCCGATTCCTGGAGGTGTCCGACGGCACCCTCAGCAATTGGCTGACGAGGCGTTACCCAATGCCCAAGTCCGTCGAGTTGACCTTGTGGCTGGGGATCTTGAACGACTTTGCCTCCTACAGCACTTTGACCGAGGCCATCCAGGACAAGGGGGGGAAGTTGGAACTGGTCAAGGGCGGAGGGGCCGACCGGTGAGTACCCTGGAGGATGAGAGGGTGGTCCAATGAAAAAGGGCGAGGCCGTGGTAGAACAGCCGATCAAGTTCGCCCCCCTGATCCGGGTCAGCACCGAGGCACAGGCTGACCGGGGGACAAGCCTGGAGACCCAACGGAGGTACCTCAAGCAGACAATAGACCGGCTCGGGGGGCAGGTGGTCGACTGGTACGGCGGGCAGGAACACGCCACCGCCAACTGGGAAAGGGCCGAGCTTGACCGACTGATGACCGATGCTCTGGATGGCCGGGTTGACGCCGTGATCGTGGCGGACATTAGTCGGTGGAGCCGGGACAACGAGAAGAACAAGGGTAACCTGAAGGCACTTCGGATGAAGGGGGTCAGGTTTTTTGTCGGACCGATGGAGTACGAGCTGACCAATCCCGAGCCCTTTTTCGTGTTGGGGATGAGTGTCGAGGCCGGGGAGCTCTTTGCCGGCCAGCAGGCCTACAAATCGGTTTTGGGCAAAATCGAAAGTGCCAGGCAGGGGAGGCCCAGTTGTGGCAAGAGGCCCTATGGCCGGACCTGGTCCCAGGAGGACGGCTGGCAGGTTGACCCCGAGGCCAAGGCCAAGATAGAGGCCATAGCCAGGGAGTACCTGGAGACCAACGCCGGATTCAACGAACTCGGACGAAAGTTCGGCATGAACGGGCAGTACCTTTGGCGGGTGTTAACCAAGACCGCCGGGGCCACTTGGGATCAGAGGTTCAGGTTGGAGTGGGCGAGGATCGACGAGACCGTCCCGACTCCTGTGCCTCCACTCCTGCCTGAGGAGACAATCCAGGCCATCAAGGATAGGGCCAAGGCCCGGAAGACCTACGCCAGGGGGCATATCAAGCACCGGTACTTATTGGGCCGCAAGATTTTCGACACCGACACGGGCAAGGCCTTGACCGGGACGGCAAACCGAGGGGGCCTTAGGTATTACCGGCCACACTCCGGCGACGGCTACAAGTACAGTATCAACGCCGAGGTTTTGGAGCGGGCCGTCTTGGATGAACTGGCCGTGATGTTGTCGAACCAGGGTGACTTCCGTGCCGCGGTGTTCGAGGGCCACGAGTCGAGTGAAAAGGTGGTCAAGGAACTCCTGGACAAGAGGGCGTTCCACTTCAAAGAGGTCCGACAGGTCCAAACAGAAATGGACCGAATCGTGGCTGCCATCGGGAAGGGAATTGTCACCGACGATCAGGCCCAGCGAAACCTCAAGAAGCTTGAATCTCGGTTGGCCAACCACAAGAAGGAGTTGACTGCCATCGACGAGCAGTTATTGGCACTGCCTCGGGAGTCCGAAATCGAAGCCAAACGGAACAGCCAAGACGCCCAACTGGTACGGCGGATAGTCGAGAGTTACATTTCCTCGGGGGTCGCCTTCAATGACATGCCCGACGACGAACTACAGGACCTGGTCAACCTGGTGTTTGGTGGGACAGGCCCGGGTGGCCGCCGGTTCGGCGTTTACATCAAGTTCCTGGGAGGGAACCCACACCGATACGAGTTCGAGGCCTACGGCCGCCTGGGGACCATATGGGGCCATTTACAGGCTCGGTCGGGGGACGTCTATGCTGCGGCGGAACGTCCTCTTGACGGGGATACCAAGGCGGCGGCGAAGGCCGGTAAGATTGTTGGAAAGGGAGTCGGAGTGGAGGTCAAAACTCCATATGCTTCGTCTTGACCAGGCACAGGCCCTCCTTGATCCCGCTCTCCCGGAGGCACTCCTCGACCTGCGGGGTGATGTGGATGAAGGCCCGCCGGCTCGGCACCTCGAACCATCGCTCTTTGCGATAGGATTTCATGGCCGCTCGCCAGGTTTGACCGTTCCAGTATATCGGAATCGAGGCGAAACCGAAAGCCCTGCCTTGACCCGGCCAGGCTGGCTGAGGATCCCGATTGACGGCCGCCTGACGATCCTGGAGTGCCAATTAAAATAAATAAATATAAATAGGGGCCCCGGCGGCTGAAGCGATGGCTTCCCTGAAATGGGGGCAGTTTGGTCTGTCAATGAGGTCTGGGCTTCATTGTTCTTCCTCGGCTACTGAGATACATTTGCAATAACGCGAAGGGAGGACTAGGTACTCGCTCCCAGGGCCGGAGGGAATATGCGCCGGCCCCTGCAACGACCGCAGACATCCACCGTGGAGGCAGACATGTTCAAGCGTTACTTGATGGGGACTGGACTGGCCCTGCTGGCCGTGCTGCTCATGGTTCAATTCATTGGCTGCGCCAGGGAAGCGATCCCAGGCGTCAGCCAGCAGGAGCTGGCCCGGCGCAGGGCGGCCCAGGAGGCGGCCGCCAGGCGGGCGGAAGCCATGCGTCAAAGGCAGCTTCTCCGCCAAAAATTCTATAACCAGGACGTCCTGTTCGACTTTGACCGGTCGTTCATCCGACCCGACGCCCGGCTCGTGCTCCAGGCCAAGGCCGCGTACATGAAATCCAACCCAGGGGTGCGGGTGGTCATCCAAGGCAACTGTGACGAACGGGGCTCGCGAGCCTATAACCTGGCCCTGGGCGACCGCCGGGCCAAGTCGGCCAAGCGCTACCTGACGGACCTGGGCATCAGCGCCGACCGGATGAGGACCGTCAGCTTTGGCAAGGACCGGCCCCTGTGCACCGAGCACAACGAGACCTGCTGGCAGAAAAACCGCCGGGCCCACTTCATTGACCAGTAAAGGGCCAGACAAAAGAAGAGGTGCCCCTTGTTTTGGGGCACCCGGCCGCGCCGATAACTCCCAGACAGGAGGTGAGGCGTATGTCGGTCAATATCCAAGGCAAACGTAAGCCGACCAACATCCAGCATCATCTGGAAAAGGCCTTTGCCGCCGAGGCCGAGGCCAACCATCAATACCTGGCCTTTGCCGCCAGGGCGGACGAGGAGGGTTTTACCCAGGTCGGGCGCCTGTTCCGGGCCGTGGCCCTGGCCGAGGCCGTCCACGCCCGCAACCACTTCGGGGCGCTGGGGGCCGTGCAGGGCACCAGGGAGAACCTGGAAAGGGCCCGGGCCCGGGAGACCTACGAGTTCGACGTGATGTATCCGGCCATGATCATTCACGCCCTGGCGGACGGCGAGGAAGAGACCCGGCGCACCTTTCATTGGGCCAACGAGGCCGAAAAGACACACCTCGACCTGTATCAGAGGTTCCTGGAGACCTGGGACGGCGATCAGGGCAACGTTCCGTACTTTGTCTGCTCCTGCTGCGGTCACACCCGGGAAGGCGATGCCCCGGCCGAGTGTCCGGTGTGCGGTTCTGAAGGCACCGAGTTCATGAAAGTCTATTGATCGGCCCGGACCGGGTTGATCCGGGTGAAATAACCAGGGGCCGGTCCGGCGGATACGGCCCCTGATCGTGACCTGCTGACGCACGTCCGGCGGGGAAGGGGGCGGTGCGTCCCTGGCGGCACGCCGGACGGCGGTGCCTGGCCTATCGCGCCGGCAGGTGTGTACGTTGGGGCGCGGGCCATCGCGTTTGTCGCGCCTGGGGGTACAGGGGCCGTCGCTGCCTGCAATGGAGAGTCCATCGCCGCTGCCTGGCCTGTCGGTAACCACAAATCGATTCTGATCCGACAAACGGCGGCCGGGGAGACCAGGTCGCCGTTCTCATTAAATTCCGACCTTGATTTTGAATCTCAGAAGATCGACTTACCTGGCCGATCGCCGGCCCATCGGTTTTTGGAGGGCCTTTTCCTCGGCCCACAGGCTCTTGATCAGGGCCACCAAATCCTTGAAGTCGCGCCTGCCCCTCAGAACGTTCAGGGCCGGGTCCTTGTCCAGATAGGCCGGGGGCACGGGCAGGTCTTGCCGCAGCAGGGGCGGGTCCCCGGGCTCGAGAAAGGCCCCCTCCAGCATGGCCATGGCCGGCTTGACCTTCCACAGCAGGGCGTAGGCCTGGGCCAGGTGATACCGGGCCAGGCCCGAGTAATCCTTGAACGCCGGAATCCGGGCCGCGCCCAGGACCTCGATCGCCGCCCAGGGCTGATGGGTGACGATCGCCAGCTGGGCCAGGTTCAGCCGGGCCACCGGGGAACTGCCCTTGCCCCAGGCCGCCAGGTCAAAGTGCCGGACCGCCTCGTCAAGCCTGCCCTCGGCCAGATCGGCCAGGCCCAGGGTGAAATAGATCAGTTTCATGACCCGGGGGTCCTGGGTGTCGGCCACCCGCTTCATGATCTGGCGGACGGTTTTGGGCCGATACGGCTTGTCCATGAGCAGGAAGATGATCTGGGGGAAAAATCTGAGCCGCGGGTCGGTCGAGCCGTCCCGGAGGATACGACGGGTCTCGTCAATCAGGACGTCGGCCCGCAGCAGTCCGTCCTTGGTCAGGACCTGACGGGGGATGTGAAACTTGATTTTTATGGGCCGGGCGGCCCATCCCTGCGACCAGCCCAGACCGACCAGGACCGAGATTGCCAGCCAGATTATCAGGTTCGCCCGGGCCATAACGCACCTTAGCATGGCATTTGTTTCCGGGGCAAGACTGTGAAGCGATATCGGGCCAGGCCCTGAAGTCGTCCGGCGGGCTCGGATGACGCGTCCGGGACGGGGATGAATGATCGGCGGATCAAAGGCCCGGCCCCTGGGCCGAGGGCAGGGCAGGGCCCCGGTTTCAGGTCTCCCCTTGACGGACCAGGTCGGGCCGGTAACAATGACCGCCATGCCTGACCCCTTTGCCCATCCCGCGCCGGTTACCTGGCGGCCCGGGGCCTTTACCTCGATCTCGGCCGTGTTCGCCGGGTGCCTGGTCGGCGCGGCCATCCTGGCCGTCAAGCCGGTGCACCTGTTCGGCCTGACCTTTCCGGCCGGGGTCCTGGCCTATGCGGTCACCTTTGCCTGCACCGACGTCATCAGCGAGATCTGGGGCAAGAAACGATCGCAACAGGTCGTCCTGGCCGGGTTTTTCGCCCTGGCCGTATTTTACGGACTGGCCTGGCTGGCCATCGTCGTCCCCCCGGCCGGGTTCTGGAAGGGCCAGCCGGCGTTCGGGTGTGTCCTCGGTTCGACCCTGCGGATCATCATCGCCTCGCTGATCGCCTACCTGGTCTCCCAGATGAACGACGTGATCCTGTTCCACCGGATTCGGGTTCAGACCAAGGGCAAATGGCTGTGGCTGCGCAACAACGGCTCGACCATGGTCTCCCAGGCCATTGACACCGTCCTGTTCATCACCATCGCCTTTGCCGGCGTGTTTCCCCTGGTGCCGATGATGATCGGGCAGTACCTGGTCAAGCTGGCCATCGCCCTTCTGGACACGCCGGTCGTTTACGCCGCGGTCTGGCTCATCAAGCGGCCGGCCGGAATTTCTAACAGCGAAACGTAGCGGTGAAAAAAAACCGGCCCTTTATCGGGACCGGGTCGAGAAACATATGGTTTTGGGGGTCAGTTCTCGGACACGACCTTTTTCAACGCCTCTTTCCAATCCGGGTCGGACGGGAGGCATTCCTCGGGAGGCTGCCAGTTTTTCAGGCAGGCGTCGATTTCGTCCCACCGGATCGCGCTTTTGACCTGAGGATCCATTTGCCTCAACCTCCTTTGACTTATAAAATAAGCATCAAGCAGCAAAAATCAACACTCGGGACTTTCATTCGAGGCTGAAATGTTTATTTATTCCAGTGCATTGCTTGATAAAAAATCTCGCACCGAATCGCCGCGGCCCCTGATCATCGGCTAGCCGGCGCACCGCCTGATCATGAAGAACTTTCGACTGGTCACGCCCTTTCTCAAGCGGCACTGGTGGATGATCTCCCTGGGTCTGTCGGCCCTGATGCTGGTCGATCTGGCCCAGCTCTTCATCCCGCGCCTGATCAAGAGGGCGGTTGACCAGTTGACCCTGGATCAGGCGACCCTGATGAGCCTGCTGGGGCAGGCCGGACTGATCGTCTTGCTGGGCGGGTTCATGGCCCTGTTGCGGGTGGTCTGGCGGCGGATGGTCCTGGGCCAGGCCCGGCAGGTGGAGCGGGACCTGAGGGGCCAGGTCTTCGATCATCTGAGCCGCCTGTCCATCGGGTTTTTCAAGAAAACACCCCACGGCGACCTGATGGCCCGGCTGACCAATGACATGGACGCGGTCCGGATGTCGGTCGGGATCGGGATGGTCGCCTTTGTGGACGGCATTTTCCTGGGGCTGGCGGCCATCGGATTCATGCTCTGGATCCACCCCGGACTGACCCTGATCGCCATCCTGCCCATGCCCCTGCTGGTGATCGTCACCCGGCGGCTGTCCCGGCTGACTCACCGGCGTTTCACCGACGTTCAGGCCGCCTTTTCCGGTCTGACCGAGATGGTCCGGCAGGATTATTCCGGGGTCCATCTGATCCAGGCCTATCAGGCCCAGGGGGTGCTGACCCGGCGCCTGGACGTGGCCAGCCGCGATTTCATTACCAAGAACATCAAGTTGATCTGGGCCTCGGGCCTGTTTTTCCCGATCATGCTCTTCTTCACCAACCTCAGCGCCGCGGCGGTGCTCCTGTTCGGCGGCCGGCTGACCATCAATCAGTCCATAACCACGGGCGACTTCGTGGCCTTCGGGGCCTACCTGGCCCTGTTGAGCTGGCCGATGATGGCCCTGGGGTGGGTCATCAGCCTGGTGCAGCGGGGATCGGCCTCCCTGGCCCGCCTGGGCCAGATCCTGGCGACCCGGCCCGAGGTCACGGACGCCGCGGACGCCCGGCCAGCCCCCCAGGGGCCGGGCGGGATCCAGATCAGGGACCTGACGTTTGCCTATCCGGAGGAAAAACGGCCGGTGCTGTCCGGGGTGACCCTGAACATTCCGGCGGGCGGCATCACCGGCCTGACCGGGCCGACCGGATCGGGCAAATCGACCCTGCTGGCCCTGCTCGGCCGGCTGTACGAGACCCCGCCCGGGACCGTATTCCTGGACGGGATGGACGTCCGGGACATCCAATTGGCCTCGCTGCGGTCCCGGCTGGCCTTTGTCCCCCAGGAGAGCTTCCTGTTTTCGGACACCATCCGTCAGAACATCGCCTTCGGGCGCCCCGAGGCCTCGGCCGAGGAGATCGAGGCCGCGGCTGCGGCCTCGGGCCTGGCCCATGATTTGGCCTCCTTTCCGGCCGGCCTGGACACCCTGGTCGGGGAAAAGGGCCTGACCCTGTCCGGGGGCCAGCGCCAGCGGGTGGCCCTGGCCCGGGCCTGGCTGACCAGGGCCCCGATCCTGGTGGCCGACGACGCCCTGTCCCACGTGGACGCGGCCACCGAGCGGCTCATCCTCGAGGGGCTGCTGGGGAAACACCGCACCGTGGTCCTGGTCACCCACCGGCCCACGGTCCTGGCCCAATGCGATCACGTGGCCGTACTGGACGGGGGACGGATCACGGACCAGGGGCCGCCGGCCGAGTTGATGGCCGCGGGCGGGGCCTATGCCGACCTGATAAATCGACTGAAGCTCCTCGAGGAAATGGGCGGCCTGGACGACCATGAACGGTAATTACGGCTACATGGAGGAAGGCCGGCTGGGCCGGGGCTATAACCTCCGCCTGTTGTGGCGGTTGCTGGGCTACGGCCGGACCTTTTGGCGGCATTTCGTGGCGGCCATCGTCCTGGTGGGCCTGGTCTCGGCCGGGGACCTGGCCCTGCCTTACCTCACCCGGATGGCCCTGGATGACGCCATTGTCCCCACGGCCCATTTATTCAACTGGGGGACCGACCATCATCGCGATCAGGCCCGGATCACGGCCTCCCCGGGGTACATCCGGGTCGGACCGCGACAGGGCTTCATGACCGGGCCGGACCTCAAGCGGCTGGACCCGAGGCTGGTGGCTCATTTGAAGCGCTTCATTTCGCCCCAGCGCTATTATTACACGCGGGCCGAGCCCCACCTGACAAGCTCTTTAATTAAATATAAAAGTAAAATAATCATCGCCGGCGGCCGGTTGTTCATCACCTTTGATGATCTGTCTCGTCTGCCAGCGTCCGTCAGACGGGCGATCCGGGGAAAGGACCTGTCCGTGCTGTGGGCGCTGGGCGCGGCCTTTCTGCTGATCGCGTTGATCCATCTGGCGGCCTGGGTGGGGCAACTGGTCATCCTGGAGATCGCGGGCCAGCGGATGATGCACCGGCTCCGGATGGACCTGTTCTCCCATCTCATCGGCCAGTCCCTGGCCTTTTACCGGGCCAAACCCATCGGCCGCCTGGTCACCCGGACGACCAATGACGTCCAGAACATCGCCGAGATGTTCAAGTCAGTGGTCAACACCCTGTTCCAGGACCTGCTGCTTTTGATCGGGATCGTGGTGGTCATGCTTCACCTGGACGCGAGGCTGACCCTGTGGTGTCTGGTCCTGGTCCCGCTGATCGCGGCCGCCAGCTGGGTGTTTTCCCGGCTGTCGCGGCAGGCCTTTCGCCAGGTGCGGGACCGGCTGGCCCGGCTGAACGCCTTTGTCCAGGAGTTCTTGGGGGGCGTCAAGGAATCGACCCTGTTCAACCAGGTGTCCCGGCTCAAGGATCGGTTTGGGGGGCTGAACTTTTCACTGTTCAAGGCCGGGATGAGACAGGTGATGGTCTTTGCCCTGTTCGGTCCGGTGGTCGAGCTGCTGGGGGCGATCGGGCTGGGACTGATCATCTGGTACGGCGGCGGCCAGGTGATCCAGGATCGGCTGTCCCTGGGCGTCCTGGTGGCCTTCATCGCCTACATCCAGCTCTTTTTCAGGCCGATCCGGGACCTGGCCGAGAAATACAACCTGCTCCAGTCGGCCAACGCCTCGGCCGAGCGCATCTTCGAGCTGATGGACACCCGGACCGGACTGCCCCAGGGAGCGGCCCGGCTGCCCGAGAACGGCCCGGGGGTCCGGATCGAACTGCGCCGGGTGGGATTCAGATACCGGGCCGACCAGCCGGTCCTGGACCAGGTGTCGTTCACGGTCGAGCCGGGGCAGACCGTGGCCCTGGTGGGGGCCACGGGCGAGGGCAAGACCAGCCTGATCCACCTCCTGCTCCGGTTCTACCTGCCCGAGTCAGGCCACATCCTGTGGAACGGCCGGGATGTGGCAGACATGAGCCAGGATGAGATCCTGGCTCGGACAGGCCTGGTGATGCAGGACGTGTATCTGTTCGAGTCCTCGGTGGCGGACAACATCGCCCTGGGGTCGCCCCGGCCGGTGAGCCGCGACGAGATCGTGGCCGCGGCCAAGACGGTCAAGGCCGACGAGTTCATTTCCGCCCTGCCTGACGGGTATGATCAGGTCCTGACCGGCGGCGGGGCCGAACTGTCGGCCGGCCAGAGACAACTCCTGGCCTTTGCCCGGGCCCTGGTGCGGCGGCCCGAGGTCCTGATCCTGGACGAGGCGACCTCGAGCGTGGACCCGGACACGGAAGGGAAGATCCAGGAGGCCCTGCCGCGGCTCATGGCCGGCCGGACCACGATCGTCATCGCCCATCTGCTCTCGACCATCCGGCGGGCGTCCAAGATCTTCGTAATTTCCCGGGGCAGGGTGGTCGAGGAGGGGACCCACGCCGAGTTGATGGCCAGGGAAGGCCTGTACCGCCGCCTGGTCGAGCTTCAGGCCGGAGTCAGGCAGGATGATTAATATTCAATTATAAAAGTGAGTTACGAGCTAAGTTAAAGTTAAGGCTCAGGGAGAACAAACGAAAATTTAAAGTACCGGTTGAAGGAGGTGGACATGGATTTAGGACTTGAGGGCAGGGCGGCCCTGGTGGCCGGTTCAAGTAAGGGTTTAGGCCGGGCCGTGGCCGAGGCGTTGGCTGGCGAGGGGGTTGACCTGGCCCTGTGCGCCCGTTCTGAGGCGGAACTTGAGGCGACCGCCGGTGAGCTTGCGGCCCGTTACAAGACAAGGGTTCTTCACAAGGGCCTGGACGTGACCGATTTTGCAGCGGCTGCTGAATTCGTCCGGGAAGTGCACGAAAAGTACGGTCGCCTGGACATCCTGGTGACCAATGCCGGGGGACCGCCCGGCGGTTTTTTTGGGGATTTCGACCTGGACGACTGGCAGCGGGCGGTTGACCTGAATTTCATGTCAGGTCTGAACCTGATCCGGGCGGCCGGACCGCTGATGCGCCGGGCCGGGTGGGGCCGGATCATCAATCTGACCTCGGTCTCGGTGAAGAGGCCCCTGGACGGATTGATCCTGAGCAACGCCGTGCGCAACGCCGTGGTCGGCCTGGCCAAGAGTCTGGCCACTGAATGGGCCGCGGACGGGATCACCGTGAACAACATCTGCCCGGGCTACACCCGTACGGCCCGGGTGGAGCAGCTGGCCCAAAAGGTGGCCGCGGACAAGGGGACCAGTCCGGCCGAGGTGATCGCCGGCTGGGAGGCGACGATCCCGGTGGGCCGTCTGGGTTTTCCGGACGAGATCGGGGCCCTGGCCGCGTTTCTGGCCTCAAAGCAGGCGGCGTTCATCACCGGCCAGTCGATCGTGATCGACGGCGGATTTTACCGGGGGATTTGAGGGGGCGGTTCCGCGAATCAAGGTGGCAAATGCCATCATGAGATTTTTACAAATCCGCCGTGCGTTCGCGGCTCAGCGGTTCGCACCAACTGCGCCCAACCCCGCGAATCAAGAGCGGCCACTGCCACCAGGGAATTTCCCATATCAACCGTGCCCTCGCGGCTCAGATGTTCGCACCACCTGGGCGCGACCCCGCGAATCAAAAGCGGCCACCGCCGCCTAGCGGATCATCCAATGGCCGCTTATTTTTTGAAGACGCATTCGGGGCTGGGTGAAGCTTTTCATCCGCTTGGCAATCTCGCGGTCTCTGTTTTTCTTGAGGTGCCCGACCGTGTCGGCACGTGGTTGGGGGTCGGTGATCTTTTTGGCCTGGTCGAGCGCAAAAGCATAGTCCTGCTGGGCCAAATCCGCGGCTACCTTGGGGTCGAAGTTGAGAACGGCCCAGGCCCGATCGCCTTTGATCCGGATTTGACCGATTCCGGTAAAGGCCCCGGCCAGCTTGGTGATCATCCGGTACTCGAAGCTGTTCCGGGGCGGGATGCTCTGCTTTCTGATTTTTAATTGGAGGGCGCCCTGGATGTCACCCTTGGCCAGGAGGGTGATGTAGTTCTTGATAACTGATCTGATCTGGGCTTTGTCTGACGCGGCGGACGCCGGGGCGATGAGGTGCAGGGACAAAATCAGGGCCATGATCAGGGCGATGGCGGCCGACCGTGCTTTCATGAATGTCTCCTCGAGGGTGTCAGGGTGCGAATTTTTTCCTCGGAACCTGACCTGAGCGGCTGGGACAGTCCCGTGGTCATACCCGCCTTTCATTACACCCCCAGGCCACGAAACACAAGGGCCCGAGCCTGGGGGTGAAGTCAGGGCCGGTCAGGAGGCCATGATCTTGGTGGGCCGCATGGGCTTTCCGGATAGGCAAGTCAATCGTGATCCACGGCGGATTTTACCGGGGGGGTTGAGGGGGCGGCTACGCGAGTCAGATACGGCCACCATCCACCCTGCCCTCGCGGCTCTAGAGTTCGCACCACCTGCACCCAATCCCGCGAATTAGATGCGGCCACTGCCGCTGCCATCACGGGAATTATAAAAACCTACCGTGCCCTCGCGGCTCTAGAGTTCGCACCGCCTGCACCCCACCCCGCGAATCAAGAGCGGCCACTGCCGCTGCCATCACGGTAATTTTTCAAATCCGTCGTGCCCTCGCGGCTCAGTGGTTTGCACTACCCGGAAGCAAGCCCGCGAATCAAGAGCGGCCACTGCCGCTGGCCGCCTGGATTGCCTTTTCCAGCTTGCCCGAGACCTCCTGGGCGATCTGGCGCAGTTCCTGGTTCTCGATTATCTGCAGCGCGGAGATGGGATTGATGGCCGCGATATAGGCCTTCTGATCGTCGGTCTCATAGACGATGACGTTGCAGGGCAGCAGAAGTCCCACGTCCAGGTCGGCCTGAACGGCCCGATAGGCAAAGGGTGGATTGCAGGCCCCCAGGATGACGTATTTCCTGAAATCCTGGTCCAGCTTTTTTTTGAGGGTGGCCTTGACGTCGATTTCGGTCAAGACCCCGAAGCCCTCGTCTTTCAGGGTCTCCTTGACCCGCGCCACGGCCTCCTCAAAGGTGGTGTCCAGCACGGCCGAAAAGGCGTATTCCTTGACTTTTTCCATGAGTTACCTCCGAAATAGGTGTTGACGGCCCCCCCCTGGAATTTCCTTTATCCATCGTGGCCTGGCGGCCGAGAGGTTCGCACCACCCTTGGCCGGCCCCGCGAATCTAAGTAGCCACTGCTGGCCACGGAAATTCAAAGATACACAGTGCCCTCGCGGCTCTAAAGTTCGCACCATCTGCGCCAAACCCCGCGAATCTAAGTGGCCACTGCCACCTCGTCCCTGAGGATCACCCGGGCATCGACGATCCGGGCCCCGCGTTCATAGGCGATCACCGGGTTGAGGTCCATCTCGGCGATGTCCGGATAGGCCTCGACGATCTCCGAGCAGATCAGCAGCAGCTTTTGCAGGGCGGCCTGATCATATGGCGGCCGGCCCCGGAAGCCCTCCAGGACCGACGAGGCCCGAATTTCATGGATCATCGCCCGGGCCGAGCGCGGTGAGATGGGCAGGACCCTGAATGAAACGTCCTTCAAGACCTCGACCATGACCCCGCCCAGTCCGAACATGATCACCGGTCCGAACTGATCGTCGGTCTTGGTGCCGATGATGACCTCGAGTCCGGGTTCGGCCATGGGGGTGACCATCACCCCCCGGATGTCGGCCGTGTTGTTGTAGCGCCTGGCGCTGGCGATGATTTCCTCGAAGGCCCGGCCGACCTCGATGTCGTTTCTGAGGTTGAGCCAGACGCCGCCGGCGTCGATCTTGTGCAGAATATTGGGCGAGACGATCTTGAGGGCCACCTTGTCGCCCAGTTTCCGGGCGATCTCGATGGCCTGGTCGGTCGTGGTCGCCAGGGCGTGCTCGCCCACCGGCGCGCCGTGCAACCGGAAGAGGCTCCTGGCCTCGGGTTCCAGCAACGTCCGCCGGCCCTGCTGCCGGGCCCGGTCGATGATCTGGCGTCCCTCGGGTTTGGCGTGTGATTGCCACTTGAACTTGAAGCTGACCTTGGCGTGGTATTCCTTGAGATAGCTGCCCCGTTCGGCCAAGGCGGCGACGCAACGGCAGGCCACGTCCAGGGAGTCGTACACCGGGATCTTGTAGTAGCGCAGGAGGTCCAGGGCATGGGGCTTGGCCGAACTGTACAGGCTGTGCACCAGGATCGGCTTGTCCCGCTCGGCCACCAGCTTGCCCAGTTGATGGGCCGCGTCCTCCTCCTTCCAGGCCAGGCTCTGGGCGAACCGGATGCCGTACCCCCCGAACAGGCCGACCAGGAACAGACCGCCCACATTGGGGTCCTTGAGCATGATCCGGGCGCACTCGGCGAACAGGGACGGATCGGCGTCGGTCCCCCCGGCCACGTCCACCGGATTGACCACCGAGGCGGTGAAGGGCAGGATTTTCTTCAGCTTGTCCTGGGTTTTTTCAGTCATCTCCGGTATGGAAATACCCCGGTCGCTCAGGATGTCGGCGGCGATGGTGGCGTGCCCCCCGCCGTCGGCCAGGATGGCCACCCGGTTGTTCTTGATCGGGGGCAGATTGCTCAGGGTCTCGGCCACCGGGAACAGGGCGTCCGATTTCTCGACAACGATGATGCCCGCCCGCTGGAAGGCGGTCCGGGCCACCTCGGAGATCCCGGCCAGGGCGCCGGTGTGCGACCCGGCCGAGCGTTTCCCGGTGCGCGAGCGTCCGCCCTTGAGCAGGACGATGGGCTTGTGCAGGGTGGTCTCGTAGGCCTCCTGGAGAAAGCGCCGACCCTCGCGCAGGCCCTCGACGTACATCAGGATGGCCTTGGTGTCGGGATCGTTTTTGAAAAACTCGAGGTATTCGTGGAAATGGATCTCCGACTCGTTGCCCACGCCCACGTAGTACGAAAATCCCTTGTGGCTCTTGAGCTTGGCCTCGGTGATCAGGGTCAGGGCCATGTTGCCGCTCTGGGAGATGAGGGCGATGTCCCCGGCCGGGGCGTCGTGCAGGCCGACCAGGTTCAGGTTTTTTGTAAGGTTCATCATGCCCGAGGTGTTGGGGCCGATGACCCGGACGCCGTATTTGCGGGCCGCGTCGATGAGCTCGTCCTCGAGCTGCTTGCCCTCGTCGCCCAGCTCGCCGAAACCCCCGGCGATGATCACCGCCCCGGCCACGCCCTTTTTGCCGCAGTCCTCGAGCACGGCGGGGATGGTCGCCGCCGGCGTGGTGATCAGTACCAGATCGACCTGGTCCTCGATATCCGACACCTTGTCATAGCAGGGGACGCCGAGGATGGTTTGTTCCCTGGGATTGACGGCGTAGATCCGGCCCTCGAATTTTTCGTCCAGCAGGGTGCGCAGGGCCTGAAAACCCCGCTTGGTCTCGACCTTGGAAGCTCCGACAATGGCCACTGACTCCGGGTTCAGGACCCTGTCCAAAGGCATGAACTATCCTCTCACTTGGGTTCGCTTTTTTTGCGCCCCTCGAAGCGCTCCAGTGACTGGCGGCGATCCTCGGTGGACACACAGGCCAGGCAGGCCTCGACCTCGTAATCCATCAGGGCCTCGAGGCTGACCTCGGGGGCCAGGCCCAGACCCTTCTTGATCAGCTTGAGGGACAGGGCCGAGTTCCGGGCCATTTCCGCGGCCATCTCCCGGGCGGACTGCATCAGCCGGTCGGCCGGCACGGCCAGGTTGACCAGCCCGATCCGCTCGGCCTGGCGACCGTCCATCTCGCGGGCGGAGTACAAAAATTCGCGGGCCCGGCCCGGGCCGATCAGGTCCTGGATCAGGCGCATGGCCCCGCCGGTGACCGACGAGTTCACCCGGGCCTCGGGAGACCCGATCCGGGCGTCCTCGGCCGCCAGGCGGATGTCGCAGGCCAGGGCCAGTTCATAGCCCGAGCCCAGGGCATAGCCGTTGATGGCGGCGATGGTCGGCTTGGGGAACCGGATGAGCTTCCGGGAGACCTCCTGGAGTTTTTCCAGGTAGGCCCGATAGTCCTCCGGGCTGCGGTCCTTGGATTCCTTGAGGTCGGCCCCGGTGGAAAAGGCCCGGCCCTCGCCGGTGATGATCACGACCTTGACCCCGGGGTCCTGGCGGGCGTCTTCCAGGGCCATTTCAAAGTCCAACCACAAACGCCGGTTCATGGCATTCAGGACCCGGGGGCGGTTGAGCCTGATGCAGGCCACGCCCTCGGCCTTGTCATACAGAATACATTCGAATTCCATGGGATAAACCTTGGTTATGGTCTGTGGCGAGCGATTCAAGGACCCTGAAAATTTGGGATGGGCTCATCTTAATCTATAATATTAGCATAAAAATCCGGGCGCAACACCGTTTTTCGGGGCGATTTTGGTACCATTGCCTCGAGTATGATCAGGGTGGGATAAGATACTAAAAATATTGTTGACTCGGCCTCTTTCCGGGGTCCAAAATTTAAACCTATGCCAACGGCCCGTTCCTATCGGGCAAAACAGGTCATGGGGTTGAAGACATGAAGGTCAGTTACATGGTGATGGTCCTGATGCTGGCTGCCATGGTGGTCAGTCCCGGGGCAATGGCCCAGGGGCGAATGGACCCGGCCGAGACTGGTTCAGTCCGGGCCAGGGTGGAGCCGGCGCGGCTGGCCCAGCAGAAGAGGAAATGCTTCCGGCGGTGCACCAACGTCAGGGTCTGCCGCCGGGTCCCCAGTCGGGTCTGCCAGCTTCAGCGCTACTGCCAGCCCCGGCGCCTGTGCACCAGGTCCCGGGTGGGCAATCAGATCGTCCAACGCTGCCAGTCTGTTTGCCAGTGGCTCACCCGGCGAATCTGCCGGTTCATCTACCGCCTGCAGTGCCGACTGCAGCCCAGGTGCCAGACGGTCTGCGTCGCCGTGCGGGGCTGATT
Source organism: uncultured Desulfarculales bacterium (assembly GCA_964569795.1). Taxonomy (GTDB): domain Bacteria; phylum Desulfobacterota; class Desulfarculia; order Desulfarculales; family JAHJDS01; genus JAHJDS01. Next base: position 123,478 of record CAZMVB010000005.1, on the reverse strand, counting down.
ATCGACCGACTGGAGCAGCGCCGATCAGGGCCGGGGGAATCCCCCGGCCTTTTTTATTGGCCATCAGGGGCAGGGGGGCATTCATTATCGAGCGCATTCATCCGGCCCGGTGGAAAAAAAGGGGAACCGGAACGGCACGGATTCGGTCTAACCATTTCATCCTGATGCCAAAAGGGCATTGGGGCCGATGGCCGGAACTTCTTTTCAGGGGGAAATCATGAGACCGGTTCGACTGCTGATCGTTGTCCTGGTGAGCCTGACCCTGGGTCTGTCCACGGCCGCGGCCGTGGCCCCGATCCCGCGCCGCATGGTCGGCAAGGACACCGCCTTTGCCCTCAAACTCTACGGCCAGTTGACCAGGCTCAAGGACTTCCGCAAAGGCCCGGCCAACATCGTGTTTTCGCCCTACAGCATCACCGTGGCCCTGTCCATGACCCTGGCCGGGGCGGCCCACGAGACGCAGCGTCAAATGGCCGCGGCCCTGGGCCTGAGGGGCCCCGAGGCCGCGTGGCACCTCCGCCTGGGCCGGTTGATCCGGCGCCTGGAACGCTCCGGCCGGAATGGCGCCGTGCTGCTGACCGCCAACGCCCTGTTTCCCCAGAAGGGCTATCCCTTTCTCAAATCCTTTTTGCAGAGGATCAAGGTTAACTATGGCAACGCCCTGTTTCCCCAGAACTATGCAGCACAGCCCGAGGCCTCGCGTCGCAATATAAACGCCTGGGCGGCCAAGAAGACCCGGGACAGGGTCAAGGACCTGTTGCCACCGGGGTCGATCACCAACCTGACCACGCTGGTGCTGACCAACGCCGTGTACTTCAAGGGCACCTGGCGGCTCAAGTTCGACAAGGCCAAGACCCATGAGGCCGACTTTTTCATCGCTCCCCACAAAAAGGTCCGGGTCAAGATGATGTCCCAGACCAACGGTCGGGGCATCAAGCCGTTCGGTTACGCCGATCTGGGCTCCCTCAAGGTCCTGGAGATGCCTTACGCCGACCGGTCCCTGTCCATGTTCGTGCTGCTGCCCAAGCGGGCCGGCGGCCTGGCCGGCCTGGAACGGGCCCTCACCCCGGCCAACCTGAAAAAGTGGCTGTCGTCAGTGCGCCCCGGGAGGGTGGTCCAGGTCTCACTGCCCCGGTTCAAGGTCACCACGCCGACCATCAGCCTCAAAAAATCGCTCAAGGCCCTGGGGATCAAGGACGCCTTCAAGGGTGACAAGGCCGATTTCTCTCGCATGGACGGGAGAAAGAAGAACTTGCACATCAGCGGCGTGTTTCACAAGGCCTTCATCGAGGTCAACGAGGCCGGGACCGTGGCCGCCGCGGCCACGGCCGTGGTCATCGCCACGAGATCGCCGTCCGGCCCGCCGGTGTTCCGGGCCGATCATCCCTTCCTGTTCGTGGTGATGGACACCCGGACCGGAACGATCCTGTTCATGGGACGGGTGGTCAACCCGGCGGGGTGAGAGGTTCAGGTCCGGATCATTAACATCGGCCAACCCGCCCCTGAGGGAGGTCTTATTTAACCAAGCTCTTTAATTGAAGACATGGGAGTAGAAAATGTCTGACAAGCGTGTCAAGTGGGGAAACGGCTTCGGCTGGATCTTGATCGCCCTGGTGGCCATGGGGCTGATGTTCGTGCCCTTGGCAGCCTCGGCGAAAGGTGTCCCCGATCATCCCGGGATCCACGCGGTGGCGGCGAACACCGGTGTGACGATGCTGGCCAAACGGCATTACGAACGAGTGTGCCATACAGTGTGCCGGAGGGTTCGGGTGCCCCATACCGTTTTCCAAAGGGTGTGCGATTGGTATAAACGCCAACTATGCCACTTGAGGGCCATAGTTGAGTACCGGATTGAGAGAAGGTGCCATGTAACCTGCGCCCTTGCCGTCCGAGGTTGAGGCCGTACCTCGCCTCTGAAAGGCGGCGGATGCCTGGGTGGACAACGCGATGCGGCCGGGGCGGCCCGGCCGCGCCCGTCATGACCGAGTTCGATGACCGAAGATGTGGGAGGGGAAAATGTCTGGCAAGTCTGTCAAGTGGGGAGCCGGCATGGGCTGGGTCTTGATCGCCCTGATCGCCCTGGGGCTGATGTTCGTGCCCCTGGTGGCCTCGGCGGCGAGGAACAACGGGGGGACGATGCTGGCCAAGAGGGTGTGCCATCGAGTGTGCAGAACGGTTCGGGTGCCCCACACCGTGCTTCAAAAGGTGTGCCAGTGGTTGAATGGAACTCATGTCTGCCGGTGGGTTCGGCGGCGTTTTTACCGTAGGGAGACGCGTTGCGAGACCTCCTGCAACGCCATCCGAGGTTGAGGCTCGATCCCGCCCAGAGAGGTGGCCGGGGCGGCCCGGACGGCCTCTCGAGAGGGCGCCACAAACGTATTCCCGTTTTTACCCAGGCGGTCCGGTGAACCTGTCAAAGGGAGCAACCATGGATAATCAGATCGTCATGTCCCAAACCAGCAGCCGTGGCAGGGAAAACGAGTTGTCCGGGTTCGGCGGTTGGCTATTATTTTACACGATCATAACAGTGCTGTTTGCCTTGGTGGATATCGTCGAGGCCGTCCCGTACATGGTCGCGGTGGCTAGTGGGGTCCTCCAGACCCTGATTGTAATCATATTCGCGAGCTATATTTGGGATCTGGCCTTGAGCCTGGTTGTCTTGTGGGCGCTCTATCGACGCCGGGTGAAGGGACCTCGGACCATTGTCGTCTGCCTGGGACTGAATTTGATCTTGTACGGGCTTACTTTGGTGGTCCTGCTTATTTGGGTCGGGCCGCGGGGGGGCCTGCCCTTATACTTCATCGGGATGGTGGCGTCGGTGCTGTGGATCTTGTACTTCAAGAAATCAAAACGGGTGGCCAACACCTTCGTGCGCTAGGGCATCCGATCGGGGTCACCGAGGCGGCCGCGGTTATCGACCGTCCGTGACCCAAGAAGGAGGAGGATCAAATGTATTCAAGTCGTGTCAAGTTGGGTATCTGCTTCGGCTGGATGTTGATCGCCCTGGTCGCCATGGGGTTGACGATCGTGCCCCTGACGGCCTCGGCCGCGCCGCCCCGGCCGGCGCAAAGGCTGGCCAAGACGTGTTACAAGACCGTGCGGGTCTGCCGAAAAGCGCCCATGCGGGTCTGCCAAGCCCAGCGCTATTGCCAGCCGACCCACGTCTGCACCCGGTCGCGGATCGGCAACCGCATCGTCGAGCAGTGCCGCCGGATCTGCCGGTGGCTGACCCGCCAGTACTGCCGCCTGGTCAACCGGATTCGGTGCCGGCAGGTCCATGTCGCGGCGATATGTGCGGTGCGAGACTGAGGCCGGGGGTGATCACCCTGGCCCGATGATGTCCGCCGCAAGGGCGCGGCCGCGGCCGGGGGAACACTAAAACGACTGGGGAGACAACTTATCCAGCTTCCCCAAGGAAACGGAGGATACGCCATGGACCCAGGAGAACCCAATCGAACTGAAGAGGCCGGACCAGGGCGAATCCGGCCAGCCAATCCGGCGGAAGCGTGAGCGGGAAACATCCATGGAAGTAACAGGGGGTCAAGGAGGACACGTCATGAGAAGGGGAGGAATCAGCGTCTTGATCGTGGTGTTCTTGCTGGCGATTTGCCTGGCGCCGACCATGGCCCTGGGCGCAGGGCATACAGCGGTTCAGCGCTGCAAACGGGAAACGAGAACAACCGTTCAATTGGCCAGACGGAGGTGTCCGGCCAACTATCCGGTCAATTGCGGGAGCTTCTGCTGCCCGTCAGGCGATGACTGCTGCTGGAAATACAGGGCTTGCTGTCCGAGCGACAAGGCGTGGTATTGCAATGGTCGCTGTTACAGCACCGATCAAGGTTCGTGTTACAGGTGCGGTCGAGTCGAGCGGTGAGGTCCCCCGGAGAAGAGAAGAAGCGGCCTGGCTGGGGGGCCATGGCCGGGCCCGTGATAAAAGGAATCTACCCATGTGTCTGAGGAAAAGTGGTTTCAAGGCCTTGATGGTGGTCTGCCTGGCCGGAAGCCTGGGCGGTGTGTTTCCGGCCGGCGGCGTCTCCCGGGCCGCAACGGTCAGGCCCCCAGCGGTCAAGGTGACGACCTCGTCCCGGTGCCTGCGGGTCGGCCAAAAATTCAACCTGCGCCTGGGTGCCGTGGGCAGCCAGAACGGTCCGTTTTACCGGGCCGTGGTCACCAGGGGAAACAGTTTAACCGTAGGGAGAAACTTCATCCACTCCATGGCCTATGTCGCCGAGATCAAGGCCCTGCGGCCCGGTATGGCAGTGGTGGAGATCCAGCGGCGCTATTTCACCGGCGGTATCAGGTTCGACGCCAATGGTCAGCCGGTCCCGGGGAGTGGACGCGGCTTCTACTCCCCCTGGCAACCGGTCAGGAAAATCAACTTCGTCGTCACCGCCGGACCGTGTTCCCGGTGATGCCGAAAGAGGCTCGCCGGTTCAAGGCCCGGCCTTGAATGGTCAGCTGGGGGAGAGTTTCATGAAAAGGACAATCGTTGTCGTGCTGGCCCTGGTGTTTCTGGCCGGGTACGGCCGTGCGGACGCAAAGCCCGGTCGGATCGTGACCGACCCGCGCGGCTTCCGCTACGTGGTCTGGCCCTTCACCTTCCACGGCCTGACCGTGGGCCGGCCCTTCGACAGGTTGGACCAGATCGCGGCCCTGGGCTTCGGCGATCCGGTCGAAATCAGGGCCAAGATCGAGGCCTTCCTGAAAAAGCATAACCTGACCGAGGCCGATCTGGTCATTTACGCCCACTATTTTGGACCGATATTCAAGCATCTGAACACCAGGAAGATGGGGCCGGCCAGGGCCCGGCAATATCTGGGGCAGTTCTTCAACTTCTTGAAGATCAAAAACGTGGACTACAAGCGGTTGAAGGCCGATTTATTCGTCAGAGGCGGCACGGTGATCAAGGTCATGATCCAGGGTGGGACCCCGTCGGCCCCGCTGGCCGCGGACGCGAGCCTTCAAAAATTCACCGCCGCCCTGGGCAAACCGGACCTGGTCCTGAACGTCAAGCTGCCCCCGGGGAACGCCCTCAAACTGCCGTCCGAGGTCAAGTGGTACGTCTGGCGCAACATGATTTGCTGGGTCAATCAGGGACAAGTCGTCCGGGTGATCATCCACTCCGGCCCCAGCCATGGTCGGGTCGGCCCCCGGCCTCGGGATGAAAAAAGTTTCTCCTGCGGCTGGATCGTGCCCTGGTCCCTGGTCCGGCGTCTGGCCAAGCGGCCGGATCTCTATGCCAAGCTGCGCCGGGCGGCCGAGGCCCAGGGCGTGGCCTGGCGGCCGGAGAACGACTTCCTGATCGAGGCCATCCGCCGGCAAATGACGTATTCCATCGCGGACGGTCACGCCTGGGATTTGAAGAAGACCTTTCCCGGCGAGATCGGCCTGCTCTTCAATGAGCCTTGCCATCGTGGCCTGGACCCCCTGCTGCCCTACCTGTTCCCCGGCCTGAAGATCGACCCCCAAAAATTCAAGATAAGGTTTTGTTCGGCCGACTTCAGGCCACCGGCCATGGTTACGGGGGTGGTGATCGACTTCGAGCGACCGGGGTCCCTGACCAGGGCCGAGTTCGAACGCATCTTCGGTTCGCCGGACAAGGTCATTACCCAAAAGTTCCGGAGAGGGACGGTGCACTCTCTTTTTTATCTGAAGAAACATATCATCGCCTTTTTCCGCGGGGGACGCCTGCAGCACGTCTTCTTCCCGTCCGGACCGATCATCTTTCCCCCGCCCCGGTGAACGGGGGCGCCGAAGGTTCGAATGATCGCCCAGTGTGATGGCCGTGAAAAACGACTGACCGTGGAACCTCATACGGCCAGCCAATGGGCCCGAACAGACAACGCCCGCACCAGGCGGTCAGACCGGTCCCCGGGAAGAGGACGCGGCTTCTACTCCCCCCGGCGACCGGTCAGGAAAATCAACTTCGTCGTCACCGCGGGACCGTGTCCCCGGTGACGCCTAAAAACTCTCGTTGGATCGGGGGCCGGTCCGGCGAAAAGGTCACGAGGAGGAAACAGCATGAAGGTTCTCTGGTCAATGGCAGTCCTGGTTCTGCTGGTCGCTTTGGTTGGCCCGGCGGCGGCCGGTAACAAGGCGACCCCGGCGGTTGCCGTCCGGTCCCGGGTCACGTTCCAAATCGCCAAGACGGTTCCGTGCCGGAAATGCAACTACGTAAAGACCTGCGGCCCGGTCTCGAGGCAAGTCTGCAAGGTGCAGCGAATTTGCCACCCGCTGCAAAAATGCTGGCACAGCCGGGTGGGCAACATGATCCGCAGAAGATGTCAGTCCATCTGCCAGTGGGTGACGCACAAAATTTGCCAATGGGTAACGAGGCGGGCTTGCCGGTACCATTTGCGCTGCACTGTCGTGGTCTGCGTCATCCGGGGCTGAGCTTTCGCTCCGCGGGGGCCGGTGAGGGCCGGGGTTCTGCCCCGGCCCTTTTTTGGGTTTCTAGACGATTGCATACAAATCAAAAATGGGCTATGGCTAGTCTTTCACCTGAAAGGGGCAGCCATGGACGATGACCGCGATGATATGGGCTGGGCGCCCGAGGTCGAGGAGATCAAGCGGCGCGGGGAGATGACCGCCCGCATGGGCGGCCCGGAAAATATAGAGCGCCAGCACGCCGCCGGGCGATTGACCGTCCGGGAACGGATCGACCGGCTCTTTGACCCGGGCACCTTTCACGAGACCGGGGCCATCGCCGGCGCGGCGACCTATGACGGCGATCGTCTGGTCGATCTGCTGTCCTCGAATTTCATCACCGGCACCGGCCGGATCGACGGCCGGCGGGTAGTGGTCGGCGGCGACGACTTCACCATCCGGGGCGGGGCTTCCGACGCGGCCATCGGGGCCAAGGCCCCCTACGGCGAGCGCATGGCCCTGGAACTGCGGCTGCCCATGATCCGCCTGATCGAGGGCACCGGCGGCGGCGGGAGCGTCAAGCACCTGGAGATGATGGGCCGGACCTATGTCCCGGCCAACCCGGCCATGGACGTCATGGTCAGGCTGCTGCAAACCGTGCCCGTGGTCAGCGCCGCCCTGGGGCCGGTGGCCGGGCTGGGCGCGGCCCGGGTGGTCTTTTCGCATTTCTCGATCATGGTGAGACAAAAAACCCAGGTATTCGTGGCCGGACCGCCCGTGGTCGAGCCGGCCCTGGGGCAAAAGCTAACCAAGGAGGAACTGGGCGGCTCCCATATCCACGCCCGGGGCTCGGGCGTGGTCGATAACGAGGCCGCGGACGAGGACGACGTCTTCAGCCAGATCCGGCGTTTTTTGTCCTACATGCCCGATTCGGTGTACGAGATGCCACCGGTGATCCTTGCCGAAGATCCGCCTGACCGCCGGGAGGAGGAACTGCTCGGCATCATCCCCCGGAACAAGCGCCGGCCCTTTGACGTCCGCCGGATCATCGACCTGAGCCTGGACCGCGGCAGCTTTTTCGAGATGGGGTATTGGCAGGGCCGCTCGGCGGTCATTGGCCTGGGGCGTCTGACCGGAAAACCGGTCGGCGTCCTGGCCAATGATCCGCGCTTTCTGGGCGGGGCCATGGACGTCCGGGCGGCCGAGAAGATGACCCGGTTCATTGACCTGTGCGACACGTTCCATCTGCCAATAGTCTATTTCGTGGACAACCCCGGCTTCCTGATCGGCCTCGAAGGCGAGAAGCAGGGGACCATCCGGGCCGGCGGCCGGTGGATATACTCGGTCTATCAGGCCACGGTGCCCTGGTGCTCGATCATTCTGCGGCGGGTGTTCGGCGTGGCCGGCGCGGCCCACGGCGACCACAGCCGCCTCAATCTGCGTTACGCCTGGCCGTCGGGCGAGTGGGGGTCCTTGCCGCTCGAGGGCGGCGTCCAGGCGGCCTACCGGCGGAAGATCGAGGCCGCCGAGGACCCCGATGCCCTGCGGGCCGAGATCGAGCAGCGGCTGGCGGCGGTCACCTCGCCCTTCCGCACGGCCGAGGCCTTCCGTATCGAGGAGATCATCGACCCCCGGGAGACCCGGCCCCTGCTGTGCGAGTGGATCGAGACGGCGTATCGGTTGTTGCCGAGCCAGCTCGGACCCAAGAGCCGTGGCATGCGGCCCTGAGGGGCAGGCGGCGCACGACCCGAACCCACATAAGGAGGCAGAGATGACCGGCCGACGATCGGATCAGGCAGTCAAGATCGTCCGCACGACCTCCACCTTTGACTGCGGGGGTCGCTGTCCCTTGCGGCTCCACGTCAAGGACAACGTCATCATTCGAGTCGAGGGCGACGACGCCGCCGAGCCGGACCAGCTCCGGACCTGCCTCCGGTGCCGGGCCCTGCGCCAGTACGTGCATCACCCCGAGCGCCTCAAATACCCCCAAAAGCGGATCGGGGCCAAGGGGGAGGGCAGGTTCGAACGGATTTCCTGGGACGAGGCCCTGGACACCCTGGCCGGCAAGCTCAAACAGGTCAAGGAGACCCACGGCAACGCCGCCATCCTGCTCCTGACCGGCGGGGGCTACCTGGCCAGCCTGCACATGGGCGGCCTGGCCGCCGCCCGGCTGCTCAACCAGTTCGGCGGCTATACCACCCACTACGGCAACATTTCTTCCGAGGGGGCGGTCTGGGCCTCGTTGACCCAGTACGGGTCGGTCATGGTCGGCCACAGCCGGGAGGACCTGCTCAACTCGAAGCTGGCCATCCTCTGGGGCTGGGACCCGGCCCGGATGATTTCCGGAACCAACACCATGTATCACCTCATCCGGGCCAAGGAGGCCGGGACCCGGATGATCTGTGTCGAGCCGCGCTACACCGACACGGCCGCCGTGCTGGCCGACCAGTGGATCCCGATCTACCCCGGGACCGACACGGCGATGATGGTGGCCATGGCCCACGTCATGATCGACGAAGACCTGCACGACCAGGCCTTCCTGGACCGATACACTGTCGGGTTCGACCGATTCCGGGATTACGTCCTGGGCGCCGAAGACAGCACGCCCAAGACGCCGGCCTGGGCGGCCCCGATCACCGGGGTCCCGGCCGAGACCATCCAGGCCCTGGCCCGGGAATACGCCGCCACCAAACCGGCCGCCCTGATGGACTGCCAGGGCCCGGCCCGCTCGGCCATGGGCGAGCAGTACAACCGCTGCGCCATGACCCTGTGCGCCATGACCGGCAACGTCGGCGTCCCCGGCGGCTCGGCCGGCGGCGGACTGATGGGCATCCCCATCGGCCACATGTTTAGGATGTCGGCCATCCCGCCGGGCAAGAACCCGGTCGAGCTGGACGGCCCGCGGGTCAAGGGCACCCTGGACATCCGGCTGCGGGTGGTCAAGCGGATCCACATCAACAAGATCTTCGACGCCATCTTGAAGGGGCGGGCGGGCGGCTACCCGGCGGACATCAAGATGGCCTGGTCCATGTGCAACAACTACGTCAACCAGACCGGCAACAGCAACAAGGCCGACCGGGCCCTCAAACAGCTCGACTTCCTGGCGGTCAATGAACTGTTCATGACCGCCCAGGCCCGATACGCGGACCTGCTGCTGCCCGTGACCAGCGCCATGGAACGAAACGACCTGACCCGGCCCTGGCCCTCGGGCCCCTACTTCACCTTTGTCAACCGAGCCATCGAGCCCATCGGCGAGTGCAAGTCCGACCTGGAGATCGCCGGGCTGCTGGCCGAGCGGCTGGGCATCCAGGATTTCAATCCCTTTACCGAGGACGACATCCTCCGCCAGTTCGTGACCAAGAACCCGGAGACCGCGCCGCTGATCATTGACTTTGACAAGTTCCGGCGCGAGGGGATCCACCGGGTCAAGCTGGATGAGCCCATCGTCGCCTTCAGGAAGCAGATCCAGGATCCGGACAACCACCCCTTTGACACGCCGTCGGGCAAGATCGAGATCTTTTCGCAGCGGGTGGCCGATCTGGACAACCCCCTGTGCCCGCCCATCCCCAAGTACATGCCCACCTGGGAGGACCGGAACGACCCCCTGGCGGCCAAGTACCCCTTGCAACTGCTGACGCCGCACCCCAGGAACCGGGTCCACTCGGAGATGTACAAGGTCGAGTGGCTCCGGGAGGTCGAGCCCCATCGGGTCTGGATCAACCCCATGGACGCCGGGCCGCGCGGCATCAAGACCGGCGACGAGGTCCACGTGTTCAACGATCGGGGCCGGGTGGCGATCACTGCCTGGGTCACCCAGCGGATCATGCCCGGCGTGGTCTGCATCTTCGAGGGGGCCTGGTACGATCCGGACGAGACAGGGATCGACCGGGGCGGATGCGCTAACACCCTAACCAAGGACGAGTACTCCGGCGGCGGGGCGGCCTGCCTGAACACGGCCCTGGTCCAAGTGGCCCGGGCCTGAGGGGGGGGTGGACATGCAAGTCGGTTTCTATTTCGATCAGACCCGGTGCACCGGCTGCAGCGCCTGCCGCGTCGCCTGCAAGGATTGTCATGACATCCCGGCCGGTCCGGAGAACTGGATGCGGATCGCCTACACTGAACAAGGAGAGGTGCCAGAGGTCTTTGTCAGCTACCTGGTGCTGCCCTGCTTCCAGTGCCTGAAGCCGATCTGCGTTGAGGCCTGTCCGGTGGGGGCCATCTCCAAGCGCGAGGCGGACGGGATCGTGGTCGTGGACCGGGAGGCCTGCCTGGGCAATGAGGCCTGCGACGAGAAGTGCCGCAAGGCCTGCCCCTATGACGCCCCGCAGTTCGGACCCACCCCGGGGGCCAAGATGGGCAAGTGCGACTTCTGCCTGGACCTCTGGACCCAAGGAAAACTCCCGGCCTGCATCGAGTCCTGTCCCACCCGGGCCCTGGATGCCGGTCCCCTGGCGGATCTGGAGGGCAGGTACGGGACCGTTCATGAGTCTTTGGATTTCAGGTATTCCGAGCGCACCCGGCCGGCCGTGGTCCTCAGGCCGAAGGCGCCCCGGGGTTGAGGGCCGACAGCCTCTATTACATTCGGCAAATTCGCTGCCAGCAGAAAGAAGTCCCTTTATCAGAAAACAGCCAGCCTGTTTTAGCAGTAACGTCTGCCTAACCTTTACTTTTTTTGTGCGGCCTGTATGGATTAAATATTGGTGAAACGAGTTCCAATACGACCTTTGAATCTTCCCCCTTTTCAATATTTCCTTCTTTCATAGAAACACTCCGAATGGCCCATCCATTTTCAAAGGGTATTCTTCGAAAATCACCAGGTCGAATACGAAATGAATCATATAAATTGGTTTTCCCTGATAGAATCCTCATCAGTGTGTTAGAAGGGATTTCAACAAATTCACTCATTTCCGTTGACCTCCAAGTTAAGCACCCTGATACACGCAGAAAACGTTCCAAGTCGTTAGTCTCATTATTTGGCAGCGTAGATGTATACTTCCGTCTATTAAAGTTCATTGTTGTTAATAAATGTAATTGTGAAGCCTCAAGTGGGTGTGTTGCACTTGGATTTTCAAATATTTTCAACTCTGCCTTCCGCTCTTCTTCCTGGCCAAAAATATCAATATTTGATTCGATGAAGACAATAATGGCGGCTGAAATGGAGCTATAATCTTTGAAAGCATATTCGATTGCTCTTTCAATAGCAAGATTACCCTGATAAATTTTTCTATTTAATGCAGGGCTTTGATCGCTTCCAATGCATATTACATGGGGAGCCTCGACTTTGTGTTGTTTACCCTTTTCTCTCAAGGCCCTATAAATGGCATTCTCTTTGGCTATTGCTGGTTGTTCAAGAGGTAATTCAGACCAACTAGTATATCCTGATGATGGAAATTTAGGCCAATAATCAATCGAAATGGTATAATCAGTAAGGTCGCAAGAAAAATTGTGATGTGGAAACATTTTTATCCTACGGAAAAAGTAGCGCAATTCTGGGTCGTTTAGGAAAAACTTCCTCATATTAATTTGCGGTAAAATCCTAATTGATTTTCCTTTGTCACTAACAAAACGACCGAAACGCGGCTTGACCGATTCAGGTGGTACGCCAAGCCGCTTGGCCTCATTAAATATCCAATTAGCAACCTCTTGCGTCTGTTGTTCTTCTTTGACATAACGCCTAGCCAGATATTTAATTTCGATCCAAACGGGACGCCCATTAGGGAATTCAATAAATAGATCCGGGCTGCCTTCAGCGTCCGGCTCATATTGCACCTTTCCAAGCCTAGAAGCCTCTTCAATTACTAATAGTTCCCAGACAGCTGAAGCCCGTGTTAATGCTTTTGTCAAATTCCCTCTTATTTGGCGTAGCTCTACGCCCAATTCCTGTTCGCACCATAATAGAAGTTCAGCAGTTTGGTCTTCTTGTAACACTGTCTCAATGACCTCTGGTGAGACTCACCTTCGAAGGTCCTCCTGGCCGGCCTCGATCAGCTGGATCAGTCGATCATCCGGCCCATTGGGACCCGCCCGAAAAAGCAGGCCGCCGGCGCTGGAATTTTCGTACCGTCCTCCGGCGGCCGATCAGACCATCAAAAAAAAGCTACCTGGTCACGCCGCGCTTCTTGAATAGCTCCACCACGGCCTTCATCTTGTCCTTTTGGGCCACGCCCAGGGGCGTCAGGCCCTGCTTGTCCTTCACGTCCGTCTTGGCCCCCTTGTCCAGGAGCAGGGCGATCACCTTCACACACCCGAACCCGGCGGCCACGTGCAGCGGCGTGGAGCCGAACATCGTACCCCGCAGATTGATCTTGGCCCCCTTGGCGATCAGGACCTTTGCCACCTCTAGAAAACAGCGCATGGCCGCCAAATGCAGCGGCGAGCGTCCCTCGATGTTCAGGGCGTTGGGGTCGGCCCCCTTGGCCAAAAGGAGCGCGGCGATCCGGGCGCGTCCGGAATTGGCGGCGTAGTGCAGGGCGGTGTGGCCGGTGAAGTCCTTGGCCATGACCGACTTCGGTGCGGCCGCCAGCCTGGCCTCCACCGCTTTCAGATCACCGGACCGGATCGCGGCCAGGATGGGGTCCAGGGCCGCCCGGGCCGCAGGCAGGCAAATGAACAAACCTACGGCCACAACGCCTAAAGCCACTGAAAACCGTCTCATCACATCCCTCCGTGAAATGAAAGGTTCAGTCAGCCTTACCAAGTAAAATTTTAGCATGGCCCAGGCGTACCGGTATCACGATTATAGTCATGCCCGCCGTCCGCCTTTTTATAAATCAACTGGCGAGTCACAATCTGGACCTTCAGCCTTTCAAAGCCTGTTCTCCGGCTTTGATTACTCGAATCAGCTCGATCATCCGATCCATCAGGACCCGGGCCGAGACCAGGCCATAGTTGTCCTCCAGGGTCATCTGCCGGGGCTCCTTCTCGAACAGGCCCAGGCCATGACGGGTGGAATAGGCCCCGGCCCCGAGGTGATACAGGCCGCTCACGGCCAGGATCATCTGGTGGCACAGGAAAAAGACATCCAGGCCGGACAGGGTGGTCTCCAGGCCGGCCCCCCGGAAATAGGTCACGGCCAGGGCCCCGCCGACCTTGTTCTTGAGGGGAAAACGATAGACGTTGCCGTGGACAAAGGCCCGGGTCCGATCCAGGACGTCGGCCATGGTCCCGGACAGGCGGCCGAAGTGGGCCGGCGAGGCCAGAACGATCCCGTCCGCTGCGAGCAGCTTGGGATAGATCCCGGCCATGTCATCGTCCTGGGCGCAGTATTTTTCGGCGGTCTGCTTCTTGAGGCACCAGTTGCAGTGGAGGCAGGGCTCGATCTTTTTAACGGCCAGGGTGATCAGTTCGGTCTCGACATCTTTTTGTTCCGCAGCGTGGTCCAGGGAGGCGGACAAATAGGCCTCGACGTTGCCCTCTTTGATCCGGCTGCCGCTCAATCCGACGATCTTGATCATGGATATCCCCTACGTGGTGGTCAGCGAACGGGTACGGCCTTTTTCCTGAAAAATGCCGGCAGGGTTCGACCGAGTTTTTTCAGGGTGGCCGGGTTGATCCAGATCGTGGCCTGGTTCGGGCTCACCCGCTCGGAGGGGATATGACCGGGACTTTTTCCGGCCAGAATCAATGCCACCTTGGCCGCCAGGAGCCGGCCCACCTGGCCGTAGGTCACCCCCAGGCCGATCATGGCCCCGGCCCTGACCAGGCCGACCGTGGCCCCATAGGTCGGGATCTGGCGGGCGGTCAGGGCGGCCGCGATCTTCCGGGCGTTGGCGATGACCAGGGACACGGACGGCAGAAAGACCAGATCGACCCGGGCCTGGATCAATTGCCGCACCGCAGTGGGCACCTCCCGGTCGCTACGGGCCCGGGCCACGACCAGGCTCACGCCCCGGGCCGCGAGCAGCTTCTTCAGTTCGTCCAGCTCGATCACCGAGTTCTTTTCGAGGGGGTTGTGGAGGAAGCCGATCCTTTTGAATCGGCCCAGCCGGGAGATCAGCCCCAGGTGGTCGGCCAGGGTCATGGTGGCGCTGATCCCGACCACGTTCGTGCCCGACGGACCCCAGGCCTTGATCAGGCCGGCCCGCACCGGGGCCGAGACGATCCCAAAGACGATCGGAATTTTGTGGACTCGCTTCTTGACCGCCAGGCTGACCGTGGTCCCGAAGGTGTAGATGAATTTATAGTTGGCGGGCCTGAGGCCTCTGAGAAATGCGTCCAGACGTCTTTTATTGCGCTCGGCGTTGAATGAAATGGCGCGGAGCTTGATCCCCCGCTGGATCAATCCGGCCTTGAGCCCCCGGGCGCAGTCGGTCTCACCGCGCCAGTAGATGAACAGGGCGTTGACCGGTCCCGGTGACTTGGGCGGGGAGGCCGCCTGGGCCCCGGCCGCGATCAACAGTGAACAAACAGCACCGATCAAAACCGACCTGCCCATGAGCACCTCCCGGCCCCCGATAATTATCCGCCTTGTCAAATACCCCGTACCTTTTAGAAGTTATGTTAATCGTTTCATCATTCGGGGGTCAACTGCCTATTGTTGCGCAGCGGCACGGTACTCCGGCTGCCAGGTGATCGGGACTTGCCCTGTGGTGACGCTGCTGATAAGAATTTTAATAACCGGTTCGACGCGGCTGAGCTCGATTTATCGCTGACCCGCCAAAGGAGGTGTGACTCATGGAAAAAGTGGCGGTGCCCGGTCTTTTTCCGTCCTACGAACAGGTTCAAGCCAGGCTGACCGAACGGTTGCCCCAGTACACCGTCAGGCCGATGTGGGGCCTGGGCAAGGGCGTCCTGGTAAAAAAGAGCCCCTACGTGGCCGCCCTGGTCAGGCTCAATGACAAGAAAAAGCTGATCGCGGTCAGCGATACCTTTGGGTCGCCCTGGGGCGTCCTGGTGACCGGGGGCCTGCTGTTCTGGATGATCCTGCGACCCAGGATGGCCGCGGTCAGAAAAGATGTGACGGCCGCGGTGAGCGAACTTTACGGTTGAGTCAGCGCCACGGGCCGGCCGCCCTGGACCGCGCTTCTTCCGGCAGAATGCGCGCCCGGATGGCGGATCTACGCCGAGAAAACGCTTGAGTTATTGCATAGTAATGTTATAATCACAAATTAATATTCTTTGAGACAGAAGCATTATTCAACAGGGGGGACTAAATGAACGAGCAGGCGGCGCCGGAGACCAGGGAACTGAAGGGCATCGGCGGCTGGTTACTGGTTTACGTCATCCTGGCCTTTGTCGGATTGATCTTTTCGATTGTCATTCTGGTCGGAATTGGCGCCCTGGGCCAACGGGCGCCGGAGTTGGCCAAGTTCATTTCCACCCTGACGGTCTTGATGATCATCGGCCTGGCCCTGATCGTGCTGGAACTGATCGTCATCTTCCTCAAGAAGAAATGGGCGCCGAAGCTGATCGTCGTCCTGCTGGCCATCGGGATCGTGATCAACATCATCACGATCATCATGGTCCAGCGGGTGCAGGGTGGCGAGATCGTGAATTTGGTCTTGAGCTGTCTGTGGATCGGTTATTTCGTGAAATCGACCCGGGTCAAGAATACCTTTGTCAACTGAGGCGAACCGGAGCGCCCATCATTAGCGGCTGGCGACTCGAGCCGGCCCGGGGCGGGCCCTCCTAGCGATCCGGACGAAATATAAAAGGGTGGGGCGAACCCCACCCTTTATTCATGCCTCTGCCTGGCCGGCGGCGCTGCGACCAGCCGGGCCCCCGGGTCACCGGGGATACCCGCACCGGCAGAACCTGACCCTGACCCGGCACCAGCCCACCCGGGAACAGCGCGCGACAACGGGCCTTGACCGGCATCGCTTGGCGCAACCCCTGGGCCGAACATAACAACGGCAAAAGACGTGGCTCTTGAAGCGGCAGAGCATCCCCGGTCGGCAGCGCCGCTGCATTACGACCCAGTGACATATGGGCCGGCAGACAAGCCGGCAAACCCGGACGCCATTGTCCGTCGCGGCCGCCGCCTTGACAACGGCCGGACCGGTCGCCATCGGCCCGGCCAGGCGCCAAGGGGCGCCTCTTAATTCACGACCAACACCTGTGCCGGTGTTTGCTCCTCGCCCGCGCCTGCCGCCCCCACTACGTCGGCGGCTGCTTTGTTGGTCCGCTTCGGGTCCCCTCTCCCCCCTATGGGGGAGAGGGTTAGGGTGAGGGGGGCCGCCGTTTCATTCGCGACGGTCGATGGTGCCGGGGTCACTCGGTCGTCCCCGTTCACTGCGGCCACTACGTCAGTCACTGCCGCCCGCCCACTGGCGCCCCGCTTATTTTAATTTGAAGACGTGAACGACCGACTTGTCGTCGTCCTCGGCCTGTCGCTCGAAGACGTACAGAAAACCTCGGGCCCGGTCATAGGCCATCGCCCCGACCAGGTACCGGGTATTGGGGTGTTTCTTGGGCCGGAACATGTACGGGGCCAGGTTATAGGCGGCGTAGGGCTGGGGCTGCCACGGTTTCATCCGGCCCTGGGCCACGGCGGCCAGTTCGGCGGGATCGAAAAAGACGAACTGGGGCTGGGTCCGGGTGGCCCAGTAGCCCCGGCTTCCCAGGGAGTCAGGGCAGCGGGGCTGGCAGTCATCGTGGCGGGTCCCGTTCCGGTAGCCGTACCAGCACTGGCCCAGGGGCGTGGTCCCCACCAGGACCACGGCCGACCGGCCCTTCCAGGTCAGCCAGGCACCGCCGGTGAAGAACAGGCAGTTCTTGTAACCCTTCATCCGGTGCGGGCCGCCAAAGGGACTGTACTTGATCAAGGGGACGGGTTTGATGACCGTCCCCGGTGGGGGAGGGTTGCCGTGCTGCCAGGGGGCGATGGCGAACAGGGTCGGCCCCAGGCCGCTCAGGCCCCCCTCGCGGTAGCGGCCCGTGGCCAGCCGCCGGCCGCCGACGTACTTGTCGGCCCACTGGGCCGGTATGGCGAACATGTAGTCATTGGTGTAGTGGGGCGACTCCTGGCCGATGTACCACAGACCGACCGAGGGCCCGGCCGCCAGGTTCAGGTCCCGCCAGCCGTGGGAGGTGACCCGCTTGTACTGCATGTGGAAGCCAAAGGCGAAATGGAGCTTGCCCTTTTTCTGGGCGCCCTGGGGCGGAAGGTAGGCCAGGGCGCCGTACCTGTAAGTTTCCCCGGTCAGCTTGACCCCCCGGCGGATGTTGGCAAAGGGCTGGAGGGTTTTGGCGACGGGCAGGCGCTTGACGTTGCGGCTCTTTTTGGGCCGGGGGATGCTGATCTCGGACACAAAGTACTGCCAGTCGTGCCCAAAGGCGAAGATCGAGCCCGGGAAACCGTCCCGGGCTCCGCGCGGGTCGCCGCCGGGAAAATAGGTCGCCCCGCCGCCCGAGTATCCCCAGTTGGACCCGCCCGACGGACCTGGCAGCCGGAAGGCCCCCAGATAGACAATGTCCGAAGGCATCAGCCGGCCCGCCGCGGATGCTGGAGAAAAAGGAGTCAGGATCAGAGAGAAGATAATGACGAGGACCACTATTGTCGGCTTCATGGCGTCCCCCCGTAAAGTCGGCGAAGAGTGGTTTGTAGCTAATAGTCGTCAATATATTAACATTTAAAGTTTTAATTGGGGTGATTATCTGACCTGTGCAGACCGGAGATTGAAATTATTTCTTTTCGTATTCACGACCAGAACGGGACGACCTGGGCCCAGGGTTTGATGAATCGCTGGCGCAGGCTGTGAGTATAGGCCCCCTGGCAGGGGATCAAGAGGACGTCCCCCTCCTGGATTTCCTGTCCGAAATAGGCCTGACCCCAGACGTCGTGGGGCGTGCACAGCGAGCCAAGCACCAAACATTCACGCTCGACAAGTCCCGGCCGGGTGAGGTTGATGACCGGGCTGTACTCGGTCTCGAAGCGCTCCCAGCCGATGATATTGGTCCCGCCGTCGGTGATGACCAGATCCGGGGCCTTCTTGTCGATCACGGTCAGGAGGAGGTGCATGGCGTCGTTGGACAGCCACCGTCCGGGCTCGGCGCAGATTTTTCCAATGAAATGTGGCCGCAGGTGATCGCGCACGGCCCGGCCGATGTTCTGGGCAAAAATCTCGATGTCGGCCGCGGGCTGGATAAAATGTTCCGTACTCGGCCGGAAGACGGGGTCGGACAGGGCGGCCAGGCGTCCCCGGGGCGTGCCTTCCTTTGTCAGCCATTCGCCCCGGGCCGGCCAGAATCCGCCGCCGATGTCGATGAACTCGATCGACTGCTGAAGATCCGGGGGCAGGGCGGCCAGGGCCTCGCCCAGCCGGGCGATAAAGGCGGTCTGGGCCGAGGGATCCAGGTTCCAACTGGTGTGAAACTGGAGGCCCCGGACGTCAACGTTTTTCGTAACGGCCGCGGCGCGCAGCAAATCTTCGAGCCGGGCCAGGGGAACGCCGAACTTGCGCCACAGGCCGGTCTCCTGGGTGGTCAGGCGGACGCCGGCCCGGATCGTGGCCCCGGCCCGGGCCGCGACCCGGTCCAGCCGGTCCAGTTCGCCGAAGCTGTCCAGGAGCACGGTCACCCGCCGGGGGTGGGCCGCGGCCAGACCCAGCTCGCCTTCGGTCTTGCCCGGCCCGCTGAACACGATCCGCCCACACCCGGTCTCTAGGGCCAGGGTCAGCTCGTCGCCGCTGGACACGTCCAGGCCCAGGCCGAACTCGACCAGTGCCTGTACCAGCTCGGGATAGTGGTTGGACTTGACCGCGTAATAGACGTCGATCGAACCTAGTTCTTTCGAAAAGGCGGCCGTGAACTGGACGGCCCGGTCGAGCAGGGCGGTCCGGTCGAACAAATACAGCGGCGTGCCGTTTTCTTGGACGGCATCCAGGAAGGCGGGTCCTTTTTGTACGAAAAACTCGACAAAGGCCCTCAGGGTCCCGGGGTCCAGCCGGGGTGGGTCAGTTCGGCAGGCCTCGGCCGCCCTTGACAGTAAAACCTCAAGGTCATCCATGGACTTCATCCTGGGTCATGGCCAGCAAGGCGCCTATCTCCTGGCACTGCTCGGCCGGGGTCCCGGGACCGGCCGGCTCAAAGATGACGTGTCCCAGCCACCGCGAGTCATAGTCGTCGGGCGGCGCGATCACCCGATGCCCGGGCCCGTGCTTGAGATTTATGTCCCGGACCCGGGGGTCCCGGCCGATCCGGGTCGCGTCGATGGCGGTGATCACGCCGGGCCGTGCGGCCAGCAGGCGCAGGCCGACCAGCCGCGTCCAGGTCGATTGGTCCGGGACCGGAGCCGCCCGGCCCGCGGCGAACTCCAGGGCCCCTGACAAGATATCCAGGCCCCCGCTGAGCCGAATCAGGGGCGGCAGGCAGTCCCCGCCCGGACGGGGGGTCATTTCCAGTAAAAAAATCCTCCGGTCCTGGATGATGAAATCGACCATACCCACGGTCCGGTCCAGGCCCAGGGCCCGGGCCGCGTCCCTGAGGAGGCGCGTCAATTGCCCGGGCTCGATTTCAGGCGGCAGCCGGCCGGGCACGATATAGGCCAGGGTCGTCCCGGCCGGCTGGTTTGGCGCCGGGACCTTTTCGGCGAGGCGAATGATTTCGACCGACCCGTCTTCGAGGCGAAAATCGGCGCTGTATTCCAGCCCGTGGATAAATTCCTCGGCGCACATCACCCGGCGCGGGTCGGATCCCGCCTCGCCGCCCGCCGGGTAGAGGCGCAGGTCCCGGTGCCCGGCCAGTTGGGGTCCGGCCAGGGCCATGGCCCGCTCGCAGTCGGTTTGTTCCCGGCAGATGAAGACCAGTTCGCTCCCCGAGCCGGTCAGCGGTTTGAGGACCACCGGCCCCTTGATCTCTGCCAGAAAGGCCCGCAATTCGGCCGGGCCGTCGATCAGGGCCGCCCGGGGACAGGGAACCCCGGCCCGCTGCCAGATGTGTTTCGAGACAAACTTGCTCCGGCTGGCCCGGACAGAGTCCGGTGAAGGAAAGGGGAGTTCCAGGGCCTGGGCCAGGAACGCGGCCAGTTCGAGGGATTCGCAGTCATAGGCGACCACGCCGGCCGGCGTCAGGCCATAGCGCCGGCAATGGTCAACGACCTCACGAAAAATCGGCTCGGGCCGGGTCAGGTCGCCCAAAAATTCCTCATCGGGCGGCGGAGTGGGTTCCATGGCCCCGGCCCGGGCCGCGGGATCGGTCACGAACAGGGCCCGGCCCGGTCGATGTTGGCGGAGGTGATCGATGTAGTCGGGCGTGGTGCCGACCACCAGGACCCGGGGTTCAGGCATGGGCCTCGTCCCGGGGGCCGTCAGCGGCGGTCGGGGAGAAGGTCGGGACATTGGAGGCCAGATACAGGTCCCGGGGGGTCAGGTGAAACTTGGCCTTCCACTGGAAGTCGCCGCACAAGAAGTCCACCTGCAGGAAACGCTCGCGGCAGGCGAACTCGAGGTGATGGAAGTTGATCATCTTGGCCACGCCCGGATAGCGGCGGTCGGTGCCGCCGGCCATGACCGTATAAGTGCCGCGGTAAATACAGCCCATGTCCACCGCGGCCGGTTCGCCCTTAATGAGGACCGTGGTCAGCCGGAGCCAGCCCCGGTCAAAGAGAAAAAAGGCCAGAGACCGGAAGCCCTCCCGGAATCGGGGGTCCTCGAAGTAGGAGTAGGCGCCGAAGGCCTCCCGGTTCAGGGCGACCATCAGGTCGAAGTCCTCGAGGCGGTCGTAGCGGAAGGCGACGCCCATCTCCTCCAGCCGTGACAATTCACGCCGGAAGTTCTTGCGGGACTTGGCCGAGAACCGCCGGAGAAAGTTGTCCGGGTCATGGTCGTAGTCGCCGGGCCGAAACAGGAAACCGGTCTCGTCCACGACCGGGTCGGCGAGCGCCAGCCCGGCGTCCGGATGCAGGTAGCGCAGGTCGTAGTGGTCCGGCTCCAGGTATTGGAGCAGGGCCTGTCCGGGGCAATCGTCGCTGACGATGATCCGGTTGCCCTCGAGCCAGGTCCGTCCCTGCCAGGTCTCTCCCGGGAAATAGGCGTAGCCGCCCGTTTCCTCGATCCAGCTCAGGGGCAGGAAGCCGCACAGACCCAGCTCGTCCTCGGCGACCAGGAACCGGGGCGGCCGCCTGAAGTGACGCTGGAAACTGGCCCGTACCTCCCACAGGTCCCAGACGAACTCGTCCGGAACCGCCCGTCGCCACAGGTCGCGACAGAGGTCGAGGTCGGTCACCGCCCGGATGGGGGGCACGGTGGTCAACGTCTCAGATTTACATTGGTGGTGCATTGCCGGCCGCCGAAGAACTTCATGGTGAATTCGGCGACCCGGTCGGGATCGTAAGGTTTACAGCTGAAAACGTCGAGGTAGGTGGTGTTGGTCTGGTTGGCGAAGTGGGCCGAGATCAGCGAGGTCTCGATGAGTTGAACCATGGAATAACCGGCGACCCGCTCGTCTTCCCCGAAATGAACGACCAGGGTGTCCTGGAAACGTTTCATCTGGATGAGGTCACATAGTTCAACCACGAACTGCTTGATCTTCTCGGCGCTGCGAATGGTTTCCGGGTCGCACTGGTAGATATCGAAGCTAGAGGAAATTCCCCAGACCCCGGAAACTTCGACGGCCGCCAACGCGGCGATCCTCCTGCTCATAGTTTGTCACTCCTCTGGCTGAGACGACGCTCTTGACCGAAAACATGACGCTGACCTTTGATTTCCGGACCAGGCCTCTGTGACGGTCCGGGGTTGGACCCAGGTTTTCAAGGTTCACACGGTTTAAAATGGCGCTGATTGTTGGCCTGATTTTTCCTGATGTCAAGAATAAAATGGGGCCCGGCCAAAAAGAGTTTCGGGCCGTCTCGACAGGCCGGCAAGGCCCGCCCGGAAGGGCAGGGAACAATACAAAATCAAGGCATTGAGGCGGTCAAGTGTGGCCGGATCTGAGGAAACAGGCCGGCGAACATGCCGGCTCCAAAACGCGGGCAGGGCCGAGTCACCGGCCTGGACGTCAACCCGGTCCCGGATTATTTTTTTTCGCCCGGAGACCTTGTCAGGGGACGGCCTAGGCCCAAGAATTAGGACAGAGGTGAAAGATCGTGGAAGCCCCGCCCCGCAAACACGACTGCCCGGATTGCCGGATGTGCCAGCAGTGCCCCGAATCGCGGTGCCTGGCCTGCCGGGGCGAGGGCCCGCCCAAGCTGGGCCTGTCCATGGCCGAGCAGATCGAGCGATACGAACGACTCAACGCCGATGATCGGGAATACCGATGCTGTCGCCGGGGCCGGTCAGAATAACCGACCGAAACGGTGATTGATCCAGGTCAAGACGACTGGACCTCGGGGGCTGGGACGGCCAGTTCCCGGCCGGCGACCCGGTTCTTGCCCTGGCTCTTGGCCAGGTACATGGCCTTGTCCGCCCGGTTGACCAGGGAGGTCAAGTCATCGCCGGTCGGGTCGAGTTGGGCGGCGCCGATGCTGACGGTCACCCGGACCGCCTCGCCGCCGAGGGTGAACTGGTAACCCTCGAAGGAACGGCGCAGCCGTTCGGCCGTGATCAGGGCCTGACCCAGGTCGCTATGGACCAGGGTGGCGGCGAACTCCTCGCCCCCGATCCGGCCCAGGAAATCCGAATCCCGCAGTTCGTGGACGGCGATGTCGGCCACCTTCCTCAGAATCTGATCGCCGGCGGCATGACCGTAACGGTCGTTGACCGCCTTGAAGTCATCCACGTCCATGACCAGTATCGACAGGGCCTGTCCGTAACGCCGGGCGCGGAGGATCTCCTTTTCGGTCAATCGCAGTTGCTGCCGGCGGTTGTTGATGCCGGTCAGGGGATCGGTCGTAGCCAGGTGATGCAGTTTTTGTTCGAGTTCCTTGCGGGGGGTGATGTCGCTGGCGATGAACACCAGCCCCTCCAGGTCCCCCTGTTCGGAGCGGAGTCCCCGAATGGCCTGATCCACCCAGATGGCAGCCCCGGTTCGGGTCAGGAACCTTATTTCCTGCCGGTCCGTCCCGTCGGGTGACTTGATGACGTTCTCCAGGCCGGTCTGACAGGCCACCCGGTCATCGGGATGGGTCAGATCGAGGACCGACCGCCCGACCAGGTCCTCGGCCCGATAGTCCAGCATCTCGACCAGTCGCTGGTTGACCCGCTCGAAGCCGAACTGGAGGTTGATCACGGCCAGTCCCGAGGCCGCGTTCTCGAAGACCGACCGGAGGCGCTGTTCGCTGCGGCGCAGGGCTCTAAAGGTCAGTTCCTGGTCGGTCACGTCCTCGACGGTGACCACCGAGCCGCCGTCGGCCAGGGTCATCGGCCGGAACTCGATGATCCGGGTCGATCCGTCGGCCAGGACCACGTTGCACTTCAGCGGCCGGGACCGGCCCGGCTCGAATTTTTCGAGGCCTTCCAGCCAGGCCTTCATCACCCGGGCCCGGTAGGTCGGATCGGGAAAGGCCCGGGCAAAGAAATCCTGTCCCGAGGTCAAGTCTTCGGGGCGGTATCCCAGCATCCGGGTGAAGGCCGGGTTGAGGTATTCACTGTGCCCGTCGGTCCCCATGAGGGCCACCCCCAGGGGTGAGGTCTCGACCAGGATCTGGAATCGTTTCATGTCCCTTTGCAGGACGGCCTCGCTCTGTTTGAGACGGGTCACGTCTCGAAAGGTGATCAGCAGTCCGATCTTGATCCGATCCACGGCGATCGGGGCCACGGACACGGCCGTGTCGATCAGGCCCCCGTCCTTGAGGCGAAGGCGGGTCTCACCGGTAAAGATCTCTTCGCCGGCCGGTTGGCGGAAGAGGCGCCGGGAGTCCGAGTTTTCCACCAGGTCGGTCAGGTTTTTCCCCCGGACCTCGTCCCGGTGGTAGCCCGACAGACGCACAAAAGCGGCGTTGACCAGGTCGATCCGACCCCGGGGGTCGGTGATGACGATCGCCTCGGGCGAGTACTCGAACAGGTGCTCGAAAAAGGCCCGCTGGTGCCGAGGTTCGTCTGGGTCCGAGTCGGACCGGTTTTTTTTGTCCGGAGGACCGGGGTCGGTCGGTGTCCGGCGGGAGGGCCGATCGATCGGGATCGGGCCGGCCTCGTTTTTTTTCCTGAAAGTGACGTCTCGGCCCACCAGCACCACCCCTTCCGCGGCCGGCAGGGATATGGCCGCTCCCTGAAGTTCGATCCAGATCGGCCCCTCGCCCGGTCCGGAGGCGAGGCGATACTCTCCCCGAAATTCATGCTCCCCGTCCCGCCAGCCGGTCCAGTCCGCCTCGAAACGCGGTCGGTCCTCGGGATGGATGAGCGACGCCGACGTCCGGTTGACGAGGGTCTCCGGGGCCAGGCCCAGGAACTTTCCCAGGGCCGGACCGGCGTACTTGATGACCCCCTCCCGGTCGCTTTGCCAGGCCAGGTCAGGGGCATGATCGATGATCTGCCGCAGGCGCGTCTCGGTCCGGCCCAGGTCATCCAGGGCGGACCGGAGTTCGTCGGTCCGTCCCCGGGATTCGGCCTCGATCCGGCGGCGGCGTTCGGCCCGGCGGAACAATCGCCTGTCCACCGCGGCCGCGGTGAACAGGACCAGGCTCAGGGCGAAACCGAGCAGGTCGGCGTAATGGACCGGGAAACTGTCCGGCAGCAGGTCCCGGCCGCCCAAGTAGTGCAGGATCAGGCCGGCGGCGAAGACCGGCCAGGCGGCCAGCCACCAGCGGGCCGGCCGCAATCCGCGTTTCAGGCCCAGGGCCGAGGCGACCCAGGCGACGACCCCCAGGCACGCCCCGGCCAGGTGGGCCAGGAAGTCGCCCCACGCCAGATCGTGCAGGCCCACCCCGCCCGCGGCCAATCCCAGGGCCATCACCGCCCACCAAACCGCCTTTGCCCCCCGGACGTATCGCTTCAAACCGGAACGGGCGTAACAGGCGCCCCCGAAGGCGCTCAGACCCAGCAGGAGCGGGACCGAGGCCGCGGACCACCCGAACCACTGCCGTCCGAAGCCGAACAGGGTGGCCTGATAGAGGATGAAAAATCCGCCGAAGAGGACCAGCCACCAGCCCGAGCGATCCCGCAGGAACAGGACCGACAGGACCAGCGCCGCCAGGACCGCGCCGATCAGGCCGACCAGCAGGTACGCCGGGGACACGGCCGCCGGGTCCGACCCGCCGACGGCGCCGAGGATGTTTATGGCCAACGAACCCATTGCTTGTTCACCATGCCGGGGTTCAACCGGGGCCGGACGCCTGGTCCCCGCGCCCCTGGTCCCGAATCGGGGCGGCGATCACGCTCAGGAAACAGTCGTCCGGGCCGATGTTGGTCAACTCGTGCCAGGCCCCCTGGGGGATCCAGACCGCGTCGCCGGGTCCGATCTCGGCCGTCTCGTCGTCCACCTGCATTCGGGCCCGCCCGGACAGCAGGAAATAGATCTCCTCCATGGGATCGACGTGACCCTCGAGGGTCTGGCCCGGACCGATGACGCAGCCGGCCAGGAACATGATATCCCGCAGGTGCCTGGTGTCCAGGATCATCCGGGCCACGCCCCCGCCGTGGGCCCGGTAGGTCGTCTTGGCCGCCTCGGGGTGTTCGAACCGGCGCACGATCACGTTTTCCGCTCCCAAGTATAGAGCCACTGGCGCGTTCCCTCGGACCGGGCCACGTCGGCCGGGGTCTGTCTCCGGGCGTTGGTCGCGCCGGGGTCGGCCCCGAGGAAGAGCAGCAGCTCGATCAGGTCCCGATCGCCGTTCCGGGCCGCCAGGTGGAGCAGGGTATCGCCGCCCTTGTCCTTGACCCGGATCGTCCGGGGATTATCGGCCAGGATCGAGGCGACCAGGGCCTCGTCCCCGGCCAGGGTGGCCTCGATGATCCGCTCCTCGGCCTCGAAGGCCCGCCCCAGGGACCGCATCAGCACGATCAGGCACAGCCCGAAAAACAGCAGGACGATCAGGAGCCACTGGAACAGTCCCGGACTGAGCGCGGCCAGTACCGCCACCATAACGAAACCGAGCCAAACCATCAACCACCGGCGGTAGTGGCCGTAATAAAGTCCCGCGGTCCGACCGGGGAGGTTGAGCAGCTTGAATCGCCACACCGCCTTTGTCTCTATCCGCCGGCCTGGGCCGGGGTCAATCCCTGAGCCTCGGGTCGAGGGCGTCCCGAATGCCCTCGCCCAGCAGATTGTAGCCCAGGACAGTGATCAAGATGGCCAGCCCCGGAAAGATGCTCATCCAGGGGCCGGTGCTCAGCAGGGCCTGGCCGTCCTTGAGGATGTTACCCCAGGTGGGCGTGGGCGGCTGGGCCCCCAGGCCCAGGAAGGACAGGGCGCTCTCGACCAGGATGGCCGCCGCCACGCCCAGGGTCGCCGCCACCAGGACCGGGGCCATGGCGTTGGGCAACAGGTGCCGGAAGATGATCCGCAGGTCCCCGGACCCGATGGACCGGGCGGCGACGACGAAATCGCGCTCCTTGAGGCTCAGGAACTCGGCCCGGACCAGTCGGGCGACGTTCATCCACGAGGTCAGCCCGATGACGACCATGATGGTCATGATGCTCGGGGGCAGCATGGCGATCACGGCCAGGATCAGAAAGAACGACGGAAAACAGAGCATCAGGTCCACGAACCGCATGATCAGGGCGTCCACCCAGCGGCCGAAATACCCGGACAGGGCCCCCAGGAGCAGGCCGATCAGGGTCGAAATGCCCACCGAGACGACCCCGACCAGGAGCGACACCCGCGAGCCGTAAATCATCCGCGAGAACACGTCCCGGCCGATACGATCCGTGCCGCAGGGGTGCTGCCAGGACGGCCCCTGGAGCTGCTCGGTGTACTGGGGCTCGGTCGGATCGTAGGGCGCGATCAGCGGCGCGAACACGGCCACGAACGCCAGGACCAGGACGATGATCCCTCCGCTGACGGCCAGCTTGTTGCGGATGAACCGCCGCAGGAAGGCTCCCTTGAACAAGTCCATCAGGCCCGTCCCTTCCGCAACCGGGGATCGACCAGGGCGTAACTGATGTCGGCCAGCAGGTTACCCAGCAGGGTCAACACGGCGCCGATGATCAGTCCGCCCATGACCACCGGATAATCCCGATTCATCACTCCCTCGTAAAACAGTCTCCCCAGGCCGGGAATGGCGAAGACCGACTCCATGATCACCGAGCCGCCGATCAGCCCGGGCACGGACAGGCCCAGGATGGTCACCACCGGCATCAGGGCGTTACGCAGGGCGTGCTTGTAGATCACCACCCGCTCGGACAGGCCCTTGGCCCGGGCGGTGGTGATGTAGTCCTGGCGGATGGCCTCGAGCATGCTCGACCGCATGTACCGGCTCAGACCGGCCAGGCCCCCGAAGGCCGAGACGAACACCGGCATGACCAGGTGCCGCGCCCAGTCCAGGACCCGGTACCAGAAGACGAAGCCGTCCGCGGCCGACCGGACGACCTCGGTCAGCCCCTTGACCGGCAGGACCTTCAACCCCAGGGCCCCCTGGGCGAAATACCTGACCGCGCCGGCGATCTGGTCCGGCCAGGACGACTCGATCCCCGAGATGGGCAGAAAAAGCCCCGGCGTACTCAGCCAGTCCTTGGCCTGAACGATCAGGGTCTGCAATAGCAGCGCCAGCCAGAACGAGGGCATGGCGAAACCGATGAACACGAAGACGGTGGTCCCCTTGTCCAGCCAGGAGTTCTGCCGGGTGGCCGAAATGACCCCCATGGGTATGGCCACCAGTATGATCAGGATCAGCGACAGGACGTTGATGATCAGGGTGATCGGCAGCCGCTCCATGATCAGGGGCAGGACCGGCCGGTTGTTCTTGAACGACCGGCCGAAGTCCAGGCCGTAGCGCAGGCCGAACTTCAACCCCTTGAACCGGGGCCGGGGGGCCATCTCCACCTCCAGGCCGTTCCAGACAAAGCTGAAGTAGCCCCAGGACTTGACGTGGCGCCAGAAGGCCGGCGAGTCAAAGCTCACCCAGTCGTCGCTGGTCGGGCCGAACAGATGAACGGCGTCCACCGCCCAGAGGTGGTGATCCAGGCGCTTGAGGGGCAGGAGGCGAATGAGCCAGTTCAGGTATTGCTCGACCAGGGGCCGGTCCAGGCCGTACTCCCGGTTGAACTGCTTGAGGGCCAGACCCCCGGCGTCCGGGTTCATCTGGGTCTGGAGATCGGTCGGCGAGCCGGGGGCCAGGACGATGACCACAAACGAGATGAAGGTGATCCCGATCAGGAGCGGGATCATGAACAGGAGCCGTTTTAAGACGTAGAGCAGCATCTGGTCAGTATAACGGCCTGGTCCGGCTCAGCGCACGAATTGGTACTTCTGCAGGCCCTTGGGCACCCACCATCGGATGAAGTTGTAGCCGAGGCCCAGCGGGGCCGGTTTGATGTTGCGAAACCGGCTGTTGATGATCACCAGGGAATAGGGCACGTACAAAAAGACGTAGGGCACTTCCCGGTGCAGGATTTCCTGGAACCGGTCATAGAGCTTCTTGCGCTTTTTCCGGTCCAGGGTGTGACGGCCCTCGACCAGGAGCCGGTCCACCTCGGCGTTGCGGAAATTGATGAAGTTGAGCCGGTTCTTCTTGTCAATGGACGACGAGTGCCAGACGTTGTAGGCGTCCGGGTCGGGCGGGACGGTCCAGCCCAGGAGGCAGGCCTGGAAATTGCCCGGATTGATGAAGTCCTTGAGAAAGGTGGTCCACTCCAGGATGCGGATCCGGACGGTGATCCCCACATTCTTGAGCTGGTGCTGGATGATCAGGGCGGTGTTCTTGCGGGACTCGTTGCCCAGGTTGGTGATCAGGCTGAACTCGAACGGCCGGCCGGCCTTGTACAGCCGGCCGTCACTTCCCTTTTTCCAGCCCGCGGCGGCCAGGAGTCTGGCGGCCCGGGCCGGGTCATAGGGATAGGGTTTGAGCTTGTTGTTGTAGGGCCAGGTGCCCGGCTTGTAGGGTCCGACGGTCGGCTGGCCCAGGCCCAGCAGCACCCCGTCGATGATCTGCCGGGTGTTGATGGCGTAGGCGATGGCCTGCCTGACCCGGCGGTCCTTGAACAGGTCGCTTTTCAGGTTGAAGCCGAGGTAGGTGTACATGAAGGCCAGGAATTTGTATTTCTTGAAGTTCTTTTTGAAAAACCGGCTGTTGGTCTGCCGCCGCCACTGGAGGGGGGTCAGGTTCATGTAGTCGATGTTCAGGGCCTTCAGTTCCATGAACATGGTCGCCGTGTCCGGGATGATCCGGGTGACGACCCGGCTCAGGTAGGGCCGGCCCTCCCAGTAGTCCTTGTTGACGGCGACCGTGATCTCCTGATCCGACTTCCAGGAGACGAATCGAAAGGGCCCGGTGCCGATGGGATGCCGGGCCAGGGACGTCTTTCGGGGGTCCCGCCCCTTGAGGAGGTGCCGGGGCAGCATGCCCATCATCCAGATGAGGATCGCCTTGGCAAAAGGCTTTTTCATGGTCACCTTGAGGGTGTAGTCGTCCAGGGCGACCACGCTCTTGATCGGGGTCCAGTTGCCCCGGTAGGGGGTCAGGGTCTTGGGGTTGGTCATGAACCGGTAGGTGAAGACGCAGTCCCGGGCGGTGAAGGGCTGGCCGTCCTGCCACTTGACGCCGTGGCGCAGGTGGAAGGTGATGGTCAGACCGTCGGGCGAGACCTGCCACGACTTGGCCAGGTCCGGCGCGACCTTGATGTCCTTGTCGTACTTGACCAAACCGTCATAGACGTAGCCGGTGATGTCCGACGAGGCGCTGTCCGAGTTGAGCCCCGGGATCAGGATCGAGGCGTCGCCGATGGAGCCCATGATGATGGCCCCGCCCGGATCGGGCTTGGCCGGGGAGGGGCTCGGGGCGGCCGGGGCGGAGGCGGCGACCATCAGGCCCGCCATCAACAATAACAGTTGCCCCCAACGCCGGATCATGGGCCCCACTCCCAATCTTTTGAAGCAAATAGACTGTTAAGTCTATCTTTTTTCCTCCGGGGTGGCAAGCCCAAAGCGGCGGTAGCCGGCGGCCGTGGCCAGCGGCAGTGGCCGCTTTGATTCGCGACCATCACCTCAGCTTGACTTCAGGCCTCGTCCGCGCTTGCCGCCTCCAGTGCGAGGCCGCACAGGCGTAATTCGCGACCAGCGGCGGTGCTGGTGAAACGTTTCGTCCGCGCTCGCCGCCGCCAGTGCGAGGCCGCACAGGCGTAATTCGCGACCAGCGGCGGTGCTGGTGAAACGTTTCGTCCGCGCTCGCCGCCGCCACTTCGTTGGCGGCTGCGTTCTACCTGGCCTGAATGCGTCCGGCCCGGCTCGTTAAAAAGCCGGGCCGGGCGAGCGCCAGGGGCCGGTCTTGATTCGCAAGGATAGATTGGGTATGTTTTGTCAGTCTTTCACGCTTGCCGCAGCGTGGCAGTTGCCACCTTGACTCGCGGTATGCGCCTTACCGACAGGCAGCTCCCCGTCCGCGCTTGCCGCGGCCATCTCATTGGCCGCTGCGGCTGGGGCTATGGTCGTTTTTTCCCGCTTGAAGGAGAGGTAACCGATGCCGCTTTTCAGTGTTGACAACGACAAATGTAAACGAGACGGGATCTGTGCCGCCGAGTGCCCGGTGGGCATCATCGTGCCGCCCGAGGGCGACCAAACGCCCCAACCCACGCCGGACGCCGACGAACTGTGCATCAACTGCGGCCACTGCGTGGCCGTCTGTCCCCACGGCGCCCTGGCCCTCACCACCATGGGCCCCGAGGATTGCCCGCCGGTCAAAAAGGAATGGGGCCTCTCCGTGGAGCAGGCCGAGCATTTCCTGCGGGCCCGGCGCTCGATCCGGGTTTTTAAGAAAAAACCCGTGCCCCGCGAGGTCCTGGCCAAGCTCATCGACATCGCCCGGTACGCCCCCTCGGGCCACAACACCCAGCCGGTCCGGTGGCTGGTGATTCATGACTCGACCAGAATTCCGGAGCTGGCCGGTCACGTGGTGGACTGGATGGGGTACATGCTCGGCGGGGAGATGAGGGAGCTGGCCCTGTCCCTGCACATGGACCGGACGGTGGCCAAGTGGAAGGCCGGCTATGACGGCATTTTACGACAGGCCCCGCACCTGATCATCGCCCACGGGGAAAAGGACGAACGCTCGGCCCCGGCCGGGTGCACCATCGCCCTGACCCACTTGGACCTGGCCGCGCCCAGTTTCAATCTCGGGGCCTGCTGGGCCGGTTACTTTACCTCTGCGGCCCAGACCTGGCCGCCCCTGCAATCAGTGCTGAATCTGCCCGAGGGGCACACCGTTTTCGGGGCGATGATGATCGGCTATCCCCGGTTCGAGTACCAGCGCCTGCCGCTTCGGAACGAGCCGACCGTCACCTGGGTTTAGTATGATTCCTTGCCTTCAATTTAAAAGGATTGGAGGTTTCAAAACATAGATTTAGTTTAAAATGAATTATTGGAATTCATCATCTGAGTTCGGCCACATCTTGGTGTGCTGAATAAAGGCGACGGTGCTCTACTAGTGCCATTTGATCAGTCATGCCAGCAATCCAGTCGATAATTAATCTTATTAACTCCTTTCTTACAATCTTATTATCTCCTTTACTTTTTACTTTGCCGAGCAAATCTCTTGCCTTTCCAACTTGTTCTCTATTGTCAACGGTAATATTCTCATCAAATTCATTGAAAACTGTTATCTTTCCCTTCATTTTGTGAGCAAGTCTCATAATTATATTGTCAGGCAATTGCTGAAAATTTGTTAAATAATCTTTCCATAGTTGTCGAAGTATATACCTGCCTTTTCCGTCCATTCTTTCAACAAGATAAGAGTTTAAAATTCTATTCTTTAAAGTCATCTCTAAATCGTCTACTATGTGCCCATCTCCCTTTAATTTTTCCTCGTAATTAACTACTCCACTAATTTCCTTCGAAATCTTCTTTTGGTCATCTCCATAGAGCCAATCCTTGAAGTCTTGGGGTTTAGACAGGCCATTCTTTTTACGGAACTTCTTGATACTGTCCTTAGTCCCCTCGATCAAGGATTCATTCAACATGCCTACTAGTAATTGTGTAATCATAGCATTGACTAAAATAATTCCGCGATCCGTATTTTTTTTAATACGGTGAAAATAATTCATTTTATTTCTTGATCTTGCAAGAGGTTCAATTATTTCTAATGCTTCTTTAACTCGAATAATTTTTGCATGAATACTGTCCTCCAAGTCATGGTGCCTCTGGGCAATTTCATCTGCTTGAGCAACGACCATAGCCTCTAGGCTTGCCATTGGAGGTTGAATATCTTTTAAAAGAGATTTGTAAAAATCCAGACTAAACCTATCTTTTGCTTTATCAAATTTGCAACTGCCATTATTGTTGTGTGGGCAGAAACTTATTTTTGAACATTGCTTGTCCCAACTAGTTGAACTATGATTTAATATTCCCCACCTGACAAAACTTGACAAATTGAGGCCATAATGATCTATGTAGCGTCGTTCCCAATGTACAACTCTTAAACTCTGTAAATTATGCTTAAAGCCTTTTTGGTTATTTGGCAACCAATTCTTATCTATTAGGCCTCCAAGGTTATCACATCCAGAGGCAATCAACTTCAATACATCTTCTCCTACATGTCCGAAAGGTGTGTGTCCAAGATCATGGCCAAGAGCAATAGCTTCTGTGAGATTAGTATTTAGCCCAAGAAAGGCAGCCGTGGTAGTTGCTATTTGAGCAACCTCAAGTGTGTGTGTTAAACGTGTACGTATATGGTCATGTAAACCTGATGCAAAAATCTGAGTTTTACCAGCTAGGCGTCTGAATGCCGAGGAATATAGAATACGGTCCCTATCTCTCTGAAACGGCCTCCGATATTTATCCTCTGTACGATACTCTGGAAATGAAAATGTTGACCAATCGTCTTCGATTCGTGGGATAAATGTCATGGTATAAGACCTCTAATAAAAAATAATAGATATTGGTTAACTTTGTCAAGCAAAAAAATGAACAACGCAAAACGGTCTCACTAGCAATCAATTTAAAAAAACTAATAGATGTCACTTGCTCAATACCCGCCGGAGTCTGCCCGCCCGCCAGATGGCCTTGGCCCAGAGGCCCGGACCGGCCACGGTGATATCCCGCAGCGGCTCCACATCGGTCGCCCAGCGGACGTTGAAGGGCAACGTGGTCAGGAAATTGACCCTCCTGAGGCCCGGGTCGGCGAAACAGTGCTCCATCATCGGCCTGAGGAGAATGATGCCCGGCGACAGTTCGCCAAAATCGGATCGGTAATCAGTCTTCAGATTGAAAAAGGTTTCGTCCCGAATAAAACCCAGATAATAGGCGATGTCCTGGCCGTCCAGGCGGAGCATGTAGATTCGGGCCTGGCCCTGGGGCAGAAACAGACGCAGGGCCTCGGGGTAAAACCTGTGGTCCGCCCCGTGGGCCAGACTGGTGCCCAGGTCGGCCTTCCAGGATTTTTCGGCGACAGCCATCAGTCGCTGACGCCAGCGGTCCGGATCGTCGCCCGGCTGGGACACGCAAAACTCGAGGCTGCCCCGGCGCTCGGCTTGGCGCCATTTCTTGCCCACTTGTTTCCTCAGGTTCTGAGACCTCGAGTTCCAGAACTCGTTGAAGTCGCCGTCCACCACGGCAATCGGCGCCCCGCCGGCCGGTTCTTCCCGCCATTGAAAGCCCTTGTCCTCCAGCAAATCCGGCAGTTCGGTCAAGCCGGCCACTTGGGCTCGGATCGCTCCCAGCCGCAGGACCTCCCAATCCCCCAGCGAGGCCAATTCATCCAGCCATCGGGACAGGATCGGCCCCGGGGCTCCGTCGATCAACCACTCCGGCAAATGGGGGCTGGCCAGGATCTCGAGCTTGCGCACCGGCAGGCCCCGTCGGCGCTCCTGGACCAGGACCAGGGGGATGAGGGCCGCCGGCCGGCCGCCTTGGTGAAAGAGAAAAATAATGGCCGCCTCGGAACGCCAGTGGCTGAGCCACAGCCGGTTCCAGTCAGGGGTGGCAAAGAAGTTGGACTGCCCGGCGGCCAGTCGCTCCCACGCCTCCCAGACCTGGTCCAGGTCATCACGCCCATGGATCAACTGGACTTGGAGGTCGGTGGCGGCGTCGCTCAGATCGTCCTCCGGGATTCGGGGGTTGAATGAAAACGAGGTCCGGCATCGGCTGAGGAAAAGTTTAAGTCAATTTCACTGAAATCACAAGTCACAACAAATAATTATGACTCAGATTCGCCGGCGACGGATCAATGGAGCGGCGGCCGCGAAAATTACCGGGTCAGCTTACCACCAGGGTCGCGAAATGCCCGGCGAGGACGGCGAGACGGGTTTGGTCGAGACCGGCGCGCGGAGGGGCGTCTTGGCCGGTTGAAACACCACGGTCCGGGAGACGCCTGGCCGCGCCCGGAGGGGCGTCCGGACCGGGATCAGCCGGCCGCGTCCGGTGATGGCCGGGATGGCGACTGGTTTGACCGGTTCGGCCTTTGCCACGGGCACCACCCGGGTCCGACCCGGTTCAGGAAGACGGGCGTGGAAGAAACGCCGGGGCGTCTTGGCGGCGACGTAATTGGCGGCAGTGGTCACCGCCTCGGCGATGGCCCGGCCCATGGCCGTTTTCTGAAAGTGCACCAGGACCAGCGGCAGGTGGGGGATGGTCACCAGCACCCCGCCGCCCCAATCCCGGCCCAGGCCCTCGATCCGGCCGGTCAGCACCACCCGGCCGGTCCGGGCGTCGATGATCTTGACGTCCAGCCAGATGGTCGAGGTCAGGTAGGCCACCCCGAACAGGGGCACCCGGCTGTCCCGCACGGCGGCCCGGGTCAGGATCGAGCCAATGATCGAGATCGCCCCCAACAGGGCGCCGCCCAGGGTCAGCTCCCGCCGCCGGAAGCGGACCACGTCCACCGTCATCAGCAGTTCGGCCCCCTCGAGTTGGCCGATGGGCGCCGCGGTCTTGGGATCGATCCGGCCCCCCCGGGACAGGTCCTGCTCGGCCAGGATCGGACCCAGGCGGCGGCGTTCCAGGAGAATGAACCGGCCGGTCTGAAACAGGGCCGTGGTCAGCATGTCCCCCAGACCCTGGCACAGCCGTTGGTCGGCACCCTTGGCCCGACTGTAAACCTTGATCAGGGCCAGGCGGGCCACCGGCCCGTCGGCCGCCTTGCCCCGGGCCTCGGCCACGGACGGCCCGCCCCGGCGGATCAGGCGGGTCGAGGTCCCGCAGCCGGCCACGACCAGGATCAGCGCCAGGAAGGCGGTCAGCCCGGCCGATCTGCCCCGGAATACAAGGGTGGACAAGACATTCTCCCCGCGGTTCGCCCCCAGAGGCCTCACCTCTTCATGATATCGGCTCCAGAGTCAGCCGGTCAACCACATGGTCATAGACCCTTGATTTAACCTGTCCCGCCAGAGCCGAGTCCACCTTGAGGCTCAATAGACGGTTTGCTAATATAAAATTGGTTCATCAGCGGGGTCGGGCCGTGGCCGGGGACGAGGACAAGAACTGGATCGATGAAGACGATCTGGAGGCCCTTTCGGGACGCGGTCTCGACTGGTCGGCCTGCGAGCCCGCCGGGGCCGCGGTCCAGAGACCCCTGGTCAACATCCCACCGCCCGACCACCCGGTGATCAACGTCCACGCCCACCTGATCAACTTCCGCTTCATCCCGGACAGCTTTGATTTCAAGGTGCTCCTGGAGAACCTGCGGAAATTCTCGGTAAAGGTCACCGAGACCGCGATCCGCTTTCTCCAGGTCCCGTTGGCCGTGGCCGGCTCGTTGGTGGGCGCCAACTGGCTCTATGAATTCATCGATCTGATGGCCCAGGACGATATCACCGTGCAGGCCGCCAGGTACCTTCGGGAAATGGATGAGGCCCGGGTGTCGTGCAGCGCCATCCTGATGATGGACCTGGAGCAGGCCTGCGCCAAGGAAGGGCAGGTGGCCTATGAGGACCAGGTCCTGGCCGTTCACCGGGCCGTAAACCTCCCGGCCAACCGGGACCGGATGCTGCCCTTTATCATGTTCGATCCCCGGCGGCGGGTGAGCGACGCCTGGCGACGCCGCCTGGACGGCCGCCCCCTCGACTCCTTTGTCGATTTCTGCAAATACGCGGTCGAGGTCCTGGGGTTCGCCGGGATCAAGATGTATCCGCCCCTGGGGTATCATCCCGGTTTTCACGACCATCAATTCAATTCGAGTGACGCTAACGACGCCTTGAAGGCGCTCTATGACTGGTGCCAGGCGGACCGGGTGCCGATCACGACCCACTGCTCCCTGGGCGGGGCCTATTCGACCAAGGTCATCGACCAGCACCAGGAAAAGGAACTGGGCCGTCCGGACAATTGGGAAGACGTGCTGTCCGTCTATCCCAACCTCGTCCTGAACCTGGCCCACTACGGGGGCACCTGGCAGACCTACCCGGAACAGGAAGACACTGCCCACCAGTGGCGGCAGACCATCCGGCGTCTGATCGAGACTTACGACCAGGTCTATACCGACGTCTCCTGCAATGAAACGGCCTTGCTGCCGGCCAAGAGCGGGTACTACTTTACCGAATTGAGGGCCGACCTGGACCGGGACAAGCTCGGCGACCGGATCTTGTTCGGCACGGACTGGCCCATGTTCTATCACTCCTGGAACGAACCTCAGTTCACGGAACCGTTTGTAAAAAAATTGAGCGGGGACCAATTCCGAAAGCTGTCCTGCGACAATCCGCGTCGTTTTCTGGGTGACCGCCTGCCCGGGCGCTGGCGTTAGAACCAGCCACACCGTCTCCGGAGATGGGAGTGACTGACCCGAGACGACCCGCCCTGGACAACTGTTCAGGCCGGGGCGGGGATGCTATAGTGAAAACCTGGAAGTCACCAGGCCATGGCAGGGGGGGGATGAGCCGGCCGGATTCGCATCAGTCGCCTGGGCGGGCAACAGCCTGGGGCCAACCCCCGGCCGAGGCGGGTGACCGGGATGGCTGAGCCCAAGAGATTCTGGCTCCCGTTTTTCATCGGTCTGACCGCGACGGCGGTGGCGACCCTGATCGTCATCTGGCTGGTGGGCGTTTTACGGGGCGGCCCTCGGGACGGACCCCGGGCCGCGACCAGGCTTTTTCTGAAAAACCTGGTCCGGGGAGAGGGCGGGCCCGGCCGGCCCCTGGTTTCCGGGCTGAAAGGCCGGTGGGTGGCGGTGGCCCGGTACGGCGTCCTGGGCCGGACGCTTCAGGCCGGGGGCAGGGCCGCGGTGTACGTGGTCGTGCCCGCGGACCAGGTCCCCGGGGTGGACCTGGCCGCGGTCAAACGCCGGCTGATGGCCCTGCATAAAAAGCTGGCCCCGGCGGCCGGGGCCGCGGCCCGGGTGGACCTGATCGGCCGGGCCAGGCGCGAGGCCGATCGCGGCCGGCTGCTGTTCTTCATTCAACTGCGCCGCCTGGGCGGCACCTGGCGGGTGGACTATCCGCTGGGATTGGTCCTGGTCGGCGGTCAATAGCCATGAACCAATCGGTTGGGGAGAAACGACGGGTATTGTTTATAAAAATGTCCTGATCCTGGCGCTGAGTCTGGGCCTGGCCGGGGCGGCTCAGGCCGGCTCCCCGGTCGTCGCTGATTTCAGGTGGTCGGTCATGGCCGGTGACGTGACCGCCGTCATGGCCCAACTGAAGAAAGATCCCCGTCTCCTCGGGCTCACGGACAAGGCCGGGGAGACCCTGCTTCACTTGGCGGCCGAGTACGGTCAGGAGGACATGGTCCGGTACCTGCTGGCCCGGGGTCTGAAGGTCAACGCCCGTGACCGCTGGGGATGCACCCCGCTGTGTCTGGCCGCCAAGTTCGGCCGGGCCGAGGTGGCCAAGGTGTTGCTGCAAAACGGCGCGGCGCCCGACCTGCCCAACCGCAAAGGGGCGACCCCATTGCATTACGCCGCCTATTACGGTCATCCGGTGGTGGCCGTCATCCTGCTGCGGAACAGGGCCCGGGCGTCCATCCGGGACAAACAGGGCCAAACACCCCTGGACATGGCCCGCCGCCGGGGACACAAATCCGTGATCCAGGTGATCGGCCAGTTCGGCGGCGGTCGATAATTTCGTCCCGGAAAATCAGTTCACTCAACGCTGCCGGAGCTTTAACCGACACCCGCCGGCCGGTTTGACTGTCGGGAGTCGTTCACTCCTGGAGGGTGAACCGGCCGGCCACGCCCCCGCAGATCTCGCCCATCAGCTCGACGATCCTGTTTGGCGGGGCTGGCTCGTAAAAGTAGGCCATCCGGCAAAAGGGCATGGATTTCAGGCCCGAGATGTCCCGCTTGCGGCAGGCCAGGAGCTGGGCGAACAGCCCGGGCCAGTTGATCCCCAGGGGGCGGCCCTGCTGCCGGAGGGCATAGGTCCTGACCGCCGCGGCCATGCGCC
Organism: uncultured Desulfarculales bacterium; assembly: GCA_964569795.1. Taxonomy (GTDB): domain Bacteria; phylum Desulfobacterota; class Desulfarculia; order Desulfarculales; family JAHJDS01; genus JAHJDS01. The sequence goes on along the minus strand of CAZMVB010000005.1, from coordinate 84,845 downwards.
ACTGCAGATAGGTCAGCCGCTTGGCCGGATCGGAGGCGCCGCGACGAAAGAGGTGAAGCTTCTCCGGATCGCGAATGGCCCCCCAAAAACCGCGCTTCTGGTCGTAGTTCATGACCTTCAACAGGTAGCGCATGGCATAGTCCCAGGCCTCCCGGCCGGAGCGGGTCTTGCGGGACAGGCAGTCGAAAAACGGGGCCAACACGTCGCCGGCCAGGTGGATGTCCACCTCCGCCGCCCAGCCGAGAAAGACCCGGGCGTCAACGGCCTTCCGGAGAATCGGCGTCTGGGTCGTCTCGCAGCCGTTGATGAAGACCAGGGCCCGGCTGAGATCTGCGCCCGCGGCCTTGAAAAAGCCCGAGGTAACCGCCACGAAACAGTGCCCGTTGACCACCCCGGCCTTGACGTGTTGGCGGATCTTGGCCGGCAGGCCGGCCAGGTGTTCGTCCAGAAATTTTTTGCGGGCGGCATCGGTGACGCACCGGGAGGCCGGAATCATCGTCCCCGTGGACAGCAGAAAATCGGACGGGGGCTTGTCAGTGACTCCGCCGTGGGTGTCAAAGAAGATCAGGCCCCAGCACCCCTGGAGTTGTCGGTACATCCCGGCCACGGTGACCTGCTGGTCCTTGAGGACCACGACCTCGTACTTGGCCCTGTCCCGCAGGGGCGAGATCACCGCGGCCAGGTTGTGGCCGCCCTCGGAAAAGCTTTCGTACTTGTCCCGGGGGTTGTCCGAGGCGTACAGGGGCTGGCGGTCAAACGGGGCCAGGACAAGCGCCCGCCGGCAAGACGGCGCGTCGCCGGACGGGCAGGGCTTGGGTTCGAGCCGCAGAAGCCGCTTGAATTTCCAGGCCAGGGAAGCCACCGGTCCCCCCCGCGGGGAGACCATAAACTGGACGTTTATTCTGTCGGACGGTGAGCCCCTTTCCCGAGCGGCCATCATTCGGAGGGCCCCCGGGGCAAACCGACCCGAGCGTGGCCCGGTTTTTTTCGGGGATGAAGCCACGTACAGGAAGAACTCCTGCCGACCGTTTTGGTAGGTGATCAGGATCGTCCGGCGGGCCACGGCGACGCTCTTGACCTTGGGGCTTTGGCGGAGGCCGGCCGCCGCCTTGGCCAGGGCCGCGGCCGGGGAGGCGCCGGCCCGGATCTCTCGGTAAAAGGCGTCCACGGTCCGGTGCAGCGGGTCGGACTCCACGTCCAGGCGCCGCCAGGTGGAGGTCCCGGAGCCGTCTTCGATGATCAGGATCGGCAGGGTGAGCCGATCATCCTGTAATTTAAAACGGGCCTGGTGGCAGGACCGGCCCAGTTCGGGGATTTTCAGGGTGATCCGGTTGCCCTGGACGCTGAATCTTCCGGTGGCGAAGACGCTTCGCGTGCCCGGCCGGGTGGCGGTCAGGGTGACCACGCCGGGCGGGATGAACACGATGACGATCTCGGCGCCCCGGGCCGGTCCGTAACCGGACGATTCCCGGACAAACAGGTAAGTGCCCGGCAAAGACCGGGTCCCGGCCTCGGCCGGTACCCGGGAGGGCGAGACCGCGAGCAGGCAGAGGGCCGCAACGGGTAAGAGCAACAACCGGGCAGCGACCGCGGCGTGGCGGGGTTTGTGGTCCATGACCCTGGGTCTCTGGTCTGGTCCCCGCCCCGAGGCGCGGGGCGGGGATCACTGGTCTTACCTGACGCAGTTGATGAAATAGAACCCCCGGCAGATGGGCGTGGTGCAGGCCTGGTTGGTCAGAATATTCCTGGTCCGGCTGGGCGTGGACCAAGGTCCCCGGAAGGACTCGGCCCGGGTAAAGCCCTGGCTACGACAGAAGGCGTCAGCCGTGGCCTGGCCGCAACTCCCGGCGCCGCTCATGCACCAGTCCAGGAAATCACCGGCCCACCGGGGGAAGGTGAACCCTCTCCTGACCGACGGCCTCGGCCGGGGCCGACCACACCTGGCCAGGGCCCTCCGCCGGCGCTGGACGATCCGGTCCAGCCTGGACAGCGGCGCCCCGTGCCGGCGGCACCAGGCATAATGGTATCCAAAATCAGACGACCACAGGGGACCCCGATAACCGCACCGCCGCCCCTGGTTGATCTGGTTCTGCCTGACCGACACCCGGGCGAAGTCGCGGCACCGCTGCCTCAAGCCGCGCCCGGTCCGGCAGCGATTTATGGCCGCGGCCCGTTGATGGTTGAGTTGGACCAATCGCCCGTTCGGGAGCCGGCTTCTGATGCACCACTGGTAATGATAGACCAGGCTCGAATTCCACCCCGGACCACCATAGCGGCACCCGAGTCCCAGGTTCATTTTGTTGTAATTGACCGCCGCCCGGGCATAGTTCCGGCAACGGACCTGCACTCCTCTTTTTACTTGGCAGCGCTTCAGGGCGGCGTCCCGAGACCGCCGAATACTGTGGAGCCGGGGCTCCGTGGCCCGGACGCGGAGGCACCAGTAGTAGTGATAGGTCAGGCTGGAATTCCACAAGGGCCCGGTGTAACCACAGTGCCACCGCAGATTCAGGCCGTTCTGCCTGACCGATTCCCGGGCGTGGTTCCGGCACCGGGAGACCAGGGAGCCGACCACGGCCTGTCCCGTGGGTTGCGGCGCAAAAAAGGCAGGGGCAGGGGACCCGAAGCTCAGCACCAGGCCGGCGGCGGCAATCAATAAAATAATTCGGTTCATCAAGCCTCTCCTTTGCCAGAGGATGGGTGGGCAACCAAGGGTCAGGCGTAGCAAGCCCGAGGGCAGATGATTCATTGTGCCACAAGCCCCCTGGCCCGGGCAAGACTGGGCCAAAACTATCCCCACAGGAAAACATGAATCTATATTTAGGTTTATGGTTTAAGTGTTGTTTTATTGATTAAATTACGGTTGGTTATCAGTTGGTGCTAAATTTTATTTTACTTTCTAGCCTGGATGACATGGACGAGGCCGACTCAAAACTTGACCCGCCGCGTGAACTCCTTCAAGACCTCGCTCGGACTGGCCGGACCCTCTCTCCGCAACAACTTGCCATGGACGTAAATCGGCATGCCCACCCGCAGGGCCAGGCAGACCGCGTCGCTCGGCCGGGAGTCAATCACCCTCGACTCGCCATGATCTTTGATATAGATGTTGCCGATATAGGCATTTTCCTGCTGGTCGTAGATCTCGACCCGCATGAATTCCACAGGGGCGTTCTGAAATAGCCGCAAATAGGTGACGTGCGTCAGGGGGCGGGGCGTCTGGACCAGACCCTTTTCCAAGGCAATGGCCGCGAACTCGGCGTCACCCACAAACATCAGTAAGTGCCGCGACGAGTCTTCATCCTCCTTGAGCAGGATCATGTTGCCCTGGCCGGGTTGATGGGACAGGTACAGTTCCTTGGTCAGAACCATCCCGTCCGAGGGGTGATCAAGCTCCGCATCCTTTGAATTCTTCTGGTCAACCTCGGCCAAAGCTCAGCCTCCTGGATTTGATTCAAACATACAACCGCTCTGGTTGTAAAGCCAGCAGGACTATCAATGATTGTCATGGCCGGGCTGATCAGTTGGACGAGGGCGGACAGGCGCCGGTTTCATGTTTAACAATAGGTTGTAGATACTGCCCGTTACCATCAAGATTTAAAACTAGTCCCAACTTGACCTTCAGGCCATAGTCCGATAAGATATATTATGTCAACTTTTACAAGAGTAAAAGTTTGACATAACATTCCGGAATTGGGTGCCGTGGCAGGTCAACTGTTACAAGAGTAAAAGTTTGACATAACATTCCCGAATTGGACGCCGTGGCAGGTCAACTGTTACAAGAGTGCTAATTGGGGTTGCTCGGGGGCCTTGCCCTGCCGGCGCCGCCAGCCGATTTGTAACTGTTTTGGCTTGCGATCAGACTTTAATACCAGTTGGGTCACTATTCGACCAGATGCAAAGGGAGATGGCGAGATGCACGTTTGTCCCTGGTGGATGGGTTACCTCTTGGTCAATCCGCTGCGGCGCCTGGTGGAAAATCCGGAACGCCTTATCGGTGACCTGGTCCAGGAAGGCATGACCGTCCTCGAGCCCGGGTGCGGCATGGGCTTTCTCACCCTGCCCCTGGCCCGGATGGTCGGCCCCCAGGGCCGGGTGGTCGTGGTGGACATCCAGGCGAAAATGATCAAGGCCCTGGAGCGCCGGGCCCGGCGGGCCGGTCTGCTGGATCGGGTCGAGCGCCGGCTGTCCGACGGCGACGGCCTGGGCCTGGACGACCTGGCCGGCGCGATCGACTTTGCCGTGGCCCTGCACGTGGTCCACGAGGTGCCAAACCCGGCCCGCTTTTTCGAGGAAATTCACTCCGCCCTCAAGCCCAGCGGCCGGCTCCTGTTCCGGGAGCCCAAGGGGCACGTTTCGGCCGAGGCCGCTGAGGCCAGTCTGGCCGCGGCCCGGGCGGCCGGGTTCGAGATAACCGACCAGGGCGGCCGCTTCGGGCCCCGGGGGGCCCTGCTTAAAGTCGCCAGCCAGCCATGGCCTTGACTATATTCGGCAAAGGGCCGAGCCGGCGGAAAGAAGCATCTGAATCAAAAATTAAATATTTAATCAAAGATACGCTTCCGAACGGCCTGCTTCGGAGGTTCAGTTGATCGAACTTCAGCCAATAGTTCGATATGGGCCTCGATATTGGTCCGGGCCTGCTCGTCGCTGAAGCAGCGCAGGTCGTTCAGGTCGCCGTCCAGGACCTGGGTCGGCCGGCCCGTTTCGTCCTGGAGACGACCCGGCAGGCCGAACCGGCTGTTGGTGTTATAGGGGCAGGTCTTGGCGTTGTGAAAGATGATTCCCTGGACACCGAATCGCTCGACCCATTCTTGGATGTAGCCCATTTTAAAGACCTCGTCGCGGACGTTGAAGCACTCCAGGGAGGCCCGGGCCATGGATTCCAGGGGTTGCGTTGGATCCAGGGCCTTGAAGAGCCACGAGTTGCAATAGGTCGAGGCCACCACCGCCGCCCCCAGACCGGTCAACAGATCGCTCAGGGACCTCAGCCGTCCCCAGACGGGCATCCCGTCCCAGTAGAGCCGGAATTTTTCGTTAGGTACGGCCCCCTGCCCGGCCTCGACCCGCGATTCCAGTTCATCCAGCAATAAATCATAATACCGCACCGCCTCGGGCCGGCCCCGCAGGCACACGGCCGGGGCCATGTGCACACAGTGGTCGAAAAAGGTCATCGGCGCCGGCCGATTGGCCGAAAACTCCAGGACCTGTCGCCAGCGCCCGGTGCACTCCCCCGAAAAACGCACTACCTCGGCCAGCCGCTCGGGGTCGAAATCACGACCGGTGATCCGCTCCAGCTCGACGATCATGTCTTCGAGCTGACTGACCACGTCCTGGACGTGGGACTCCTTGACCTGGGGCAGGACCCGGGGCGACTCGATGCCTATCAGCCGCGTCCCCCACTCCCGGGCATAGAACATGAACCAGTCCTGGACCTCGCGGCACTGGTTGTTGTTGAAGACCAGGACGTCCGGTCTGGGGATTTCCATTGCTTCCGGGAGGGCCGCCACCCCGGCCAGATAGGCCCCCACGTCGCTGGTCAGATACGAGCAGATCTCCGGGGAATAACCCCTGGCCACGGCCCGGGGGATGAGATCCGTGGCCAGCCGGCCGGCCCCCAGTCTGGCCGCGTGGTTTTCCGGGAAAAAGACCTCAAAGCCCATGGCCGTGAGCAGCTCGCTGGGTCCGATGCTCGAGCACCAGGCCACCCGGCCATGCTTCGAGGCGGCCGCCCGTTGCAGGCCGGCATAATACTCGCCCATGACTTGCTTCAGGACTCGCAGCGAGGTCAACGGACGTAACCTATGGTTCGTCAAGGCCCATCCCCTGCCAGATGAAATCCACCAATCGGTCCAGGTGCAACTCCATTTGCCCCGGCTCCAGGTTCCACCCCCGCAGGACCGGAAAGACCATCAGAAACGAGATCAGATTGGCGAAAAAATTTTGGTCCAAGGTCTGATCCGTAATCAGGTCCCTGACCATCCGCCGCCAGAAACCGACCACGTTCTGGTCATCCATTTCCAGCACCGCCTGGAGTTGGTTCCGGGCCAGGTACTTGGTCTCGGTATAGACGAACAGGAACAGGTCGTGGTGGCCCACCGTGAACTCCAGGGTCTGGCGCAGGGCCTCCCGGAGCCTGTGCCGCGGGTCCTCGATTTCCTCCACCCGGGAGGCAATCAAATGCTCCAGCCACTGCTCCTGCATGTCCTTGTAAATCAAGTATAAAACGTCGTCCTTGGACGAGATGTAGTGATAGAGCTGCCCCATGGACATGCCGCAGGCCAGGGCGATCTCCCGGATGGTGGTCCGGTGAAAGCCCTTTTCAAAAAAGACCCGGCCGGCCCCGGCGGCGATCCGTCGATGTTTTTCCTGGACCCGGTCCGCGTCCCTGGCCGGCGTGGAGATCAAATGTTTTTCTGAGGCCGGGAATGAACCGTGGCTGGTCATGACGCCCCCAATATTTAAGTCTCCAATCCGAGTGGGTGTTCGGAACTGTTAAAGTAAAATCAAACGGTTTAGCGTCCCGATGGACTAGATCGAGCGCTCGCTCTATAATAATGACCTCAGCGGCCGCCCTTGTCAAGCCAGAAGATTGATGAGAGCAAGAAAATAAACCGGCAATCCAGAGATGGGATTATTTGACTTCTTGTCTTGACTCGGCAAACCGTTGTTTCTTGTCCTGGATCCGGGTCTCGAATTCAGCGCGATCGACGATGTAACGGACGTGGGCGCCCTTCCCTACTGTCTCCAGGTCGTCCCTGACCACCACGGCGAAGCTCAGGCGGTGGCCGGTGACCTCTTCCAGGGTGGCGGTCACCTTCACGGTCATGCCCTCGGGCGTGGGGGCGAAGTGATCCAGGGAGAGATGGGTGCCGACCGTGGTCTGGCCCGGGGAAAGAAACGGGGCCACGGCCTGGGCCGCGGCCTGCTCGAACGAGGCCAGCAGATACAGGGTGGCCAGGACGTCGATCCCGGTGTTGCCATAGGCGCTGGCCAGGTTTTCGGGCGTGACCTCGATCCGGACTTGACCCTGCAGGCCTGGCTTCAGATTCGTCTCCATTGGCTGGATTACCGGCCGCCGTGGGCCTGGATCAGATCGACCAGTTGCTTGATCACGGCCCGGCCCTTGACCCCGCCCAGATAGTGTTTTTGGCGGGCATAGTAGAGCGGTGTCCGGCCGGCCTTGTCCCGGGCGTTGACCTGAGCCTGGTGTTTCAGCAGCAGCCTGGCCACCCGGACCGAGCCGTACTGGGCCGCGATGTGCAGGGGTGTTTTGCCGGCAAAGTCCCTGGACTTGACGTCGGCCCCGGCGGCGATCAACCGGGCGACCGCCCGCGGCTTGCCCTGGAGGGCGGCCTCGCTCAGGGGGGTGTAGCCGTAATTGCTGGCCGCGTTGACCCGGGCCCCGTGCGCAAGCAGGAGTCCGATCATGTCCATGGCCCCCGACTCGGCGGCCCGGTGCAGGGGGGTGAAGCCGGCCCCGTCCCGGGTGTTGACCTGGGCCCCCTTGGCGATGAGCAGGCGGCCCGCTTGGGGGGCGTTCATCACCGCCGCCCAGGCCAGGGGCGTCCAGCCCAGCTTGTCCCGGGACTCGATCCCCAGGCCGCGCCCGAGCAACCAGGCGATCACCCGGGGCCGGTCATGCCAGGCGGCCCAGTGGAGGAGGTTCCGGCCTCGCTCGTCCCGTATTTTCAGCAGGGAGGGCTGTCGGGCCAGCAGGGTTTTCAGCTTGTCCAGGCGGCCGGCCTTGACCGCCAGGAAGGCGGGCGGGCGGTTGCGATCAGGTATCTGCGGCGGCGGCATCAGGGCCAGCGCCGCCTGGACGGACAGGACCAGGGCCAACCCCGGCCCCAACCACTTAATAAATTTTGCGGCCATGTCATCCATGAAATGCCACCCTCGCGGCTCTGAAGTTCGCACCGCCTACGCCCAACCCCGCGAATCAGAGTGGCCACTGCCACCCTCGCGGCTCTGAAGTTCGCACCGCCTGCGCCCAACCCCGCGAATCAAAGCGGCCACTGCCGCGGTGTCCTCGCGGCTCCGATGTCTGCACCACTCATGGGCAACCCCGCGAATCAGAGTGGCCACTGCCGCACCGAGGGCTGCCCCCCCTCACCCTGACCCTCTCCCCCAACGGGGGGAGAGGGGATCCAAAGCGGACCGACATGGCAGCCGCCGACATAGTGGCGGCGGCAAGCGCGGGCGAGAAAGTGACCCCGGCACCACAGGTCATCGCGAATCAAGAGGCGCCCACTGGCGCCCGGCCATTCCCGTTGCTGCTCCACGGTGTCCTCGCGGCTCCGATGTCTGCACCACTCATGGGCAACCCCGCGAATCAG
>CAZMVB010000005.1:0-76415 GCA_964569795.1 uncultured Desulfarculales bacterium | reverse complement strand
CGGTGTCCTCGCGGCTCCGATGTCTGCACCACTCATGGGCAACCCCGCGAATCAGAGTGGCCACTGCCACCGCTGGCGGACGGCCTCGAACAGGGCCACGGCCGCGGACACCGCCGCGTTGAGGGATTGGCCGGCGGCCATGGGCAGCCGGGCGACCGCGTCGCAGGCGGCCGCCACCCGGGGCCGGAGGCCCTTGTCCTCGCCGCCGACCACCAGGGCCGTGGGCTGGCTCAGGTCCACCTCGAACAAGACCTGGTCCCCGGCCGGATCCAGCCCGACAACGCTGAAGCCGGCCTCCCGCAGGGCCTCGATGGCCCTCGTCAGATTGGTCACCCGGGCCACGGGCAGCTTTAGTGCGGCCCCGGCCGATGTTTTGAGGACCGCTCCGCTCAGTCCCGCGGCCCGGTCCTTGGGGATGATCAGGGCGTCTGCCCCGGCGCACCAGGCGCTGCGGATGATCGAGCCCAGGTTGCCCGGGTCCTGGACCCCGTCGGCCACCACCACCAGGCCCGGCCGTCCGGTATTCCGTGCAATCCGCTCCAGGACCGACTCCAGGCTCAGGGCCGGGATGGGGTCCACGATCAGGGCAAAACCCTGGTGAGCGGCCCCCCCGGTCAGGCGGTCCAGGTCGGCCTTGGGGCGCTGTCTGACCCGGACCCCGGCCGCCCGGGCCAGGGCGATCATCTCGCCCGCTCCGGCTCGCCGGCCCTGGGCCAGGAGCATCTCCCGGACCCGTTCAGGCATCTCGGTCAAGGCGGCCCGGACGGCGTGACGGCCGAAGATCAGGTGATCAGGTGGACGCTCGGCCATACCCTCTCCCGGCGCGAGCGGCGGGCCAGAATGATCGACCGGACCATTTCCACCGCCCGGGACAACCGGTCGTTGACCACCAGGTAATCATACCCGGGCGAGGCGGCGATCTCGGTTCTGGCGGTCTCGAGACGGCGGCGGATCCCGGCCTCGCTCTCGGTGCCCCGGCCCCGCAGCCGGCGTTCCAGTTCGGCCATGCTCGGCGGCAGGAGCATGATCGTCACCGCCTCGGGCCAGGCCGCCTTGACCTGGCGCATCCCGGCCGGATCGATGTCCAGATAGACGTCCCGGCCCTGCTCCACGGCCTCGAGCACCGGCTTTCGGGCCGTGCCGTAAAGGTCCTGGTCAAAGACCAGGGCGTGTTCCAGGAAATCGCCGGCCTCGACCATGGCCGTGAACTTGTCCCGGTCGATGAAGAAGTAGTGCCGGCCGTTCTCCTCGCCGGGCCGCGGGGCCCGGGTGGTGTGGGACACCGAGACCTTCAGGTCGGGCAGCAGGTGGCGCAGGCGCGTCAGGACGCTGGACTTGCCCGTGCCCGAGGGCGCCGAGACCACGAACAAGTCCCCCCTGGCGGCCTGGTCAGTCATCAGACTCAGACTTGAGCCGATCGGCCACGGTCTCGGCCTGGATGGCCGACAAAATGACGTGGTTGGTGTCGGTGACGATGATCGACCGCGTCCGCCGGCCATGGGTGGCGTCGATCAGGCGCTTGTCCAGGCGGGCCTCCTCCCGGAGTCGTTTCATGGGCGCGGTCGAGGGATTGACGATGGTCACCACCCGATTAGCCACCACGGTGTTGCCGAAACCGATGTTCAACAGTTTGATCCCCACTTTTCACTCCACGTTCTGAATCTGCTCCCGCATCCTTTCCAGGTCTGACTTCACGTCCACCACCAGCCGGGACAGGTCGGCGTCGGCGGACTTGGCTCCCAGGGTGTTCACCTCGCGGTGAAGCTCCTGCAACAGAAACTCGAGCTTGCGGCCCACCGGGCCCGGATCGTCCAGCAGGGCCCGGAACTGGTCCACGTGGGACGCGGCCCGGACCAGCTCCTCGCTGACGTCCATCCGGTCGATCATGATCGCCGCTTCCTGGATAAGGCGATCCTGATCGATCTCGACCCCGTTCAGCCATTTCTGCAAGCGATCCCGGAGTCGCTCGGCCGCCAGGGCGCTGTTGGCCTCGACCCGGGTTTGGGCCTCGGCCAGCCGCCCGGCCAGGGCGTCCAGATGCCCGCCCAGGTCGGCGGCCAGGGCTTTTCCTTCGGTCCGGCGCATCTCGACCAGGTTGTCCAGGGCCTCCTCGAAGGCCGGCACCAGGCGGGACCACAGGGATTCCAGGTCCTCGGCCCCCTCGGTCATGACCAGGACGTCGGGGCCGGCCAGGACGTCGGCCATCCGGATGGACCCGGTCAGGTCCAGGTCCTCCTGGAGGCCGGACAACAGGGCGTGCCAGCGGCGGGCGGCCTCATGGTCCAGGCGGACGCTCGTCTCGCCGGCGTTGTTGTCGGCCATCAGGTTCACGTCCACCCGCCCCCGGGCCATTCGGGCCTGGACCAGGGGCCGGACCCTCTCCTCCCAGGCCTGGTAGCGCCGGGGCAGGCGGACCTTGACCTCGAGGAAACGGTTGTTGACCGACTTGGCCTCGACGGAAAACCGTCGTCCCTCGATCTCTGTCTCGGCCCGGCCGAACCCGGTCATGGACGTGAGCATGTTCCCTCCTTGTGAGGCGTCCCCAAAATATCAATCCTCTCGACGGGGGCGGTTCCTGCCGGTTCAGCCACCACCTCAATCAGGGGACCAAAAACTAGCGGCCCGGCCGGTGGACCTCTGGAAAGACCGGGATTCCTGACAGCCGCCACTTGAGCTGGCGGCGGATCATCTCGAACTCCCCGCGCAGCTCGTCCCCGGCGTAGTCGGGATAGGTCCAGGGCAAGGCCCGGAACCGCCCGTGGTGATAGATCAGGGTCAAATCGGCGTACACGCCGCCGCCCAGGTAAATACGATGGACATAATTCTTGCCCGTGGCCAGGACCAGGCGCTCCAGGGTGACATACCCCGGGTCCAGGTTCACCCGGCGCCGGCCCTCGACCGAAAACTCGCCCTCCAGGGACATGGTCAGCCGCTTGACCCCGGCCAGACCGCCGGGATCGAACAGGTCATTGAAGGCCGCCACCCGGCGGTACAAAATATCGCCCATCTCGGCCGCGTAGTAATCGGTCTGGTCAAAGGCGAAGCGCTCGGTCAGCAGGTCGATCCGGCCCAGGCATTGTTCCACCCGGGACAGGGCGGCCTGGAACACGTCGTCTTGACCAAAGATGAACCCGACCACCAGCTTGGCCGGCGTCGGCTCGGTCAGCCGGCTCAAGACGCCTCCCGCCCGCTGTTCACCGGTCGCCCCCGGCCGACCCCATCGTACCGGAAACCCAGCCGCCGCAGGCGTTCCGGCTCATAGACGTTGCGCAAGTCCAGAAAGACCGGGCTGTTCATGAGCGACTTGATCCGCTCCAGGTCCAGATTACGGAACTGGTTCCACTCGGTGATCAGCACCAGGGCGTCGGCCCCCTCGGCCACCTGGTAGGCGTCGGCGCAATAGATCACCTCGGGCAGGACCTTGGCCGCCTCTTCCATGCCGGCCGGATCATAGGCCTGGACCGTGGCCCCCTGGCCGATCAGCTCGGCGATGATGTCCCTGGCCGGGGCGTCGCGCATGTCGTCGGTGTTGGGTTTGAAGGTCAGGCCCAGAAAACCGATGCGCTTGCCGGCCACCGGCCCGGCCAGCCTGACGATCTTGTCGGTCATCACCCGGCGCTGGGCCTGATTGACCTCGCAGACCGCCCCGACGATCTTGAAGTCGTACCCCGCTTCCCGGGCCGCCCGGACCAGGGCCTGGGTGTCCTTGGGAAAGCACGATCCGCCGTATCCCGGTCCGGGATGCAGGAATTTCGGTCCGATCCGCTTGTCCAGGCCCATGCCCTTGGCCACGGCGTGGACGTCGGCCCCGACCCGCTCGCAGAGGTTGGCCATCTCGTTTATAAAACTGATCTTGGTGGCCAGAAAGGCGTTGGAGGCGTACTTGATCAGCTCGGCCGTCTCGACCGTAGTGATCACGAACGGCGTCTCGATGAGATACAGGGGCCGGTACAGGTCCTGCAGGATGGCCACGGCCTGCTCGGTGTCGGCGCCGATGACCACCCGGTTGGGCCGCAGGAAGTCCTCGATGGCCGAGCCCTCGCGGAGGAACTCGGGATTCGAGGCGATGTCGAATTTCGTGTCATGGCCGCTTTCCCGGGCGACGATCTCCTCGACCCGGCGGCCGGTGCCCACGGGCACGGTGGACTTGGTGACGATGACCTTGTAGCCGTTGAGGTTGCGGCCCACCTCGGCGGCCACGTCGAGGACGTATTCCAGGTTGGCCGAGCCGTCCTCGTCCTGGGGGGTGCCCACGGCGATGAAGACCACCAGCGAACCCCGCAGGGCCTCGGGGATGTCGGTCGAGAACCGGAGCCGTCCCTCCTTGACGTTCTTGGCCACCAGCTCGCCCAGGCCCGGCTCGTAGATCGGAATCCGGCCGTTTTGCAGGTCCTCGATCTTGGACCCGTCCTTGTCCACGCAGGCCACGTGCAGCCCGAACTCGGCGAAACAGGTCCCGGTCACCAGACCGACGTAACCGGTGCCGACGACGCAGATGTTCAAGGTCAGTCTCCCCTTGGGCCGGGCCGCCCGGGCCGGCGGCCGTTAGCGGGCCAGATATTTCCCCTGCCGGGCCAGGGCGACGATCTTTTCCAGGCCGGCCTTGAAATCCACCCGGGGGCGGTAACCCAGCACCCGGCCGGCCTTGGAGATCTCGGCCAGGGAATGGCGGACGTCGCCCGGCCGGGGCGCCCCGAACTCGGGCTCGACCCGGCGGCCGGTCAACTCGCCCAGCAGGTTAAGGAGGTCCAGCAGGGTGAATCGCCGGCCGCAGGCCACGTTGTAGGCCTCGCCGAACCCCGCGGTCGCCCGGCAGGCGGCCAGGTTGGCCTGGACCACGTTGTCCACGTATGAAAAATCCCGGCTCTGGAGGCCGTCACCGTGCACCTGGGGCCGCCGCCCCTCGAGCAGGGCATAGAGGAACTTGGGAATCACCGCGGCGTAATCCGAGTGGGGGTCCTGGCGCGGCCCGAAGACGTTGAAGTAGCGCAGCGAAATGGTCGGCAGGCCGTAGAGCCGATAAAACACGGCGGCGTAATTCTCGGCGGCGACCTTGCTCACGGCGTAGGGCGACAGGGGGCTGACCGGCTGGGACTCGACCTTGGGGGCGGCGCCGTCGGCGGGATTGCCGTAAACCGAGGACGACGAGGCCGAGACGAATCGTTCCACGCTCGCCTCCCGGGCGGCCACCAGCAGGTTCAGGGTCCCCCCGGCGTTGACCTGGTGGGTGGCGATGGGATTGTCGATGGAGCGGGGGACCGACCCCAGGGCGGCCTGGTGCAGCACGAACTCGACGCCGGCGCAGGCCCGGCGGCAGGTGTCCAGGTCGCGGATATCGCCCTCGAAAAACTCGACGGCCGCCAGATCATCCCCGGCCACGGCCTGCAGGTTGGCCTGGCTGCCGGTGGACAGGTCGTCCAGGACGCGGACCCGGTGGCCGTCCCTGATCAGGGCCTCGACCAGGTTCGAGCCGATGAACCCGGCCCCGCCGGTGACCAGATACCCGGCCATCAGCCCCGGCCCCCGGCCGGTCCCTGATTGTGCGGCCTGATCTTGCCCGATTCGATGGTCTGCCGCAAAAGCCCGGCCGTGACCGCGGCCGTGCCCACCTCGCCCACCACCAGGCCGGCGGCGTAATTGGCAAGCAGGGCCGACTGGTACATGGGCAGGCCCACGGCCAGGCCCAGGGTCAGGGCGGCGACGACCGTGTCACCGGCCCCGGTCACGTCAAAGACCTCGCGGGCCACGGTGTCTATGGGCCGGTAAGCGGACGGGTCCTCGGCCGAAAACAAGGCCATGCCCCGCTCGCCCAGGGTGATCAGGACCCAGGGCAATTCCAGTTCCTCGATCAGCCGGCGGCCGGCGATCCGCAGGTCGTTGTCGTTCTTGATGGTCATCCGGGCCCCGGCCTCGGCCTCGTGGTGGTTGGGGGTGATGACGGTCACGCCGCGGTAGAACTCGAAGTTCTCGATCTTGGGGTCCACGGCGACGATGATTTCGCGCCCCAGGACGGACTCCCGCAGGCCGGCCATCAGGTGCGGCGAGATGACCCCCTTGCCGTAGTCCGAGATGATGACCGCGTCCCAGCGGTCCAGGTTGTGGCGGACGTATTCCAGGACCCGGCCGGCCACCTCGGGCCCGATGGGCTCCCTTTTTTCCCGGTCAAAGCGGACCACCTGCTGGGAGTGGGCCACGACCCGGGTCTTCATGGTCGTTTGCCGGGATGGATCGGCGATGATCGCCTCGCCGTCGGCGCCCAGTTCCCTCAGCTGATCGACGATCCGGCGGCCCATGTCGTCTTCGCCGACCACGCCGATCAGATCGCAGGCGCCGCCCAGGGTGACGATGTTGCGCAAGACGTTGGCCGCGCCGCCGAGCATGAACGTCTCGTGGTCCACGTCCACCACCGGCACCGGCGCCTCGGGCGAGATGCGATCGACCCGGCCCCAGATGAACTGGTCCATCATCACGTCGCCGATGACCAAGACCCGGGCCTCGGAAAAAAAGTCCAGGGCCGGCAGCAGCTCCTGACGATCGTACTTCTTGATCTTCACCGCCCGGTTTCCCTCTCCTCTGGGGCGACCCGGCCCCAAAGCCGGTCCACGGCCTCCAGGACCTCTCCCACGCCGATCTCGGCCACCTGCGACCCGACTTGGCCGCCGCCGCCGACGATCTCGTGGTCGATGCCCCAGGGGCCCCACTGGCTGACCAGGTTGCGGCCCCACAGGACCACCACCGGCGTGCCGCCGGCCGCGGCCAGGTGCATCGGTCCGCCCTCGGGCGTGATGAACAGCCGGCAGGCCTGGGTCAGGGCGGCGAAGCGAATCAACTCGGCCGAGTGAAAGGTCGGGGGCCGCTCGCCCGCCCGGTCCAGGATGGCGCGAATCCAGGTCTCGTCCTCAGGAGCGTGACAGACGACCAGTCGGAAGCGTCGGTCGGCGTGAAGCCTTTGGATCAAGGCGGCGTATGACTCATCCGGCCAGGTCCGATCGGCCCGGTAGGCCCAGCGACTGACGAACAGCCCGATCAGGGGACGGCCGCCGTCGCCGCCCCGGCCGTTCCAGGACGACGCGACCTCGTCCCGGACCGGCTTTGGGACCGACAAATACAGTCTTTCGCCGGTAGTGTCAAGGCCGACCGCCCGGAGCACGTCGAAGTTGCGTTCGACCTCGTGCCGCAATGAGGTGTCCTCGGGCAGGGTCAGGTTGTAAAAGAAGGCCAGTCGGCGGTGACGGTCCGGGGCCTGCCGGCCAAGACGCCACCGGGCCCCCGTACAAAAGACCAGCCAGCCCTGGGAGGGCGAGAACACGGCCCGCAGTCCGATGGCCAGGTCGTATTTCTCCCGGCGGACCCGGCCCATGACCCGGTACTGCTCCCACAGGGCCCGGACTCGGCTCTTGTAAAACCCGTGCTTGACCTTGTGATAGACGTGGATCCGATCGACAAAGGGGTTGTAGCGGACCACGTCGGCGGCCAGGCCGCAGACCATGATCCCGATCTTGGCCCGGGGCAGCCGCTTGCGGAGCACCTCGAGGCAGGGGGTGGACAGGACCACGTCGCCGATGTTGTCGTTGCGCACCACCAGGACCGAGTTCACCCGGGACCAGTCAATGGGCCGGTCGCCCCCTTCCCGGCGACGGCCCCAGCCGAGCAGGTGAATCAGGAATCTGGCGATGGCGCTGCACATGGCTTTGTCTTGTCGCTCCCCAGGCGGCTCGGCTGGCCGGCGGTCAGGACTCGTCGCTTTCGGTCCGGGTATAACCGGCTATTTTATTTTGATGCTCCTCGGAATAGGTGGTCAAGACAAACTGATCGGCGTCCATGAAACTGGCCGTTTTGTCCAGGGCAAAGGCCAGGCGGTTGACGGCCTGCTTGGTCATGGCCGTGGGGATCGGGGGTTTTTCGAGAATTTTCCGGGCCAGGTCCGTGGCGGCCGACCGGGCCAACCCGTCCGGGACCACCTCCTCGATCAGGCCCCAGGCCAGGCACTGGTCGGCCGTCACCCGTTCGGTGGTCAGGACGATCAGCTTGGTCCGGGCCGGCCCGATTAGATGGACCAGCCTCGGGATCGAGCCCCAGCTGTAGTTCATGCCCAGGTCGATCTCGGGAACGCGCATGAACCCGGATTTCCCCATGACCCGGAAATCACAGGCCAGGACCAGGGACACCGCCCCGCCGACGCAGTAGCCCTCGATGGCGGCCATGGTCACGGCCTCGAGGTCTTCCCAGGCCTGACACATCCGCTGCCCGAGCAGGGCCAGCTCCCGGCGCCTGGCCACCGGGGCGTCCAGCATGGCGTGGAGGGCCGGGTCCTTGAGGTCCAGGCCGGCGCTGAAGTTGTCGCCCCCCCCGGTCAGGACCACGGCCCGGACGGTCGGGTCCTGACGGACCTCGCCGGCCAGGCCCTCCAGTTCATTGAGCAGCCGCACGGACAGGGTGTTTCTGGCCCGGGTCCGGTTCAGGATCACCGTCAGAAGGGCCCCTTCCCGCTCGACGATCAGGTCATGATACTCCATGGCACCTACCCTTCCGGACACTCAGCGCCTTTCCGCGCCGACGCCGCCTAAGAACTGGTCCGCCCACCGCGTCCAGGTGAAGTTGTCTAAGACCCTCTGGCGGCCCTTGAGAGCCAGGTCCCGCGCCAGATCCGGGTCAGCCAGCAGCCGGGCCGCGGCCTGGGCCAGGGCCGCCGCGTCCCGGGGACCGACCAGCAGGCCCCCGGCCCCGTCGCCCAGGACCTCGGGGATCCCGCCCACGTCGGTCGTGACCACCGGTACCCCGGCGGCCATGGCCTCGGCGCAGGCAATCCCAAAGGCCTCGTCGGCCAGGGACGGGAACAGGCCGAGGTCGGTCAGACTGTACAGCCGGGCCAGCTCGGCCGGGGCCAGCCAGCCCAGGAATACGGCCGCCTCACCCAGCCCCAGGTCCCGGGCCCGGGCCCGCAGGGCCTCGGCCTCGGGCCCCTCCCCGGCGATCAGGTACTTGACCGGAAGACCTTCGGCCTTGAGCCGGGCCGCGGCCTCGACCCCAAAGGCCACCCCCTTCCAGCCGATGAGCCGGCAGGCGGTGACCATCACCTTGTCATCCGGACCGATCCCCAGTCGGGCGGCCAGATTTTGGTCACGGGGCCGGGGCTGGTACAGGTCCAGGTCCACCCCATTGTAATTGGTCTCGGGCCTGATTCCGCAGTGGTCCTCTATTTTTTGGGCGATGTAATCGCTCACCGCGCAGAAGTAGTCCAGGCGGCGCACCAGCCGGCCGTAGCCGGGGATGAACTCCAGACCGCCGCTCATGAAGGCCACCCGGGCCCCGGACCGACGGCCGGCGCGCAAGGCCGGTCTCAGATCATAGGGCTTGCCGATCAGGATCACGTCAAAGCCGAGTCCTTTGAGATCGGCCCGGGCCTGGCGGGCAAAGCTTATCCGCTCCCGCCACTTTCGATACCTGGTCCCCAGGTCGCTAAAGCGGTCGCGGGGCGTGAACCCGTAGCGCCTGACTTCGAGTTTGGGGGCTGAAAACGGTTCTTGAACATCGCCCTGGCCGCCCATGACCACCACTTCCAGGCCGCGCTTACACAATTCCCGGGCCACGGCCCAGTAAACCGTCTCCACCCCGCCGGTCTTGACCGTGGTCGTCAGGTTATAGAGGGCGATCTTCAAGTTATTCATGACCCTTGTTTTACCACGATCCTCTCGAAAAATTCCTTTAACTTTCGACCACGCTCAAGTGACGTATAAGCTTTGGCCCACTGCCGTCCGGTCTGACCCAGACGCTTGGCCAAGGCCTGATCCTCAAGTAATCGTTCAAGACATGCACCTAGTGCCGCCGGGTCGTCCGGGGGTACAAGCAATACTTCATGTTCATTGGTAACGAGTTGATTTATTGAAGGAACATCTGTCGCTACCACCGGCGTTCCGGCGGCCAGGTACTCGAACAACTTCAAGGGAGAAGTGAAGTCTCGGCTCATCTCGTCTCCGCCCGGGGCGGGCACCACGGCCACGGTCGCCCGCGATAGTTCATCGATCACTTTCATCTGGGGCGCAAAACCCTCAAACTCGACCCGGTCTTTGAGATTCAACTCTTCCACCAAACGGGCGATCCGTTTCCAATCCTCGCTCCCCGGCTCCCCTCCCAAAAGAATCAGCCGGGCGTCTTTGATCAGTGCCATGGCCTGGATCAGGGTATCGACTCCCTTCCAGGGCCAGAACTGTCCCACGTAGATCACGCGCGGCCCGGCCGAATCAGGCCTTCTTTCAGCCTCGAAAAAGGTGTCAGGCACCGGGTTGGCCGCGACCAGGATCTCGGCCTCCGGGTTGATCTCGCCCCAGAGGTAGCGGGCCAGGCTGGGCGAGGTGCAGACCAGGCCAGCCGCCCGATGAAAGACCTTTTCCTCTTGATCCCTGATCTCTTGCCAGCGCCTGATCCGAGCTCCGTGGTCCTTGGCCATTCTCCATGAAATCTCATGTACTTCATAAACTATTGGAAATTTCAAATGTTTTTTTAGTAAAAAATTTAAAAGGTTTGTGTGCCTTGAAAATATAAGATTTACATCAAGCTTTGGTAGAACTTTAAGTACGGAACCGGCAAAGATACGGTTCGAGGACCACCTCACCTTTGCACCCGGGCCGGGCTGGCGCATGGTCACCGGAATGACCTCCAGATGGGGATCGGGCTCCAGGCCTAGCTGGCTCAGGCGATTTTCGAGGCCCTCCATGCGCCCGACGATAAAGGACACCCGGCACCCGGCCTGCGTCAGGCCGGACACGGTCCGGACCGTCTGAAAGAAGCGGGCCCGGTCATAGCCCAGGTGCTCGCCGAACGGATAGGCGATCCTCACCCCGTCCCTCCCCTGGAGGCGGCGGCACCCAGCAGGCGGTCCACCTCACCCACGACCTCTGACACGGAGATAAGGTCCATGCAATCCAACTGGTCGCACTTCTTGGTTTGGCAGGGCTCGCATGGCCGGGTCTTCTGGATGGCCACGTGGCAGGGTCCGGCCTGAAACGGCCCGATGGTCGCCGCGTCGGTGGGCACGAACAGGGACACGCTGGGGGTGTTCTGGGTCAGGGCCAGGTGCAGGGGCCCGGTGTCGTTGGTCACCAGGATCTCGGCCCGGGCCAGGACCGCCCCTAAAACCCGGAGAGGCAGATCGGCCGCCCAGATCAGGCCGTCGTCCCCGGCCGCCCGGGCCACGGCCGTAAACAGGTTGGTCTCGACCCCGACCCCGGTGACCAGGACCCGGAGTCCATATTTTTGGACCAGATGGGCGGCCACGGCCCCGAAGCGCTCGGCCGGCCAGCACTTGTATGGATCGGCCGCGCCGGGATGGAGGCAGGCGAATTTTTGGTCCCCGACCCCCACCTTTTCTAAAAACAACTCCGCCGCCCGATGGTCCTCTGCCCCCAGGGTCAGGTCCAGGTGGACCCCCACGTCCCGATCCAATCCGCCCAGGGAACGGACCATTGTCTGCCGCCGCAGGATGGTGTGGACCTCGTACCCGACCGGCACCGAGCTAAGCATGAGCCGCTCGTCGTCCCACTCCTGGACGTTGAGGGCCAGGCCGTAGGTCAGCCGACTTAGCAGCTTCTTGATGGACTCGTTGGCGTGCAGGATTATTGCCCGGTCATAGGCCGTCCGGCCCAGGCGCATGGCCAGCCAGCCCCGGGCCAGCGAGTTGTTGCGATAGGTGAACAGGCGGTCATAATTCCGGTTATGGGCGAACAGGTCTTGGCAGCGGTAGTGGACCAGCAGGTCCAGGACGGCCCCGGGAAACGAGGCCCGCAGCAGGCGCAGGGCCGGCGTGCTGAGCAGGGTGTCTCCCACGGCCGTGGTCGAGACGGCCAGCAGGTTGCGGAAGTCGGGATCAGGCCCGGGCACGGCTCACCTCGTCAAGGACATCCACCAGCCGGTCCACGTGCTCCTCAAAGGTCGGGACCGACACCTCAACCCGGACGATCCTCAGGGCGTAATCCAGGGCCCGGGCCAGCAGGGCCGGGTCCTCGGGCCGGGGCACGACATAGCCGCTCACGCCGCCCACGATGAAGTCCGAGGCCCCGTTGTGGGGCGTGGTCACCACGGGCACGCCGGCGGCCAGGGCCTCGAGACAGGCCCCGGACTGGGGGTCATACATGGTCGGCAGGACAAAGGCGTCGGCCGCGGCCAAAAGCCGTCCCACGTCGGTCCGGTGTCCCAGGAGGCGCACCCGGTCGGCCACCCCCAGCCGGCCGGCCAGGCGCTGAAATGGTTCGAGACGATCCCGGCCGGCCACCACCAGGACCGCCTCGCGCTGGTTCATGACCGCCAGGGCGGCCAGGGCCCAGGCCAGTCCCTTGCGCGCAAATCCCGAGCCCACGAACAGGAGGACCGGCAGTCCCTCAAGGTCCAGCTCGGCCCGAATCTCGGCCGCCGCGGTGGCCCGATCATCCACCCTGATCCGGGCCGGGTCCACGCCCGTGGGCACGACCGTGATCCGGGACGAATCCACCCCGTAAAGGCGGATCAGGTCCCGGGCGACCAGTTCGGAGTTGGCCACGATCCGCTTGAGCCCCGGGTCGGCCATCAAATCCCGCTCCAGACAAAGGTGGGCGCGGTGCAGGGGATTGACGGCAAAGGTCAGCGTCTTGAGCCGGGATTCCCGGCGCCGCCGCTGAGCCAGCCAGGCCCGGTGGAGCCCTTCCCCGCTCCGCCAGACGTCGCCGCCGGGCACCCGCTCCAGGGACAGGACGAGGTCATGGTCGGCCTCCCCGCGCCAGGCTCCCACCCGCCGGGCGAATTCCCTCAGCCGCCGATGGGGCGGACCGGACCCCGGTCCCAGCTCGACCAGGGCCGCGCCCACCGGTGGCCCGCCATCGGGTGCCACCTCGGTCACGGCCGTGACCTGGTGTCCCCGGTCGGCCAGGGCCCGGATCAGGGTCGCGGCGTAATGCTCGCCGCCGCCCACCGGGTCCAGACGCCGGCGGATAACGGCCAGGTTCATGACCCGGTCCGGGCCAGGAGCCGGTCCGCGGCGTCCATGACCGCCCCCGGACCCAGTTCCATCAGGCAGCAACTGACCCCCTCGTCCTCGCACCCGGCCCCGCCGCAGGGCCGGCAGGACTCGGGCCGGGCGACCACCTCGTGCTCGACCATCCACGGCCCCCACATGTGCTCGCCCGACGGGCCGAAGCAGACCAGAACCGGCGTGCCCACCGCGGCCGCCAGGTGCATCGGGGCCGAATCCACCCCGAAAAACAGCCTGGCCTTGGCGATCAGGGCCGTCAGCCGTTTCAGGTCCAGCCGGCCGGAGAGGTCATGGATCGCCCCCCCCGAGTCCCGGGCGTAGGCCATCACCTCCCGGCAAAAAAAGGTCTCCTCCAGATCGGGCCCGGAGGTCAGGACGGTGGCCAGGCCGTGCTCTTGCCACAGGTACTTGATCAGGGCGGCGTTGCCGTGGGGCGACCAGGCCTTGAACATCCAGCGCGAGGTGGGGTGGACCACGGCGTAACCGCCCGGGGCGAGGCCCAACTCCCTCAGGCACTCGCTGGCCCAGGCCTCGTCGGCCTGGCTTATGCCCACCCGCAGGGGGGACTCGGGGGCCGCAAGCCCGATGGCGGTCAGGGCCTCGAGGTGCCGGCGGACCATGTGCGGCGCGGGCCGGTCCAGGGGGTGGCGCGGCACGACGTGGGTCATCAGTCTTTCCCGCCAGCGAGGGCGTCGGGCGCCCAGGCCGACCCGGGTCCGGGCCCGGCTCAGGAAGGACAGCCAGGCCCCCCGGTCGCCCTCGGACAGGTCGATCACCACCTCGAATCCGGCCCGGCGGATGGCCCGGATGAGGCGCCACTGGTGGGTCAGGTTGGTCAGGCCGTGGACGGTCCGGTCCAGGATTAATACCCGGTCCACCACCGGCGAGTCGGTGACCACGTCCAGGGCGATCTGGTCCACCAGGACCCAGGTCTGCCAGCCGGCGTCCTTGAGCGCGGCCAGAACGGGCGTGCTGGTCAAGACGTCGCCGATGTGTTTCAGATTGATGACCAGGGCCCGACGTCGATGGTCAGCCATTGGTTTGCCTTGCCCTCAGTTTCAGGTATTTCAAGCGCGCGTAGCGGCCGGCGAGGAGGGCCAGGCGCCAGCCGAGAATACCGTCCAGGAACCCGCGCCGCCAGAGGTAGGCCCCCAGAAAGGCGCCCCCGGCGTGCAGCGGCCCGGCCAGGGGCCCGGCCCGGCGGCCAGACCGGAAATACTCCTGGGCCGAGAGTTCGGCGTAGGTCTCCATCCGGGACAGGTAATCCTCGACCCCGTCATAGGTGTAGTGATCCAGGGCGCGGCTCAGACGGCCGACGGGGCCGTCGATCTCGAGGCGCTCGTGGACCAGCCGGTCGATGAATCTTCCCCGGTCCTTTTGCCACAGCTTGAGTTGCCGGTCCGGGTACCAGCCGCCGTGTCTGACCCAGACCCCGCCGAAGTGGTTGCGCCGGGGCATCTCGTAACCGACAAAACCCTCGTCCCGGCCCAGGACGTCTCGGATCTCCTCGGCCAGGCCGGTCGGGACGACCTCGTCGGCGTCGATGCTCAGGACCCATCTCCCCCGGGCCAGGTCGGCCGCCCGGTTCTTCTGGGAGGCGAATCCGGGCCAGGCCTCCTGGAAAACCCGGTCGGTGAAGCGTCGGGCCGCCTCGACGGTGCCGTCCGTGCTGCCCGAGTCCAGAACGACGATCTCGTCGCAGAACGCCAGGGCCTTCAGGCAGGCCTCGATCCGGCCTTCCTCGTTCAGGGCGATGACCGTGGCCGAGAGTTCCATGGTTTCCGGGCCAGTGGTTGAACCAGAGCTCGCGGTCGCCCGATCAACTCAGTGGCCGGGCCTGGTCCACGAGCATGATCGGGATGTCGTCCTCGATGGGATAGGCGATCCGGCATCCGGCGCAGATCAGGGCGGTCTGGTCGTCGGACAAGGTCACCTTTTCCTTGCACTTTGGACAGACTAATATATCGAGTAATTCCTGGCTAATGGCCATGATCGCTCCCGGCTTACTTTAGGATAGCCTCCTGAATCCAGGCCGCCTCCAGGGCCAGCCCCTCGCTCAGACCCGTCCGGGGCGTGTAACCCAGACGGGCCTGGGCCAGGCTGATGTCCGCCTCGGTGTCCCGGACGTCCCCCTTGACCTGGTCCTGATAACGGACGTCCAGGCGACGGCCCAGGAGGTCGGACAGCTCGTCCAGCACCTGGTTGACGGTCATTCGGTGTCCGCCGCCGACGTTGAACACCTGGCCCCAGGCCCCGGCCTCGGCCGCGGCCAGGGTGGCCTGGACCGTGTCCGCGACATAGGTGAAATCACGGCTCTGCCGGCCGTCGCCAAAGACAATGATCGGTTCCCCGGTCAGGCCGGCCTTGATGAACTTGTGAAAGGCCATGTCCGGCCTCTGGCCGGGACCGAACACGGTGAAGTAGCGCAGGGAGATTGTTTTCAGGCCGTGCTCGACGTGGTAGAGCCGGACCAGGTGCTCGGCGGCCAGCTTGGTCACCCCGTACGGGGACACGGGTTGAGGGGTCGTCATCTCGGAGGTGGGGTGATCAGGGGCGTTGCCGTACACCGAGGACGACCCGGCAAAGACGACCTTGACCCGGGGGGCCTGATCCTTGACCGCCTCGAGCAGGCGCTGGGTGGCCAGGATGTTGTTGTCCACATAGGTCTTGAACCGGGGCCCCCAGGAGCCCCTGACGCCGGGCTGGGCGGCCAGGTGAAAAACGACCTCGACCCGGCCCAGCAGCGCTCCCAGGTCCAACTGGTTCAGGTTTCCCTCGATCAGCTCGAACCCCGCGGCCCCCACGAGATCGGCCACGGCCTTTTCCTTGATGCTCCGCTCGTAGTATTCGTCAAAGCAATCGACGCCGACCACCTGGTCGCCCCGCTCGATCAGGGCCCGGGCCAGGTGGCTGCCGATAAAACCGGCCGAGCCGGTGACCAGACACTTCATCCCACAGCTCCCGCGTTCAGCGCCCGCTTCCAGTCAGGATCGACCCGACCTGGTCCAGGACCGCGGCCGGGCTGATTTGAGTCATGCATTTCGGGTCAGGGCAGACCTTCTTGAAGCAAGGGCTGCACGTAAGATCCAGCCGGACGACCCGATGCCCCTCGCCCTTGGGACCGGTCCGCCAGGGGGCGGTCGGTCCGAACAGGGCCACCACCGGGGTCCCGACGGCGGCGGCCAGGTGCATGGCGCCCGTATCCGGGCAGATGACCACCGCGGCCCGCCGCAGCAGTTCGGCCAGTTCCCGCAGCCCGGTGCGGCCCACCAGGGAGACCGGCGGCCGGGCGCACGAGGCGATGATCCGCCCGGCCATGTCCCCGGCCGAGGGGGCCCCGGTCAGGACCACCCGGGCGTCCCATTGAGTCACCAGACCGTCGATCACGGCCCCGAAAAATTCCGCCGACCACATCTTGGTCGGCCACCAGGCCTCGGGGTGAACCACCACCAGGGGACCGGTTCGGTCCGCCCCGGCCAGCAATTGATCGATCCGCTCCGCCTGCTCGGGTCCCAGGGCGATCCGGAACCGGGGGACCTCGACCTCGGCCCCCAGGGCCCGGGCCACGTCCAGGTAACGGTCCACGGCGTGGCGGTCCGGGTCATAGGCCGGCAGGCGGTGGTTGACGAACAACCAGGACATTTCGCGGCTGTGGGCAAAGCCCAGCCGGAACTTCCCCCGGGCCATTCGAGTCAGGATACCACTCTTGAACAATCCCTGCAAATCAACTACCAGATCGTAGTCCCTGGACCGCAACTCCTTGAAAAAGCGCCTCATTTCACCCAGACGTTGCCCCAGCCCGCCCCCCTCCCTGCCAAACCAGGACTGGCGCCGGGAGACGATCACCCGGTCCAGCAGGGGATGCCCGGCCAGGATATCGGCCGCCGCCTCCTCGACCAGCCAGTCCAGCCGGGCCCGGGGCCACAGGGCGGCCACGGCCTCGGCAAAGGCCAGGGCCTGGACCACGTCGCCCAGGGCCGACATCTTGACGATCAGGATGCGTTTTGGTCCGTCTGATCCAAAATCCAAGTCACGGCCTCGTTCAGATCGTCGGCGATGAAATCGGGCCTGACGGCCGAGGCGGGCAGGAGATACTGCTCTTCGCCCCGGCCGTACCCGGTCCGCACCAGGACACCCCGCACCTTGGCCCGATGGGCGCAGTCCACGTCGATTATCCGGTCGCCCACGGCAAAGGATTGCGTCAGGTCCAGCTTGAAATCCCGGGCCGCCTGGAGGATCAATCCCGGCCTGGGCTTGCGGCAGTCGCAATCCAGGTCATAGGCCTTGACCTGGGCCCCGGGCAAATGGCAACAGGTGTAAAATCGGTCGATCATGGCCCCGTCCGCGGCCAGGCGTTCGGCCAGAACCTGGTTCACCTCGTCCACCAGGGACTCGGGAAAATAGCCCCGGGCCACCCCGGATTGATTTGATATGACGATGATCTTGAATCCGGCCTGGTTCAGTCTTTTGACCGCCCGGCCCACGCCGGCGAGCACCTTCAGACGGGAGAGATGATTGATGTACCCCATCTGTTCGTTCAGGGTCCCGTCCCGATCCAGGAAAACGGCCGGATCAGCCATGCTCTCCCCCTTGTTCCAGGGCCCGGATGCAGGCCGCGGCCACCTCGTCCGGCTCGATCCCGCGGAAACATTCGTAGTCGGTCGGGCAGACCGGTTCGAGGCAGGGGCTGCACGGCACCGGCTGGCGGATGACCACTGACCGCGCGCCCCGGGGTCCGGTGGTCACGGGATTGGTCGAACCGAACACGGCCACCACCGGCACGTCCTGGGCCGCGGCGACGTGCATCAGCCCCGAGTCGTTGGTCAGAAACAGCCGGCACACCCCGATCAGGGCCATGGCCCGGCCCAGGGTGGTCTGCCCGGCCAGGTTGAGGACCCGGGAGGCCGGGGCCTGGATCAGGCCCGCCACCGCGTCGGCCACGTCCTGTTCCCCCGGACCGCCGAACAGGACCAGGTTGACCCCGTGCTCGTCGATCAGCCGTTGGGCGACCCGGGCAAAGCCTTCGGGGAACCAGCACTTGGCCGGGCCATAGGCCGCCCCCGGGGCCAGGCCGACAATGGGGCCGTGCCCTGGCCCGAACCGGGCCTCGAGTTCGGCCCGGGCCGCGTCGTACTCCGCGGCCGGCAATTTAAGACGCGGCTCGCTGAACGGGGCCGGCAGGCCCAGGCCGGCCACCAGGTTCAGGTAGTAATGGACCTGGTGTTGCTCCTTGACCTCGGGCGTAAGTTTGATGACATGATTCAAGAGGAACGAACGGGCGTCGGTGTTGTAGCCGGCCCGGGAAGGGATCCGGGCCAGACGGGCCAGGAGGGCCGCCTCGAAGGCGTTCTGGAACAGGACCGCCCGGGCGTAACGCTGACTTCTCAGTTCAACGGCCAGGCGGAACAACCCGCTGATCCCCTGGTGGACCCCGGGTTTTTGATACATCAGAATCTCGTCGGCCAGCCCGGCGGAGCGATACACGTCGGCCACCCGGGGCCAGGCCAGGACGGTCAGACGGGCCCGGGGCCAGGCGGCGCGCAGGGCCGCCAGGGCCGGCAGGGTCAGCACCGCGTCACCCACCCAGTTGACGGCCCGGATCAGGACCCGCTCAGATTTCAGGGGCCCAGTTGGGTTCATCCTTGCCTCGTTTGACCCGGGGCCACTTGTGCCAGGGCCAGGTCTTGAACCGCTGGTGCAGCCAGAACCACTGTTCGGGCCGCCGCCGGATCATGGCCTCCAGAAAGCTGTTGACCGTCTGGGTATTGGCCTCGATGGTCCGGGTCCGATCGGGCAGGCGGACCAGGTCCAGGGCCGGGGCGCAGGCCAGGTGATAACGCCCTTTTTCGAAATAGATGTAACACGGCACCACCGGCGATCCGGTGGCCTGCTGGATCCGGGCCAGGCCCTTGTTGGTGCAGACCAGCCGGCCGAAGAAATAGACGAACACCCCATGGTACCAGTCCACGTTCTGGTCCATGAGCATCCCGGTCACGTCGCCGTTTTTGATCTGCCCCAGGAGCTGGCGGACGCTGCCCAGTTTCTTGTGGACCGTGGTGCCGGTGTGACTCCGGATGCGGGTCATCAACCGCTCCAGAGGGGCCCAGTCCAGGGGCCGGGCCGTTCCCGAGAATTTTCCCAGGACCAGGGGCATCAGGAGCGGATACATCTCCCAGTTGCCGAAATGGGCCAGCAGCAGGATGACCCCTCTGCCCTGTTGCCGGGCGGCCTCCAGGTTTTCCAGACCGACGAACCTGACCCGCCGCCTGAGCCGCACGGCCGGGACCTCGAACGACCCCAGGATGTCCGCGGCCACCTGGCCCAGGTGACGAAAACAGGCCCGGGCCAGGCGATCGATCTCGGCCTCGGTTTTCTCGAAACCATAGGCCAGGCGGAGGTTTTTGCGGGTGATGCTCCGGTGGCGGCGATCCACCCGAAAGGCGATTCCGCCCAGCAGCCGCCCCACCCGGCGCAGGATGATGGGCGGCAGCCAGGACACGAACCGGGCCGCGGCGGTCAGCATCTGGTACATGGCCCGATCCATCAGTCGATCACGCTCAGCAACAGGTCCTTGAACTTTTGCTCGGGCTCGACCCGGGCCTCGGCCTCGAGCACCCAGACTTCCGTGCCGGCGGGCAGGACCCCGACCAGCCGGGCGGCGTCCTTGGTGGAGGTGACCACGGTCAGGCCCTGGGCCGCGGCCTGGGCGGCCACCTCGGCCAGTTCGGCCGCCGAATAGAAATGATGATCCCGGAAGAACCGGCGCACGACCACGTCCGCCCCCAGCCCGGTCAGGGTGTCGGCGAACCGGTCGGGCCGGCTCAGCCCGGCCAGGGCCAGCACCGGCCGCTCGTCGAGGCGGGTCAGCTCGACACTGGTCCCGTCCTCGAACCGGTACAGCCCGCTGGCCACTATCCGGCTGCGAAACACGGGGGCCTCGACCTCAAAACCGATAGTTTCCTCGAGGTCCGCGGCCGGCCCGGGGCCGGTCAAAACCAGGCCCGAGGCCCGCCGCAGACTGGCGGCCGGCTCGCGCAGGTTCCCCCGGGGGAACATCCGGCCCGTACCCGCCGGCTGGGCCGCGTCCAGGACGACCAGGTCCAGATCGCGCCTGAGCCGGCGATGCTGAAACCCGTCGTCCAGGACCACCACCCGCACGTCGGGAAACCGCTTCCGGGCGACGAGGGCGGCCTGGTAACGGTCGGCGCCGACGACCACCGGGGCCCCCTTGAGGCCGCGGGCCATCATCCACGGCTCGTCCCCGGCCTCGGTCGGCGGGACCAGAATTCGATGGCCGTCGCCCACGACCACCACCTTGTGCTCGTCGGTCCGCATGTAGCCCCGGGAGACCACGGCCGGCCTGATCCCTTCGGCCAGCAAGTGACGACAGATGGTCATGACCAGGGGCGTCTTGCCCGTCCCGCCCTCGGTCAGATTACCGACGCTGATCACGGGCGCGTCCAGGCCGAGGGTCCGCCTGACCCCGAGGTCGTAGAGGTTGTTGCGCACGCCCACGCCCCAGGCGAATCCCCGGGACAGAAACGCGGCCAGCCACCTCAGCGGGAACAGCCACCAGGTTTGATCGGCCGGGTCGATCAATCGGTTCCACACCGCGGCCCACATCAGGACATCAACTCCAGCAAGCGGGCCACGGTCAGGGCGGTGGCCCCCTGGTGACGGGCGACCACCTGGGCCGCGGCCCGGCCCACGGCGGCCCCAAAGGCGGGCTCGACCAGGAGTCGGTCCAGGGCTCCGGCCAGGCCCGGGGCGTCAGTGACCTCGAGACCGGCCCCGGCCTCGATGAACTCGCGGCGCATCTCGGGAAAGTTTTTCATGTTCGGCCCGAACAGGACCGGCGCGCCGAACACGGCCGGCTCGAGCAGATTGTGGCCGCCCACGCCGCGCTCGTAGATCAGACTGCCGCCCACAAAGGCGGCGTCGGCCACGGCGTAAATCCGGGCCAGCTCGCCCATGGTGTCCAGCAGGATCACGTCGGCCTCATTCCTTCCCCCGGACCGGCGGGCCAGGGACAGCCCGGTCCGGGCGATCAGTCCGGCCGCCTCGTCGAACCGCTCGGGCTGGCGGGGGGCCAGGATCAGCCTGGCCCGGGGCAAACGCCGCCGCAGGTCCAGGAAGGCGTCGAGCACAATCCGCTCCTCGCCGTGGTGGGTCGAGCCGGCGACCACCACCGGCGTGTCCGCGGGCAGGCCCAGGTCTTGGCGCAGGGCGGCCGGATCCACCGCCTCGGGCCAGGCCCGGTCATACTTGACGTTGCCCACGGCCATGATCTTTGCCGGGTCCAGGCCCAGGCCCCTGACCCGGCCGGCGTCGATCTCGGACTGCATCAGGCACAGGTCGAATCGGCCCCACATCCGCCGGGAGACTCCCCCCAGCCGCCGCCAGAGACGGAAGCTGCCCGGGGAGAGGCGGCCGTTGACCAGGACCAGGGGCACGCCCCGCCGCCGCAGCCTGTCCAGAAGATTGGGCCAGGCGTCGGTCTCGACCAGGGCGAACAGGCGCGGCCCCATTGTCCGTACCAGCCGCCGGACGGCCCACGGAAAATCCAGCGGCGCCACCAGGACCTGGATCCCCTCGCGGCCCTGAAACCGGCGCCGGGCCTCGTCCAGGCCGTTTTCCGTGGCCACGCTGAGCACCACTGGCAGCCCGGGCCGCCGGGCCCGCAGGGCGTCGATGACCGTGGCCGCGGTGATGACCTCGCCCAGGGACAGGGCGTGAAACCAGACCGGCCGGTTTTCCGTCACCATCAATTCAGGACGAACCAGTCCCAGCCGGCGCCGGAAGGTCCGCCGGTACTTGCCCCTCAGCACCAGCCGCGAGGCCAGGACCGGCAGGGCCCCGATCAGGCCCCCGGCCAGGGCCAGATTGTAGGCGTAGTCCGAGATTTTCATGCCGGTTCCCGCCCGCCCGTCACCCGGCGGCCCTGGACGGCCACCGGCGCGGACCGGCCCGTCACCCGGCCCCATTCCAGGACGCAGACCGGCACCCCCTCGGGCCGCGCCAGAATCCGGGCGGCCACGTCCCCCAGGCGGACGAACCGGGCCCCCCGACCCTCGAGGTCGGCCAGCAGGCGGCGAAACGGCTCGGCCAGGGTCCGTCCTTCCATCTCGGCGTGAACGGTCAGGACGTTCAGCCCGTCCTCGATGAACAGCTCGCTCCACAATCCGGGCAGATCGTCCGGCCCCACGCCGTCGCCCAGGAGTTCGTCGGCCGACGGCAGGGTGGTCGGTATTTCCAGGACCTCGAAACGCCGGCCCCCGGCCTGGGGAAAGTAGGGCGTCGCGCCCCGCCCGGCGCTGAGGTAGGACACCCCGGCCGTTTCGAAAAACCCCAGACCGGCCGGGCTCATCACCCAGCCCGGGGCGGCAAAGGCCCGCGGGGCCTCGCCCAGCAGGGCCTGGTACATGGCCGCGGCCCGCCGCCATTGACCGGCCACGAACCGCTCGGTCAGCCGCCGCCCCCGGCCGACCCAGGCGAAGTGATCCCAGGCGTGGACCCCGATCTCGTGGCCAACGGCCTTCAGCCCGGGCAGGATCCCCCCGCAGCGCCGGCCGATGTGCGGCGCCGGCAGCAGGGTCCCGGACAGGACCGTGCGCAGACCGTAAATGGACACGGCCCTGGTCCGGAGCATCTTCCCCAGGAAACCGGGCTGGGTCAGCACCCGCCAGACGGCCCTCCCCGCCCGGTCCGGGCCGAAGCTGAAAAAGACGCTGGCCGGCGCCTGGACCTCGGCCAGGACTTCGGCCAGGCGCGGCAGGCCTTCCCTGGCCCCGAGATACGTGTCCACGTCGATCTTTATGGCCACCTGGAAATCAGCCATCTTTTCAATCCAGACGGCGCTTGATCACGTAACGGGGCCGGCGTCTGACCTCGCGGTAGATCCGGCCGACGTATTCGCCCAAGAGACCCAGGGCCAGAAGCTGGAGTCCGACGAACACGAACAAAATGGCGAACAAGGTGAACACGCCCTGGACCTCGGGGCCGACCACCAGCCGCCGGATGAACAGGAAGACGCCGAAACCCAGGCCCAGCAGGGCGACCAGCAGGCCCAGCAGACTGACCAGGTGGATGGGCAGAAACGAGAAACCGGTCATCAGGTCGAAGCTCTGGCGCAGGAGTTTTACCAGCGAGTACTTGGACTGCCCGCCCTGGCGCTCGGCGTGGCGGACCTCGATCTCGTCCACCCGCTGGGCAAAGGTGTTGGCCAGGGCCGGGATATAGGTGTGGGTCTCGACGCACTGGTTCATGGACTCGACCACGTGGCGGCGGTAGGCCCGGAGCATGCACCCGTAGTCCTTCATCCTGACCTTGGTCACATGGCCGAAGACGAAGTTGATCAGCCGGGACGGCAGCCGGCGAAACCAGGAGTCCCGGCGGTTCCGCCTGGCCCCGCCGACCACGTCAAAGCCTTCCTCGAGCCGGGCCACCAGCAAGGGGACGTCTTCCGGAAAATTCTGGAGGTCGGCGTCCAGGGTGACGATGACCTGGCCCTTGACCGCCTCGAAGCCGGCGAACACGGCCATGTGCTGCCCGAAATTGCGGACCAGGTCGATCACCCGGACCCGGCCCCGCCCGGCCTGGTGCAGCCGGCCCAAGATTTCGGCCGAGTCGTCCTGGCTGCCGTCGTTGACGTAGATGATCTCGTAGGACCAGCCGGCCTGATCCAGGGTGGCCTGGAGCCGGCGGTCCAGTTCCTCGAGGGTGTCCTGCTCGTTATAGACCGGGATGACGACCGACAAATAGGGGTCCGGCCCCGGGACGGTGTGCCCGGGGCGGGATTCGGCCGGACCGAAGCTGGATTCGGTGGTCATGGTATTGTCCGTGTTTAAAAATTTTTTAAGTAATCAAGTTAGCTCATTTTTTTTCTTTATTCAAGGATGACCCGGCCTGGGGCGGACCGGGAATGGTCTTCTTGACGTACAGGGCGGTCCGGTGGGTGATCTCCCGGGTCTCCCGGACCACGTCCCGCCCCAGGACGAACCGGCCGGAGTGGATGGGGTCGGGCTCGAGGAAGCCGGCCTCGACCCACTTTTGGCACAGATCCAGACCCTGACCGGGTTCGAGCCCCAGGACCAGCTCGATCTCGGCCGGGGTCAAGACGTCGGTGTCGTTGAACAGGGGCAGCACCCGGCGCATGGCCTTGTCCAGCCGGCGGCGGACCGGTTGTCCGTCCTGGGCCAGCTTCTCGGCGGCCTCGAGCCAGGCCCCGATCACCAGGTCGCCCAGGACGACTGGTTCCCGGGCTAGTTCCCGGCCCTGATCAGTCTCCAGAAAATCCCGCCATTGCTGATAGCGGCGGGCGGTGAGTTCCAGGGAAACTCGGGGCATGGCCGTCCCCCTTCCCGCGATACGGGACGATTGCTGAACACCAGGTAACCCCCCAGGCGGGCCACCCGGTGAAAGTTGGTAGCGGCCGACAGTTCCGGTTCGAGGCGGGCCCGGGTGATGACCCACACCCGGCGATGGCCGGTCATGATCCTCTCCAGCCGGCCCCTACCGGCGAGCCACTTCCAGCGCTTGTCGCCGAACTGGATTCGCTCGACGGCCTCGGGTCGATCCAGGTAAAAGAACAGGGTCGGCTTCCACAGGGCATAGGTCGCCACCAGGTCCGTAGGTCCGGCCATGGTCTTGACCAGCCGGGCCGCCCGGACGGCCGGAGTCTGAAGATAACCCAGCAGGGCCCCCTGGAGCGGCCCGAACAACACAATGAAAAAGACGCCCACCGCCGCGGCCAGGGCCGGCCAGGACCACCTTCCCCGGGGTCGGATCAGACCCCGGACGAACAAGACCAGCGCCACGGCCAGCAGTCCGGCCATGACCAGCCAGATCCAGGTCAGGTCGGGCAAATTCGACGCCAGAAATGCGTACTCCGAGGAATCAAAACGGAGCTTGGCCCCGGCCGCCAGGCGGGGCAAGGCCCGGGGAAGCACGGTCAGCAGGACGACCAGGATCAGACCCACGGGCAGGACGATCAGTCCGGCCCAGATTCTGGTCCATCGGCCGGCCATCCCCTCCTGGAGACGGACCAGGGTCCGCCCGGCCAGAATGGCCAGGGCCGGAAACAGGGGAAAGATGTAACTGGGCAGCTTGGTCTGGGCCACGGAAAAGGCGACCAGGACGACGATCACCCACCAGGCGCACAGAAAATCCAGGTCTCGCCGAGGGTCTTCCCGCCGGGCCTCTTTTCCGCCGGGCCGGAGGGCCCAGGCCAGACCGGGTCCGGCCAGGCCGATCCAGGGAAAGAAGAAGATGAGCACCACCGGCAGATACAGCAGGAACGAGGCCCCCATGCCGAGGACCGACGAGGTCAGCCGGGAGACGTTCTGGGCGAGAAAAAAGCCGTGCCAGAACTTGGCGCCGTAAACGGCCAGCATGGCCACGTACCACGGGGCGGCGATCACCAAAAAAACGATCAGGCCCAACAGAAGCCAGGGCCATTGCCTGAGGGTTTTTTGGACAATCCGGTCGGCCACCACGAATATCAGGGCCGGGCCGACGCAGATCGCCAGGGCGACCGGTCCCTTAGTCAGAAAGGCCAGGCCCAGGGCGGCGCCGGCCAGGAGATACCACGGCCCGGCCCGTTTGGAGACCGGTTCCCGGACCGCCCTGAAAAAGGCGAACAGGGCCCCGGTGGTGAACAGGGCCAGCGGCATGTCGGTCAGCACGGTCCGGCCGATCATGAGCGTGCCCAGACACAGGGTCAGGCAGACCGCGGCCCACAGGGCGACCCGGCCCCCGTCCACCCGGGCGGCGAACAGATAGACCAGCAGGATCAACAGCGCGGCGCAGAGGGCCGAGGGCAGGCGGACGGCGAACTCGTTGTGCCCGAAGAGGCGGTACGAGGCGGCGATCAGCCAGAAGGTCAGGATCGGTTTCTCGAAGTAGTGCCGGCCGTTGAGGGTCGGGCTGAGATAGTTTCCGGTCCGGACCATCTCGGCCACGGCCGAGGCGTACTCGCCCTCGTCCCGATCGGTCAGGGGGGTGGCCCCCAGCCCGATGAAGAACACCGCCAGGCAACCCAGGACGACAAGCCGCCGGAAAAGGGACTGGCCCACGGTCAGTCCCTCGACAGGTGGAAGACCGGCCCGGCCAGCAGCCACCCGACCGCCAGCCCCAGCACCGCCCCGGCCAGGACGTCCGTGGCAAAGTGGGAGCTGCCCACCACCCGGAACACGGCAATATAGGTGGCCAGGCCGTAGAACAACACCCGCTGCCGGGGCATCACCCGGGCCAGGACCGCGGCCAGGGCAAAGGAGGTCATGCCATGTCCCGAGGGAAAGGAGCTGAAGTCGGCCAACAGGTTCGGCCCCATCAAGGGGAGATAATTCGCCTTGGCCGCCTGCATGTTGAACATGGGCGAAAAGGTCTCCCACCGGTAGCCCAGGGTGTGGGCGAAATAATACATCCGGGGTCGGGGCCGGCCGATGAGGTACTTGAGGACGGTGTCGATCAGGCCGGCTGTGGCCACGGTCGTCGCCGCGCAGAGGCCGAGGCGCTTCAGGGGGCGGTACCCGAGCCACAGGCCCAGGCCGAAGA
Source organism: uncultured Desulfarculales bacterium (assembly GCA_964569795.1). Classification (GTDB taxonomy): domain Bacteria; phylum Desulfobacterota; class Desulfarculia; order Desulfarculales; family JAHJDS01; genus JAHJDS01. Next base: position 49,861 of record CAZMVB010000005.1, on the reverse strand, counting down.
TGACCACGGTGAACAGGAACTGGGTCAGGCCCCGGCCCAGGTACTTGCCGCCGTCCATCAGGTTGCGCCAGAAGACGATGTCATACCCGTACGGGGACCGGCGCAGGGAGTGGCACCAGGACTCGATCATCGGGTCCAGCCACAGCAGCAGGACAAAGACCGCGACCAGGACCAGGCCGGTCATTGTCCAGAACCAGGGCCCCCGTCCCTTTGTCCGGCTCAAGAGGCCGCCTCCTCCCCGGCGGGCTCGACGGCCTCCTCGACCTGGAACTGAAGCTGATAGAGCTTGGTGTATTCGCCGCCCCGGGCCAGCAGGTCGTCGTGGCGTCCCACCTCGACGATCCGGCCGTCGGCCAGGACGATGATCCGGTCGGCGTTGCGCACCGTGGACAGCCGGTGGGCGATGACCAGGGTCGTCCGGCCCTGCATCAGATTGGCCAGGGCCTTCTGGACGTACAGTTCGCTCTCGGTGTCCAGGCTCGAGGTGGCCTCGTCCAGGATGAGGATCGGGGCGTCCTTGAGCAGGGCCCGGGCGATGGACAGGCGCTGGCGCTCGCCGCCCGAGAGCCTGACCCCGCTCTCGCCGATGACCGCGTCATAGCCGTCGGGCAGTTCCATGATGAAGTCGTGGGCGAAGGCGGCCTTGGCCGCGGCTTTGATCTGGTCTTCGGTCCGATCCTGGTCACCGTAGGCGATGTTGTGGCGGACGGTGTCGTTGAACAGGATGGTCTGCTGGGTGACCATGCCGACCTGGGCCCGGAGCGAACTGACGGTCACCTCCCGGATGTCATGGCCGTCGATGTAGATCCCGCCGCGGCTGATCTCGTAAAAACGGGGGATCAGGTTGACCAGGGTGGTCTTGCCGGCCCCGCTGACGCCGACGATGGCCACGATCTCGCCGGCCTTGACCGTCAGGTCGATGCCCCGCAGGACCGGCTCGGTGTTGTAGGCGAAGTGGACGCCCCGGAATTCGACGGACCGGGTGATGGGCGGCAGTGCCCGGGCCCCGGGGGCGTCGGTGATCTCGGGTTCGGTGTCCAGGATCTCGTAAACGCGCTCGGCCGAGGCCAGACCCTCCTGGACGGCGTGGTTCAGGCCGGACAGGCGCTTGATCGGCTCGTAGAGCAGGAGCAGCGCGGCCATGAACGAGAAAAAGGTGCCCGGCGTGGAATGTCCCCGCAGGACCTGCAACCCGCCGTAATAGACGATCAGGGCCGCGGCCACCCCGCCCAGGAACTCCATGATCGGCGACGACATGGCCTTGACCATGATGTTCTTCATCCCCAGGCGGAAGAGGCGCTCGGACTCCCGGTTGAACCGGCCCTTTTCGTATTTCTCCATACCGAAGGCGGCGACGATCCGGTGCCCGGAGATGGTCTCCTGGATCAGGGCCGAGAGGTTGCCCATGGTCACCTGGTGCCGGGAGGCGATCTTGCGCAGGGCCTGGCCCATCTTGACGATCGGGATCACGGCCACCGGAAAGACGACCAGGGCGATCAGGCTCAGCTCCCAGGACCGGTAAAAGACGACGAACATCAGGACGACGATGGAGAAGCCGTCCTTGAGGATCCCGGTCACGGCGCTGGACACGGCGTTCTGGATGCGGTGGACATCGCTCACCAGCCGGCTCATCAGGTCCCCGGTCCGCGACTCGTCAAAGAACGACAGGGACAGCTTCTGGATGTGCTCGTAGAGCTGGTTGCGCAGGTTGGTCACGATCCGCTGGCCGACCCAGTTCATCATGTAGTTGTAGAGGTAGGAGAACGAGCCCTTGATGGTGTACACCCCCAGGATGGCCACCGGGATCAGGATCAGGGCCAGGCTGCCGCTGGATGGGGCGGACAGGCCGTCAAAGGCGTTGCCCGGCCCCCACAGGAACTTTTCGGGGGAAAAGAAGGCCAGGGACCCCGGCCGGGCCATCTGGAAGACGTCGTCCATGGCCGGCTTGACCAGCCAGGCCAGGGCCCCGGCCGTGCCGCCGACCAGGACCATGGAGACCATGGCCAGGGCCAGGCGCGGCCAGTAGGGTTTGACCATCTTCAGCAGACGCCGGTACAGTTCCATCAACGCACCCCTTGGAGCATCTTCCAGGCGATGTCGGCCGCCCTCTGGGCGGCCCCGCCGGGCCCCAGGCTGATCCGGACCTGATTCAAATCGCGTACCATCCGGGCGTAGCGGTCCGGGTCGTCCAGGATGTTGCGGGCCCGCCGGGCGATGAACCGCCCCTGGGCGGCGTGCTGCAACAACTCGGGGACTATCTCCCGCCCGGCGATCAGGTTGACCATGGCCGCCTGTTCCACGCCGCGGACCAGGAGGCGGACGATCAGTTCGTTGAGCCGCGAGCCCTTGTAAACCACGACCATGGGCGTGGTGCACAGGGCCAGCTCGACCGTGGCCGTGCCCGAGGCGGTCAGGGCCAGGTCCACGGCCGACATGACCTCGTGGTTGCGGCCGTGGAACATTTGGATGGGCAGGCCGCTCTCGGTCACCCGGGCCTCGATCCAGGCGCCGTCCACGGTGTGGGCCACGGGCAGCAGGAACTCCAGGTCGGGCTCGTCCTCCCTCAGGATCCGGGCCGCGGCCAGGAGGTCCGGCAAGATCCGGCTGACCTCTGACCAGCGGCTGCCCGGCAACAGGCCCACCAGCCGTCCCGGGGGATCGAGCCCCAGCCGCCCCCGGGCCTCGGCCCGCGTCAGGACCGGGACCTCATCGTATAAGGGATGGCCGACAAAGTCCACCCTGACCCCCCGGGCGGCGAACCAGGCCGGCTCGAAGGGGAACAGGACGGCCAGGCGGTCCACGAACCGGCGAAGGTACTTGACCCGGCCCTGGCGCCAGGCCCAGATCTGGGGGGCGATGTAGTAGAAGACCGGCACCCCGGCCCGCCGGCCGGCCCTGGCCAGCCGGAGGTTGAAGTCAGGGAAATCCACCAGGATCAGCAGGTCCGGTCTGTCGGACGAAATCCGACGGACCGCGTCCTTGAGGACCTTGCGGTAAAAGCGGAGTTTGGGAATGACCGCGGTGACACCGACCACGGCCAGTTCCCGGGCGTGGACCAGGACCTCGACCCCGGCGGCGGCCATGGCGTCCCCGCCCAGGCCGAGGAATTCCGTATGGGGCAGCCGGTCCTTGATCGCCCGGACCAGGGCCGCCCCCCGGGCATCGCCCGAGGCCTCGCCGGCCACGATCATGATGCGCTTGGCGGACAAGTCCGGCTCTCCAGTCCGGTTAGCGGGATAAGCTGTTGTCGCCCCATGCCGGGGACAGCAGACGTTGAACTGAATCAGGGATCAATCGTCGGCCAGCCCGACCCAGCGCTTGACCTCGGCCCGGCGTTTGTGGGGGTCGATGCGTTCCAGGTGGCGGTCGATCTGCTGGGAAATCTCCAGGGCCACGGCCATGGCCCGCCGTCCCGCCCGTCCGTCCACGTAGGGCTCGACCCGGTGGCGGACGCAGTCGGTGAAGGCCAGGATCTCGGCGTACAGGGGATCGCCCTCGGAGTGCCGGCGGCGCTCCTGCTTCACCCGGGGCACCACCCCGGCCATGTACGACACGCCGCGGATGACCGTCAACCGCCGGCGCATCAGGTCCAGCCGGAAATAGGCCGTGGGCTGGAAGATGCGCATCATCCGCTCCTCCTTGAGGGAGACCCGGGAGGCGGTGACATTGGCCACGCAGCCGTTGCTGAAGACCAGGCGGACGTTGGCCATGTCCGGCACATCGCTGACCGCCGGGACGCCCACGGCGTGGATCAGCTCCAGCTCGACCGGGACCATCCCCAGGATGAGGTCGATGTCGTGGATCATCAGGTCCATGACCACGTCCACGTCCAGGGACCGGGCCTTGTACCGGGCCACCCGGGTGCACTCGAAAAAGACCGGGTCCTCGAGCTCGCCGTAGAGGTCCTGGACCACCGGGTTGAACCGCTCCAGATGACCGACCTGGATGATCCGGTTTTTCCGTCCGGCCAGGTCGATCAGGTCGTCGGCCTGGTCCAGGGTCGTTGTAAATGGTTTTTCGACCAGGACGTCGGCCCCGGCGTCCAAAAAATCCCGGGCCACCTGGAAGTGGCCCTCGGTGGGCACGACCACGCTCACCGCGTCCACCTTGTCCAGCAGGTCCCGGTAATCGACCACCTGAGGCGCGCCCACCTCGTCGGCCACGGCCTGAGCCCGGGTTTGGTCCAGGTCACAGACGGCCACCAGGTCCACCCCGTCCAGGGCGGCGTACTTCTGGGCGTGAAAGCGCCCCAGATAACCGACGCCGATCACCGCCACCCGCAACCGATCCGTCACTGCGCCTTCCCTCCCCGTTCCTATCTGACCAGCACGACCAGGCCGTGCCCATCGGCCAGATCGATCATCTCCCGGCGATCGAAGATCAGGGTCCGGTCCCTTTCGATGACCAGGCACTTGGCCTCGACCTCGATCATGGACTCGATGGTCCCGGGCCCCACGGCCGGGAGGTCGAACCGCAGGTCCTGGTTGGGCTTGCAGCGCTTGATGACAATGGCCCGCTTGCGGGCCAGGCGTCCGCCGCGGCGGATGGTCTCGTCGGTGCCCTCGACGGCCTCCACGGCGACCACGGTCCGGTGGCGGACGACGATGCACTGGCCCACGTCCAGCTCGCCCAGGTCTCCGGCCATGCGCCAGCCGAAGTCGATGTCCTTCTGCTGGTTCTTGGAGGGCCCCTTTTTGGTCAGGAGCCCGGCCCGGGCGACCAGGTCGGGCACGTAGTCGTGGGCGGCCACGATGGTCACCCCCTCCTCCTCGAGCCACCGGGCGAAGACGCGCAGGGCGTTGTCGTCCTGAAAGTCCTTGAGTTTGGTGGCCAGGCTGAGGGTCTTGAGGTCGGGCCGCAGCCGGGAAAAGAGGCGGGTCTTGCGGATACCGCCGGCCATGACCGCCTCGGCGACCCCGTTGTCCTTGAAGAACCTGATCAGCTTGCCGAGCTGTCCGAGCTTGATCCAGCGGAGCTTGTCGGCCACCTGGGCGATCTCGGGCAGGGTCTCGCCCTCGTGGGCCACGACCACCACCTCCCGGCCCTGTCTCCCGGCGGCCCGGGCGAAGAGGATCGGGAACTGCGAATGCCCGGCGATCAGGCCGATGGGCGGCCTATTTGTATCCCTGGGCAAAGCCCCGTTCTCCGGTGCTCATGAACTGGGTCAGGTTCTTGACCTGTTCGAAGGGGGGCACCTCGGCCTCGACCCGGGAGATGGCCTCGGCCAGGGGCATGTTCTCCCGGAACAGGATCCGGTAGGCGTCCTTGAGGGCCTGGATGACCTCGGGCGTAAAGCCGTTGCGGGACAGACCGATGGAGTTGATGCCGTACAGGGCGGCCCGGTAGCCGTAGGCCTTGGTGTAGGGGGCGATGTCGGCGTGGGCCCCGGTGGTGCCGCCCAGGTAAACATAGTCGCCGATGCGGACGAACTGCTGGACCGCGGACAGCCCGCCGATGATGACGTGGTGGCCGATGGTGACGTGCCCGGCCAGGGCGACGCAGTTGGCCATGACCACGTGGTCGCCGATGACGCAGTCATGGGCGGCGTGGGAGTAGGCCATCATCAGGCAATGGTTGCCGATCCGGGTGGCGCCGGTGGCCTTGGTGCCGCGGTTGACGGTGACGAATTCCCGGAAGGTGTTGCCGTCCCCGATCTCGACCCAGGTCTGCTCGCCCTCGAACTTGAGGTCCTGGGGTTCGCCGCCGATGGCGACGAAGGGATAGACCACGTTGTCGCGGCCCAGTCGGGTGTACCGGCTGAGGCTGGCGTGGTGCATGATCCGGCAGCCCGGAGCGATGATGACGTCACGGTCGATTAAGGCGTATGGCCCGACCTCGACGTCCTCGGCCACTTCGGCGCCGGGATCGACGGCGGCCAAAGGATGAATCGACATATGGGTCGTTCCCCTGAATGACTACTCTACTGGTTCAAATCCGACCGGGGCATGATGATCGCGGTCAATTCGCCCGAGGCCACGGTTTGACCGTCCACCTTGGCCTCGCCGGACATCTTGATTATCTTCTTGCCGGAGCGGATGTGCTTCAGATGCATGAACAACTGGTCGCCGGGAATGACCGGCTTCCTGAACTTGACCTTTTCGAAAGACCCGATGAAGATCAGGTTGCCGGCCCTGAGGCCGGTGGTCTCGTCATGGTAGGCCAGGAGGGCGCCGCACTGGGCCATGGCCTCGACGATCAAGACCCCGGGCATGACCGGCCGGACCGGAAAGTGTCCGGGGAAAAAAGGTTCGTTGACGGTCACGTTCTTGAGGCCGACGATGTACTCGCCGACCTTTAAGTCCAGGATGCGATCCACCAGCAGAAACGGAAACCGGTGGGGCATGATCGCCAGGATCTCGTTGATGTCCATGACCGGTTCAGCCATGACCGCCCTCCTTTTGTTCCTCCTTGCCTCCCAGTCGCCGTTCCAGTTCCTCGACCCGGCCGACCAGTTGACGCACCAGGCGGTCGGTCTCGGGCAGTCGGCCCAGCGAACCGTAGAGCCGGCTGGCCTCCCGCCGGGGTCGGGCGGGTACGCCGTACATGATCGATCCCGGCTCGACGTCGTTCATGACCGCGGCCCGGGCGGTCAGGGTGGCCCCGTCGCCCATGTGCAGGTGCCCGGCGATGCCCACCTGGGCGGCGATGACGGCGTGCCGGCCGATGGTCGTCGAGCCGGCCACGCCGGTCTGGGCGGCGATGACCGTGTTCTGTCCCACCCGGACGCTGTGGGCCAGCTGGACCAGGTTGTCCACCTTGACCCCTGACTCGACCACCGTGGCCCCCAGGGCCCCCCGGTCAACACAGGTGTTGGCCTGGAGCTCGACGTCGTCGCCGATGACGGCCACGCCCGTCTGAACGAGCTTGAACCATTGCTCGCCGTCCGGGGCGAATCCGAACCCGTCCCCGCCGATGACCACCCCCGGCTGGCAGATCACCCGGTCGCCCAGGATGCACCGGTCCAGGACGACGACGTTGGGATAGAGCAGGCAACCGGCGCCGATGGTCGCCTCGGCCCCGATGAAAACCCCGGGATAGAGGACCGTGTCCGGACCGATCACCGCCTCGCGGCCGACGTACACCCCCGGGAAGATGCGGACGCCCTCCCCCACCCGGGCCGTGGGATCGACGTGACACCCCTCGTCCAGGCCCGGCTCGGGCCGGGGCGGCGTCAGATAGGCGGCCGCCAGCCTGGCCAGGGCCAGGTAGGGGTTGGCCGCCTCGAGCCGGGGCAAGTCGCCGGTGTCCGTCCCCGGGGCGACGATGATCGCCGCCGCCCTGGTCCCGGACACCTGGGGGGCGTACTTGGGGTTGGTCAGGAAGGTGATCTCCTCCGGCCCGGCCGACTCCAGGGTGTTTATCCCGGTGATAATCAAGTCGGCCGGGCCGACGACCTGTCCGCCGACCCGGTCGGCCAGTTCCCGCAAGGTGGCGCGCATCGTGATGCTTCGGTTACCGATACCGCTGGTTCAGGGCGGCGATGACCTGGCTGGTCAGGTCCACCGTTCCGGTCATGTACAGCACGATCCGCCGGGGCAGGATCATGGTGTAACGGCCCTGACGGCCGATCTGCACCGTGACCTCCAGGATCTTCTTGAGCATGTCGGCCTTGGCCTTGCCCACGCTTATCCGGTAATCCTCGACATAACGGCGCTGCAGGTCCTGGAAATCGGCCATTTGCCGCCGGAAGGCCCGCTGCTGGGCCAGGAGGGCCTCGGGCCGGGTGACGGAACTCGAACTCTGGGCCATGAGCTGCTTGCGGCGCGCCTCCAGGGCATCGCTACGCCGTTTGACGTCGTACTCGATCCGGCGTTTCCGATCCTGAAGTTTCTTCTGCAGCTTGCGGCCGTAATAGGATTTGTCGAAACACATCTGGACGTTGACCACACCGATCCGTCCCTGGGCCATAACCGCCGGAGCGACCAGAACGACGCCGGCCAAGCCGATGAGACAAATCAACCACGCACGCTTCATTTCGTCCTCCACGAAATAATTGCCGCCTCAGTCGCCTTGGACCGTCGGGCGACAGGTCAGTGACTAATTTCGCCGCCGGGGGGCGACCGCACCTCTCGGGCCGGCAGGCCGGGCTCTCCGGCCCCTCCGGGACCGGCGACCGTCCTGCGGACGATTGTCCATCGATGCCCTGAAGTCCGGTTAGAAGGTCGCCCCCACGGTGAAGTTCCAGTTGCTGGTCCGTTCGCCCCGCCGCGGGTCGAGATTGTAGCCCCACTCCAGGCGGAACGGCCCGACCGGCGAGTACCACCGGATCCCCGCCCCGGCGTCGTAGCGGAGGTCGCCGAAATCGTAACCCTGGGCCTTGGCCCAGACGTTGCCGATATCGACGAACACGACCCCCTGGACGCCGACCTTCCGGATCAGCGGGAAGCGGTACTCCAGGTTGAGCAGGGCCATGTATTCGCCGCCGATGCGGTCCCCCGTGGCCGGGTCCCGAGGGGCCAGCTCGCGCCAGGCCCAGGCCCGCATGGAGTCGATGCCTCCCAGGTAAAATTTTTCGTAGAGGGGCAGCCGGCCGCCCGCGTTCTGGGTGAGGTATCCCATCCGGCCCCGGACGACGCCGACCGTTGACTCGGAGATCGGGATGTACCAGGCCGAGTTGGCTACCAGGCGGGTGAAGTAGTTGGTCCCGCCCAGGGGGCCGCCGGCGTACTCCAGGGAGATGTAGTTCAGGGACCCGGTGTGGGTCAGGAAACGCTTGTCCCGGGAGTCCCGGCTGAGGGTTAACCCAATCAAACTGGTGATGTGGTTGCCGACCATGTCCTTGACCACCGTCGAGGCGATGGACGGTACGTTGCTGACCGTGGCGTCGTCGTACTTGTAGTTGATGCCCAGGCGGGTGTACTCGCCGTAAACCAGAAAGGACATCCGGATGACAAAGCCCAGGGCCTGCAGGTCGAAGTTCGAGTAGTAGGTCTCGTAGTCGTAGAGGTCGAACCCGGCCCGGATCGGCCGGTCGAACAGCCAGGGGTTGGTGAAACTGAACATGCCCCGGACGGCCTTCTGGGCCAGGACGCCCCGCAGGGAGACGATCAGTCCCCGGCCGAACAGGTTGGTCTGTTTGATCTGGCCCATGACCAGGGCCAGGTCCGACGTGGAGTAGCCGACCCCGAAGGACACCGCCCCGGTCCGCTTTTCGCGGACGTCCACCCGGATGTTGATCCGGTCCGGACGGGAACCCTTGGGGGTGGTGATGTTGATGTTCGAGAAATAATTCAGCCGGTGCAGGGCCAGGCTGCCATCGCGGAGCTTGTTGGCCCGGTAGAGGCCGGTCTCGACCAGGCCCAGTTCCCGCCGGATGACCTTGTCCCGGGTCTGGGTGTTGCCGGTGATGATGATCCGCCCGATATAGACCAGCTTGCCCTTCTTGATGCGGAAGGTGACGCTGACCCGCCGCCGGGCCGCGTCCCGCTTGATGTCCGGATCGATCTCCACAAAGGCGTAGCCCCGGTTCTGGTACATGCTGGTCAGCCGCCTGAGATCCTCCCGGAGCACCTTCCGGTTGAAGTAGTTGCCGGGTTTGCTCTTGAGCTTGGCCAGCATCAGCGTCCGGGCCCGGATCAAATCACCGGTGACGTTGATCTTGCCCAGGCGGTACTGGGGTCCCTCCTGGATGCGGATCGTCACGAACAGGTCGTTGCCCTTGCGGGTGACCTTGGGTTCGGACACCTTGGCCTCGATGAAGCCGTGGTTGTAGTAATAAGAGGAGATGGCCTCGGCGTCCTTGGCCAGCTTGGCCCGGTTGAGGATGCCCGAGTCGGTCAGCCAGGAGAGCCAGCCCTTCTCCGAGGTCTTCATCAGGCCCAACAGCGTCCGGCGGCTGACCTTTTTGTTGCCGATAAATCTGATCTTGCGGATATATACCTTCTTGCCTTCATGGATGACGAAGACCAGCACCACCTGTTCCCGGGTCACCGGTTCCTGGCGGGTCCGGACCACGGCGTTGTAATATCCCTTCTGCTTGTAGTAGGCCAACAGGCGATTGATGTTGTCGCTGATCTTCCCGGGATTGATCACCGAAAACTTCTTGATGGTGATGACCTTCTGGAGATCCTTGTTGCTCATGATCCGGTTTCCGGTGAACTTGATCTCGCGGATGGTCGGCTTTTCCCGAACGGAGATGATGATCTTCCGGCCGCCGGCCATGGGTACGGACCGGATGGTGACCCGGGAGAAATAACCCATCTTGTAAAGTTTTTTGAGGTCCTCGTTGAGCTGACGGCGGGAGAAGGGGCCGCCCTCGCGGGAGGTGATGACGTTCTTGATGGCCGCAGCCTCGATGCGCTTGTTCCCCTCGACCTCGATGACCACGATCCGGGCCCGCCCGACCACCCGGGCGGCCACGGCCCGGGCCAGACGGCCGACGAACTTCTTGATGTTCTCCAGGCCCACCCCCTCGACGTAAACCGACGAGGATCGACCCCGGGCCCGGGTGTCCAGGATCTTGACGTCCAGGCTGATCCGGGTGCCGATCTTGGTCAGCGAGCCGAAAACGGCGTAATCGGCCCCGGCCCTGGCCCCGGCCCGCCGCACCGCCTCCAGGGTGGGCCGCTGGCGGCCCAGGGCCCGGATCGCCCGCACCGGGGCCATGACCTGGATGCCCTCGGCGGACAGGTCACGGCTGAGCATCCGGGCCAGATCACGGGCGAGATAACCCAGTTTCTCCCGGGCGTGGACCTGGAAGGGAAAGACCACCACTTGGGTCGTCCGGGGCGCTCGAGACGCCGGCTGGGCCAAGGCCCCGCTGACCACGAGCAACACCAGGCTGACTGCGACTGCGGCTCGGTTAATCATGAACATTCCTTGTCAAAGGGAGCGATAACACCGTCCACCATGGTTAACTGCCGACCCATCACCTGGGCCAGTTGCGGGTTATGGGTGACCACCACCATCGTCAGGGAATCGTCCTTGTTCAGGCGGTCGAGTAACTGGTGCACTTTCTCCGCGGTCCGCTCGTCGAGATTGCCCGTCGGTTCGTCGGCCAGCAGCAGGTCCGGTTCCATGTACAGGGCCCGGGCCACGGCGATGCGCTGCTGCTCTCCGCCGGACAACTCGCCCACCCGGTGCCGGCTCCGGTGGGACAGACCGACGCTCTCCAGGAGTTCGGCCGCCCGCCGCCGGGCCCGGCCGAAACCGTGCTGGGCGATGAGCCCGGGCATCATCACGTTTTCCAGGGCGTTGAACTCCGGCAACAGGTGGTGGAACTGAAAAACGAATCCGATGTGCGCGTTTCGCCACCGGGCCAATTCGGTGTCGCCCATGGCAAACAGGTTCCGCCCCTTGAACTCGACCTGGCCGTCCGTGGGCCGATCCAGGCCGCCCAGGAGGTGGAGCAAGGTCGATTTGCCCACCCCTGACTGGCCCAGGATGGCCACCGACTCGCCGGTCCGAAGCTCCAGTTCCAGGCCCTTAAGGACCTCCACTCGGGTCCCCTTGCCCTGGATATAGGTCTTGTGCAGACCCCGGGCCGCCATCAGGGGCTCGCCAGCCGTCCCCCCGCCACGCCTATTCATACCTAACCGCCTCGGCAGGGTCAAGTCTGGAGGCCTTCCAGGCCGGATAAATCGTCGCCAGGAGCGACAGGGCGATAGACAGGGAGGCGATGACGATCACCGCCGTGGGGCTGACCAGGACCGGCACCTTGTTCATGCCGTAGATCTCGGGCAGCCGGATGAACTCGTAGTGTTTCAGCAACCAGCACGAGAACAGGCCGCCCGCCGTGCCCAGGCCGGTCCCCAGCACGCCGATGGTCAGGCCCTGATAGACGAAGATCTTCATGATGTGGCCCCGGGTGGCGCCCATGGTCCGCATGATGGCTATATCCTTGGTCTTTTCCATGACGACCATGATCAGGGTCGAGATGATGTTGATCGAGCCCACCAGGACCCCGACGGCCATCAGGACGAACATCAGCAGCCGTTCCAGCTTCAGGGCGGCGAACAGCCCCGGGGCCAGGCTCTGCCAGTCCCAGCCCTGGTAAAAGGTCCCCGGAACCCTGTCCTTGGCCCGTTGCAGGGCCTTTTCGACCAGCCGGGCCTCGGCCGCGGCCGCGTCCGGATCGGCCACCATGATCATCAGCCCGGAGACGTTGCGGACCTGGCGGCCCTGGGCGTCGCGGGTTTTTCCCAGATCCAGGAAGTCCTGGGCGTCTTTGAGGGACATGAACACCCCGGACTTGTTGAACATGAAGTCCCCCGATGCGAAAATCCCGGCGATCCGGAACTGGGCCGTCTTGGGAAAGGGATCGCCGGCGGGCGTCTGGTCGCCGAAGGGGGCCACCAGGGTGACCATCTGGCCGACATAATAGCAGGTCTGGACCCCGGTATCGCAATACCGGTCGAACATGTTCCGGGCCACGGCCCAGTTGAGGTTGAACTTGACCGAGACCACGGGCATGGGCACGCACGACTTCTGGCCGAACCACCTCTCGGTCTTGTCCCGCCCCAGGCGGCCGGCCAGGGCGCTGAGCTTGATCCGGCAGGCCCGGCCGAACCACTTCTCGGTCTTGTCCCGGCCCAGGCGGGCCGAAACCACCGCCCGGGACACGGCCCTGTCGCTTCCGACCCGGGCCATGGCCCGGCTCAGGCCGAACCGGTTGACGATCTCGGTCCACTTGACGCAGCACTGCCGCCCCAGCAACCAGGCGGCCAGGTCCAGGCCGACCATGATCTGGGGCAGCCCGTCGGCCGAGCGGCGGCTCAGATCGGAGAGCTTCCCCGCCTTGAGGTGCCGGGCGATGTCCGACACCTGGGAGTGGGTCTGGGGATCGATCCCCCACAACTGGACGGGCTGCCACCGGCCGCTCTGGTTGGCGATGACCATCCGGAAGATGTAGGGCGAGGCCGCGACGACGCCGGGGACCTTGAGCACCTGCTTCTTGACCCGCGGCCAGTCCCGCATCTCGGCGCCCGCCTCCCGGAGGCGGATGTGGGAGTTGAAGGCCATCCAGCCCTGGACGATCCGGTTGCCGAAGCCGCTCATCACCGAGTGGGTGACAATCAGGAGGAACACGGCCGCCCCCACCCCCAGGATGCTCAGGGCCGTGGTCACCCAGATGAAGACCTGCTTCCGCTTGGCCCGCAGGTAGCGTCCGCTGACGAACCACTCGAAACCCATCACTGCTCCGGCCGAAGGTGGGGAAACAGGATCACGTCCCGGATCGAGGCCTGGTCCGTGAGCAGCATCACCAGCCGGTCCAGGCCGATCCCGCAGCCGGCCGTGGGCGGCAGGCCATACTCCAGGGCCCGGATGTAATCCTCGTCCAGGGGCTGGGCCTCCTCGTCCCCGGCGGCCCGCTCGGCCATCTGGGCCTCGAATCTTTGCCGCTGGTCAACCGGGTCGTTGAGCTCGCTGAAGGCGTTGGCCGTTTCCCGGCCGGCGATGTACAGCTCGAACCGGTCCACCAGGTCGGGCCGCTCGTCGTTGCGCCGGGACAGGGGCGAGACCTCGACCGGATAGCCGTAAACAAAGGTCGGACGGAACAGCTTCGGCTCGACCAGGTGATCGAACAGCTTGGTCAGGGCCTTGCCCGGGGTGTCGTGTTTTTCCCGGGGCAGATCGTACTCGTCCAGCAGGGCCATCAACCGCTCCGGCCGGTCGAGGTCGGCCGGGTCCAGGCCCCCGATCCCGCTCAGGGACTGGTGAAAACCGAGACGGGGCCAGGGCGGGGTCAGGTCCACCTCCCGGCCCTGGTACTCGAACTTGAGCCCCTGGCCCACCTCCCGGGCGACGTGACAGATCAACTCCTCGGTCAGATCCATCAGGTCCTCGTAGGTGGCGTAGGCCTCATAAAACTCGAGCATGGTGAACTCGGGATTGTGCTTGATCGAGATGCCCTCGTTGCGGAAATTGCGGTTGAGTTCGAAAACCCGCTCGAAACCGCCGACCACCAGCCGCTTGAGGTACAGCTCGGGCGCCACCCGGAGAAACAGGTCGATCCCCAGGGCGTTGTGGTGGGTGACGAACGGTTTGGCCGTGGCCCCGCCGGGCAGGACCTGCATCATCGGCGTCTCGACCTCCAGGAAATCCCGTTCCCGCAAAAAGGCTCGTACCGCCTGGATGATCTTCGACCGGGTGATGAAGACCTGTTTGACCTCGGGATTGACCATCAGGTCCACGTACCGCTGGCGGTAGCGGATCTCGATGTCGGTCAGGCCGTGCCATTTTTCGGGCAGGGGCCTGAGGCTCTTGGCCAGCAGCCTCAGGCTGGCGGCGGCCAGGGTCAGCTCGCCGGTCTTGGTGTGAAACAGGGCGCCCTCGATCCCGATGATGTCGCCCAGGTCCAGCCTTTTGAAGAGCCGGTAGGTCTCCTCCCCCAGGAGGTCCCGGCGGAAGTGGACCTGGAGCAGGCCGTCCCGGTCGGCGATCTTGGCAAAGGCGGCCTTGCCGAAGTTGCGGATGGCCATCAGCCGGCCGCCCAGGGCGAAGGTCTCGGTCAGATTTTCGATTTGATGGGTGGTCCACTCCCCGTACCGCCGCCGGAGTTCGCCGGTGGTGTGGGTGGGCGAAAAATCGTTGGGATAGAGGGCCACGCCCCCCTCGGCCAGTTGGGCCGCCTTGGCCAGGCGTTGGGCCTTCAGGTCACTTTTGAGTTCCATGTTTATTTTCTCGTGGTCGCGGCCCCTTAGGCGACCCGCGTCGTTCAAGTTAAGCCCATAAAATAGTTCATTCGGGGCGGCGGTGTCAACCCTTAACCCGGGAGCCGTTCCACCCCTTTTCCGGACCGGGGCATTGACATTTCTCGGCGAAGGCCCTATACATTATCGATTGTCAATTCGACCCGGCCGGCCGCCGGGTTCGCACTTTGGAGAGAACGACCATGCAGTGTGCCACCGTCAAGGAAGGCGTCGAGTGCGCCTTGATGACCGATAAGGGCTGCGGATTTTCCGCCGGGGCCTGTCTGCCCGTGATCGAGCAGTGCGAGGGCTGCGCCCGGTCCCAGGATTTTCCGACCGGCAAATTCTGCCTGACCTTTCCCGATCCGACCCTGAAGTGGAAGCGGGGCCTGTGTAATCTGGCCACCCACGTCGAGCCCGAGCTAAAGGCCGAGGCGGCCAAGATCAACCCCCTCAAGGCCTCGAAAAGGGCCGCCCGCGGCAACGGATAAATCCCCCTGTTCCGTTGACCGTCAGCCCCCGGGGCCGGTAGGATCATACCAAACCCTTGCCCGGGGGCTGGCATGACCGTTTTTCACGACGCCGCGGTGCTGACCATGGACCCCCGGCGGCCCGAGGCCCGGGTCCTGGGCGTCCGAGGCGGCCGGATCGTCCGCCTGGACGACCGGGTCCCTCCGGAACCGGCCGCCGAGCCCATGGTCGATCTGGCCGGCCGGGCGATCATCCCGCTGGCCGTCGATTCCCACCTCCACTTCACCTCCTACGCCCTGTTCATCAACCGGCTGTTCGTTTACGACGCCCCGGACCTGGCCTCCCTGCTGGACATGATCCGGGACCACGCCGCCCAAGGCCGGGGACCGATCCTGGGCTTCGGGGCCTCGGCCTGGGCCCTGACCGAGAGGCGGCTGCCCACCCGGGCCGAGCTGGACCAAAGCACGGCCGGACGGCCCCTGTTCCTGGTCAAGTACGACGGCCACAGCGCCCTGCTCAATTCGGCCAGCTCGCCGCCCTGCCGCCCCAGGTGGCCGCGGCGCGGGGTTACGACGCCGAGACCGGACTGCTTACGGCCGAGGCCTTTTACCTGGCCGCCAGGACGATCACCGAAAAGGTGTCCAAGATGGACATCACCACCAACGTCCTCAAGACCGCCCACGACATGGCCCGCCGGGGATTCGGCCTGATCCACGCCGTGGAGGGCGTCGGCTTCAAGAAGGACCTGGACGTCACCGGCCTGATGAAGCTGGCCAAGGGCCTGCCCCTTATGACCCGGGTCTTCTTCCAGACCCTGGATGTGGACCGGGTCGCAAAACTGAAGCTGCCCCGGGTGGGCGGCTGTTTCGCCTGCGCCCTGGACGGGGCCCCGGGCACCCACGACATCGCCCTGCACGAGCCCTTTGCCGACGATCCAGATGACCGGGGGATCCTGTTCTACGACCAGGCCGTGGTGGACCGGTTCGTGGACCAGGCCCACCGGGCCGGCCTCCAGATCGAGATGCACGCCATCGGCGACCGGGCCGTGACCCAGGCCGTGGACGCCTTCGAGAAGGCCCTCACGAAAAATCCCCGCGACGACCACCGCCACACCATCATCCACGCCTATCTGATCACCGAGCGGGACAAGGACCGGATCGCCTCCCTGGGCTTGGGCGTGGCCACCCAGCCGAGCATGCTCACCCTCAGGCAGGAGCCCCCCGAGTATCTGGGAAAAATCCTGGGCGACCGGGTCGAGCGGATGATCCCCGTCCGGAGCCTGGTCGAGCGCGGCGTGAGGGTCAGCTTCGGCTCGGACGCGCCGGTGACCCTGCCCAGTTTTTCGGGCTCGATCCACGCCGCGGTCAATCACCCCAACCCCGACGAGGCGGTGGACGTGACCACGGCCCTGGCCCTGCACACCCGGACCGGGTTCGAGACCAGCTTTGACCAGGACGCCGGCGGCCGGCTGGCCGAGGGCCTGCCCGCCGACTTCGTGGTCCTGAAAAACGATCCGCGGCAAATGACGGACCTGGCCGGTCTGGAGGTCGAGCAGGTCTATCGAGGCGGGAAGCCCCTGCCCGATGAGGCCGGGGGGATGGCCTCGCTGATCGGTAACATGCTCAAGGGATATCTGACCGGCCGCAAGATCTAGACTTATCTCCGGTCAAATTTTCTGCGGTTCCGCAGGACGCTGGCCACGGCCCGCTGCTTGTGGGCCTGGGCCACGGCCAGCGCGGTCCGGCCCCGGCGATCCTTGACGTTGACCCGGGCCCGGGCCCGGAGGAGGACCTTGACCACGTCCAGCTGCCCCCGGGCCGCGGCCAGGTGGAGCGGCGTCTGCCCGTCTTTGCGGCGGGCGTTGACCCGGGCCTTTCTCTTGAGCAGGAGCTTGACCACATAGACCTGTCCCGCCGCGGCGGCGTAGTGCAGGGGCGTTTCGCCCTTGAGGGTCTCGGCGTTGACCTTGCCCCCCGAGTCGATCAGTTCGTCCACCAGGGTCGAGGGTCCCAGCCCGGCCGCCAGGTGCAGCGGCGTCACCCCGGCCTTGTCCTTGACGTCGGCCTTGGCCCCGCGCTCCAGGAGCAGGGCCGCCACGAACCGGCGACGGTGCTTGGCCCCGCAGGCCAGGATAAGCGGGGTCCGGCCCTTTTTATCCCGGATATCCTTGGCCGCGCCCTTGTCCAGCAGGAGCCTGGCCGTGGTGGCCATGCCCGCCCGTGCGGCCAGGTGCAGGGCGGTCTCCCCCTGGTCGTCGGCGTCGTTTATCCTGGCCCCTTTTTTGAGCAAATACTGGACCACCTTGGTGCGGCCCGCCTGGGCCGCCAGTTGCAGGGCCCGCCGGCCCCGCTTGTCCCGGGCCTCCAGGGCTCCCGGATGCCTGGCCAGCAGTTTCTTCAAGGCCGGCAGGTGCCCTCCCCGGGCGGCGGCGAACAGGGCCCGGAGCACCTTGGCCGAGACCTCGACCTTGGCGGCCGGCCCGGCCGTCGCGGGGAGGCGGGCCCGGAGCACGGCGGCCACCTTGTCCCGACCCATCCGGACCGCCCGATCCAGGGGGGTGGCCCCCGTGGCGTCCCGGACGTCCACCCTGGCCCCGCGCTTGATCAGCAGCTCGACCAGGGGCACCTGGCCCTGCACGGCCGCCAGGTGGAGCGGGGTCACGCCCGCCTTGTCCGTGACCTTGGGGTCGGCCCCGGCGGCCAGCAGGAGTCGGACCAGTCCGGTCCGGCCCCGGGCGGCCGCCTCGTGCAGCGGCGTCCGGCCCGAGGCGGTCCGGGCCCGGGGATCGGCCCCGGCGGCCAGCAGCCACTTGACCATGGCCGTTTGACCGGACCGCACCGCGTCATGCAGCGGCGTCCGGTCCAGGCTGTCCCTGGCGTTTACCTTGGCCCCCTGGGCCTTGAGGAACCGGGCCAGGGCCACGTTTCCCTGGGCCGCGACCAGGTGCATGGCCGTCCGGTAGGTCCGATCCGGCAGCGATACCGGCACGCCGTTCTTGACCAGCGTCTTGACCATCCCCAGGCGACCCAGCTTGACCGCCAGGTGGAGCGGGGTCAGCCCGGCCGCGTCCAGCACCGAGGCCCGGGCCCCGTGTCGCAACAGCCAGGCGGCCATCTTGGGACGGTTTTCGATCACCGCCAGGTGGAGCGGGGTCCGTCCCTGATTGTCTTTCCGGTTGGGATCGGCCTTGAGCCGGATCAACCAGGCGGCCACCTCGATTTGACCCTGGGCGGCGGCCAGGTGCAGGGCGGTCAGGCCCCCCGCGGCCGGGGCGTCCACCCGGGCGCCCCGTTTGACCAGCAACTCGAGCATGGCCTTCTGCTTGGCGGCGGCGGCCAGGTGGAGCGCGGTCCGGCCCCGGTTGTCGCCCAGGCCGATCTGGGCCCCATGATCGAGCAGCCAGCCGACCAGGTCGCGATAACCGGCCTCGGCGGCCAGGTGGAGCGGGGTGAATCCGTATTTGTCCTTTTCGTCCAGGTCGGCGCCGTGTCGCAGCAGCTCCCGGGCCGCGGCCAGGGCGCCGTGGAGGGCCGCCCAGTGCAGGGGCCGCCGCCCCATCATGTCGATGGCGTTCACCTTGGCCCCGCGTTTGAGCAGCCAGGCCACCACCGCGCCGTGGTCGCGGCCGGCGGCCAGATGAAGGGGCCTGGCCCCGGCCTTGTCGCTGGCCTCCAGGTCCGCCCCCTTGGCCGCCAGCAATTTGACGGCGGCCAGGTGTCCCTGCGCGGCGGCCAGATGGAGCGGGGTTCGCTGCTGCTCGTCCCGGGCGCCCTTGTCGGCCCGGTGGCGGATCAGGAGGTCCATGACCTTGACCCGTCCCTCCCGGGCGGCCCAGTGGAGCGGGGTCCGGCCCGCCCGATCGGTCTGGTTCACGGCCCCGGTCGGCTTGAGGAGATAGGCGACCGCCGCCAGATGCCCCGCTCCGGCGGCGTAATGCAGCGGCGTCGCCCCCTGTTTGTCGGCGGCGTCGATCCGGGCGCCGTGGCGCACCAGCAGTTTGATCATCTTCAGGTGGCCGCGGGCGGCGGCCAGGTGGAGCGGGGTCCGGCCCGCCTTGTCCCGGGCGTCCACCGGCACCTTGAGACCCAGCAGCAACCCGGCCACGGCCGTGTTACCGCCCCGGGCGGCCCAGTGGAGCGGAGTCAGGCCCGCCTTGTCCCTGACCGTGGGACCGGCCCGCCGCTTCAGAAGAAGCGCCACCAGGTCCCGGTCATTCCCTCCGGCGGCCAGTTGCAGGGCCGTTACCCCGTTTTTGTCCCGGAGATAGACCGGCGCCCCCTTGGCCAGCAGGAACTCGGCCAGGGCATGGTGATCTCCGGCCACGGCCAGGTGGAGCGGGGTCCGGCCGGTCGGGTCCCGGGCGGTGACCGCCTGGGGATATTTGGCCACGATGGATTCGACCCGGACGAGGTTGCCGGCCTTGACCGCGGCCCATAGGGACCGGGCCACCCCGGGGGGCGTGGGCAGGGTCATTATGGTGCGGTGAACCCGCTTCAGGGCCTTTTTGGCCGCCTCGTTGCCCGGGGCCTGGGCCACGATTTGTCGCAGGATCTGGCGGGCCTGTTCCGGGCGTCCGGCCTTGATGTCTTGCTGGGCCCGGTCCAGGCGGATCGATATCCGCCTCTGCTCCCGGACCCGTCCCCAGAACGAGGCCGCCCCGAAGGCCAGCCCCAGGCCCAGGATCAGGCCCACCGCCGCCGCGGCCAGGCCCAGCTTCTGGCGTTTGGTCCAGAGGCTTCGCCTGAGCCGGGCCAGGCTCGAGGCCTCCTGGGAATCATAGGCCATCCGGGCCCTGGCCAGACCCTCACGGGCGGCCTGGTTGGCCGGTTCCCGGGCCAGGACCTGCTGCCAGTAGGCCACGGCCTGACCGTAACGCTGCCAGGACATGGCCTGCTCGGCGGCCAGGATCAGTTCGTCCGTGGACCGGGGCGGGGTCGAGTCCGCCGGGCCGGGCCCGGCCTCGGCAGGGGCCTCCTCCGGGACGGGACCGGCCGCTGCACCGGCCGGTGCTGCTGACGGCCGGGCCGTCCCCTGCCGGCTCATGGCCATCACGAATTCCCGCCGGAGTCGGGCCGCGTCCGGATAGCGCCGCCGCAGGTCCGCGGCCAGGGCCCGCTCCAGGACCTTGCCCATGGCCGGCGGCAGGCCCGGCACCACCTGGTCAATGCGCCGCCATCCCGGTGTCGGGGCCCGGCCGCGAAGCATTTCGACGCAGATCATCGCCCAGGCGTACAGGTCGGCCGGGGGTCCGATCTCGGTCAACCCCTGAACCTGTTCCGGAGCCAGGTAGGTTTCGGCCCCCTCGGCCCGGGACAGCGCGGTCCGGCGGCCCGGCCCCACGGCGTCGGTCACGGCCACGTCGGTCACCTTGACCGTCAGGCGGCCAGACTCCAGGCCGACCACGACGTTGCCCGGCTTGAGACCCAGGTGTGGTCCGCCGGTGTGAATGGCCTGAAGCCCGTCCAGGACCGGCAGCAGCAGCCGCCGGGTCTCGGCCAGGGAGAATCCCCGCCGTCCCCGGGCGTCCATCACCCGGCGCAGGTCCTTGCCCGGCAGGTACTCGATGACCAGGTAATGGGTGCCGGCCTCCCGGCCCGCGGCCAGCAGCCGGGCCACATTGGGATGATCCACCTCCAGCCATCGCCCGATGGCCGACTGGAGCCGTTTCATGGATTCGGGACGGGCCGCTATGTCGTCGTGGATGAACTTGAGGGCCACGACCCGGCCGCCTTGCTGTTCGTCCCGGGCCAGGTAAACGGTACCCAGGGCGCCCTGCCCCAGCCTCCGGCCCACCAGGTAGCGGCCGTCCACCCGCTTCTCGGCCGTCTCGCCGAGATGTTCCGAGACTTCCTCGGGGGCCAGGAGTTCGGTCTCGTTCAGCAGGAGGACGTCGGGCGGGGGGGCCGGCCGCTTGCCCGCCGAGATCAGCACCCGGCCGCAATGGCCGCAGCGGAAGGCGTCCCGCGGGTTTTCGGCTCGGCAGTGGGGACAGGTCACGTCCTTGGTTCCATCCAGGAGGCGGTTAACTCGGCTTAAATGTACCACGTCCGGGGGGGACTAGTCACCTTTTCGGGCGCGACGGGGCCGGGCTTTATCTAAATAAAACGGCCGCCTCGGCCCCGGCCGGGGCCCTAGCGGAAATGACAGGCGATGAACCGACCGGGCGTCTTCTCCACAAGGGGCGGGTCCTGCTCGCGGCAGATTTCCCTGGCCTCGGGGCAACGGGGATGAAAGCGGCAGCCCGGGGGCGGATTCATCGGACTGGGCAGGTCCCCGGCCAGGGGCGTCGATCCCTTTTTGGCCCCGACCCGGGGCACGGGCGCCGCCTGGAGCAGGGCCTGGGTGTAGGGGTGGGCCGGGGGCCGGTCAAAGTCCCTCCGGTCCATGAGCTCCACCAGGCGGCCCAGGTACATGACCGCCACCCGGTCAGAGACGTAGCGGACCACGGCCAGATCGTGGGCGATGAACAGATAGGTCAGTTGGAACTTGGTCTGGAGGTCGCGGAGCAGATTGAGGACCTGGGCCTGGATCGACACGTCCAGGGCGCTGACCGGTTCGTCCGCCACCACCAGTTCCGGCCGGAGGGCCAGGGCCCGGGCGATGCAGATCCGTTGCCGCTGCCCGCCCGAGAACTCGTGGGGATACCGTCCGGCCTGCTCGGGTCGGAGACCGACCTCTTCCATCAACTCCGCGACCATGGCCCGGCGTTTGGATCGCCTTCCCATATGGTGAATCCGGAGCGGCTCGCCCAGGATGGACCGCACGCTCTGCCGGGGGTTGAGCGAGGAAAACGGGTCCTGGAAGATGATCTGCATCCGCCGCCTGAGCCGCCGCAGGTCCCGGCGGCCCAGGGCCGACACGTCCTGGCCGTCAAAATAAACCCGACCCTCGGTCGGCCGCTCCAGGCCCAGCACCAGGCGGGCCAGGGTCGATTTACCGCAGCCCGATTCACCCACCAGGCCCACGGTCTGCCCCCGGGAGACGTTCAGGCTGATCCCGTCCACCGCCTGCAGCAGGGACATGGGACCGAAAAAACCGGACCGGACCCGGTACTGGCGGGCCACGTTCTCGAGGCGGACCAGGGCGTCGTTGCTGTGGCCGGTCTCAGGCATACTTGAAGCACCGCACCTGGTGGCCCGGACCCACCCCAAAGGAATCAGGGGCCGACCGCCGGCAGCGATCGAACACGTCCGGACACCGGTCCTGGAAGGTGCACCCCGGGGGCAACTCCAGCAGGCTGGGGACGATGCCCTTGATCGTCCTCAGCCGGGTCCGATCCGGGGTGGGCAGCGAGGCCAGCAGGCCGACCGTGTAGGGGTGTTTGGGGTCGTTGAACAACCGATCGACCGGGCCGGTCTCGACCAGCCGGCCGGTGTACATCACCCCGACCTGATCGGCGGTCTCGGCCACCACCCCCAGGTTGTGGGTGATCAGCAGGATCGTCGTCTGCAGCCGGCGCTGCAGGTCGCGCAGCAGGTCCAGGATCTGGGCCTGGATGGTCACGTCCAGGGCCGTGGTCGGCTCGTCGGCGATCATCAGTTCCGGGGCGCCCAGGAGGGCCATGGCGATCATCACCCGCTGGCGCATGCCGCCGCTCAGTTGATGGGGATAGGCCTTCAGGCGCTGCCGGGCGTCGGGGATGCCCACCAGGTCCAGCATCTCGGCCGCCGCCGCCCGGGCCCGCCGCCGGCCGGTCCGCTTCTGGATCCGGACGGCCTCGACCAGTTGATTGCCGATGGTGAACACCGGGTTGAGCGAGGTCATGGGCTCCTGGAAGATCATCGACATCCGCCGGCCCCGCATCCGCCTCAGCTCCCGCGCCGGCAGGGCCACCAGGTCCCGCCCGTCGAACAGGATTTTCCCCGAATCGATCCTCCCCGGCGGCCAGGGGACCAGGCCCATGATCGACAGGGCGGTGACGCTCTTGCCGCAGCCCGACTCGCCGACCAGGGCGTAGGTCTGGCCCCGGTCGATGGTCAGGCTGACTCCCTTGACCGCCCAGGCCCGGCCGGCGTCGGTCTCGAAATAGGTCTTGAGGTTCTCTATCTGGAGCAGTGGTTGGGCCATCAGCCGAGCGTCCCGCTTCGAGAAAACAACCCGGACCGGGTCACGATCCGGGCCGGCCTCCGGCCGTGCCGCCGACCACCAGGTCCGGAATCCGAAGGGTGGGCTGGGCGTCGGCCACGGGCGAGCCCTGCCCTTCCTTGCCGCAGGTGCCGATGGCGAAGCCCAGGTCGGAACCCAGCCGGTCGATGGACTTCAGGACCAGGGGCCCGCTCCCGGCCAGGGTCGCCCCCCGCACCGGCCGGCCCTGGGTCCCGTTCTCGATCAGGTAACCCTCGGCCACCTCGAACACGAAGTCCCCGTTGACCGTGTTCACCTGACCGCCGCCCATCTTCTTGACGAGCAGTCCCTCGGGGGTGTCGGCCAGGATCGCTTCCGGGTCGTCGGCGCCCGGGGCGATCAGGGTGTTGGTCATCCGGCAGATGGGCACGTGGCGGTAGGACTCCCGGCGGCCGTTGCCGGTCGAGGTCAGACCGTACCGCTGGGCCGACAGGCGATCGACCATGTAGGACTTGAGCACGCCGGCCTCGACCAGGACCGTACGCTGGGCGGGGACCCCCTCGTCGTCAAAGCTGAACGAGCCCCGCCGGTGGGGCATGGTCGCGTCGTCCAGGACCGTGACCAGGGGCGAGGCCACGGTCTGCCCCAGCTTGCCGGTGTAAACCGACAGGCCCTCGCCGGCCAGATCGGCCTCGAGGCCGTGGCCGACCGCCTCGTGGATCATCGTCCCCCCGGCGCTGGACCAGAGCACCACCGGCATCCGGCCCGAGGGGGCCGGGTCGGCCTCGAGCATCAGCACCGCCCGCCGGGCCGCCTTGAGGGCCACCTCGGCCGGGGGGTTTTGGTCGAAAAACTCGAAGCCCATGAACCCGCCGGCCACCTCCAGACCGGTCTGGATCACGCCCTTGGCCTCGGCTACCACCTGCACGGCCAGCAGGATCCCGTGGCGGACGTCGGTCACCCAGACGCCGTCCGAGTTGACGATCTCCACCTCCTGGACCCGGTCGCCGTAGGTCACCCGGACCTGTTTCACCCGGGGGTCCAGGCCGTAGGCCGCGGCGCTGGCCTCCTTGACCACCTCCACCTTGCGGGCCGTGTCCACCCCGTTGGGGTCCAGGGCGATGGGAAATCCAGCGCCTGGGCTGACCCGACCGACCCGCACCCCGGCCGGCGGACCACCGTCGGGCTCGGCCGCGTCCGCGGCCAGCCGTTGGGCCATGTCCCCGGAAATCTCGTTGCCAAAGGCCAGATTGGAACGATCGCCGTGCACCAGCCGGACGGCCAGGCCCTGATCCCGGCCGCCCAGGACCTTCTCGATCCGGCCCTCCTCGCTGACCACGGCCGTGGTTTCGAGCCGCTCCACAAAGACCTCGGCCCACTGGCCGCCGCCCTTCAAGGCCGCGTCGAACACGGCCCCAAAGTCCGCTTCGAGCATGAATTACCCTCGATGTCGACTCAAATGGCCGAGCGTCCCTTCAGAAAGACTCGGACCCGGCCACGCTCAGCAGCTTGTCCTCGAAATCATCCACGATCCGGTCCAGATCCCCGACGCTCAGGCCCAGGGTCGCCCAGGCGGCCTCGTCCAGGGCCGGAACCCACTTGTCTCCGCCGTACCCGAAGCCCCGGCCGCGGACCAGGATGTCGGCCAGGTGGACCACCGACACCGAGGTCCGGCCGTCCTTGACCCGTCCGGGATGGTGGTGGTACCTGATGGGCAGGATCAGCTTCTCGGGCAGCCGCCACGACTCGCTCAGCCACCGGCCCACGTCGGTGTGACTGAAGCCCAGCACCTCGAACTCGGCCTGATACATGGACACGCCCTCGGCCTCGACCAGGGCCGCGATCCGGTCGTATTCGGCCGGCATCTGGGCGTTGATGACCACCTTGCCCAGATCGTGGATCAGGCCCGACAGGGACAGCTCCTCGGGATCGCCCAGCTTGAGGTAATCGGACACCGACCGGGCGGCCAGGGCGCAGCCCAGGGAATGCTCCCACAGGCCGGCCACCTTTTCCTTGATCATGTCAAAGACGCTGGTGGACAGGATCAGACCCTTGACCACGTCAAAGCCCAGCAGCACCAGGGCCTGACCGACCGAGCCCACCTCGCGGGCGAATCCAAAAAAGGCCGAGTTGGCCATCCGCAAGAGCTTGGCCGACAGGACCTGGTCCTGGGAGATCATCCGGCCGATGTCCTCGGCCGAATGGTGCCGGGATTCGACCATCCGGCTCACCTTCTCGAGCATGCCCGGCAGGGTCGGCAGGTTCTTGATGAGCTGAACCTTTCTCTTGGCGGCCTGCTTGTCCATCACTGACCGGATTGCCCGATTTTCTGGGCGAACAATTCCTTGAGGTGATTCAGGATCGGATCCTCGACCACCCGGGAGAAACGCGCGTCGAGTTCATCGAGCAGGTCCTGGAGGTGGGCCTGCCGCTCCTCTTCCGAGGCAAAGGCATCGCCCTCGACCAGGACGGCCTCCAGACCCATCCGCCGGATGGTGCCGATCAGGCCCGGGGTCAGTTCCGTGCCCCGGTTGCAGAGCATGATCCCGTCGGCCCGTTCGATCTTCTGGGCCAGGATCATGCCCGGTTCCAGTTTGTCGGCCGAAACGTTTATCATCGGCGCATCCCCCTGGGCCGCCTCCCCGGCGGCCGCTGACTGACTATAACAGAAGCCTTCCGAAACTGGCAACCTCGCCCGGCCGCATCCCGGCGCTTATTGATCGCCCCGGGGAAAGGTGATAGCCTGACAGGCGTGGACCAGGAAAAGCAGCAGCTTCGGGAGCGGACCTGGGCCCGACTCGAAGCGGCCCGGGTCAGCCCCCCCTCGGCGGGTCTCATCCCCGTGTTCGAGCGGGCCTCACGGGCCGCCCAGCGCCTGCGCACGGTCCAGGACTACCAGCAGGCCAAGGTGGTCATGGCCGTCCCGGATGAGGCCCTGATCCAGGCCCGGATCAATTGCCTGACCGACGGCAAGGATCTGGTCATGGCCACCCCGGGGCTGCGGTCCGGGTTCGTGGTCCTCAAGGCCGGACGTGTCCGGGCCGGCGACCGCGACGAGGCGGTCAAGAGTTCCCTGGCCAGGAAATACGGTCTCCAATTCGGGCCCGACGATTTGCCCCGGGTGGACTTGATGCTGACCGGGGCCGTGGCCGTGGACAACCGCGGCCGGAGGCTGGGCAAGGGCGAGGGTTATTTTGACCTGGAATACTTGATCCTGCTGGCCGCGGGCCGGATCAAGGCCGAGGTGAGAATCATCGCCCTGATCCACGACCTCCAGATCGTGGATCAGGTCCCGGACGTCATGGGGGACGTGGCCGTTGACCTGATCGTCACCCCCAGCCGGGTCCTGTGGGCCAAGGACCGGCCGGTTCGACCCAAGCGCATCGACTGGAAACGGCTGCCCCGGCACAAGATCAAGAAGATGACCCCCCTGTTCCACCTGAGGGGGAAACAAGCATAGGCGGGTCAGTCGGCCTCGCGGATGACCAGTTGCCGCCAGGCGCCCACGGCAATGCCCTCGGCCACCACCCCGCTCACGGTCATCCGCTCGCCCCGGGCCGGCAGGACCTTGCGGGTCAGGATGGTGATCTGGCCGGTTTGGTCGCTCAGCCTGAAGAACCTGGTCGCGCCAAAGGTGAACAGGTCGATCACCACCCCCCGCACCTGGACCTCGCGGCCGACGAACTGGCGGGGGTGGCTCTTGATCTGGGCCACGGTGACCATTTCGGCACCGCAGCCGGCCAGACCGAGCAGCAGACAGAACACGATCACGGCCCGAACCTTCATGGACCACCTCCGGCTAATTTTGGGTCATATTTATTATTCTAATATTTGAATTTCAAGATTGGCAAGGAGTCGGCGTTTGGGCAAGGAGATGGAAAAGCTGGGCGACGTCCTGGGCGGCGTGGACCCGGGAATTAAGCACCGAATGTCTCAGATCGAGGCCCTGTCCCGCTGGTCCGAGATCATGGGCGAGGATTTATCAAAACACACCCGGCCGATCAAGCTCTCGCCCGAGCTGTTGACCGTGGCCGTCCCCAGTTCGGTCTGGGCCCAGGAATTGACCCTGCGCAAGTTCGAGATCATCGAAAAGGTGCGCCCTTATTTGGGCGAGATCGACGTCCGGTTCGTGGTCGGATGATTGCTTATCATTGTTGATTTTTTCCTTTAAGGAATAAGAGCATCTCATGATGTGGGGTCTTCTCCCAGCCCCCACACCCCCAGGGCCAAAGGGGCTGGCTGGCGCCAGAGGCGTAACCGATGTTCGGGCGAGGCAGGGCTGGCGCTTTACTACGAGCCTGAACGAATTATGCCGGTGCGGCTGCGCACCCGCGAGGCCCCTCTGGACTCCCCCGCCACTCAGGGGCTTCGCCCCTGAGTACCCCATCGAGGGGATTCGAACACCGCCAGACGTGATTCCCTCCGGCGCTGGTTTTTCGTCGCGACGCCGGGCCTGCGGCCCTCTGGCCGCGCCGAAAACCAGCGCCTCCGGTCAAGACGTCTGGCTATTCGCTCCAGGTTGGTCGTTGGTTGTTCTAAGGCTGGAAGAGCTAAGGACGCGCGGCCGTGACCAAAAAACGGCCGCGCCCCTGGCCGCCGGGCCGCATAGCGACTCCGGCGGCCGTCCGATGGTCCCCCTCTCCCCGCCAGGCGGGGAGAGGGTCGGGGTGAGGGGTCTTCGTCACGACTCCAAAACTTCTACGCGGGACACGGCATCGCCCTACTCTCCCTCAACGCGGCCACTGCCAGAAAATTTGGTTTCCGCCCCTTCCGGACGATAAAATATAGTCAGACACAACACTCATCGGAGCAGACCATGAACCGAAAAATATGGCCCTGGCTAATCGCCTCCCTGGGCGGACTGGGCCTGATGATGATGGCCGGGTGCTACGTGGAGCCGGTACCCCCGCCCGCGGTCTATGTCCGGCCCCCCGTTGTCGCCCCCTATTACGGCCCCTGGTATTGGCGGCCCTATCACCACTACCGCCGCTGGTGGGGCGGCTACCACTGGGTGCCCCGTTACCGGGATCATTGGGGACGGTGGCGGCACGGCCACTGGCGGCATCGAGGCTGGCGGCACCGAGGCTGGCACCGGCGCTGGTAGGCGCCCCTGTTAATCTCAGCACGATTCGGCCTCACCCGGTGCGGACCGGGTGGGGCCTGTTTTTCACGAAGATTTATTTATCAGGGTTGTAAAGAGCAAGGGCGGTTCCTTGAAACTATGCCCATTGTCCCGGGTCGTCATTGGCCCAAGATGGGCGGTTCAATCCGGCACTCGACCCCTGCCCCTTTTCGGGCCTCGATCAGCACCAGCTCGGCCGGCGCGTCCGCCCGGCCATGGCTGAACTGGAGGCGTTTTGGTTCTAGCCCGGCCTGGCGCAGGAGCACCAGAAAATCGACCAGACGCCAGGCCGGACCGACCAGGTTGAACCGGCCCTTGTCCGTCAATAAATACCGGGCCGCCAGGACCGCCTCGCCCAGTGCGGCCCGTCCGGCCTGCCGGGCCGCCGCCCGGGCCGGATCAGGGCTGACCCGCCCCCGGCCCGTCTCGTAGAACGGGGGATTGCAGGTCACCACCTCGGCCGAGGCCGGGGCCAACAATTCCTTGATCTCGCGCCAGTCGCCCTGAAAAACCTCGAGGGCCACTTCGTTCAACTCGGCGTTGCGCCGGGCCAGATCGGCCAGGTCCTCCTGGATTTCCAGGCCGATCAATCGCGCCCCGGTATGGGCCAGCAGCAGGGGGATGACCCCGACCCCGGTCCCCAGATCGACCACGGTCTCGCCCGGTTTGACCCGAACGAACCCGGCCAGGGCCAGTGCCTCCTGGCCGAAGCGGTGTCCGGTCCGGGGCTGATAGACCTGGAGCGGTCTTTGCCCAGGGCCCACGGCCAGGGTGTCGAGGGTAACATCCCGGGCCGGGGCGTCGTTCAAGTCGGCCTCGCCCGGCTCAGCGCCACCGGGTCAGGGTCAAGGCCGGCGTCTCGATCTTGTTCGGGCCGAGCCACTTGAACCGCCAGACCTCGCGGGTGGGAAAGCGCATCTGGGGAAACCGGGGACGGGCCCCGAGGTGGGTCAGGATGAGCTGATTGCCCTGGACCTGGTATCTTCCCCAGATCTTCAGGGGCAGCCCACCCTGACCACCGGAGATGATCAACTCATAGGTCATATCTTTCTTGAGGGTCAGCCGGTAGCTCTGAAAGGTCGAGGGACTGACGCCGCTCCAGAATCCCAATAAATCCTTGCCGGCCTTGACCTGAGGCGTGGTCGGCGCGGGCCCGCCCGGCGTGGTCGCGGTCGCGGCCGGGGCCTTGACCTGGCGGAAGACCAGGGGTTGGAGCTGGCCGGGCCGCTGGACCACCAGGACGTCGCCGGACAGGCTCAGGCTGACCTGGATCGCCCGGACCCTGCCTGGGTGGGCCAGGTACTGCCGGCCCTGATACAGGTTGGGCTTGACGAGCTTGACCTCGAACATGGTCCGACCGAACTGGGCCGCCTGGCGGCCCGGCGTGTCGATTACCACCCCGCGGATGAAGCCCTTGGCCACGGCCCGGAAGCGGACGACCAGCCCCTGATAGGTCCAGTCATTGATCAAGCCCGCGGCCCGGCCCACACCCGGGGCGGCCGCGGCCAGGCCGACCACGATCAGCAGTACCCCGAAGATCCGATGCGTCATTGTTTGGCCCCCACAACGGTCAATTGGTACGAATTATTCTAGCATGAACCGAGAGAGTTGGTCCGAAGCCAGGAACTTCCGTCATCAAAATTTCTATACCCGAACCGCGCAGGCTGATCCAAAGACGGGGACCTTGGTTGTAAAAAATTTGAGACAGAAAGGCCGCGATTCAGGGCAGCCGGATTTCCTCGCCAGGATCGACCGGGTTGATGACCAGGCCGGACAGGATTTTCGGGTAGAAGTAGGTCGTCTTGCGGGGCAGGATCAGGCCGGCCTCGGCGATGCGTTCGATCTGCCCGATCCGGGCCGGGTTGAGCAGAAAGGCCAGCCGGGCCTTGCCGCGGAGGACCGTGTCCATGACCCGGTCCGTGTCAGACCAGTAGGAAATGGTCTCCTCCCGGTCCAGGTCGTCGGCGGTCAGGTGGAGCAGGTGCATCAGGATCACCCGGGTCAGGACCACCGCGTCCAGTTCCCACATGGGCTCGGGCACGCTGCTGTTGACGATCCGGGCCATGACCCCTTCCCTGAGGGTCAGGGTGTAGAAGGTCCTGGCCCCGGCCGCGATCAGGCCGATGGTGCTGGCCCGGTTGCCGTTCTTTTTCATGGACGCCTTGAAGGCCAGCCGGGAGGTCGTGAACGAGTGGGCGTCGTAGGCGAACCGCTCGACGTGGAAGACCTCGGAGGCCCGGGATATGAAATCCTCGACGTCAAACCCTTCCAGGGCCGGCAGCAGTCGGTGGGCCGGCAGGATCACCAGGCCCGGGCACCCGGTGGCGCACAGGAACATCATGGTGTAGTTGAAGGCGGCGTCGGGCCCGGCCCCGGGGTTTTTGTCATGCATCAGACGCCGGTAGTTCTGGGCCGTCTCGAAGCGGTGGTGGCCGTCGGCGATATAGACCTTTTTGGAATCCATCAGACCGGCCACCAGGCGGATGACCTCGGGGTCGGTCACCGGCCAGATCCGCTGGCCGCAGCCGTCCAGATCCTCGAAGTCGTGCAGCGGGTCCCGCTCGTGCGCCGCCCGCTCCAGGGCGTCGGTCATGGTCAGGTCCTGATCCGGATAGACCGAGAAGATGCACGAGAAATTGGCCTGGGCGTGCTTGAGCAACTCCAGGCGCTGTTTCTTGGTCCCGGAAAAGGTGTACTCGTGGGGCAGGATGACCCCGTCCTCGTAGTCCTGGGCCCGAACCAGGGAGATCATCCCCCGCCGGGTGACCTTTTTCCCCTCGTGGTCCTGAAAGTCGGTCTCGGTGTAGTAGATCGCCGGCCGGTCGTCCCGGGCCAGGACGCCCTCCTCCAGCCACTGGCGATAAGAGGCGGCCGCCCGGGTGTAGCGGTTGTTGGAATCGGTGTCGGCCTTGTGGGTTTTGCCCAGGACCAGCCGGACGACGTTGTGGGGATCGACCCGGTGCAGATCCTCCTGCTGCTCGGGCGAGATGACGTCATAGGGCGGAGCGGTCACCGCCCGCATCTCTGAAACCTTCTTGGTATCGTAGTGGATGCCTCGGAAGGGCCGGACGTCTGCCATGATCATCCCTCGAAAACGGGGCAGCGGCGCGGTACAGACCGCGTCGCGTTATGTGATGTTGAGGAGACCCGTCACCAACCGGACCCCAGTATATATGGGTCCGGGGCGTTTGGCAACCCCATATTTTGTGGATTGCCGTATATCAGGCGGCCCAAAGGCGGGCGGCCCGGTCGGGTCTCTTTTAAACACCCGAAGAAAATAGTGATTTCCACGGGAGTTGAAGTAAAGAAAAATATCTCATCAAAACCGTTTTGGCAACTTTTTTCTGGGCACCCCCAAAAGAGGCCCGTCAAGGAGGCCGTTGGTCAAACAAAAGGGCGATCCCCGTCCGGGAACCGCCCCTCGAATCAGGCACGAACTGGGAACCTGTCGGAGCATTTCTCCGACAGCTACGCAGGATTGCTAGATCGGCTGCCAGCCCTGGGTCAGGGCGCATTTGAGCCGTTTCAGGGAACCGGTGTCCGACAGGACGTTGACCTTGGCGTTGACCTTGCCGCCGATGGTGGTGGTCGAAACCTCGAGGGTCATCTGGTGCTTCTTGATCCAGCCCTTGTAAAAGACCTTGATCCGGCAGGTCTCGACGTCCTTGTCCACCTTGGGCGGAACGACGACCTCGATCTTCTGGATCTTGCTCTTGGGATGGATGCACTTGAAGGCCTTGTTCTGAACAAAGTTTTGGTACCACTTGGCGTCAAAGGCCGCGGCGGGAATTGCCAGGGCCAGACCGACCAGGGTCGCCATCATGATGACAACGGCTCTTTTTGCCGGCCTCATCTTTTACCTCCCTCTAACCTGTTTTAATTACGGTCTTTTTTGACTTGAGACCACCCCGCGATCCGCCCTGGATCGCGGAGTTGGGGAATGTTAATCATCCGGCGGCCGGCGTCAAGACTGTATTTATTCACAAGCCCCTTTTTTTCAGTACCACGGCGGTGATCCGGGGGCCCGACCAAGGAAGCGGACCCGGGGTCAAGGTTTGAGGTACGGGTTTGCGCTCCGATCAACCAGGGTTGCCAGGCCAGGGTGACGGTGTTATTCTTTCAGATTGGAAGATGTGGAGGGCCAAGCCGACCAGGCCTGGTTCCCCTCGAGGTGAAAACCATTGGTCGCGGCGAACTGGCCGCGAAAAGGGGGACGCCGTGAAAAAGCTGGCTGCCTGTCTGCTGGCCGTGGTGTTCGTGCTGGTGGGAGCGGGCTTGGCCCTGGCCGTGGAAGTGACCGGCGTCAAGGTCGTGGAATCAGGGATCTTCAAATACGTGTCCAGCAGGCAAACAGGAACGACCCCTCAGGGGGTGTCGGTCATCGCCGTTAGAGGCTACAAACTGGTCAAATCAACCCAACGAGTTCCGGCCGTCCTGGGGACGGTGTTCGGGTTCAGTTTCATGCTTAATGGTCAACCCAAGGGCTACAGAGAGACCTTTCTGGGCGTGGTGACCTGTCCGGGCCTGCATGTACCCGGCAAACACGGGGTCGTGCGTCGGACGGCCGCCCACCTAAAATATATTATTGGGAAAAAACATTATTTTACGTGGGAGTTCACAAGACCCTGGGAGGTGGTTCCCGGCAAGTGGACGCTCCAACTGGTTTACAAGGGCAAGGTG
This sequence comes from uncultured Desulfarculales bacterium, assembly GCA_964569795.1. Taxonomy (GTDB): domain Bacteria; phylum Desulfobacterota; class Desulfarculia; order Desulfarculales; family JAHJDS01; genus JAHJDS01. The sequence goes on along the minus strand of CAZMVB010000005.1, from coordinate 16,894 downwards.
ATGGCCCAAAAATCCTTTGTCGTCTATAAGCCGTAGTTTCTTGCGGTTGGGTCTGTCCCTAGCCGTTTTGGGGGACAGTGATGTCAGACGTGGAATCGGCCCCCCGATATGGTGGGCCTGGGGATCGAACCGCCCCGGGCCGGGACACAAACCAGTTGACGCTTTTTCCCGATAAAGTTAAACTGGCCGCATCAACAAAACGTGGAGGCTTTCGTCCCCGTGGAGGACGGCTCATCTTCTAATAAAGGCCTTTTCGCCCGCCTGGTCTCCCGCCTTTCCCTTCGCAATCACAATCGCGGCGCCGAGGAGTTCGAGCGCGAAATCCAGACCCTCATCGCCGAGGGGGAAGAGCAAGGCATCATCCAGCACGCCGAAGGGGAGATGCTGCAGAGCATCTTCGACTTCCAGGACACCATCGTCCGCGAGGTGATGGTTCCCCGGACGGCGTGCGTCGGTATGTCGATCACAGCGACCATCGACCAGGTCATCGACACCATCATCGAGCACGGCCACACCCGCATCCCGGTTTACGAGGGCGACATCGATCACGTCCTGGGCATCCTGCACGCCAAGGACCTGCTCCAGTTCTGGGGCCGGCAGATCGGTCCGGAAGAGATCCGGTCCCTCCTCCGCCAGCCGTCGTTCGTCCCGGAGACCAAGCTCATCCGCGAGGTTTTCAGCGAGATGCGCCGCCGCGAGGAGCACCTGGCCGTGGTCATCGACGAGTACGGCGGCACGGCCGGTCTGGTGACCATCGAGGACATTATCGAGGAGATCGTCGGCGAGATCCGGGACGAGCACGACCAGGAGGAGCCGGGCCTGGTCGCCCTGGACGACGGGTCGATCCTGGTTGACGCCCGCCTGTCCGCCGAGGAACTGTCCGAACACTACGGCCTGGCCCTGCCCGAGGGGGACTTCGAGTCGGTCGGCGGCCTGCTGATTCATCTCACCGGTCGGGTGCCCCAGACCAAGGAGACCATCATCCTGGGCGATCTCCAGTTCGTGATCCAGTCGGCCGACGAACGCCGGGTGCACCAGGTGCGGATAGTCCCCGTTACCCACACGAGCACGGCTACAGGGGACTCTCCCGAACAAAATGATTAGAATTAAACCAAATCAAAGGATGATTTAGAGTAAAATAATTAGTACAATCAAGTCCTTAAGAATAGTGAGGGCCCTCTGTTTTCTAACAAATATCTATCGAAGTCCTCAACACGCCCAAGCTTCCCTGACCTTATTATTACATCTGGATCAACATACATATAAAAATGTAGTCGCCCCTTTGGCTTCTGTTGAGCAAATTTTTTAAGCTCATTATGAGTAAATAACCATACTCTATTTTTTGATAAGTCAACTAAGGCATCAATTTCGGCGGGACAGTTGATGGAAATCCACCAGTCCAGCGCAAGTTTGCCTTTACCCCCGCCAGGCTTGGGCTTTTCATTAGTTTTCACTTGAATGGTGGTCGCTTTATTTGAAAATTGAGAAAAGGCAACCAAGTCAATACCATAGTCCGTAGTCATAGGAGAGGATTCAACACCTAGAAGTAGAAGCCTGAGTTGGACAAGCAATTCTCCGCAACGTCCAATTTGCTGTTTGTTCAAGACATTACCTCCTTGCCCTAATGGTCCTATATTTAAGTTTACCTTTCCCGACGGGTTTCAGGCCCCGTATGCCCCAATGGCCAGGCCCCGGAAAAAATGGCGGGCGTTGGTCGCCAGGGAGCGAATCCGATAGCCGCCTTCCTGGACGATCAAGGTCGGGAGTTTCATGGCGCCGATGAGCCGGCCGTTGACCTCGAAGTCCCTGGCCCGGAGGCTCCAGGTGCCGGTGGTGTCCCCCCGGGCCGTGTCATAGCCCAGGGCGATGACCAGGAACTGGGGATCGAACCGCCGGACCCGGCGTAAAACCCGCTCCAGGGCCCGGGCGTGGGTCGGGCCGTCGAGCCTCTCGCCCAGGGGGAGGTTGAGGTTGAAGCCCTGGCCTGCCCCGAGACCGATCTCGTTCTTGAAGCCGCTGAAATAGGGATAGGCCACGGACGGGTGGCCGTGAATCGAGGCCGTCAGCACGTCGTCGCGCTCGTAAAAGATGTCCTGGGTGCCGTTGCCGTGGTGGTAATCCACGTCCAACACGGCCACCCGTCCGAAGCCGCTCAGGTAATTGGCGGCCACGGCGGCCGAGTTGAAATAGCAGAAGCCCCCAAAGGCCCGGCGCTCGGCGTGGTGGCCCGGCGGACGGACCAGGGCATAGGCCAGCCGAAAGCCGCCCATCAGGGTCTGGGCCGCGGTCAGGGCGCAGTCCACCGCCCGCCGGGCCGACCGGAAGGCGTTGGCGTTGAGCGGGGTGAAGGTGTCGATACAGTAGTAGCCCGCCCGGACCGGCATCTCCCGGGGCGGGCGCGAGGCGTTGCGGATCGGAAAGACATAGGGATAAATGGACTTGCCCGGTTCCACCAGGGCGCACATCCGCTTGAGGTAGCTCACGAACCGGCCGTCGTGGACCGCCCGGATCAGGCGTTCGGAAAAGAGTCTCGGGCCCATCTGCTCGAACAGGCCCAGCGGCTCGAGCCCCTTGAGGATGGTCTCGACCCGGATCGGCGCCTCGACGTATCCCCTCTCCCGGACGTGGTGGATCTCGTGACGGTCGTTGACCACCAGGGCGATGGCCCCCAGCTTGGCGCCGCTGACCGTGAGCCCCTCCTCGACCTGGTTCCGGGCGTAACGCGGTCCGCGGAGTCTGACCGGGTCGTCGCGAAAGGAGTTCACCACCATCTCGACGTAGCCCGCCGGACAGCGCCGGCCGTACTTGCGTTCCAGGATGGCCCGCACCACGGCCCGGACCGTGTCCCGGGCCAGCGCCTTTTTTCGGCCCAGACCGTCGATGACCAGATAGGGGGCGCAGACGTCATTGGGCTTGAACGGCGTCTCGTAGGCCGTATTGATCACCGGCCGGGCCCCGAACCGCTCGTAAAACCTGAGCCGGGCCCGGTTGTTCTTCAGTTCCTCCCGGTCGGGACACAGGGCCGCCTCGTCAGGGAGACACTCCATGAACACCCCGACCGCGTCCAGGGCCAGGGCCTCCTCGCGGACGTGCTGATACAGGGCCCCGCCGATGCCCCGGCCGGTGAGGCCGTTCACGGCCGAGATGTAATCCAGAAAGCAGAAGTGCAGGTCAGGGGCGTGGGCCACCAGGGCAAACCCCTGGACCCGGCCGGCCAGGTCCTCGCCCACCAGCAGGATGTAGCGGAGGCGGTGCTTGAGGGGGTCCTGGAGGCGCTGGGGCAGGCCCTCCACGTCGTCCTCGGGCGCCCCGGAAAACTGGGCGCGCATGATGGCCTGTACCTGGGCGATGGCGTCCCGGTTGACCAGACGGACCTGATCGTACACGCGACGGATTCGGAACACCAATGGTCCTCCTTTGAAAACGCCGGAACTCTACCGGCTGTCCCGGCTAAAATCTAACACTGCCGGGGTCGAGTCTCAACAACCGGGTTGCCTAACTCCTGGTTCCGGTTTAAACTCACTTTTTATTTACTTCCCGGAGCGCCCCTGGTGACCGCCGTCGTCTTGCCCCGCCGATCCGTCTGGTGGCTGTATCTGCTGGCCGCCCTGTCCGGACTGGCCACGGCCCTGGCCCTGCCCCGCCTCAGCTGGTGGCCCCTGGCCCTGGTCGGATTGGTGCCCCTTTTTTCGGCCCTAGGACAAAAAACCTTTGGCCGGGCCTTCCGCCTGGGGCTGACCGCCGGGTTCGTCCACTTCCTGTTCATGGTCTCCTGGCTGCCCCGGACCATGGAGCTGTACGCCGGGATGCCCTGGGTGTGGTGTTACCTGGCGCCGCTGATCCTGGCCCTGTACCTGGCCCTGTACTGGGCCCTGTTCGCCGGATTTTTCGTCCTGGCCGTCCAGCGGGGGATCCCCGGAATCATGGCCGGACCGGTTTTTTTCACGGCGGCCGAGGTGTTGCGGGGGTATGCCTTCACCGGGTTCGCCTGGATGCCCCTGGGCAACCTGCTCTTCCCGGCCCGGGAACTGATCCAGGCGGCGGACCTGATCGGGGTCCACGGCCTGACTTTCTTGATCGTGGTCGTCAACTATGGTCTGTACCGGGCCCTGTTGGCCCGGACGAGCCGGGCTTCGACCTGGCTGCATCTGGCCCTGGCCGTGGTCCTGATCGCCTCGCTCTCGATCTACGGGCTGATCCGCATCGCCCAGGTGGACCGGGAGGACGCGGCCGCGCCCTCGGTCCTGGTCTCGGTCCTCCAGGGCAACATCCCCCCCCAGATGAAACATGACCGCCGGCCCGAGAACATCTACCGGTCCATCGACGTTTATGGCCGGCTGACCCGGCTCGTCCAGACCGAGGAGGCCGCCGTCCACCACTGGGTCGCCGCCGCGGCCCCGATCGGCTGGGCGTCCCGGCCGGAGAGGGCCCACCTGGTCATCTGGCCCGAGACGGCCCTGGTGTTCTCCTTTGCCGTCCGGCCGCGCAACCTGTGGCAGGAACGCAAGCAGGCCTACAGCCGTCGGGTCCTGGCCTGGACCGTTCACGGAGACACCTGGCTGCTGGTGGGCAACGTGGCCGTGGAACAGATCAAGGACCTGAAAAAGGTCAGGCACTGGCGGGACGCCATCGAGGTCTTCAACCGGGCCACCCTGGTCGATCCCCTGGGCCACGAGGCCGGCCATTACGACAAGGTCCACCTGGTGCCCTTTGGCGAGTATTTGCCCTGGCCGTGGCTGATCGGCTGGCTGCGGGTAATGTCCGGCAATATCGGCAACTTCAGTCCCGGCCAAAAGGGGCGGCTGCTCGAGGTCTATCTGGTCCCTCGGCCGGTCCTGGCCTGGCTGGACGCGTCCCTGCCGGCCGGGATGAGCAGGGGCGTCCGGGATTTGGTGCTCGGGCCCCGTCGTTTCAACCTGGGGGTCCTGATCTGCTACGAGTCCATCTTTCCCGATCTGGCCCGGGCCCAGGTCGCCGCGGGGGCGCACCTGCTGGTCAACATCACCAACGACGCCTGGTTCGGCCGGACCTCGGCCCCGGTTCAGCATCTGGTCCATATGATCCTGCGGGCCGTGGAGAACCGCCGGCCCGTGGCCCGGGCGGCCAACACCGGGGTCTCGGGTTTCATCGATCCCACCGGCCGGCTGTTCGACCGGACCGATCTCGAGACCAGGGACGCCCGGACCGTCCTCCTCCCGGTCAGGTCCGGTCAGACCGTTTACACCCGGTTCGGCCACTGGTTTGACTGGTTGTCTGTTTTGCTGGCCTTTGCTATCATAAGTTGGATAATGGTTTTTCGGAGGAATCATGTTCGTTGAGTTAAAGGAAGACCTGGCCCGGCTGGACGAAAAACTGGCCACGCTCCGAGGTCATCTTTGACACCGCGGAAAAACGCGCCCGGATAGCCGAACTCGAAAAACAGATGGCCCTCGATAAATTCTGGGATGATCCGGACCGGGCCCAGGACGTCACCCGGGCGCACGCCTCCCTGAGCGGACCCCTGTCCCAGGTGGACGACCTGACCGCCCGCCTGGAAGACGCCCGGGTCCTGCTGGAACTGGCCGAGGAGGAAAACGACTCTGCCGCGGCCCGCGAGGTCAGGACCGACCTGAAGACCCTGGGCGCCGAGGTGGGGGCCCTGTCCATCGCCCGGCTCTTTTCCGGACCGGATGACGGGCAGAACGCCATCGTGACCATCAACTCCGGGGCCGGGGGCACCGACGCCCAGGACTGGACCGAGATGCTGCTGCGGATGTACCTCCGCTGGGCCGAGGGCACGGGAATGAAAACCCGGATCATCGACAGCCTCGAGGGCGAGGAGGCCGGGCTCAAAAACGTGACCTTCACCGTGGCCGGGAACTACGCCTTCGGCCGGCTCAAGAGCGAAAACGGCATCCACCGCCTGGTCCGAATCTCGCCCTTTGACGCCAACCGCCGGCGACATACCTCGTTCGCCGCGGTGTTCGTCTATCCCGAGGTGGACGACGACATCGAGGTCGAGATCAACGACAAGGACCTCCGGATCGACACCTACCGGGCCTCGGGACACGGGGGCCAGCACGTCAACAAGACCAGTTCGGCGGTCCGGATCACCCACCTGCCCACCGGCATCGTCGTCCAGTGCCAGAACGAATCGTCCCAGCACCGCAACAAGGACCTGGCCATGAAGGTTCTGCGGGCCAGGCTCCACGAGGCCGAGGTCAGAAAACAGCAGGACGAAAAACAGGCCCTCTACGACTCCCAGAAGGAGATCGCCTGGTCCAACCAGATCCGGTCCTATGTCCTCCAGCCCTACCAACTGGTCAAGGACCACCGCACCGGCGTCGAGGTCGGCAACGTGGACGCCGTGCTGGACGGCGACATCGAGGACTTCATCGAGGGTTACCTCCTGGCCGAGGCCGCCAAGTAGCCACCCGGATTGTCACGATACGTTTTCACTTGCCCGGACCGGGGTGAAGGGTTATATTAAAGATTGAAGCCGCCAGGAGGGCGGGATGACATTCGGCCAGGACGGCCTCTTGCAGGGTCGTCCCTCGGCCTGATCAGGACGACCCTCTTCCAGGGTCGTCCTTGGTTTTTCGGACGGCCCGCCACCGGCCCCGGGAGGGCGGTCCAATGAACGCCAGCCTCGATCCCGCCTATAACCGCCTGTTCGACCTGCCCCAGCATTTCTCGTACAACGGCTGGGGCCGGGTCCAGTGGAACATGAGCCCCGAGCAGGTCAGCCTCCGCTACCCCGAGGTCCAGGACCTGGGACGCACCCTGCGCCTCACGGTCACCTCTGGCCGGGCCTACAACCTGGACTTCGGCTTCGACCAGAGCCGGCGGCTCACTTCGGTCACGCTGTCCTGGCGCGGCCAGGGCACGGCCGCCGACTACGCCTATCTGGTCACCCGCCTGACCAAAAAATTCGGTCGGGCCGACCAGACCACGCCCTCCAGCGCCACCTGGACCAATCAAGGGCAATCAGATATTTCTGCCTCCAAAATAACCCCGACCAGCATCATTTTCACCCGGGTTTAACGATTATCCCATTGTTCAGACAAGGCCAATAATTCTGACTGGTTGCACCCACATCAAAATAAACCGTGTTGCCGCTTGATCAATGGACAGGGGTGAGGTAAGTATATCTTTACCGCTGACCATAGGGAGAACGGGTCATGCCCGCCGACCCACAGCCATACCCCGCTCAACCCCCATCCGCCCTTCTTCGTCACCTCTACCTCCAGCATCGACAGGGGGCCTGGTTTCGCGCCGGGGCCAGCGCGATCATGGCCACCGTCGCCTGGGTCGCCTCCGGGCTGGGGCACCTGACCGACCACCAGTTGATCGGGGTGATGATCTCGGTGGCGGTGCTGATCCTGATGAATCCGCCGACCCTGTGGGTCCTGGCCCGGTCCGCCAATCTTCGGTTCATCAAGTATTTTTCGCTGGGCATCAACCTGTTCGAGGTGATCGTTTACACGGCGATCATCCACGTCATGGGCGGCCTGGCGGCGGCCTACCTCTGCGTGCTGTACTTCATCCTGATCGGCTACCTGGGGGTGGCCGCCCCCCGGCGGATCCCGTTCTTGATCGCCGGGTGGAGCCTGATCTGCCTGCTGGGGATGGTCATCCTGGAGCAAAGCGGCCTGTTGCCCCTGACCTCTTCGCCGACCCTGGAGATCGCCGCGCAGGGGCCCTCGCCCCTTGAATACCAACTGGTCGTGGTCGGCGCCGTGGGCGTCCTGCTGATGGTCATGGCCTATGTCTCCAGTCACATGGCCGGCCTGCTCCGGCAGGGACGTCACCAGCTCCGGGAAATCAACGTCGAACTGGAACAGGAACTCGATCAGCGCCGGCGGGACCAGGAGGAACTGCGGCGGGCCAAGGACGAGCTGGAAACACGGGTGGCGGAGCGAACCGCCGACCTGCTCGAACTCAACCGTAAACTCACCGAGGAAATGCTGGAGCGAAAGCAGACCGAGTTGGCCCTGAGAGAGAACCAGGTCCGGTACGCCCTGGCCGCTGAGGCGGGTCGGGTGGGCGTTTGGGAATGGGACCTCACCACGGACGAGTTCCACCTGGACCCCTTCATCAAACAGCGTCTGGGCTACGAGGAGGATGAACTGCACCAGTTCACCCGGGAGTGGTTCACCCGGGTCACCCACCCCGAGGAGAGACAACAGTGGATCGATCTGGCCCTGTTGATCTCCCAGGGCCGAATCAACACCTTTGAAAACGAGTATCGGGTGGTGGCCAAGGACGGTGACATCCAGTGGATCCTCACCCGGGGCTCGGTCGTCCGGGATGAGGCCAGTACACCGCAGCGAGTGGTCGGCACGTCTATGGAAATCACCAAGCGCAAGCGCACCGAAGAGGCCCTCCAAAAAAGCGAGGCCCGTTACGCCCTGGCCACTGAAGCGGCCCGGATCGGCGTCTGGGATTGGGATCTCGCCACCGGCCGGTTCGAGTCCGACCCGTTGGTCTGGAAGCAACTGGGTTATGAACCCGATCAGATCAAGGAGCTGACCACGGAATGGGCGGGCCGGGTGGTCCACCCCGATGATCGGCTCAGATGGATGGAAATCGCCGTGGCCGTCCAGCAAGGCCAACTCGACGCCTTTGAAAACGAATTCAGGGCCAGACACGTGGACGGGAGGTACACCTGGTACCTGATTCGGGGCTCGGTCGTCCGCGATGGGTCCGGCCGGCCGACCCGGCTGGTCGGCCTGTCCATGGACATCGACGACCGCAAACAGGCCGAACAGGAGCGGGACCGCCTCATCCATGAACTCCGGGAGGCCCTGGACAAGGTCCAGACCTTGCGCGGCCTGATCCCCATTTGCGCCTACTGCAAAAAAATCAGGGACGACGAGGGTTACTGGCATCAGGTCGAGGCCTACGTCAAGGCCCACTCCGAGGCCGAGTTCTCCCACGGCCTGTGTCCCGACTGCATCCGCGATCACTATCCGGATTACGCCACCGACCCGGACACGCCTCAGGACAAACCCGAACCATAAACCGCGCCCCTTTTTGACCCTGGCCACTACAGGTTGGACCATTCTCAATTAATTTTACTATATTTTGGGGGTTGACTTTTTGAAAAAAATTTGATTTAATAATTTTAGTGTCCCTGAGGGGGCATTTTTTTTTGGGCATTTATTTTAGGGGTTTTCGGGCGGAGAGGCAGCCGAATGGCGCCTCCTTTTTTTGGGGGTTTCGGGCGGAGAGGCAGCCGGATGGCGCCTCCCTTTTTTTGGGGGTATGGTGGAGGGGAACCAGAGATTGGCGCTCCGCTGAATGGGGCGAGCTTTTTTCCTGACGTTAGGCATGGCCCTTTGTTGATGGACGACGATCGTTTGCGGGCAAATCTCCAGGCCCTGGCCGGGATCGATCGATCCCTGGTCCAGTGGATCGAAACGGCCCGGGACAGCCCCTATGTGACCCCCTTCCAGAACGACTCGGGCCTGGCCAATCTCCGTCTGACCACCCCTCAAGGCAGCCTGACCCTGTACGACCCCGGCGATACGCCGGTCCGCCTGAGCCACTTCACCCCTGAGGACGACTACCCGGCCGGTGACGTCACCATCCTGTCCGGCCTGGGTCTGGGCCACGAGGCGGCGGCCGTCCTGTCCCGGGCCGACGGGCGCCACCAGGTCTGGGTCCTGGAACCGGACGCCCTGATCACCCGCCTGGCCCTGTCCTCAACCGACCTTTCCAGCGACCTCCGGTCCGGGCGATTCAGACTGATCCCCCCGGTGGAAGAAGGCATCGATCGTTTCCTGGAGGCCCGGGTCAAGACCCTGGTTTACGGCCAGATCAAGGTCCACCTCCGGGAGACGGACCTGGGCATCGGTCCGGAATACGCCCGCCTCCAGAACCACTTGTTCCAGGCCCTGAACGCCATCCTGGCCCGGCCCCATCTGCTGTCCCTGACCGGTCCGGCCACGGTTCACAACCTGATCCGCAACCTGGTTCCCCTGTCCCAGGGGCCGGACCTGTCCCGGCTGGAAGGCCGCTTCGCCGGCCGGCCGGCAGTGGTCGTGTCCGCCGGCCCGTCGCTCGGCCGGGCCCTGCCCCACCTGATCCGGGTCAAGGACCGGACCCTGATTCTTGGGGCGGTCCAGGCCCTGAAGGTCCTGCTGGCCCACGACGTCCGGCCCGACCTGGCCGTGGCCCTGGATCATACCGAGACGGTGATGGACCTGGGCCAAGACCTGTGGGGCGCGGCCGACGTGCCCCTGGTGGTCAGGCCGGGGATCTGGCCCGAGTTCGTCCGGCGCTGGGGCGGTCCGGTGCTGACCGTCCCGGACGAACGGGCCTTCTGGGAACAGCCGGCCCCCCTGCCTCCGGCCCGGAACGCGGCCTCGCTGGCCGTGGCCGCGGCCCGGTATCTGGGGGCCGAGCCGGTGATCCTGATCGGGTGCGACTTTGTCCTGGGTCCGGGCGCCCTGCCCGGCCAGATGGCCCGCCGTCTGGACGAGGTGGACGAGGACGAGGTCATCCAGGTCCCCGGCCAGGACGGCCGGCCCCGGCCGACCCTGCCCGCCTATCTGTTCGGCCGGATGGACCTGGAGAAAACCGTCGCCCAATTGGGGGGCGCCGTACTCAACGCCTCGGTCGGCGGGGCCCGGATCGCCGGGACGACCGATCTCGACCCCGCCCGCATGGACCAGGTCCTGCCCGCGGCGGAAATCGACCGCTCGCCTCTGGCCGAGCTGTCAGCGGAGGAGCCGGACCGGCCGTCTTGGCTTGGGGTCCAGCCGGTCCAGGCCATGGCCGGGTCTCTGGCCGACCTGGCCCGCCGCGCCCGGGACCGATCGACCGACCTCGAGGCCGTTCGCCACGGCCCGGAATTTTCGTCGGATTCATACGCCCGGGCGGAACGCGCCGTGGCCGAGTGTTTCGACCGGATCCAGTCCCGGGCCCTGTGGCTGTATCTGTTCCACCCGGTCCTGGAGGAACTGGGGGCCCGGGACTACCGGCTCTCCTTTGAGGAACCTCGCGATCAGGCCTGGCGCCGCCGGCGGGCCGACCTGATGGCCGATTTTTTCAAGGACCTGGCACCACGGGCCGAGGAGGCGGCGGCCGGACTCGAGACCGCGGCCCGGGACCTGCTCGCCCTCGAAGTCCTGAAGGCAAAGGTCGCCTCACACCCGGCCGCCTGGCGCGACCTGGCCGAGGCCTTGTCCGGCCACGATCTATTGACCCTGGCCGGGGCCTGTCTGGAGAGGGGCCGGGACCTGGGAGCGTCCGGGGCGGACTGGGATCGGCTGATTGTCGAGAACCGGCTGGCCCGTGGCCGCTGGGATCTGCCGGCCCCAGTCCCGGCGGAATCCGAAGCGGGAGGGATCATTGCCCGGGAGGTCGAGGCGGCCGCGGACCGCGCCCGGCGACTGCTCGACAGCGGCGACTACGTCACGGCCATCATCGTCGCCCGGCGGGCCCGGACCGCCGCCCCGGACCATCCCACCGCCGGCCGGGTCCTCGATGCGGCCATCAAGATGAGAGACGATCGCCTGGAAAAACTGGGCGCGGAATCCACCCAAGATCCCTTGGCCCAGGCCGAGGGGCTGCTCAAGGACCGGAAATTCGAGGAGGCCCTGAAGCACTACCAGGACGCCCTGGAGGCCGCCGGGTCCGAGACCGAGGCCATGCCCGCCGCCCGGGGGATCATCATCTGCCTCCGGGCCCTGGATCGCCCCCGGGAACTGGAAAAATTCTGTCGCCTGATGCAGAGGCGCCTGCCCGGCCAGGCCCTGTTCGACTGCGAACTGGGCGACTTGCTCATGGCCCGGGACGAGATGGACCAGGCGGCCGAGGTCATCGCCCGGGGCGTGGCCAAGGACGACCGGTTTTCCATATTCTGGGCCAAACTGGCCACGGCCTTCATGAAGAGGGGACACGCCGCCCGGGCCGTGGAGTGTCTGGAAAAGACCATCCAGGCCGATCCGGACTCCTATCAGGCCTATTTCCACCTGGCCCAGTGTCACGCCGCCCTGAAGCGGATCAACGAGGCCGTCCGCGACCTTGACCGATGCCTCGAGATCGAGCCGGACTTCGTTCCGGCCCTCCAGTTCCGCGAAGAACTACTCGCTGATTGAAGCCCCGCCTTTGGCCCATTAACGGCGGGCGGCCGGCTCCGGCCGTCAGCCGAAATGCCTTTCCACCACCTGGGGACCGAAGATCTCGCTGATCCGCGACTCGACGGCCCTCCCCGGCTCGACCCGGTACAGGTCCGGCAGGGCCACCAGGACCTGTCCCGTATCAGCCAGGTCCAGCCTCAAAAACACCCGGCAGGCGCCTCGATTGCCCACCAGGATCTTTTTCAGGGCCGACAGCTTGGGCCGGTCCCATTCGCCCAGATTCAGCACCAGCCGGACCACCGGCCGGGCGGCCGCCCGGGCCAGGACCTCGATCTTGTCGGCCAGGAGTTTGATCGACTCCTCTTCCCGCTTGACCCGGGCCGTGACCAGGACCGGGTCCTCGCCCGACAGGGCCTCGACGCACTCCCGGAACACCCGGGCGAAAACGACCACCTCATTGGTCCCGGACAGGTCCTCGAGGGTGATAAAGGCCATCCGGTCTCCGGCCTTGTTGGTGATCTCCTTCTTGTCCCGGATGATCCCGCCGAGCCGGACCGTGCTCCCGTCCCTGACCTCGGCCAGGCCGGCGGTGTCGGTCAGGTCGGCCAGGACTTTGCGGAAATCGTCCAGGGGATGGCCGCTCAGGTACAGCCCCAGGGCCTCCTTTTCCCGGGCCAGCCGCACCGCGGGGGGCCAGTCCTCGATGTCGGGCAGATTCTCGCCCAGTCCGTCGGCCGCCGACGGGCCGCCGGCGCTCGATTCGGCCATCAGGTCGAACATGCTCGTCTGGCCGCCTTCCCGTTCCCGGGCAATGGCCTGTCCCCGGGCCATGGCCTCCTCGACGGCAATGAACAGCCGGGCCCGGTTGGGCTCGATGGTGTCGAACGCCCCGGCCTGGACCAGGGACTCGATGACCCGCTTGTTGACCTTGCGGAGATCCACCCGCGAGCAGAAATCGAACAGTCCCCCGAAAAACCCCTCCTCCTGCCGGGACTCGATCACCGCCTCGATGGCCGCCGCGCCCACGTTCTTGACCGCGGCCAGGCCGAACCGTATCTGGTCCCCCTGCTCCCCGACCACGGTGAATTCGGCCAGGGACTCGTTCACGTCCGGCGGCAGGACGGCGACCCCCATCTCCCGGCACTCGGTCATGTACTTGACCACCTTGTCCGAGTCGTTCATGTCCGAGGTCAGAAGGGCCGCCATGAAGGCCACCGGGAAGTGGGCCTTGAGATAGGCCGTCTGATAGGCGATCAGGGCATAGGCCGCCGAGTGGGACTTGTTGAACCCGTACCCGGCGAATTTCTCGATCAGGTCGAACAGGTATCCGGCCATGCCCGAGTCGATGCCCCGCTCGACCGACCCGGACAGAAAACGCTCCCGCTGCTGGGTCATGATCGCCGCAACCTTCTTGCCCATGGCCCGCCGCAGGATATCGCCCTCGCCCAGGGAGTAGCCGGCCACCTCCTGGGCGATCTGCATCACCTGCTCCTGATAGACGATGACGCCGTAGGTCTCCTTGAGGATGTCCTTTAATTGCGGCAGGGGATAGGTCACCTCGGTCTGGCCGTGCTTGCGCTTGACAAAATCATCGACCATGCCCGACTCGAGCGGGCCGGGCCGGTACAGGGCCACCAGGGCGATGACGTCCTCGAAGCAGTTGGGTTTGAGCCGGGTCAAGAGCGAGCGCATGCCGCTGGATTCGAGCTGAAACACGCCCGTGGTGTCCCCCCGGGTCAGGAGATCAAAGGTGGCCTGATCCTCCATGGGGATGGCGGCGATGTCGAAGTCCGGGTCCCTCCGGCGGATGATCTTCATGGCGTCGTCGATGACGGTCAGGTTGCGCAGGCCCAGGAAGTCGAACTTGATCAGGCCGATCTTTTCGACGTCCTTCATGTCGAACTGGGTGATCGTCTCGCCGTCCCGGCCCCGGTAGAGGGGGACGTGATCGACGATGGCCCCGTTGGCGATGACCACCCCGGCGGCGTGGGTCCCGGCATGGCGGCGGAGCCCTTCGAGCCGCTTGGCGATCTCGACCATCTCGGCCACCCGCGGGTCCTGGGCGATCCGCTCCCGAAGCCGTTCTTCCTCGGCCACGGCGGCCTCCAGGGTGATCCCGAGCCGGTTGGGGATCAGCTTGGCGATCTGATCGACCTCGCCGTAGCTCAGGCCCAGCACCCGGCCCACGTCCCGCAGCACCAGCCGGGCCTGGAGCCGGCCAAAGGTGATGATCTGGGCCACCGAATCGGCCGAGTACTTATCGACCACGTAGCTCAGGACCTCGTCCCGGCGGCGGACGCAGAAGTCCACGTCGATATCGGGCATGGACCGGCGCTCCAGGGTCAGAAACCGCTCGAAGAACAGGCCATACTGGATCGGGTCCAGATCGGTGATCCCCAGGGAAAAGGACACCAGGGAGCCCGCGGCGCTGCCCCGGCCCGGACCGACCGGGATGCCGCGGTCCTTGGCCCAGCGGATGAAGTCGGCCACCACCAGGAAATAGCCGGGAAAGCCCATCTGGTTGATGACGTCCAGTTCGTAGTCCAGGCGTTTTGTGTAAAAAACCTCGTCGATCTCCCGGCCGCTCTTCTTGATCTGGGCCAGGCGTTTCGTAAATCCCTCCCGGGCCAGGTGCTCCAGTTCCTCGGCCTCGGTCCGGCCGTTGGCCGGGGCATATCCCGGGAAGTGGATCTTGCCCACGGGCAGGTCCAGCCGGCAGCGCTCGGCAATGAGGGCCGTGTTGGACAGGGCCTCGGGCGTGTCCGGGAAGAGCGCGGCCATCTCCTCGGCCGACTTGAGGTACATCTCCTGGCTGCCGAATTTCAGGCGGTTTTCCTCGGCCAGGGTCTTGCCCGTGCCGATGCACAGCAGGACGTCGTGGGCCCGGGCGTCGTTCTTGTCCAGGTAGTGGCAGTCGTTGGTGGCGATCAGGCCCAGGCCCAGGTCCCGGGCCAGGGCGGTCAGGCCGGGGTTGACCTTTTTCTGCTCGTCCAGATCGGCGTCCTGAAGCTCAATAAAGAAATTTTCGTCCCCGAAGAGATCACGGTAGAACCGGGCCGCCTCGGCTGCCTTGTCTTCCCGGCCCTTGTCCAGCCAGAAGGCCGGCTCGCCCTTGAGGCAGGCCGAGGCGGCGATCAGGCCGTCCTTGTGCTTGCTCAAAATTTCGCGGTCGATGCGAGGCTTGTAATAGAAGCCCTCGAGATGCCCGGCCGAGACGAGTTTGACCAGATTTTTGTAGCCGTCAAAATTCTCGGCCAAAAGTACGAGGTGGAAGTAGATCGGGGCGTTTTTCGGGTAGTCACGGTTGTGACGCGAATCCGGGGCGACATAGACCTCGCAGCCGATGATCGGTTTGACCCCGGCGTCCACCGCGGCCAGGTAGAGCTTGACCGCGCCGAACATGTTGCCGTGATCGGTCAGGGCCACGGCCCCCATGTCCAGGGCCTTGGCCCGATTGACGAGGTCCTTTATCCGGATGGCCCCGTCCAGCAGGGAAAACTCGGAGTGGACGTGGAGATGAACAAACTTCTGCATTAAGACTCCATATATGATTTGATTTCTAAATTAAAAATACTAAAGTCTAGCTTTCTCTTCATGTTTTTCTCTTTAATTTTACATTCTTCTCTCGACAAAGCATACTTGACAATTAGTTTGTTTTGATATTCATCAAAATATATGTCAACTTGATTTGCATCTAATATACTTTTGCCAAAAGAAAAACGATTCCATTCCTGTAATTCGTCGCATAAAACTAGTAAATAAGCTAACGGATGACTTTTCATTGTAAGCGGCTTTTCAAATTGTAAATTGTGTAAACAAATGGCAGTAATTACACTGAAAAATTGATCTCTAAATCCGACTGTAAAAGACTCCTCGTTTTCATTTTCTGGCAGGTATTCATAAAACAAATCACTACTCATAACCTTAATCATAATAGGAACTAATATGCGTTCAAAATATTTGCACAACACGATTGACAATAGTATCCCGTGGTCAATTATTCCCTGATTTTCACCTATTTGTTCGAAAACACCTTGGATATTCTTTCCTAGATCAATATTATTTGCTTCAAAATAATTGTCTAATACTTGAAAATAGTTATGCACATTTCCCCCATTTTTCTTTTCCTTGCTTTTCGAAGAATCGTTAATTTGATCGGTGTTGGCCAGTTGGTCAATAATCAAGCGAATCCCAATATTTATGTCAGGAAAACCAGGTTTTAAATATGTTGTAAGGTGCCGACTATGAGTTTCTACGGGATATCCGATATCATGGGCAGTTGATGCGAAACCCCACAAACTAAAGGGGCCAATGATTTGTTTCCAGCATTCCGACAATAAAGGTGGACATGATTTAACTAAATAAATTCCGAGTAGAAACACATTCAAACTATGTACGATATGGTCTCTGTTTTTTGGATCGAAGTGATATGCGGCAACTTCTAGTTTACTTAGTTTCACAAAATATTCTTGAAACCAATCGTCCATTAAAAATATTCTCCACAAAATTTGAATAGCTGCTTGAGCAGCATTTCCACGTTCTTCTACATCAGTAGTTTTTATAAAATATTTTAAACTCAAAAGAAAACGCTGAATGTTTTCTGAATTGTATTCTTCAAGTTTAAATTTATTAGTATATAAAATTTCTTCCAAATCTGATTCTAGAGAACGCATTATCCTATCGTTGATACTCATCTTAACACTTCCATACTACGAGCTTTTACTCTAATAGTCATCATTCCCATTCTATCGTTGCGGGAGGTTTACTACTAATATCATACACCACCCGGTTGACGCCCTTGACCTCGTTGATGATCCGGTTGCTCA
>CAZMVB010000004.1:0-193015 GCA_964569795.1 uncultured Desulfarculales bacterium | reverse complement strand
GCGTGCTGGACGGCCTCCATGATGGTCAGGGAGCTGATGGTGGCCCCGGTCACGGCGTCCACCCGGGTGGACTGGCGGTCCAGGATCCGGCGGGGGATGGTCACCTCGGCCCCGCTGCACACGGCGCAGCGGAGCTTGATGACCCGGATCTTATTCAGGCGGTGGCGCTTGATCTGGACCTGGACCACGGCCTCGACCGGACCCCGCTTGGCCCGGGCCAGATAGACCCCGTCCTGCACCTGGTCGGTGGACAGGGCCCCCCACCGGGCCGGCGGGGCCAGCATCTGGGCGGTCACGCATCCGGAGAGAAGCAGGCCGGGCAGAATCAGCAGGAGCCGGCGGACCATTGCTCCGAGCCCCGGGTGTAGGGGTGACAGAACCGGCAGGGATGACTCGTCTGGGTGGGACTGAAGGGCGGCCGGCAGGTCTCCCGGAAGCGCTGGTAGCGGGGCCGGTTCCAGATCAGGGGCAACTCCTCGCCGACCAGGTTGCCGAAGGTCAGGTTGGTGAAGGACTCGAACTCCCGCCCGGTGTGGCGGAGGAACTCGCCGTTCAGGGTCGGCATGTGGGCCAGCCGGCAGGGGGCGACGTGTCCCTGGCTGCTGACGAACAGGCTGTGCCGGGGATCCAGCCGGCAGAAATCGCTGCCGCCCAGGGGCTCGTCGAACAGGCGCAGCCCGGCCTGGGCCGCCAGGTCGGCCACGCATTGGTCCACCTCGGCGGGGTGCACCGAGTCGGTCCGCTCGTCGGCGGCGTAGATGTCCTGGGCGGCGAAGCGCTGGGCCAGCAGGGCCACCCGGTCCGCCCCCAGCCGAATGGCCGTCTCGACGTAACAGGGGACCTGGTCCAGGTTGTAGCGGTTCTTCTCGAAATGGAGCGACACCCGGGGGCGCTCGGTCTGGTGGGTCCGCCGCCAGTGAAGGACCCGGCTGATGTTGATCACCACCCGGTTGAACATCGAGCCCGGGTGGTGCCCCTCGTAACAGGCCGGGGTGCCGCTCTTGAGCCGGAAGACGATGGCCTTCAGGTGGGGCAGGATGGACTCGGGCACGGGCAGGGTCCCGTTGGTGGACAGAATGACCTGTCGGCCGCCGTCCACCAGGTGGCGGACGAGGGCCGGGAGTTCCTCATGCAGCAAGGGCTCGCCCCAGCCGCGCAGGATGACGTAATCGACCGGTTCCAGGCGGGGCGCCAGCCGCTTCAGATCCCCCAGGCGGAGCTGATGGTCGGTCCAGATGTCGGCGAAAAGGGACCGGACGCAACTGGGGCAACTCAGGTTGCAGGTGGTGTTCAGTTCCAGTTCGATGGACTTGAGTTGGGGGACGGACAGGGGGGCTGAAGCCGAGTCGATATCGAGATGCTCATGGGGCATAGAGACCAGATTCATGGTCTTCCTTCCCGGCTCCGTTTTCAGGGAAAATTCGTCGGCACTATAGCACAAGTCCAGATGCGGTCCAAGGAAAAAATGAGTATCCGGGGTCCCGGCCCCCGGGCCCAAATGGACTATTTATGATTGGATTACTAGGACTTAGCCGGGGGGCTCAGGTGGGGACGACCACCGGGGGCCGGAGGATACGCTCCACGGCCAGGCTGGCGGCCTCGGCCAGCCGGGGGTGGGTCTCGGTCAGGCCGGCCACCTGGCGGAGGTTGTCCGCGGTCCGGAAAATGAGGTTGACCAGGTCGCCCTGATCCCAGTCGCAGAGACTCAGCAGCCGCTCCCAGGCGGCCCCCTGACACCACAGGAACAGGGCCGCCGCCGGGCCGACGTGGACCGAGGGGACCGAGAATCCGGCGGCCCGCATCCGTTCGTGGAGCGGCAGCAGGGCCTCGGTCAAGCGGCCCAGGTGGGGCCGCAACTGGGCCTGGACGGCCGCCACCAGGCCCGGCGGGTCCACGTCCTTGTCGCGCTCGTCCACGAAGGGGGCGATCAGGGCGGCCATGAGGGCCGGATCGTCCTCGGGCAGGATTTTGGTGCGGATGGCCTCGGCGATGGACAGGGGCTGGTCCAGCCTGAGCTGGGAGGCCCACTGGCCGTCCGGGGTCAATCGGCCCTCGGCGTCGGCGAACCCCTCGGCCTTGAGGAATTCGAGGTGTCCCAGCAGGGACAGCCACAACTGCCGACCGCCCTGTTCCAGGCGGGCCAGCAAGCCCTCCAGTTCCCGGATCTGGTCGGCCAGGGGCCCCTGGAAACAATCGCCCCGGCA
Organism: uncultured Desulfarculales bacterium; assembly: GCA_964569795.1. Taxonomy (GTDB): domain Bacteria; phylum Desulfobacterota; class Desulfarculia; order Desulfarculales; family JAHJDS01; genus JAHJDS01. The sequence goes on along the minus strand of CAZMVB010000004.1, from coordinate 190,811 downwards.
CTGCCGGCAGGGCAGCGCGGCCAGGTCCTTTTTCACCGCCCGGACCCGGCCCAGGTGGGCGGCCAGTTCGCGGCGCTGGGAGCGGGACAGTCCGGGGGCGCGGCCCAGGGCCGGCGGCCGGTGGCGCCGGAACTGGTCCAGGGTCCGGGCCAGGGCCTTGTCCGGTCCGCCCGGCGGCGGGTCGATGACCTGATCGAGCAGGGTCAGGGACCTGTCCAGGGGCAGCCACGTAACGCTCAAGGTCGGTTTCTTGCGGCGTTCGGACTTGAGCACGGCCGCCAGGCGTCCGGGCTGGTTGTAGCGGGAGTGGGGCCGGATGACGACGCCGATCCGGTCCCGGGCGTCGGCGAAGACCCGGCCCGGGGCCAGGCCCGCCTCGCGCCGCAGCCTCTGGACCAGGACCGGTGTCTCCCGATCCAGGGACGTAAGCAGCCGGCCCAGTTCCTCGTTCCGCCGGGACCGGATCAGGGCCTCCTCGGGCCCGGCGCAGCCGGTCCCCTCCAGGCGCGCCGCCATCCGGTCCATCAGCCGGGCGATTTTTGCCTGATCCCGTCCGCCGTCGCGTTGCCCCTCCTGGAAGGCGGCGAACGACCGTTTCAGCAGGACCTCGATGTCCGCCGGCCGGTGGGACATGAGCAGGTTGAGGGTCATCGAGAAGTTGATCCTCATCTGGGAGCCGATGGGCTCGGGCCGCGAGTTCATCAGACCCGCGGCCAGGGGCAGGTCCATGAACGGACCGGTGACGAACACGGCGAACCCGACGTTGTCCATCCCCCGCCGTCCGGCCCGGCCGGTCATCTGCTGGAGGTCCTTGGCCGTGAGCGGCTTGAAATCATGGCCGTCGAACTTGTCCGAGTTGAGGACGACCACGGACCGGGCCGGGAAGTTGACCCCGGCGGCCACGGTCGAGGTGGCGAAAATGGCCCGCAGCAGGCCGGCCTTCATCACCTGCTCGATGAGCAGCTTCCAGTGGGGCAGGTGTCCGGCGTGGTGGGCCGCCACCCGCCGCCGCCGCAGGGTCCGCAGCGGGCCGTAGCCGGCCATGAACGGGTAGCGGTCCAGGAAATCGTCCATGAGATCCTGAAGGACCCGGTCCTTGTCCGCGTCCGGGGCGGCCATGGGGCAGCGGAGCACGGCCGCGTCGCATTCGGCCCGGGACTTGAGGAAGAAGATGGCCGGGGCCAGGTCCACCTCCTCGAGGAGGGTCAGCAGCCGGCCGTGGGGGGGGCTGACCCCGAAGGCGGTCCGGGACTTGGGACGCCGCTCGACGTACCGGCTGACGGCCGGATTGAGCCGGCCGTCCACGGTCAGCCGGTCCAGGCGGCCGTCGGGAAACAGGACCACCGGATGGAGGGGCACGGGCCGGTGTTCCTCGAGCACGGTGTGGCAGACCCGGTCCCGGATCAGGGCCAGCCAGGCGGCGATCTCCCGGGCGTTGGCCACCGTGGCCGAGAGCATCAGCAGCCGCACCCGGGCCGGGAGGTAAATCATCACCTCCTCCCAGACCACGCCCCGATCCGGGTCGCCCAGGTAATGGGCCTCGTCCAGGACCACCAGGTCCGAGCCGATGTCCAGGCCGACGGTCATGGCGTCGTAGAGCTGATTGCGCAGGATCTCGGTCGTCCCCACGATCAGGGGCGCCCCTGGATTTTCCTTGCGGTCACCGGTCAGGATGCCCACCCGATCGGCCCCGAAGAGGTCGCCGAACTGGGAGAAGATGGCGTTGGACAGGGCCTTGAGCGGCGAGGCGTACCAGCAGCGCCCGCCCGTATCCAGGACGCGGGCGATGGCCTGCTGGGCGATCCAGGTCTTGCCCACCCCGGTCGGGGCGCTGACGACCACGTCGGCGGAGGCGGCCAGGGAGATGGCCTGGCGCTGAAAGGGATCGGGGACGAAGGGCGTCGGCTCCGGGGTGCCGATCTGGGCCAGCAGGGGGGCCAGGGACCGACTTATCTTGGGACCCGGACCCGGGGCGTCGATCTTGGGCCGGGGACGACCGGACCCGCCCCGGGACGGGCCATGGCCCCGCCGGGAGCGACCGCGATGCATTTTGGATTTGTTCAAGAGGCGTCCCGGTGAGTAGCGCCGGAGGGTCGGGCTCAGAGACCGCGGGCCTTTTCAACGGCCTCCTGTTTCTGTTTGCAGTCGATGCACTGGGTCGTCACCGGGCGGGCCTGGAGACGCTCGAAGCCGATGTCCTCGCCGCAGACCTCGCACTCGCCGTAGGTCCCGTCCTCGATTCGTTCCAGGGCTTCCTTGACCTTGAGGATCAGCTTTCTTTCCCGATCCCGGATGCGCAGGGTGAAGTTGCGATCCGACTCCATGGCCGCCCGATCGGTTGGGTCCGGGAAGTTGTCCCTCCCGTCGGTCATGGCGTTGACAGTGCTATCGGCCTGGGACAACAAGTTGTCGAGCATGTCGGTTAGAACCGCGCGAAAATATTTCAATTCCTTTTTGGTCATGGATTACTCCCGGCCAAACAACTATGAAAACATTTCTATATAACCAATAAATCCGGTCGTGTCAAGAAGACCCGTCCTCGCCCGGCCGGACAAAGTCCCCCGAGCGGCCGCCGCTCTTCTTGATCAGGCGGACGTCGGAGATGACCATGGTCTTGTCCAGGGCCTTCATCATGTCATAGACGGTCAGGGCGGCCAGTCCGACCGCGGTCAAGGCCTCCATTTCGACGCCGGTCCGGGCCTCGGCGCTGACCTGGGCCTCGATCAGGACGCCGGGCGGGTCGTCGCGGAGCTCGAAGTCCAGCTGGACGTGATCCACGGGCAGGGGGTGGCAGAGGGGGATGAGGCGGGCGGTCTCCTTGACGGCCATGATCCCGGCCAGGCGGGCCGTCTCCAGGACGTTGCCCTTGGCCACCCGCCCCTGGCGGAGGCGGTCCAGGGCGTCGGCGCTCATGGACACCCGGCCCCTGGCCACGGCCCGGCGGCGGGTGACGGCCTTGGCCGACACGTCCACCATGGACACCCGTCCCTGGCTATCCAGGTGGGAAAAACCCGCGGGGTGCTCGGCGTCCTTTTTAGCCAAACAACCCCCTCTTTTTGTGGGCCTTTTTCTTGGAGAATTCGTCCACAGGCCGGTCGGTCTCGCCCGGCTCGTTCTCGGCGGCGAATTCCCGGAGCAGCTCCTCCTGGCGGCGGGTCAGATGGGTCGGGGTCATGACCTGGACCTGGATCAACTGGTCCCCGCGGCCGCCGCCCCGCAGATAGGGGAAGCCCTCCCCCCGGAGGCGGATGACGTCCCCGGACTGGGTGCCCCGGGGGACGGTCACCTGGCGCTGGTCCTTGAGGGTCTGGACCTCGATCTTGTCCCCCAGGGCGGCCTGGACCATGTCCACCGAGACCTGGCAGTAAACGTCCTGCTCCTCCCGCTGGAAGAAATGATGGGGCTCGAGGTGGATGACCACGTACAGGTCGCCCGGCGGCCCGCCGCGGAGTCCCCCTTCGCCCTCGCCCCGGAGCCTGAGGCGGGAGCCGTGATCCACGCCGGGCGGGATCTTGACCGAGACGCTGCGCCGTTTTTCCACCAGGCCCTGCCCCCGGCACTCGCGACAGGGGTCATTGATCACCTGGCCGGTGCCGCCGCAGGTGGGACAGGTGGTGCTCACCCGGAACCAGCCCTGGTGCCGGGCCACCTGACCGACGCCCTTGCAGGTGGCGCAAGTCTCGGGCCGGGCCCCGGGCGCGGCGCCGCTGCCGCCGCAGGCCTCGCAGGTGAGGTTGCGGGTCAGGTTCAGCTCGCTTTCCTTGCCTGTGGCCGCCTCCTCAAAGGTGACCGACAGGTCGTATCTCAGGTCAGCGCCCCGGGCGGGCTCATAGGCCGAGGTCCGGCGTCCGCCGAACCCGAAAAAGTCCTCGAAGATACTGGAAAAACTGGAAAAGATGTCCTCGAAGCTGCCGAATCCGGAGAAACCCTGTCCGGCCAGGCCGTCGTGGCCGAACCGGTCGTAAACCTGTCGTTTTTCCGGGTCGCGCAGGACCTCATAGGCCTCGGCCGCCTCCTTGAAGTGCTCCTCGGCCTCCCGGTCGCCGGGATTGCGGTCGGGGTGATACTTGAGGGCCTGCTGGCGGTAGGCCTTCTTGATGGTCTCGGGGTCGGCGTCCCGGCCGATCTCGAGGATATCGTAATAGCACCGCTTAGCCATCGGTCCCTGATTCTTCGATCCGCGCCAGGGCCCGGGCGGCAAAGGCCTCCTTGCCCTGGGCCCGGGCGTTGTCGGCCACCCGCTGCCAGACGTCGCCGTCCAGGGGCCGGCCCTGGGCCTGTTCGATCTTGAGGGCCAGGAAGTAATCGCCCTCGGCCACGACCCGGTCCAGGAGGCCGTCCAGGGTATCCAGGTTTCCGCTTTTACGGAAAAAGTCGATTGCGTCGGACAGATAGTCGGCCTCGGCCATGGCCTCGGCCAGGTCCTTGATCTCGTCCGGAGCGGCCTTGGGGTCGTTGAACAGGTCCCGTTTCTTGAGGACCCCCGGCAGTCGTTGATGGGTCACGGTTCAACTCCGACGCGGCGTCATCAATCCTGGACGGCCTCGGCCGCTTCCCCTTCCGGGGCGGCCAGCGTCACCCGTCCGGCGGCGACCTCCCGCAGGGCGACGACGACGTCCTTGTTCTTGCTGGTGATTCTTGGGGTGGCGCCGCGGCGAAGCTGGCGCACCCGCTGGGAGGCCATGTGCACCAGGGCGAAGCGATTGCTCATTTCCTTGAGGCAGTCCTCGATGGTTACCCGGGCCATGCTGTCAAGCCCCCATCTCGGTCCGGTTCCCGGTCGGGCCGGACCTGGTTGCAGGTTGTCGTTTCCGGGCCGTCGGCCGCGCCGCCGGGTCCCGGGAGTAAAGGCGCACCCGGGTCAGAGGCGAGGCGTCCCCCTTCCGGGCGGTCTCGACCTGGGCGTTCATGATCCGTCGGGGACGGGAGAGGTCCAGGCCGAATTTGGCCCGATAAGAAAAATACTTGGCAAAGATGACCGCCATTAACAGGAAAAAGGCGATCAACAGCAGCCTTCTGAGACTCATCTGGTCTCCCTGCCGGAGTCCGGCTCGGCGCTAAATGTTTTAATATAACACCTCGACTGCGCCAGGGCCAGCCCAAATTTCGGCTCCACCGGCTGCGGGCCAAAATAAAAATTAAGCATCCCGCTCTCTTATGTCAAGGAGGTCATCCCCCGGCTTGACCCGCTCCCGGGTAGCTGTTACCATCTCGTCGTATCCCGCCATATCTCCGGGAAGGCCGTTTATGCCTGCGCGTCTGGAAATCGCCCTGAATCCCCAGTTGCCCGACGCCGAGGGTCGGGGCGTTGCCCGACGGGCCGGAGATTACCTGGGCATCGACCTGGCGGGGGTCCGGGTCATCAATACCCTCACCCTGGACACCGGACTCACCCCGGACCAGCTGGAGGCGGTCCAGGGTATCTTCGTCAATCCCGTGTTCCAGGTCGGCTCGTATCAGCCCCTGGCCACAGACTTCGACGTCCTGCTCTGGGTCGGTCTCCGGCCCGGGGTCCGGGACAACCCCGGGGCCACGGCCGCATGCGCCATCGAGGACGCCCTGGGCCTCAAATTCCCCGAGGACTGGGCGGTCTTCACCTCCAAGCAATACGCCCTGAGCGGCCCGGGCGCCACCGCCGCGGCGGCCGACCGTTTGGCATCGGAAATCCTGGCCAACGACATCATCCAGCAGTGGCGGGTCTTCACCCGGGACGAGTGGGACCCCGCGGCGGGCATCGGCCTGATCATCCCCCGGGTCAAGCTGGCCCACCGGCCGGCGGTCAGCGTCTTCAGCCTGGATTCGGATGAGACCCTCGAAAAACTCTCGGCCGAACGCAACCTGGCCCTCAACCCCAACGACGTCCCGGTCATCCGCCGCTACTTCCTTCGGAAATCGGTCCAGGACAAGCGGCGCACGGTCGGCCTGAGCGAGCCGACCGACGTCGAACTGGAGTTCATCTCCCAGGCCCGGAGCGATCACTGCAACCACAACACCTTCCGGGCCAAATTCTTTTACACCGAACCCGAGACCGGCCGCCGGGAGACGTTCGACAGCCTGTTCAAGACGTTCATCGAGCGTCCCACTTTGGACATCCAGAAGAAAAAGCCGTGGGTCGTCAGCGTCCTGTGGGACAACGCCGGCGCGGCCGCGTTCGATTCGGACCACCTCTACACCATCACCGCCGAGACCCACAACTCGCCGTCCAACATGGAGGCCTACGGCGGGGCGATCACCGGCATCGTCGGCGTCTATCGCGACCCCATGGGCACCGGCCTGGGCTCGAAGCTGATCGCCGGCCTGTACGGCTATCACGTCGCCCCCCGCGACTACGCCGGGCCGCTGCTGCCCCACCTCCATCCCCGGAGGCTTCTGGACGGGGTCATCGAGGGCGTCAAGGACGGCGGCAACAAGTCGGGCATCCCCACGCCCTTCGGCTCGCTGCTGTTTCATCCGGACTACCTGGGCAAGTGCCTGGTGTTCGTCACCGCCGTGGGGCTCATGCCCCGGATGCTCGGCGACAGGCCGGCCCACCTCAAGCAGCCCCGGCCCGGCGACCTGATCGTCATGACCGGCGGCCGGGTGGGCAAGGACGGCATTCACGGGGTGACCGCCGCCTCCGAGGGTTTCTCGGAGCACACCCCGGCCGGCCACGTCCAGATCGGCGACCCCTATACCCAGAAGAAGATGCACGACTTCCTGCTCCAGGCCCGGGACGAGGGGCTGATCTCGTTCATCACCGACAACGGCGGCGGCGGGCTGTCCAGCTCGATCGGCGAATCGGCGGTCCAGGGCGGCGGGGCCGAGGTCGATCTGGACAAGGTGCCCCTCAAGTACGCCGGCCTGGACCCCTGGGAGATCTGGGTCTCCGAGTCCCAGGAGCGGATGACCGCCGCCGTGCCCCCCGAGAACTTCGACCGGTTCATGGACCTGGCCCGACTCCACGACGTGGAGGCCACGGCCATCGGCCGCTACACTGACACCGGGATGCTCCACCTGCGCCACGAGGGTCAGACCTGCGCCTACGTGGACCTGACCCTTCTGACCGAGGACTTCCCCCAGTGGGAGTTCGAGGCCGAGTGGAAGTCGCCTGCGGCCCGGGGGCTGGCCGAGCCGAAGCCGGCGGCCGCCCAGGACCAGGGCGCCCTGCTCCTGGAAATGCTCGGTCGGCCCAACGTCTGCGACCGGTCCTGGATCGCCCGGCAGTACGATCACGAGGTCCAGGGCGGCTCGGTCATCAAGCCCCTGGTCGGCCCCCTGGGCCTGGGCCCCTCGGACGGGGCGGTCATTAAGCCCCTGCACCACTCGGCCCGGGGCCTGGCCCTCTCCCAGGCGGCCCTGCCCTTCTACTCGGCCATCGACACCTATCACATGACCGCGGCGACCATTGACGAGGCCGTCCGCCGGGTCCTGGCCGTGGGCGGCCGGCTGGACGAGCTGGGCGGCGTCGACAACTTCTGCTGGCCCGAGATCACCTATGACCCCGAGCGGATACCGGACGGCAAGTACAAGGCCGCCCAGCTGGTCCGGGCCAACCTGGCCCTGAGGGACATGTGCCTCGGCCTGGGCGTCCCGCTGCTTTCGGGCAAGGACTCGATGTACATCGACGGCAACCTGGCCGACGACTCGGGCCGCAAGACCCGGGTGTCCGGACCGCCGACCATCCAGTTCACCGCGGTGAGCACAATCGAGGACGTCAGCCTCTGTGAGACCATGGAGGCCAAGGTCGCCGGCGACGCGATCTACGTCATCGGCCCGACCCGCGACGAGCTGGGCGGCTCCGAATTCTACGAGCGCCAGGGCGAGATCGGGCTGAACGTGCCCCGGGTCAGGCTGGAGGAGGTCCGGGCGGCCTACCGGTTCATCGAGGCCGGGATCCGGCGGCGGCTGTTCAGTTCAATCCACGGGGTGTACCGGGGCGGGCTGGGGGTCCATCTGGCCCTGGTCGCCCTGGCCGGGGACCTGGGGATGAGCCTCGACCTGGACGCCGTGCCCGGCGCCGAGGCCCTGACCACGGAGCAGGTCCTCTACTCCGAATCGCCGGGCCGGTTCATCGTCACCGTCAACCCCGCGGTCGAGGCCGACCTGACGCCCCTTTCGGACGGGGTCGAGGCCGGGTGGATCGGCATGGTCACCGCGGACGGCCGTTTTCGGATAAACGCCCGCCGCCTCGAGATCCTCAACCTGTCCGTCGAGGAGATGGTCGCGGCCTGGCGGGCCAGATTCGGGGGCCTGGTGTGACCGGAAGACCCCGAGCCCTGGTGCTGACCGGCTACGGTCTGAACTGCGACTATGAAACCGCCTCGGCCCTGGAGCTGGCCGGGGCCGAGGTCAGCCCGGTCCACGTCAACCTCCTGGTCGGCGGTCAGGTCAAGCTGGATGACTTTCACCTCCTGGCCGTGATCGGCGGCTTTTCCTACGCCGACGACCATGGGGCCGGGGTGGTCCTGGCCAACCGGCTGGCCACGGGCCTGGGCGACGCCCTGACCAAATTCATCGCCGACGAAAAACTGATCATCGGCATCTGCAACGGCTTCCAGGTCATGGTCAACCTGGGTCTGCTGCCCGGTTTTGACCAGGACTACCGGAGCCGGCGGGTGGCCCTGATCGCCAACGACTGCGGCAATTTTCAGGACCGGTGGGTAACGCTGGCGGTCGAGCCCGAGTCCCGGTGCGTCTTCACCGCCGGGATGGAGACCATCGACCTGCCCATCCGGCACGGCGAGGGCAAGTTCTTCGCCCCGGACGAGGTCCTGGGGCGGATCGAGGACCAAGCCCAGGTGGCGGTCCGCTACGCCGATGACCAGGGCCGCCCGGCCCAGGGAAGCTGGCCCGCCAACCCCAACGGGTCGCTCCACGACATCGCCGGGATCTGCGATCCGACCGGCCGGGTCTTCGGCCTGATGCCCCACCCCGAGGCCCACCTCCACTGGACCAACCACCCCGCCTGGACCCGGCGCAAGGAGGCCCTGTTGCGGGCCGGCGAGCCCCTGCCCCAGGGGCCCGGCCCCGGGGTCCGCATCTTTCAAAACGGCGTCCAGTACCTGCGGGACAGATTCGGTTGATGCTGATCTATCTGGCCGGCCCCCTGTTCACCCTGGCCGAACGGCGGTTCAATCGGGAGCTGGCCGCCGCCCTGGAATCGGCCGGGCCGGGGGTGTCGGTCATCCTGCCCCAGCAGAACGATCACGAGCCGGGCACGGCGCTCAACCCGAAGCGGATCTTTGACCGCTGCCTGGCCGGCCTGGACCGGGCCGAGGCGGTGGTCGCCGTGCTCGACGGTCCGGACGCCGACGCGGGCACGGCCTTCGAGTGCGGCTATTGTTTCGCCCGGAAAATCCCGGTGGTCTGCCTGAGGACCGACCTCCGGGGCGGGGCCGAGCCGGCGGTCAACGCCATGCTGCGCCGGTCAGCCGCGGCCTGGCTCGAGGTCTCGCCGGTCGGGGCCGACCTGGGGGAGGTGGCCCGGAGAGTGGTGGCCGGCCTGACCGCCTCTGGAAAGGGAAGCCCGTGAGCCGCCTGGTCAGCGTGGCCGAACTCATGGCCCTGCCGCCCGACGACGAGGTCGCCGGCCGGTTCGTGGTCGCCGCCAAGAACCTGCTCGTCACCCGAACCGGCAAGCCGTACCTGGCCCTGACCCTGACCGACAGGACCGGCAGCATCGAGGCCAAGGTCTGGGACCTGGCCGAGGCCATGAACCAGGCGGTCGGCTGCGACCGGGTGGTCGAGGTCTCGGGCCGGACCAACGTCTTTCAGGGCAAGACCCAACTGGTCATCGACAACGCCCGGCTCATGGCCGAGGAAGAGATCGATCCGGCGGATTTCCTGCCCGTCAGCCCGCGCGATTTAACCGAGATGTGGTCCGAACTGGACGCCTGGCGGGCCCGGATCGACCAGCCCGAGCTCAAGGGCCTGATCGAGGCCGTGTTCGGCGACCCGGCCGTGGCCGAGAAGTTCCGCCGGGCCCCGGCGGCCAAGCGCTTTCACCACGCCTACCTGGGCGGGCTGCTGGAGCACACCCTGTCCGTGGCCGGTCTGTGCGCCCGGGCGGCCGAGCACTACCCGGAGACCAACGCCCAACTGCTCCTGTGCGGGGCCCTGCTCCACGACATCGGCAAGATCGACGAGTTCGAGTACCGCCTCAAGATCGACTACACCGACGCCGGACGACTGGTGGGCCACATCGTGCTCGGGGCCGAGCTGGTGGCGGCCAAGGCCCGGGCCGCCGGGATCGGCGAGCGGGTCGGCCTGCTGGTCGGCCACCTGATCCTGAGCCACCACGGCTCGCCCGAGTTCGGCTCGCCGGTGAGACCGGCCACCCTGGAGGCCATGATCCTGCATCAACTGGACGACCTGGACGCCAAGGCCGACGCCCGGCGGCGGTTCATCGACCGTCACGGCGACCCCGAGGCCCACTGGTCGCCCTACAACAACCTGATGGAGCGGTTCTTCTATATCGGGCCCGATCCGGTTTCGAACGGTGGCCTGGCCGGCCCGGAGGCCGGGGACCCGACCGCCGACCCGGAAGAGTACGACGGCCGCCAGCCGGATCTGTTCAAGTCCTGACTCCACCGGCGGAACAGGACGGACCCGGATCGCTCTCAGGGGATTTGCATGCTGGCCAAAGTGACCGCCGGCGCCGTCTTGGGCGTGGACGCCTATTTGGTCGAGGTCGAGGTGGACATCTCGGCCGGGCTGCCCGGGTTTACCACGGTCGGGCTGCCCGAGGGCGCGGTCAAGGAGAGCAAGGACCGGGTCAAGGCCGCGCTCAAGAACTCGGGGTATCCCTATCCGGCCAAGCGGATCACGGTCAATCTGGCCCCGGCCGACGTGCGCAAGGAGGGCTCGGCCTTTGACCTGCCCGTGGCCATGGGGCTTTTGGCCGCCTCGGGCCTGGTGGACCAGGACAGCCTGGGCGAACACCTGATGGTCGGCGAGCTGTCCCTGGACGGCCGGCTCAAGGCGGTTAAGGGGGTGCTGCCCCTGGCCCTGGCCGCCCGGGACAACGAGCTGGCCGGCCTGATCGTGCCTGCGGAAAACGGCGAGGAGGCGGCCCTGGTCGAGGGCCTGACCGTGCTGACCGCCGAGTACCTGCCCGAGGTGGTCGAGCACTTCAACGGCACGGGCCGCCTGAGCGAGGTCCGGGTGGACCTGGCCGCCCTGTTCGACCGCCCCTTAGACGACCTGCTGGACCTGGCCGACGTCCGCGGCCAGGAGCACGTCAAGCGGGCCCTGGAGATCGCCGCCGCCGGGTCGCACAACCTGCTGATGATCGGCCCGCCCGGGGCGGGCAAGACCATGCTCGCCCGGCGCCTGCCGAGTATTTTTATCTAATAAATCTCTCCCTCGCTGCTGGTCCAACTGTGATGGAGGCAGCGGCGTGTTAACACAATTTCCTGGGCACCGTCTGGCCAGGCGGTTGAGGGGCTGGGGCCACCTCCCCAGCCCCGAGCCCAGGAATTCAGGTCGAGGTGGAGGCCAAGGTTGTGACGGAACTGAATGATCTACTCAAGCGGAACAAGCGGAAGCTCGTCGGTATCAGGAAAGGCATCCAGGCCAACGCAGATGAGATGCCAGAAGGGCCGGAACGGCGGGCTTACATCAAGGCTGAACTGGAGCGGTGGGAGCGGGAGCTTTCCCGCACCAAGGCCGCCTTCGCCGCCGACCTCAAGTCCAAGCCCAGGGATTTGTGGCCTCTGGTTTGGCAACTCAACAACAAGGGCGTCAAGAAAGCCTTTGACCGAGCAGAAAGGATGGCCGACATGCGCAACTATTGCTGGGACAAAACGAGGAGCAGGGAAGGCACAATCAACCTGGCCGACAAGGTCAAAAAGGGTTGCGCCTACATTGAGGTGGAAGTCAAGAGCGGCAAGGACAAGGGCAAAATCAAACGGCGAGAGCTCGTCCTTTTCGAAGCTGATCCAGAAAAGGACGCCAAGGATTTGGGTATGTCTGTATCCACCTACAGGCAATACCTCAAAGCAATGGATGAGGCAGGCATCATTCGCAAGGTTGGCCGTATCGGTTCCCAGGGCCACAACGTTTACGCCATTGGATACTGGACAGAACATGGCCGCCAACCGTTCGTTACCAACACCAAGGAATGGAAGCAAAAGTTGGCCGACTTCAAGGTTTGGCCCACCAAGGAAAAATAGGCCTCGCCGTTTACTGGCCCAGTATCCCACCAACTCCTTACCCCGTAATTCCAGCCATTGTGGGATTACGGGGTATCGCTTTTTACTTGTCTGTAATCACTACAAAATTAATTCAAATCGTGTCGGCATAATAAGACGTTCCTACGGAACTGGCCGTATACGGCCCTGCCCGTCGGGTCGGAACCTCGCTATCGCTTCGTTTGTTCCTCTCCCTCCGGTTGGGCTTCGTATACGGCGAAAGGGTTTTGCAAGCAAAACCTGTTTGGACGGCTTACGCCTTGACGAGGATTGGAGCAATTTTCAAATCACCCCAAACTACGGAGGTAGTTGATTGGCCGACGTGAAAAGGAAAAGGAAGAAGTCCAAGCCTGCTGGCACAGGCAAAACTCAGCGAAATGCCAACGGCCAGTTCGTCAAGGGTGTGTCGGGTAATCCGTCTGGCCCCAAACCTGGCTACAGGCATCGCGCCACGATCCTTGCCCAACAGCTGATGAGCAAGGATGAGGACGTGACGGCCATCGTTGAGCGGTTGGTGCGTTTGGCCCGTGGCGGCGACCTGGAAGCCATCAAGCTGATAATCAGTCGCCTCGTCCCACCAGCCAAGGATAAACCTGTCAGCCTGACCCTGCCGAAGCTGGCGGGCAGTCAGGAACTGCTTGAGGCAAGCGCCCAGGTCGTCCTTGAGTTGGCCGAGGGGCGGCTGACGCCAGAGGAGGCGAAGAGTGTTGCGGCTGTTCTGGAAGTCCACCGGAAGACTATCGAGTTGACAGAAATTGAGCGTCGGCTGGCGGCGCTGGAGGAGCGGTTATGAAATCATCCATGAGACGGCTATTGAAAATTGAACAGGCCGAATACGGCGACCTGAGCGACCCCATCAAGTGGCCAACAGAAAGGTTGGAGGCTGAGTGGCGGAGGTTGATTGATCTGCTGCCCCCAGAGGAACGGGCCGAGGCTGAGGCGCTGGTAGCAGACTCGCTGGCCCGAATCAAGAAGATGAACGTTAAAGAGTTGCTGGCAGAGCAACGAAAGCTAGGAGTGTGAAATGAGTGACATGAAAAACAAGACCCCCGAGCAGAAGGCCGTGGAGAGCCAGGAAGTGGACCTGCTGGCCGAATCGGTGAAGAAGGGTGTCGTTGACGGGCTGGCCGAGGACCGCCAGAAGGCCTCGCCGCCCGAGACGGACTGGTACGAGAACACCGCTCGGCAAGCAGCCGATCAAAGAGCCAAGGTTGCGGCCGGAAAAGCGAAGGGCGGCATGGCGGCAATCTACCCCAACTCGCCCCAGCTGTGGCCGAAAGATGAAGGAGAGAAATGATGGATGTTGAATCGTGGGTAGCCCTGGAAAAATTTCAGGCCACCGAGTCCCAAGAGCGCCGAATCATCGAAAGGCGTATCAACGGCCTCAAGGGTGAACTGGAGGTCTTGGCGCGCGAAGTAAAGGCGGCAGTCCTCATGTCCGATCCAGCCCGCAAGAAAAAGGCCGAAGGTATGATTGAGGAGCGGCAGGAGCGGCTTGTTGAGGAACAGGCCGCCCTGGAAGCCCTCACCTCAGCCGATCTGATCGAGGCCGTCTGGCAAGAGGGTCTTGAAAAGCAGGCCATCCTGGCGGAGGAGTTCGCTGGCGTGATGGAACGGGTCAACCAACTTCAGGCTGACTACGTCGCCGCCATCAAGGAGGCCGAGGCCCTGGTCCACAACCACAATAAGGTGGGGCGTCTGATGGTCAAGGCCCGCAAGGTTGGTGGTGAGGACGTGCTTCCGCCTCCTGATCCAAAAATGCCGACCCTGAGCCTCTTGACTATCAGCCAGGCCGACCTGAAGTCGGGTAAGGCACCGCTGGCCGTAAAGGCTGCCCAGGACAACATCGTCCGCAAAGCGGTTTCCAAGATGACCGACCGTGATAAGTATCCGCCGTCGCTGTTGTCGTTGTCGGACGAGGAGTTGAAGCAGTTCGGCGTGACCAGAAAGAAGCTTCTGGAAATTTATCCAGAGGCGGCACCGCCACCGCCGTTGAAGGGCCGTAGGAGCGGCTTGTACTCAACCAAGGCTTGATTGATTTGGGCCGAGGGTAGTCAAGTGGGAACGTATGCCCCTTACCGAGATGGTTTTCCGCTTGGCGGCCCGTGGGCGATGGCTGCCCCCAGCAGGCTTGGGTTGGGGGCGGCCATAATCCCAAAACTTTGAAACCACAGCCCGCCGTGGCCACCTCAATGCCCGAGGCCTGCTGGGGTTTGTCTCCTCCCCCCAGGGGCTGGTTGGCCAGGGGACACGGGCCGCCCTGGATTCATCTGGGGCGGCCCTTTTTCTGTGCCTACGGCCACAGGAGCGGCCCGTCCTGGGGCGATCGCCTTCCGACCTCTGCCTACCCCTGGGTTTTTAGCACAGTGAAATAATTTCCCCAGAAAGCAATTTTTTTGTAGCTAAGTTTTGTAAACGGACGAAGGCGGCCCTGAAGGCGGCCAAGGCCCGAGGCGTCCGTCTCGGGAATCCGATCAACTTGGAAGAGGCCCGCCGTCGGTCCCTGAAGGTGCGGCAGGAGGCCGCCGATTTATTTGCCGCAAAAATGCTGGACTTGATCACAGGCATCAGGGCGGCAGGCGTCAAGACCCTGTCGGGGATTGCGGCCGCCCTGAACGCTCGGGGCGTCAAGAGCGCCCGTGGCGGCAGGTGGTATCCCCAAACCGTCAAGGATGTTCTCAGCCGAGGAAAAAATTACACAGCGTGATTTTTTTGTTTACTTTAACGGGCCATCAAGTATATAAAAAACTAAGGGCGTTGGCCCGTGGAACTAACGTGAACAGAAGGAGAACAAAAATGAACGACATGTCAATCGAAAAGTTTGCTGCCCTAGTTGACGCCAGGCTCGAGCACGAGGAAAGAGAAGCCAAGGAGGCTTCAGAACGTGTGAGCTACCACGAGGTGAGCAGAGCCTACTGGAATGGGCGAGGAGTTGGAATGCGAGTGGCTCTCAGCCATCTTCGCCAGGAGCTTCACACCTACATTCAAAACAAGGAGAATTAAAAATGGCACAAAGCAAAAAGGCGACCAGGAAAAAGGCTGCCCCGAAGAAGAAGGCTGCGAAGGCCGCTCCCAAGGCCGCCCCAAAGCCCAAGAGCGAAACCTTGGCCCGAGGTGAGTGGCGTGAGGGGACCTCAGCCCAGTTCATCATCGAGGCGACGAAGGCCAAAAGCGGTGTCACCGCCGAGAAGGTCTGTGACGCCCTGATAACGTCTGATATCGCCTCAACGAATCCTTCAGACCGCGTGAAGGTGGTCCTGAGAGCGGCCCTGAGCCGAGGCGTCGTGAGGCGAGAGGATGATCGGTACTTTTACGTTGCGCCCGATCAGCGCACCAAGTAACTTGATGGAGGGACAGCGGTGAAAAGGAAAAGTAGAATGGGAAGGCCATGGGTCCTGAGGCCCACAGACCACTACATGAAGGCCCGCCTCTTGGATGCGGGCCTGACAATCACAGAGGCCGCAAAGTACCTGGAAGTGCCTGCAGGCACCCTCGGGGACTGGCTAGCGGGCCGTTCGTTCATGCCCACAGAGCACGTTGTGGACCTTGAAGTCCTCATCGGACAGACAGAGGCGATCTCGTCATGGCCCGCACTAAGAAGTTGAAGCCGAAGCAGGCAGAGACCCGAGCGGTTGGCTACGTTCGGGTCTCCAGCCCTGCCCAGGCCAAAGAAGGCGAGTCGCTCAACACGCAACGTAAACAAATCAAAAATTTTTGTGAGGCCAAGGGCTGGACGCTGGTTGACATCTACGAGGACCGAGGCATCAGCGGCGCAAAGGCCGAGGCCCGCCCAGGATTCATGGCACTCATGCAGGACGCCCAGGCCGGACTGTTTGATGCGGTGGTCATCAGCCGCCTCTCTCGGTTCGCCCGAAACACACGCGAGTTGTTGAACTACACGACCGACCTAAAGGACCACAGCGTAATCCTGGTCAGCATCAAGGAAAACATCGACCCCTCGACTTCAGCGGGGAAGTTAATGATCACGATGCTAGCGGCCATCGCTGAGTTCGAGCGGGAAGTCATCCGCGACCAGATGTTGGAAAACAAAATGGCTCGGTGGCGGGACGGCAAGACCTTTCCGAGCAACCCGTGTTTCGGCTATCGCTGGGACAAGGAAAAGCAAGAGATGGTGATCCACGAGGAAGAAGCGGCCACCTATCGGCGCATCGTCAGTATGTACCTGGACCTGGGCATGAGCCTCAAGGATATCTGCCTCCAGCTGACCAGCGAGGGGATCACAGGCAAGCGGGCAACGTTCAAGCCGTCCACGATCAGCGGCATGCTCACCAACCCGACCTACTACGGCCACCACGTCGGCAATAAGGTCAAGCGGGACGGCAACAAGAGGGTAGGGGAGAAGCCCGCCGAAGAGCACATCCCCTTTCCCTTCCCGGAGATCATCACCAAGGCTACCTGGGACCGCCTACAGAGGCGTCTGGCCTTCAACAAGAAGAAGTCCAAGCGGACCACAAAGGGCCGAGAATACTGGCTCAGGGACGTCTTGATTTGCGGCGAGTGCGGCGGGCGGATCAAGCCTACCCACGGAGTGGTGCGCAAGGACGGGTCATTCCCGAGGTACTACACCTGCTATTGGTCCCGCCAAAGTCCAAAGGGCCGCCAACTGTCCGAGAGGGAAAAATGCCCCTTGCCCTACATCAAGGCCGAGGAGCTTGAAGACCAAGTGTGGCAACGCCTGATGACGAGGCTCAGCCTGGGGCCGAAGGCCGCCCTGAAGGAGCTCGCCTCTGAGGATAGCTACACCGAAGTCATCCAAGAGTTGGAAAAGAGAATTTCCCGACTCAACCGTGACCTGGTCGCGAAGCAACGGGCCGAGGCCCGCCTGTTCGGCTGGCTGGAGAAGGAGCAGTTTGACGAGGACGTATTCCACAAGCAATGGCGCCAGGTCCAGGACGAGACTTCTACTATCCGAGGCCAAATCGACGAGGCAGAGCAGGAGCTAGCGTCCGTCCACGAGGCCCAGGCCGAGGAGGCGCGGATCCGCGAGTTCGTCACCAGCAAGGCAGACCTCCTGGATAAGCTACAGCAAGACCTCACGGCCCTTTCGCCCGACGACAAGAAGCACCTGGTGGAAGCGATGCTGGACGGGCCGATCATCGTTAGCGTAGTCGGGACTGATCCAGATCATGACGGGGAGCGGGGATGGGCAGCAGGCCCCATACGACTCCGGCCTAGCCTTGCGTTGCTCAAGGAGTTCATGCGGAGCGGAAAGCTTGTCTCGTTTGGTAAAGATACCCCCCTCGATCCTGCCGCCGATGACCTTCGAGGAGGCCCTGGAGACGACCAAGATCTATTCCGTGGCCGGGCTCCTGTCCGACCGGGGGGCCCTGGTCATCGAGCGGCCCTTCCGCCATCCCCATCACACCACTTCCGAGCCGGGCCTGGTCGGCGGCGGGGCCATCCCCCGGCCGGCCGAGGTCTCCCTGTCCCACAACGGCGTCCTGTTTCTGGACGAGCTGCCCCAGTTCAACAAGCCGGCCCTGGAAAACCTGCGCCAGCCCCTGGAAGACGGCGAGGTGACCATCGCCCGGGCGGCGATGACCGTCAAGTTCCCGGCCCGGTTCATGCTGGTGGCGGCCATGAACCCCTGCCCCTGCGGCTATTTCGGGGACGCTAATCGCCGCTGCACCTGCACCGACCTCCAGGTCCACCGCTACCGCTCCAAAATCTCGGGCCCGCTCCTGGACCGGATCGACCTCCATCTCGAGGTGCCGCCGGTCAACTACCGGGAGCTGACCTCGGCCGGCGGCGAGAGTTCCGCTCTGGTCAGAGGCCGGGTCATGGCCGCCCGGGAGATTCAGGCCGCCCGGTTCAGCGGGTACGACGTTTTTGCCAACGGCCAGATGACCGCCCGGCTGATCGACCGGTATTGCCCCGTCTCGGACGAGGGCCACGATCTCCTGTCCCGGGCCGTGGACCGCCTGGGCCTGTCCGCCCGGGCGGTCAGCCGCATCCGCAAGATCGCCCGGACCATCGCCGACCTGGAGGGGGCGGCCGACATCAGCGTCACCCACCTGTCCGAGGCCATCGGCTACCGCAGCCTGGACCGGCCGTTGTTCTGAACGGTCTGGCCGAACTTGGCGGTGCTAACAGACGAACCAGGCCGTTTTGAACGACTTCAAACCTGAGGTGCGGGATGCCCAGGACCTCCCGAATCATCGTGTCCGGTGTTCCCCACCACGTCACCCAACGAGGCAACAACCACCAACGAGTCTTTTTTTCCAACGCCGACCGAACGGCCTATTTGAACCTGCTATCGAGGTACTCCCAAAAACACGGCCTGGAAATCCTGGGCTATTGTCTGATGGACAACCATGTCCATGTGATCGGCGTCCCCACCGAGAACGACTCGTTGGCCGGGGCCATCGGGTTGACCCACTTAACGTTTTCTCGGCGCATGAACGAGCTTCTGAAACGGAGCGGGCATTTGTGGCAGGGCCGGTATTATTCCTGCTGCCTGGACGAGGATCATTTCTGGCGGGCGTTGCTGTATGTCGAACAAAATCCCGTCAGAAGCGGTTTGGTGGACCAGGCCTGGAATTATCCCTGGTCCAGCGCGGCGGCGCACTGTGGACTGAGAGACGGCGGCGGCTTGCTGGATCTGGAAAGGTGGCGGAACACGATTGGTGACCAGGACTGGGCGGAGACGTTACTGGCGTTTCCCTCTGAGACTGAAATTCAAACGCTTCGCCAAGGCACGTTGTCGGGCCGTCCCGTAGGCAGCGATAATTTCCTGTTGAGGCTTGAATCCGTTGTGGGTCGCCGGTTGCGTTCCCGCCCCGTGGGCCGGCCGAAGAAAAAATAGGGACAGCCTCCTATTTTTTCGCGACCATGCATTATACACTATTACTGGTTGATTTAATTATATTTATATTGCTGAGATGAGTGGTAGATAAAAATAGGAGGCTGTCCCTATTTTTCAGGAGTGGTCTTGGTCATAGAATCTGAAATCGAATGGACCTGGTCCACCTGGAACCCGGTCACCGGGTGCTCGCCGGTCAGCGCCGGGTGCGACCACTGCTATGCCCGGCGCTATGCCCGGCGCCTCCAGGCCATGGGACAGCCCCGCTACAGGAACGGCTTTGCGGTCACCCTCCACCCCGATTCCCTGGAAATACCCCTCAAGTGGCGCAAGCCCCGCCTGGTCTTTGTCAACTCCATGAGCGACGTCTTTCACCAAAAAGTGCCCACCGCCTTTATCAACCGCATTTTCGACACCATGCGCCGGACCGATCAGCACCAGTTTCAGATACTGACGAAACGCTCGGCCCGGCTCAAGGGGTTCCGGCCCGCCGGGGGCTGGCCGGCCAACGTCTGGCTGGGCGTCACCGTGGAGCGGTCCGACTACGCCTTCCGGATCGACCACCTCCGCTCGACCGGCGCCCGGACCAAATTCCTGTCCCTGGAGCCCCTGCTCGGCCCCCTGCCCGGCCTGGACCTGACCGAGATCGACTGGGTCATCCTGGGCGGCGAGTCCGGGCCCCGGGCCAGGCCCCTGCAGCAGGACTGGGTCATCGACGTCAAGGACCAGTGCGGTGATGCCGGCGTGCCCTTTTTCTTCAAGCAGTGGGGCGGCCCCAACCGGAAAAAGACCGGCCGGATGCTGCTCGGAAGAACCTGGGAAGAGTTCCCGGCCGCAATCGAACGCCTCCGTCCCCCTCAGACGTCGCTGCGATTGACCGGCGAGGCCAGCAAGACCTCCTGAGCCCCGCCGGGACGTCGGACGCGGATCAAGATTTATGGCAATGGGGCCGGCGGCGATCGTGTTCCCCGTCCAGATACCCGGGAATCGCCGCGGCAATGCCGGCGCGGCTGGTCAGCGTACGGGACGGAGCAGGAAGTTGCGCCGCCGGAAGGCGCCGGGGGTCAGGATGCCGCCCCCCGGGGTCACGCCCATGGACGCCGGCGAGGTGCGTTTGGGGACGACCAACAGGCCGGTCATGGCCATGAACCGGGTGAGGTCCTCCTTGGCCCGCTGCTTCTTGCCCAGCCGCAGATACATCATCCCCCGGTTGTAATAGGCCCGGGCCAGGTTCGGGTCGAGCGAGATCGCCCGGGAGCTGTGCTCGACGGCCGCGGCCAGCCGTCCCCGCTGGTACTCGGCGATCCCGTAGTCCAGCCAGTATTCGGCGTTCTTGGGGTCCAGCTTGACGGCCCGTTTCAGGTCCTTAAGGGCCGGGCCGTAATGTTTTTGCTTGAGCCGGATCACCCCCCGGAGATGGTGGGCCGCGGCCAGCCTGGGATCCAACCGGATGGCCTCGGTCAGTCCGGTCAGGGCCTCGGCCAGGCGACCCTGCTTGACCCGGATCAGGGCCTGGTTGAAGCGGGCGACCGCGCTCTTAGGGACCAGGGCGACCAGGCGGTCGGCGTCCTGGGCGGCCTGCTTGATCTGCCCCTGGCGGGCCCAGATGCGCAGCCGCCAGTCGTACAGCTCGGCCTTGCCCGGGGCCAGGCCGATGGCCTCGTTCAGGTCGGCCAGGGCCCGGTAGTCCTCGCCCAGCTGGTACAGGGCCCGGGCCCGGCCCAGGAGCAGGGCCACCCGCTGCCGGCGGTCGGGGACCCCGGCGGCCAGCCTGCGGGAAAAGGCCGCGCTGGCGGCCAGGTATTTCCGCTGGGCCAGGAGCCGAAATCCGTCCGTCTCGGTCGCGGCCCGGGGCGGGACCGGGGGCGGGGCCTTTTTCGGGGTCGAGGAAAACCACGATCCGACCCAGTGGGTGGTCCAGTGCCAACTGGATTTGATCCAGCCGCAGCCGGGCGCCGCAAGCAGGCAGACCACCAGGGCCAAGATGCCGATCCGTTTAGACATGCGCCTATTGTCCATGACCGCCGCGAGCGGTGTCAACCCTTGCCTTGTCCCGCCCCTTCAGTGTAGAGTTGTCGCCAAAGGAGCGATCATGAACCCCGAGCCGAACTCAGCCCACACCGTGACCATCGAGGGGGTCACCCTTCATCTGGCCCACCCCGACCGGTTCGAGGTGTCCTGGGTCGGGCAGGAGGACCTGATCTGGCAGGTCCTGGCGGCCTGGCTGGTGGTGGACGACCGGGATCTGCCGCTCAATCCGCGGCTGCTGGGACGTCCCGGGGTGGGCAAGACCACCCTGGCCGTGGCCGCGGCCCGGCGCACCGGCCGGCCGGTGTACGTCTTTCAGGCGACCATGGACACCCGGCCCGAGGACCTGCTGGTCACCCCGGTCATCTCGGGCCAGGGCCAGATCCGGTACATGGCCTCGTCGGTGGTCACGGCCATGATCACCGGCGGCGTGGCCGTGATCGACGAGGGCAACCGGATGAGCGAGAAATCCTGGGCCTCGCTGGCGCCGCTTCTGGACAACCGGCGCTACGTCGAGTCCATCGTCGCCGGGATCAAGATCGAGGCCCATCCCGAATTCCGGTTCGTGGCCACCATGAACCAGGACGCCTCGACCTATGAACTGCCCGAGTACATCCACTCCCGGCTGCAGCCCCAGATCTACATCGACTTCCCCGAGCCGGATCAGGAACGGCTAATCCTGGCCGAGAATCTGCCCTTTGCCGACGACCAGATTCTGAATTACGTTGTCGCCTTTTTGGGGGCCGCCCACCTGGCTGACGAACCCTTCACCGTTCGGGACGGCATCAACATCGGACGCTACGCCTTGAAGCTGCTCTCCGAGTCGTCCGGAGCGGACAAATTGCGGACCCTGGCCCGGTCGGTGACGATGATCCTGGGGCCCGAGGCCCTGGTCTACCTGACCGATCCGTCCGGCCGATAGACTTCAAGGAGGGTCAAGGGACATGGGTTTTTGGAATGGGGTACTGATCGGACTGATCATCCTGGCGGTGATCTTCATCGTCTGGCGGATCAGGGTCTCCCGGGCCAAACGGGCCCGGGCCATCGGCGCGTCCGAGGACCATTACGTCGAGCATGCCGACGCCTGGGGCGAGCCCGACATGGTCCGGGTCATCGACCCGGTGGTTGACGGCCTGGACGCCATCCGTCATGACGACCGAGCCTTCGAGGCGGAACGGTTCAAGGACTTCGTGGCCGAGGCCTTCGGGCGGTTCCAGGACGCCTGGCACGCCCGGGACCTGACCCCGGTCCGGGCGATGATGACCGCCGAGCTGTTCGATCTGGTGGACGAGGACGTCAAGCGGATGCTGGCCGACGGGGTCACCAACCGGCTCGAGGCCGAGGAGGGCGAGGTCGATCTGGTCGAGGCCTGGCAGGAGGACGGTCAGGACTTCATCACCGCCCGGCTGACCGCCCAGATGATCGAGTACACCATGGACGTCACCTCCCGCCAGATCGTGGACGGCGACGCCGAGAATCCGAAGGACTTCGTCGAGCACTGGACCTTCACCCGGCCCAGCGGTCCCGGCGACTGGACCCTGGCCGCCATCCGGCGGGGGGACTGACCCCGGATCCGGTTTTCGATTTGTCGGGGGCGGGCCCTGGTCACGTGCCGGGGCGGCGGCCCCTTTTTGATCCGGCGAACGATTGACACCGCCGGCCCGGGTGTCATACACTACCGCTGTTTTACTTCTTAGGCAACGAAGGTACTTTCATGCTGGATTTGATGCGCCGCAAGGCGTCGGGCATTATTGGCTGGGGCATCCTGATCTTCGCCGGCGGGGCCCTGGTGGCCTTCTTCGGCACCGGCGACTTCATGTCCTGCCTGCGGGGTTACCCCGACCGGGTCATCCGCGACCTGCCGGTCACCAGGGGGATGGTCAGCGCCACCTCGGCCGAGATCGAGCGGGTGCAGCGGCGCCTGGCGTCGCAGAAGATGAACCTGCCCGAGGCCAAAACCCTGTCCACCCCGAAACGGAACCGGCGGGCCCTGGAGGTCCTGGTCATCCGGGAGGCGGTCGAGCGTCTCGGCCGGCGGCTGGGCTTCGCCTTCGCCCCCGAGGAAATCGACCACTTCATCAAGGACCTGGCCCGGCGCGATCCCTTCCGCAAGGACTTCGTGGACCAGTTGCCCCCCTGGGTGGACCTCTACAACCTGCCCCAGCTCACCACCAACCGCAAGTGGAACGAGAAGCTGGCCCGATACCAGCTCTATCGACGCAGCCTCTACAACCTGTTGACCGGCTCCCTGTCCGTCCCGCCGGAACTGGTCTATCAGCGCTACCGGTACAACCACGAGTCGGTCGAGGTCAAATACCTGGTCATCGATCCGGGCCAGACGCCGGCCCCGGTCACGGCGGCCATGGCGCAGAGTTTTTACAAGGCCAATCCCGACCTGTTCCGCCTGCCGGCCCGGGTCCGGGTGTCCTACCTGGCCTTCCCCCTCGACCGGTACCTCCCCCCGGCCAAGGGTCCGACGGCCGCCGAGATCAAGGCCTACTATCAAGAACACCGCCATGATCGCTTCCGGGTGCCGCGCCTGGTCAGGGTCGCCCATATCCAGTTCAACCTGTCCCCGCACCCGTTCTGGATGGAGGCCCTCTGGGTCCGGACCAAGGCCCAGTACGTCCTGGCCCTGGCCAAGAAGATCAAGTCCGGCCGGCAGTTCACGCAACTGGCCAGCATCTTCGCCGAGCAGCGGGGCGGCCGGGGCGCCGGCGGCGAGTTGGGCTATCTGCCGCCCCAGGCCCTGGGCGATCCCGACTTCGCCCGGGTGGCCGACAAACTGCCCGTGGGCCAGGTCTCCGGACTGGTCCGGACCCGTCACGGCTGGCACATCATCTACAAGTTCGAGGACCGCCCCGCCCGGATCAAGCCCTTGAGCCAGGTCCGGGCCGAGATAGTCCGGACCCTGCAAACGCAACTGGCCAAAAAGCGCCGGGCCGTGGCCTGGAATCGGGCCAGGGTCCGGGCCGAGGCCATCCGGGACCAGATGCCGGCCTACCGGAATCAGCCCCTGGCGGCCGTGATCAAGGCCAACCCCCGGGCCGGCCTCAAGGTCCACCGGACCGGGCTGTTCACCCCGAACCAGGTTCAGGTCCCGCCCCTGGGACGCGAGCCGCGGGTGATCCGGGCCGCCTTCGCCCTGACCCGCGACGGTCAGTTCAGCCCCTTGATCAAGGGGGACAAGGGCTATTACATCCTCCGGCGCCTGTCCCGGGTGCCGGGCCGTCCGGCCAAGTTCGCCGAGGTCAAGAAAAAGGTTTACCAGCTGGCCGAAAAGGACGCCGCCCGCAAGAAGACGATCCAGACGGCCGAGCGCCTGCTGGCCGACCTGCGCGGCGGCAAGAAACTCGATGACCTGGCCCTGAAGCTGCGGCTGAGCCCGCCCCGGGTGGCCGTGTTGGTCCGGACCGGGGACCTGCCGCCCGACGTCAAGGACCTCTTCGGTTCGCGGGCCGAGGCGTTTCGGCGGACGGCCCTCAAGCTCTTCCCGGGCTCCCGACGGGCCCCGCGGCGGGCCTTCCCGCTGGGCTCGGGCGGCCGGCTGGTGGTCATGGAGCTGGTCAAACGCCAGGCCCCGACCTACAGCCAGTTCCTGGCCGAGAACGTCAAGGGAGGCCTGGTCCTGAAACGGCATCGCCGGGAGGTCTTCCAGGTCTTTCTCCACAGCCTCGCCGCCCCGTATCTGGCCCGGGTCCGGACCCGCTGACCGGACCGGCCCGCCCCGGGGGCCGGCCTTGCCCCGGGACCCCGGGTGCGCTATAGTCTGATTGACCCGGCCCGGCCGGAGCGATGACCCCGGGCCTGAAACGAGGGCGGGCGGCGCCGGGGCGGAGAGTATCGATCGTGAGCGCCTTCACCAAACTGGCCGAACAACGCATCAAGGAGGCCATCAGCCGGGGCGAATTCCTCAATCTCGAGGGCCGCGGCCGCGAGCTGTCCCTGGAGGACTACTTCCGCACCCCGGCCGAGGTGCGGCTGGCCTACCACATCCTCAAGAACGCCGACTGCGTGCCCCCGGATCTGGATATCAAGCATCAGATCCACCGCCTCGAAGACCTGATCCCGAATCTGCCCGACGAACAGGAACGCCTGCGCCAGATGCGCCGTCTCAATTTTCTGGTGATGAAGCTGAACATGATCCGCTCGACCCGGATCGAATTCGAGGAAGACCAGCGCTATTACGGCCGCCTGCTCGACCGGCTGGGCCGGAAGCGGACCGACCGGGGACCGGACGGCTCGACCGGCCGCTGACCCCGAGGCCGCACCGCTGACCGCCAGGCCGTGACGGGGACGGGCGCGCCGCGGACATCAACGGCCCCACCCCCACGAAAAAACCGGCGCCCGTCAGGACGCCGGTTGACGGGCATCTTCGGGACCGGGCCTATTGGCTGCTCGTCCGGAAGGTCTCCTGGTTCGTGCCGGCCCGGACCACCACCAGTTGGACGCTGGTCCCCAGCTTCTGGGACAGCATCACGGCGATCTGCTTGAGCAGCCCCCGCTTCCGGGCGTCGATCTCGTCGGCGCTCTGCCACCGGGCCGGAAGGCGGAGCATGACGCCGGATGAACCGTCGTCCGCCGGTCCCAGGGCGCAGGTCGTCCGGTTGCGGACCCGAACGGTGTACCTCAAGAAATCGGCCACGGTCTTGGGATATTGGGCGGGCAGGTTCGGGGTGTAGATGACCTTGATCGGGGGCGAGTCATAGGACTGGCTGTACTTGGCCTTGATTCCGGCGTCGGTCATGGGCTCGGCGGCCAGCGCCGGCGCCGCCGCCAGGAGCAGCAGGGCCGCCAGGGCCACGGCGGAAATCGCTATTCGGCTCATCCTGGGCCTCCACGTTCGTTGTTCCTCTGAAAAACCGATCCTGGCTGACCGGCCCCCCTTTTTAAATCCAAAGGCAGGGACCTCGTGACGTCAAGTCAGCCCTTCGTCCGGGAGACGCGGGCGGCGGCCTTGTCCACCAGATCACTGATGGTCAGCTGGTCCAGTTCGGACCGGGCGGTCTTGAGGGCGTGATCCAGGTGTTCGTCCGCGGCCCGGAGCAGCCGCCCGGTCTCGTCCTGGGGCAGTCGGCTCTGGGTCGAGATCTCGTCCAGACCCTCGACGGCCCCGACCACGTCGGTCACCGTCACCCGGTTCAGGGCGCGGCGGGGCAGATAGGCGCCCTGGTTCCCGGCCACCTCGGTCAGCAGGCCGGCCCCGTCCAGAAGCCTGACCACCTCGCCGACCTGATCGTGGGGCGCGCCCACGCTGACACTCAAATCGTCCACGGTCTGGGGTCCCCGGTCCGACACGAATCCCGCCCCCAGGGCGATCATCAGCCGGACCGCCAGCCGCCGGCGACCCGAGACGCTCAGCGGCGGCCGGTCGGGCTCGTCCAGGTGCCGCGACACGTTCTGGGCGGCGTAGCTGACCTCGGCCCCGAACAGGACCGTCATCCACGACAACTGCAGCCAGACCATGAACAGCGGCAGCGAGGCGAAGGTGCCGTAAATGGCATTGTAACGCGACACGCCCACCTGGAGTTTGATGTAGGCCATCTGGAGAATGACCAGGATCGTGCCCGCGGCCAGGCCCCCCAAAAGGGCCGCCCCGAACCTGACCCGCGTGTTGGGCATGAAGGTCAGAAAGAAGGTCAGGGCCGCCCAGATGGTCAGCCACGGCCCCAGGGAAAACATGAACCGGATGACCACGTCCAGGCCCGAAAGGCCGAGGAGGTACTTGACCACGGCCGTCGATTGGAGCGAGGCCGTCAGGGTCGTCGAGGCGATCAGCAGGATGGGACAGACCAGCAGGACAGAGGTGTAGTCGCTGAACTTGCGCAGGGTGGATCGGGACCGGGTCACGCCCCAGATCTGGTTCAGGTGGCTCTCGACGTAGGCCAGCATCCGGAGGGCGGCGAAAAACAACAGCAGCACCCCGACCAGACCCAGGGTGCCGACGTTGGTCCGATGGACGTACTTGAAGATGTACCCCAGGACCTGGCCCAAGGCCTTCTGGGTCCGACCAGTGGCCTGTTGGGCCTGACCGGTGGCCTGCTGGGCCTGGCCGGGCCTTTTCTTGACCTCCTCCGCCGCCGGGGGCTCGTCCTCCTGGCCCAGGGCGTACTTCTGGATGACCCGCTGCAGGGACTGATCCAGACCGAATCCCTTGGCCACCGAAAAGGAGACGGCCATCAGGGGGACCACCGCCAGGAGGGTGACAAAGGTCAGGGCAAAGGCCCGGGTCGCCAGCGACCCCCGGGCGCTGCGGAAGACCGACAGGACCATCACCCGGGCGAGCCACAGGCCCCGCCGTCCCCACCAGGTCTCGGGACCGATGTCCGCCCGCCACATGGTCCGGCCCAGCACTTGGCGGACCCGGCCCGGGATTTCCAGGAGCCGTTTCATTGCCTGGAAAATATCATGATCCGGGGCCAAGGGACAAGTCGCTTGCCCCGTCCCCGGGTCCACGAACTAAAAAAATTCTTGACAAGGCGGATGACTTCCCTCCATGCTGATATCTTGAAAAAGGGACATGACGACATGACCGAACCTGAACACATCGTTTCCGCGGGACCCCAGGCGCCGATTTCCGGCTGCCCGACGGTCCGGTTCGGTTTTTATTACGGGTTTTATTGGTGGCGCACGCCTCAGGCGGTGTGCTTCGGGGGAGTTGTTAGTCCCTAACGACTGATTCCAACGGCCGATAAAAGCCCACCGCCTCAACAGGCGGTGGGCTTTTTTATTTGGGGCGAAAAGGGCATGGAACGTATGCAGGCAGTCACTCGACAGATCCTGGCCGACGGGGACACTCCGGTCTCGGCCTTTCTGAAGCTGTGCCCGGACGAGGACAACGCCTTCTTGTTCGAAAGCGGGGAGGACCTGACCGGGATCGGGCGGTACTCGATCGTGGCCTGGGACCCGCTGGCCGCGGTGACCCTGTCCTCGGGAGAGGTGACCGTTGACCAGGGCGCCTTGACGCGCATCCGGCCGGCCGGCGAGTTCTTCACCGTGGTCCGGGAACTGGCGGCCGAACTGACCTGTCTCGATCTGCCCGACCTGCCCTTTGTCGGCGGCCTGTCGGGCTATATCGGTTACGAGGCCGTGGGCCTGATCGAGCGGCTGCCGGCCGGACCGGACCACGATCTGCCCGTGGCCAGGCTGTGCTTTCCCTCCCGGTTCGCCGTGTTCGACCACCTGAGACGCGGTCTGACCCTGGTGGCCATCGCCGGCGACCAGGCCGGCGCCGAGGCCAAGATCGAGGACATCGAGCGACGGCTGGAGACGGCCCCCGGCCTGAGACAGCGCCCGGCCCAGGTGACCGTCATCAATCCCCCCCGGGACGGGTTCCTCGAGGCGGTCAGGCGGGCCAAGCGCCATATCCGCGAGGGCGACATCTTTCAGGTGGTGCTGTCGGACCGTTTCTCGGGCAAGACCGATCTCGACCCCCTGTCGGCCTACCGCTGGCTGCGGGTCAAGAGCCCCTCGCCCTACATGTTCTTCCTGAAATTCCCGGACTGCCGCCTGGTGGGCGCCTCGCCCGAGACCCAGGTCCGGGTCGAGAACGGCCGCGTCTTTTTGCGGCCCATCGCCGGCACCCGGGGCCGGTCCAGCGATCCCGACGCCGACCTGGCCCTGGAGCGGGAGATGTGCGACTCGCCCAAGGAGCGGGCCGAGCACGTCATGCTGGTCGATCTGGCCCGCAACGACGCCGGCCGGGTCTGCCAGTACGGCACGGTCCGGGTCTCGCCGTACATGATCGTCGAGCGGTACAGCCACGTCATGCACCTGGTCTCCCAGGTCAGCGGTCAACTGGACCCCCGGTGGGACGTCTGGGACGTTTTTGCGGCCACCTTTCCGGCCGGGACCGTCTCCGGGGCCCCCAAGATCCGGGCCATGGAGATCATCCACGACCTCGAGGCCGACGCCCGGGGGCCCTATGCCGGGGCCGTGGGCTGCTTCGGGCCCGGGGACCGGATGGACACCTGCATCGCCATCCGGATGATCCAGTTCCGGGGCGATGAATGGACCATCCAGTCCGGGGCGGGCATCGTCGCCGACAGCGTCCCGGAGATGGAATACCAGGAGATCCAACACAAGGCCGCCCAGGGCATCGCCGCCCTGGAGGCGGCGGCGGGAGGTTTGAGATGATCCTGCTCATCGACAACTACGACTCGTTCACCTACAACATCGCCCACGCCCTGGGCGCCCTGGGCTGCGAGCTGAGGGTCCGGCGCAACGACGCCCTGACGGTTGCGGCCGTGGCCGACTGGCCGATCGAGGCCATCGTCATCTCGCCCGGTCCGGGTCGGCCCGAGAACGCCGGGATCACCTGCGCCCTGATCGAGCGCTACGCCGAGACGATCCCGATCCTGGGGGTCTGTCTGGGTCATCAGGCCATCGCCCTGGTCTTCGGGGCCCAGGTCGTCCGGGCGGCCGTGCCGGTCCACGGCAAGCGCTCCGAAATCTTTCACGACGGCCGGGGCGTCTTCCGGGGGATGCGCAACCCCTTTCGGGCCACCCGCTACCACTCCCTGGTCGTCCCCGAGGCCAGCGTCAAGCCGCCGCTGGCCGTCTCGGCCTACACCCTGGACGGCGAGGTCATGGGGCTGGTCAGTCCGGAGCTGCCCGTGGTCGGCGTCCAGTTCCATCCCGAGTCCGTGGCCACCGACCAGGGACGCCGGATCTTCGAGAATTTCTTGGGCGAGCATCTGCCGCCGGTCCGGAGGGAGTGCCGCCCGGACGTTCTGCCGGCGGCCTCGATCCGCGGTCAGGGGGAGGGACATGGTCATCGCCATGCGCCGCAACTGCCTCAAGGGTGACGTCGGCCGGGTCATCGCCGCCATCCGGGACTTCAACCTGGAGCCGCGACTGATCTCGCCGGAGACGCCCGTGGTCCTGGGGGTGGTCGAGGAGATCAGCCCCAAGCTGGCCGGCGAGCTGAAGGCGGCCGTGGGCGCATGTCCGGGCGTCGAGGAGATCACCGACTTCGACCAGTCGTGGCGGCTGGTCTCGCGGAGCTTCCGCCCCCATCCGACAGTGGTCGAATTCGGCGGCCGGCGGGTGGGCGACGGCGAGGTCCTGATCGTGGCCGGCCCCTGCGCGGTCGAGTCCCGGGAACTGCTGCTCGAGACGGCCTCGGCCCTGGCCGAGAGCGGGGCGGGCGCCATCCGGGGCGGGGCCTTCAAGCCCCGGACCAGCCCCTACTCCTTCCGCGGTCTGGGCGAGGAGGGGCTGCAGATTTTGGCCGAGGCCCGGCAACAAACCGGACTGCCGGTCATCACCGAGGTCCTGTCCCCCCAGGAGGTCGATCTGGTGGCCGCCTATGCCGACGTCCTCCAGGTCGGCGCCCGCAACATGCAGAACTTCGCCCTGCTGGAGGCGGTCGGCCAGCAGGACAAGCCGGTGCTCCTCAAGCGGGGACTCATGGCCAGCGTCAAGGAACTGCTCCTGTCCGCCGAGTACATCCTGGCCCAGGGCAACTGGCAGGTGATGCTCTGCGAGCGGGGCATCCGCACCTTCGAGACCGAGACCCGCAACACGCTGGATTTGTCGGCCGTGCCCGTCCTGAAACAATACACTCACCTGCCGGTCATCGTCGATCCCAGCCACGCCGCCGGCAAGCGCGAGCTGGTCCCGGCCCTGGCCCGGGCCGCCGTGGCCGCCGGGGCCGACGGCATCATGGTCGAGGTTCATCCCCGGCCGGCCGAGGCCCTGTCGGACGGCCGCCAGAGCCTGACCCTGGACGAGTTCCGGACGATGAGCGCCGAGGTCGCGAAGGTGGCCCGGGCGGTGGGCCGCTTCATCCCAGGGGTGGCGGCATGAGTCTGACGGGCGTCCTGCGTCCCCCGGGGGACAAGTCCATCTGCCACCGCCTGGGGCTGGTGTCCCTGCTGGCCAGCGGCCAATGCCGGGTCGAGAATTTCGCGACCGGCGCGGACTGCGCCTCGACCCTCGAGGCGGTGCGGCGGCTGAGCGGTCTGTCCCGGACGGTCGGGCCGGACGTGATCCTCGACGGCGCGGCGGGCCGGGTGTTCGGGGGCGAGGTGGACTGCGGCAACTCGGGGACCACCCTCCGCCTGCTGATGGGACTCCTGGCGGGTCGGCCCGGCGAGTGGCGCCTCTCCGGGGACGAATCCCTCTCCCGGCGCCCCATGGAGCGGGTGGCCGAGCCGCTGACACTCATGGGGGGACAGGTCCGGCCGACCGGGGGCCGGCCGCCGGTATTCATCAGCGGCCGGAGCCTGAACGGCGTGACCTACGAGCTGCCCGTGGCCAGCGCCCAGTTGAAAAGCGCGGTCCTCCTGGCCGGAATCCAGGCCGAGGGGGTGACCACGGTCATCGAGCCCGGACGCAGCCGCGATCACACCGAGCGTCTCTTGATTCGGTGCGGGGCCGACCTCATCCAAACCGACGGCCACTGCCGGGTCAGGCGGTCCGAACTCAGCCTGCCCGAGAAGGTCCGGGTGCCGGGCGATATCTCGTCGGCGGCCTTTTTCATCTGCGCCACGGCCGTGGTCCCGGGCAGCGACCTCAAGGTGGAAGGGGTGCTCCTCAATCCGACCCGGACCGGGTTCCTGGGCGTCCTGGCGCGGCAGGGGTGTCGCCTCGAGGTCGAGCTGCGGGGGTCTGACCCCGAGCCCTGGGGTGACCTCAGGGTGACCTATTCTCCCGAACTCGTCGGCTGCGAGGTGACCGCGGCCGAGATCCCGACCCTGATCGACGAGGTGCCCATCCTGGCCCTGACGGCCACCCAGGCCCAGGGGACCACCGTGTTTCGGGGCGTGGGCGAGCTGCGGGTCAAGGAGACCGACCGCCTGGCAGCGGTGGTGTCCCAATTGTCCGCCCTGGGGGCCGACCTGGCCGTCCGGGGCGATGACCTGTTCGTCATTGGTCCGACCCGGCTGGACGGCCGGGGACCGCTCCAGTCGTTCGGCGATCACCGGATGGCCATGACCCTGGCCCTGGCCGGGCTCCTGGCCGGGCAGGCGGCCGAGGTTTTCAGGCACGACTGCGTCCGGATCTCGTACCCCGGCTTCTTCGACGACCTCGAGCGGCTGGGTCGGTGAGGAAGGAGGACCCCCGATGATCGACAACCTCTACCTCACCGGGTTCATGGGCGCGGGCAAGACCACGGTCGGCCCGGCCCTGGCCGCCCTGCTGGGGCGGGGCTTCGTGGACGTTGACCACCTGCTGGTTACGCGCCTGGGCCGGCCGATCAGCGAGGCCTTCGCCCAGCTGGGCGAGGCGGCCTTCCGTCGGGCCGAGACGGCCGAACTGGCCCGCCTGGCCCGGCGTCGCGGCCTGGTGGTGGCCACCGGCGGCGGCCTGCCCGTCTCGGCCGAGAACCGGCGCCTGATGCGGCGCTCGGGCCGGATCGTGCACCTGGCGGCCGACCTGGCCACCTGTCGCCGCCGCCTGGGACCGATCGAGACGGCCCGGCGTCCGTTGTGGCGGGACGAGGCCGGTCTGGCCCGGCTGTTTGCCTTCCGGCAGGCGATTTATGCCGACTGCGACCTCGAGATCGGGGTCAACGGCCTTGGGCCGGCCGAGTTGGCGGGGCTCGTGGCCGCCGCCTTGTGGCCCGAGCAACGGGCCGAGATCGGACCGGCCGGGGCGAGCCATCCTTTGGTCAACACCTGGGACGCCCCCCGGGCCCTGACCGAGTTCTTGGCCGGCCGCCGGGTGGTCGTCCTGACCGACGGCCGGGTGGCCGACCTGCACCTCGAGCGTTACCGGGCGAGTCTGGGCGACGCCCGGGTGATCGTGGTCCGGCCCGGGGAACGCAGCAAGAGCCTGCACACGGCCAGGCGGATCTACCGAACCATGCTGGACGGGCGGGTCGAGCGCGGCGACCTGCTCATCGCCCTGGGCGGCGGCGTGATCACCGACCTGGGGGCCTTTGTGTCCGCCACCTACAAGCGGGGCCTGGACTTCGTTCTGGTCGCCACCACCCTGGTCGGGTGCGTGGACGCGGCCGTGGGCGGCAAGGCGGCCCTCAACCTGGGAACGGACAAGAACCAGGTGGGCTGCTTCACCACGCCGGTCGCGGTCATCCAGGATATCGCGGCCCTGGCCACCCTGCCCCGGCGGGCGATCAAGGCCGGCCTGGTCGAGGCCTACAAGACCGCTTTGCTCTCGGGCGAGGACCTGACCGCCCGGCTGGAATCCGACCTGACGCGCCTCCTGGCCGGAGACCTGCCCGGTCTGGCTGAGACGGCCTGGGCCTCGGCCCGATTCAAGGCCGAGGTGGTCCGAGACGACTTCCGGGAGCAGGACCGTCGCCGCATCCTCAACCTGGGCCACACCTTTGGCCACGCCCTGGAGGGCGCCAGCGGCTTTCGCCTCGGCCACGGGCAGGCCGTGGCCCTGGGCCTGATGGTCGCCGTCGAGCTTTCCCGAGGCCGGGGTCTGCTGGACGACGGAACGGCCGGCCGGATTCTGGCGACCCTGTCCCGGCTGGCCCCGCGCCAGGCGTCCTGGCCCGAGGCCGAACGGGCCTGGGAGATCATGGCCCTGGACAAGAAGACCCGTGGCGGTCGGGTCTGCTTCATCCTGCTGGCCGGCGTGGGCCGGCCGAGGATCGTGGACGACGTCACGGCCCTCGAACTGGCCGCGGCCATGGGCCGGGTACAAGGGGAATAGGGTGAGCGATCGTATGGAACGTCACGCCTGGGCCCCTTTACGGGTCGAGTCCCGCGACCCCGGCCGGAGGGAGTTCGCCGTGTTTACCCTGGCCTATTATTACTTCTATTTTACCGTCCGCCCGGAGGCCCAGGGGATGTAGCGAGGCAACAGCGTCAAGCAAACCCGGGCCGGGGGCGGACTCAAGCATCGCCCCCGGCCTTTTGTTTTTTATGGCCGGGACAAGGCCCGGTGAATTTCAGATGGAGGTCGATCATGAACGGATTGGGAAATCAAGGCGTCCCGGGGGGGACGGCGGCCGTGGCGGCCCAGGCGGGGCCCATGCCCCAGCTCCCGGCCCGGCCGCACCGGCTGGTCAGCCGCCGGAGCCGACCGGGCGACACCGTGGTCCGGGTGGGCGGCGCCCTTTTCGGCGGGCCCGGCTTCGTGGTCATCGCCGGGCCGTGCTCGGTCGAGACCGAGGACCAGTTGCTGGACACGGCCCTGGCCGTGAAACGGGCCGGGGCGACCATGCTCCGCGGCGGGGCCTACAAGCCCCGGACCTCGCCCTACGGCTTCCAGGGCCTGGGGCAGCCGGGCCTGGAACTCCTGGCCCGGGCCCGGCAGGTCACCGGCCTGCCGGTGGTGACCGAGGTCATGGACACCGAGGACATCTCCCTGGTCGAGCGCTACACCGACGTCATCCAGGTCGGCGCCCGCAACGCCCAGAACTACTCCCTGCTGCGCAAGCTGGGCCGGGTCAATAAACCGGTCCTCCTCAAGCGCGGCCTGATGACCACGGTGGACGAGTTCCTGAACTGCGCTGAATACCTCCTGGCCGGGGGTAACGACCGGGTGATCCTCTGCGAGCGGGGCATCCGCACCTTTGAGACGGCGACCCGGAACACCCTGGACCTGAGCGCGGTCTGCGTCCTCAAGGAGCGGACCCATCTGCCGGTGATCGTCGATCCCAGCCACGCCGTGGGCCACCGCCGGTTCGTGGTGCCCCTGGCCCGGGCGGCCCTGGCCGTGGGGGCCGACGGCCTGATGGTCGAGGTTCACTGCGCCCCGGATCAGGCCCTGTGCGACGGCGACCAGTCGCTGACCCCGGAGGATTTCTCGCGGCTGATGTCCGAACTCGAGGCCCTGGGCCCGATCCGTCGCCAGTGGCGGGCCGGGTAAGGCCGGACACGTGGAGACGAGACCATGAGCGACGCCAGTGAAGTCATTGCTCCCCGGACGCGGCCGGACGGTCCGGGGGAGATCGAGCATCACCGCCTGAGCATCGACCGGCTCGACCGGCAAATCGCCCGGCTGATCAATCAGCGGGCCGAACACGCCCTCGAGATCAAACAATGCAAGGGCGCGGCCGGGGAAACCTTTTTCCTGCCCCACCGGGAGAGCGAGGTCCTGGGCCGGCTGACCGAGGACAATCCGGGTCCGCTGCCCGCCGGGTCCCTGGCGGCGATTTTCGGGGAGATCATCTCCGCCTGCCGCGCCCTCCAGGGGGACCTGACGGTGGCCTACCTGGGCCCCGAATTCTCGTTCAGCCACCAGGCGGCCCGGGGGCGTTTCGGGAGGTCCTGCGGGCTGTCGCCCCAGGTCTCGATCCCGGACGTCTTCAACGAGGTGGCCGGGGGCCGCTGCCAGGTCGGGCTGGTGCCGGTCGAGAACTCGAACCAGGGGAGCGTCGGTTCCACCTATGACCTGTTCCTGAAAACCCGGCTCCGGGTCTGCGGCGAGGTCTTTTGTAACGTCAGCCACGCCCTGATGGCCAATCAGCCGGACCTGGACCGGATCGAGGTGGTCTATTCGCACCGCCAGGCCCTGGATCAGTGCCAGGGGTGGCTGCGGCGGAACCTGCCTGGGGTGACGTTCGAGGAGGACTGGAGCACGGCCAACGCGGTCCGGCGGGCCGCCGACCGGATCGGCGCGGCGGCCATCGGCTGGGAGCCGGCGGCCGAGCGCTACGGCCTCCAGGTCCTGGCCCGGGGGATCCAGGATTATTCGGACAACTGCACCCGGTTCCTGATGATCGCGCCCGGCGACTGCCCGCCCACCGGCCGGGACAAGACGTCGCTCCTGTTCGTGGTCAAGCACCAGCCCGGCTCGCTTCACCGGGCCCTGGCCGCCCTGGCCCGTCAGGGATTGAACCTGACCTTTATCGGCTCGCGCCCGATCAAGGATCGTCCCTGGGAGTACGTCTTTTCCGCGGACGTGGCCGGACACCGCCTCGCAGACGATCTGGCGACCGCCCTGGAGGAGATGAGCCGGGAGGTCGAGTGGTTGAAGGTCCTGGGGTCCTACCCCATGGAAAGGGGGTCTTGATCATGTCTTCGCCGGCTCATGTGGATTTGGCGTCATTCGAGGCCGACCGGGCCGAGGAGCCCCCGTTTGCCCAGGTCCGGGTGGGGGTCATCGGCGGACAAGGCCGGATGGGCCGTTGGCTCACCGGTTTTCTGGGGGAGCGGGGCCACGGGATCGTGACCGCGGACCGGGGCGACGGGGACCTGCTGGCCGACCTGGCCCGGGCCTGCCCGGTGATCGTCCTGGCGGTCCCGGTGACCGAGGTCGAGGCGGTGATGCGCCTGATCGGGCCCCACACCGATCCCGCCGGGGTGGTCATGGACGTGACCTCCCTCAAGCAGGCCCCGTTACAAAAAATGCTGGCCCACGCCCGGGGCGAGGTCATCGGGCTCCACCCCCTGTTCGGTCCGGACGCGGATTCGGCGGCCGGACGGGTGGTCTTCGCCTGTCCCGCCCGGGGCCGGCGGTGGTGGGTCCGGCTGAATCGCTACCTCAGGAGGCAGGGGGCCCGGGTCGCGGTCATCGAGCCCGACGAGCACGACCGGTTGATGGCCCAGGTCCAGTCCCTGAGGCACCTCTGGTTGTCCTGCCTGGGCTGGACCCTGGGCGCCGTCGGCTACGAGCCGGCCGCCCGCGGGGACGTCTCGGGGCCCTGGTTCCGGACGCTGCTGTCCTTGCTGGCCAGACAGTCCGGCCAGCCGCCTGAACTCTACGCGGACCTGGCCCTGAACAACCCGCACCTGCTCGAGGTCTTGCGGGTGCTGGGCCGATCCCTCCAGGACGTGATCGCCTGGCTGGAAACCGGGGATCGTCCGGCCCTTATAGAGATGATTGAGGCTGCGGCCAGAGTCGTTGGATAAGTCATTGACTGAAGGAAACAAGTATGTTTTAATTAAAAAATAAGCTTTGGACGAGGACGAAACCATGACGTTCGTGACTTCCCGGAATAACTGGTGGCGCTACTGGTGGCAGAAAGGTCCGCCCTTTGGGGGAGTCTGAGCCGTTCTGATCGACGACCAAAGCCGCGGGCCAAAAAAGCCCGCGGTTTTTTTGTGGAGAAATTCCGGGAGATGAATCAACCGACCTGGCAAACGGCTGACATGGGCCTTCAGGAGTGGCGGGCCTGGACCTGGCGCCGGCGCCAGAGGTCCGTCCCGCCCTGAGGTCATTTTTTTATCAAAGACACCCGGGCCGCGGACGGATCACCAACCGTTCGCGGCTTTTTTTTGTGAGAACAAGGAGGAAACGAGATGTTACGGCAGGCCATAGCCAAGGCCGCTTCCGGCCGGGACCTGACCGAGGCCGAGATGATGGCGGCCATGGAGACGATCATGGACGGCCGGGCCACGCCGGCCCAGATCGGGGCCCTGCTGGTGGCCCTGCGGTTCAAGGGCGAGAGCCTGGACGAGATCACCGGCGCGGCCCGGGTGATGCGGGCCCGGGCCACGGCGGTGCCCGGCGGGTCGGACCCGGCGGGCCCGCCCCTGATCGACGTGGTGGGCACGGGCGGTGACGGGGCCCGGACGTTCAACGTCTCGACCACGACCGCCCTGGTCCTGGCCGGGGCCGGGGTCCGGGTGGCCAAGCACGGCAACCGGGCGGTGTCCGGGTCCTGCGGCAGCGCCGACCTGCTGGAGGCCCTGGGGGTGTCCCTGGACCTCCTGCCCATCCAGATCGCGGCCTGCATCGACCGGGTGGGTCTGGGCTTCATGTACGCCCCGCGGCTGCACCCGGCCATGCGTCACGCCGCGACTCCCCGCCGCGAGATCGGCCTGCGGACCGTGTTCAACCTGCTCGGTCCCCTGACCAATCCGGCCGGCGCCTCGGTCCTGGTGGTCGGGGTTTACGAATCCGGACTGGTACCCCGGGTGGCCGAGGTGCTGCGCCGGCTGGGCACGGACAGCGCCTTTGTGGTCCATGGCGAGGGCGGTCTGGACGAGGTGACCATCACCGGGGCGACCCGGATGGCCCGGCTGAAGGACGGCCGCATCCGCGAAATGGTCCTCACCCCCGAGGACCTGGGTCTGCCGCGGGCCGGGCTGGACGACATCCGGGGCGGCGATCCGGAGGCCTGCCGCGACCAGTGCCTGGACGTCCTGGACGGCCGGCCGGGCGCCCGGCGGGACATGGTCCTGATGAACGCCGCCGTGGCCCTGGTGGCGGCCGACCTGGCCGGGGATTTCCGCG
Source organism: uncultured Desulfarculales bacterium (assembly GCA_964569795.1). GTDB lineage: Bacteria > Desulfobacterota > Desulfarculia > Desulfarculales > JAHJDS01 > JAHJDS01. Next base: position 152,687 of record CAZMVB010000004.1, on the reverse strand, counting down.
AGGGCGCGGCCCTGGCCGCCGCGGCCATCGACTCCGGGGAGGCCCGGGCCAAGCTCGAGGCCCTGGTGGCGCTGACCAACCAGATGGCCCCCCGGCTGGCCGAGGCCTGACGTGGCGAACCCGGGCGTACTGGGGCGGATTCTGGCCCACAAGCGGCAAGAGGTGGCGGCCCTGACCGGGCGGGCGGCCCGGGCCGACCTGGAGCGTCGCGCCGGCGAGTCTCCCCCGCCCCGAGACCTCGCGGCGACCCTGCGCCGGGCGAACGGAGTGCCGATCATCGCCGAGATCAAGCGCGGCTCGCCCTCGGCCGGGACCCTGCGGGCGGAGACCGACCCGGCGCGGGCGGCCGCCGACTACCAGGCCGGCGGCGCGGCCGCGGTCTCGGTCCTGACCGACCAGCGGTTTTTCCAGGGCTCGGCCGAGGACCTCGAGCGGGCCAGGGCGGCCTGCGACCTGCCGGTCCTGCGCAAGGATTTTGTCATTGACGAGGTCCAACTGGTCGAGGCCCGGGCCATGGGCGCGGACGCGGTCCTGCTCATCGCCGCCGCCCTGGAGCCGGACCGGCTGCGCAAACTGTATGGCGCGGCCCGGGACCTGGGCCTGACGCCCCTGGTCGAGGTCCATCACGCCCGGGAGCTTCCGGCCGTCCTGGAAATCGATCCGCCGCTGATCGGCGTCAACAACCGCGACTTGCGAACCCTGGAGGTCGATCTGGAGACCTGCCTCGAGATGCGTCCGCTGATTCCGCGCCAGGTGCTGGTCGTGGCCGAAAGCGGCATCAGCACCCCGGCCGACGTGGCCCGTTTGAAGGCCGGGGGTCTGGACGCCTTTCTGGTGGGCAGCGCCCTGATGCGGGCCTCCGATCCCGTGGCCGCCCTGCGCGGCCTGGCGGGTGCTGGGTGAAACGATGGTCAGGGTGAAGATCTGCGGCCTGACCAACCTCGAGGACGCCCTGGCCGCGGCCCGGCTGGGGGCGGACGCCCTGGGGTTCGTGTTCGCCGAATCGCCCCGCCGGGTCGAGCCGGAGGCGGTGCGCCAGATCGTCCGCCGGCTGCCGCCCCTGGTGACCACGGTCGGCGTCTTCGTCGATCAGCCCCGGCACGTGGTGCTTCAGATCATGGGCCACTGCGGCCTGGACCTGATCCAGCTTCACGGCCAAGAGACCGAGGCCCAGGCCCAGGCCTTCGGCCGCCGGGTGATCAAGGCCGTGGGCGTGGGCGACGGCCGGCCGCCGGCGACCGAATCTTATCCCGGCTGCCTGCTGCTTCTGGACACATTTTCGGCCCAGGCCGCGGGCGGCACCGGCCAGACCTTTGACTGGAACCTGGCCCGGGAGGTGTCCCGGAAGCGGCCGGTCATTCTGGCCGGCGGACTGAACCCGGACAACGTGACCCGGGCCATTGACCTGGTCCAACCCGACGCCGTGGACGTTTCCTCGGGCGTCGAAATCTTTCGGGGGAAAAAAGATCATGACCGAATGGCCAGCTTTATCGATCGAGTCAGGCGAGCCCGCCGGACTGCCTGACGAGCGGGGGCGTTTCGGCCCCTATGGCGGGCGCTTTGTGCCCGAGAACCTGATGCCCGCCCTTGACCAGTTGGCCCGGGCCCACCAGGAGGCCAGGGCCGATGCGGCCTTTGGCCGGGAACTGGACGACCTGCTGACCCATTACGCCGGCCGGCCGACGCCGCTCTACGAGGCCCGGCGGCTGGCCGGCGAGCTGGGCGGGGCCCGGGTGTTTCTGAAACGCGAGGACCTGACCCACACCGGGGCCCACAAGATCAACAATGCCCTGGGACAGGCCCTCCTGGCCAAGCGCATGGGCAAGACCCGGATCATCGCCGAGACCGGCGCCGGCCAGCACGGCGTGGCCGCGGCCACGGCCGCCGCCCGGCTGGGCCTCGAATGCGTGGTCTATATGGGCACCCGGGACATGGAGCGCCAGGCCCTGAACGTCGTCCGGATGAGGATGCTGGGGGCCACGGTCGCGCCGGTGGACTCGGGCGGCCGGTCCCTCAAGGACGCGGTCAACCAGGCCATCCGGGACTGGGTGGGGAGCTTTGCCACGACCCACTACATCATCGGCTCGGTCATCGGGCCCCATCCCTATCCGCTGATGGTCCGGGACTTCCAGGCGGTCATCGGCCGCGAGGCCCGGAGGCAGCTCCTCGACCGCGAGCAGAGACTGCCCGACGCGGCCGTGGCCTGCGTCGGGGCCGGGAGCAACGCCCTGGGCACCTTCCACGCCTTTCGGGACGATCCCGTGGAACTGATCGGCGTCGAGGCGGCCGGCCTGGGTCTGGAGACCGGGCGACACGCCGCCAGCCTGGGCGCGGGACGCCCCGGGGTCCTGCACGGGGCCCTGACCTATGTCCTGCAGGACGGGCACGGACAGATTCAGGAGGCCCACTCCATCGCCGCCGGTCTGGATTACCCCGGGGTCGGCCCGGAACACGGCTATCTGAAGGACTTCGGGCGGGTGACCTACACCGCCGTGACCGATGAGCAGGCAGTTAGCGCCTTCGGCGTCCTGGCCCGAACCGAGGGCATCATCTGCGCCCTGGAGAGCGCCCATGCCGTGGCCCACGTCCTCGACCTGGCCCCCCGGCGGGCGACTGACGAGATCATCCTGGTCTGCCTGTCCGGCCGCGGGGACAAGGACGTGGCCCAGGTGGCCGCCTATCTGGAGGATAAAAAATGAGTGTCATCGGACGCCGCTTCGAAGAGGCCCGGCGTCAGGGCCGGTGCGGATACGTGCCCTATGTCACCGGCGGTTTCCCCGACCCCGAGGCCTGTCTTACGGTCATGGCCGCCCTGGACGAATCCGGCGCGGACGTGATCGAGGTCGGGATCCCCTTTTCCGATCCCCTGGCCGACGGCCCGATCATCCAGGCCACCAGCCACCGGGCCCTGGCGGCCGGGGCCACCCCCCAGGGCGTCCTGGAATTGATCGGCCAGGCCGCGCCAACGCTCACGGCGCCGGTGGTGGTCATGACCTACTACAATCCCGTCCTCCAGATGGGCCCGGAACTGTTCGCCGCCCGGGCCGCGGCCAGCGGCGTGGCCGGCGTGATCGTGCCCGACCTGCCGCCCGAGGAGGCGGAGGACTGGCTGGCCGTCGCCCGGAAGCATGGGCTGGACACCATCTTCATGTGTTCGCCTGGCACCCCCGAGGACCGGCTGGCTCGAATCAGGGAGGTCTGCAGCGGGTTCCTCTATTACGTCTCCCTGGACGGGGTCACCGGGTCGGACCTGAGCCTGGATGGGTCCCGGCTGGCGGCCATCGACCGGGTGCGGCAGGCCATGGCGCTGCCCGTGGCCGTGGGCTTCGGCGTGGCCCGGGCCGACCAGGCCCGGCGGCTGGCCGCGGTGGCCGACGGGGTGGTGGTCGGCAGCGCCCTGATGAAACCGTTATTGACCGGGGATCCATTGGCCGATGGGCTCGGCCGCATCCGGGACCTGAGCCGGCAAATACGGCAGGGATTGATCAGATAAAAAGTCGGAGCGGAGGGGGGCCCCAGCGGGTGGTCGCCCCCCTCCGTCCGACCCGGGTCAGACGGTGACGTCGAGCCCGTTTTTCTGCGCCTCGTTATGGAGGTACTGGAACAGGCTCGTCACCAGTTCGTTTCTCTTCCCGGAGTAGGCCTGGATGGCCTGTTGCCGGGTGAAAATCAAGGCCCCGGTGTCCGGGGCGTCATTCGTTTCCGTACCCGGTTGTGAAGACGGCGGGCGATGGGCCTGCAGGTAGGCCACCAACTCTTCCAGCGAGACTACCCCGTCCTTGTTGGTGTCCATTGCGGAGAAATCGGCCTGGGTCAGGCCACCTTCCTCCGGGTTGACCGACCCGTTGCCCGAGGCCGCCGCAGCTCCGGCGGACTGCGAATTGGAGGCGTCGCCCCCTACCAGACCCGCCAGAGACGGGTGCGGCGGGTGATGGGCCTTCAGATAGGCCCACAACTCCTCGGCCGTGATCTCACCGTTGCCGTCGGTGTCGATTGCGGAAAAGCTGGCCTGGGAAACACCGCTTTCCGCCAGGCTGACCGAGCCGTTCCCATCGGTGTCCAGGCTGGTCAGGAAGTCGGAGATCTTGCCCAGCATCTCCTGATCGGTCGGGCGCGGGCCCGGCGGGCGGCACAGGCCCATGGCCGATGCGCTGCCGGCGAACCCACCGATTCCTGAGACATTCATTTCCTTGTCCTCCTTGTTGACGGCTTCTCTTACCCGGGGTCAATCCATAGGCGCCTCCGATCCAATCGTTTGCGGTTTATTGGTCCGGATAAATGGTCTGACGCCTGATCCGGTTCCCGATGGAGGCCTGTGAGTCCACGGCCGGTGAAATAAGGCAATCAAAATGCCAAGATAAGGCGGGACGGCTGGGGGGACCCGAGGGGGTAACTGCGGTGATGACAATCCCCCTTAATTGACCTGGCAATATTTACTCCGGGGCCGTTTATGAAGGAAAATTTTTCCGGCGACCGCCGCGGCGATCCTGATCATGAGACCCTGACTATGGTGACAGACCAGCGAGCCGGACCGGATCAACCCGTCCGGATCATTCATCAGGGTCCTGTGGCAGCAGGTTAAAAAGCGCTTCAGGCGGGTCAATACGGGCGCGACAGTTGAACCGGAAGGCCATCTCGTGCAGGAACAGGGGGAAATTGACCTTCCACCCGCCCTGGTACCGGCCCAGGCGGGAACGGGAGAAACTCCAGAAGGCCTCGGCCGTTTCCCGGTCGTCGGCCCGGCCGGCGGTGGCCACGCAGTGGACCGAGTCGATTTCCAGGCCGCGGTAGTCCTGCTGGGCGGGCACCACCATGACCAGCACCAACCCCGACCGCCGTGCCAATCCGAACAGGGGGATATCGCCCCGGATGCCCTTGGCCTGGGCGGGCCAGCGTCCGTAGAAATAACCCGCCACCCGCCAGTCCGCACCCGGGGTCTGCCCCAGGCTTTCCGCCAGGGCGGCCAGGCCCTGGCGCAACAGGCGATAGTGGCGCTGAACCGTCTTGCGGTTCAGGCCCACCCGGACCGCGGCCCGGGTGGCGGGCACCATCCGCCAGAACAGGGAGGTCAGCTCGGTCCGGATCTGGCGCTCCAGATGCTCCGGGCGTTTGTGCGGCGTGAACCTGGCCCGGCAGGCCTGGCACTTGAGGCGTCCGTCGGCCAGACCATAGAAATTGGTCCCCCCGCAACGCGGGCAGCGACGTTCCACTTCGCCGGGCCGAGAGGAGCCGATACCCTGGTCAAGGGTTGCCGCGCGTCGCGTCCCGGGGCTGATCTGCTTGCTTGTCCCACCATGAATCCCAGGCATGAGCGTCACGTCCTGAAAATTTTGGCTGGCCGATGTTGAAACCGTTTCCCGTCCAATCTGATCTGCCTCTTTCAAGATTTGGACCAAGGACCGATAGCGACCGACAGGGAAACGTCTATCGGAAAAAGCAATACCAATTAGGTTGCAACTTCACCGGATTTAATCGCCACTCCCGATCGGCGCTACTACCTCGGGTCGGCTGCTCGATAAGCTTCCCGGCTTGAAGAAGGGACCGGTCGTCTGAATTTCGGCCGACCATGGCTTCATTCTTGACAAGTCTTGGAAAATGTGAACAAAGTCAGAAATTAACTGGGTGGGAAGGGCAACGACTTCGGTCCCGGGGGGGGCCTGGACCGCGCCCCGGGACCGGAATGGGTGAATCATGGCCCCCAGGCCACCGACCGAACCGGAACCCGGAGCTACTGCCGGGCGGCCCCTGACGGGAGGGACTTACGACCTCATCCCGCCCCACCAGTTCGACGAACTGGGCATCGATCCGGCCGACGTCCTGGTCGGGACCTTCGCCGCCTTCAATCACCCCGACTTCCTGCCCACCCCGTCCGGAGGCAACGCCTACGGCCTGGGGATCTACGAGACCATGGTCCAGCCCTCCCTCCAGGAGGCCTTCGAGGGCATCGACTACCTCGACCCGGCCGAGGCCTCCCGCCACTGGCGCCGGCTCAACGAGATCCTCAAATCCCTGGGGCTGTTGACCCGCTACGCCCGGACCGGACAGCGGTACTACCTCATTCCCCACCAGGTGGTGGCCCGGACCCTGGCCGACGTCCAGTTCCGGGCCCATCAGGTGGAAAACTACCTCCGGGACATCCTGGCCCGGCGCCTGACCGAGCATTTGACCCTGGGCCTGATCGCCCCCGAGGGGGACCTGCTGGCGGCCGAGTTGATCGGCCGGTTCCCGGACTTCAAGCTGGTCGCCCTGGACTCCCTGGAGTCCCTCCAGGACACCGGGCCGCTGCTGGACGTGGCGGTGCTGATCTGGAACCCCTTTGATTTCGCCCGGCACGCGGCGGCCCGGCTGAATCCCGGGGCGTGGCCCCAGGGCCGGGCCCTGGAGGATTACGTCTTTTATCTGCTGAACCTGATCCACGACCGCCTGGTCGAGGGCGGGGAGTTCCTGGCCGTTCTGAGGCGCCCCCTGGCCGGGCCGGGCCGGCAGGTGCGGGTCCGGTTCAAGACCCTGCGCCAGCTCAAGGCCTTCCTGGCCTTCACCCACCTCTACCGGACGGTCCGGCGCTACCAACTCACCCGGAACCGGACCTTCACCGTGGATCAGGCCGATCTGGAGGCCTACCTGGCCGGACCGCCGGGGACCAGCGACACCGTGCGCCGGCTGCTCGAGGACCGGTCCCCCGGGGAGCTGTCCCTGTCCCAGATCAACCGGCTGGAATACGCCGACCTGCGCCCCCGCCGGGGGGCCTGCCCCGACTTTCGGGACCTGCTCCACCGGTTTTTGAGGCCGCTGTTCAACACCATCGAGGCCCGGCGGCTCCTGCCCGAACCGCTCCGGCAGGAATGGTCGGCCATGGTCGAGGTCGAGGGCGGCCTGCCCGAGACGATGATCGTCTTCCGGGGCGAAAAACGAAAGACGCCCGTGGACCTGGGGCGGCTCCAGACCGAGATCGACCGCCAGGGCCTGGGCGGGTGTCCCCTGTCCCTGGTCGGCCCCGAGGTGGACTCGTTCGGGTACCTGGACCGGGTCCTGGACATCCTGAGCCGGGTCCAGCAGGACAGCCTGGCCCAGGTCACCGGCTCGGAGTGGTTCCGCTTCCGCAAGCCGATCGAGGACGCCCCCTGGAGCCATCCCCTCCTGTCCGACGTCTGGCGGCTGGTTCAGCAGCGCGCCCGGCTGTCGCGTCTGGCCGGTCACCTGGCGCCCTGGACCGGCGAGGCCTCGACCGTGCCCATGATCCGCCACCTGCCCAAACTGGCCCTGTACGGGCTGGACGAGGCCCTGATCCGGGAGGTGCTGCTGATCATCCGGGGACACACCACCCTGACCCGGGTGACCGTGGGCAAGTTACCCGAGGAAACCCTGGCCCCCCTGACCGACCGGACGGCCGGGACGGACCTGGACGAGATCATCGCCCGGCTCCGGATCCATCGGCTGATGTCCATCGTCGAGGCCACCGCCCGGGCCGGGAGCCTGGACCACGGCCAGGTCCGCGAGATGATCAACCTCTACGACGACGCCGTCCGGGTGGCGGCCGACCCGGATCTGAGCTGGAAGTCTTTGGCCGACGCCCGGATGAGTCAGGCCGGCGGGGTGCTCCCCGTGGCCGTCCGGCGCCTGCTCAAGCTGTTCAACCTGTTCGACCATCTGGACACCTGGATGGACTTGATGGACAAGGGGCCCCATCAGGTCGAGGTCCTGTCCGACGACGATCCCCAGAAACTGTCCCGCCTCCAGGCGACGCACAAGCTGGTGGACATCGCCCGGCGCTTCCACGACCATTACTACCCGGACGACTATCCCGGCGACTATTACTTCTTCTCCCACCTGCTGTCCGGGGAGTTCCACGGCACGGGCGATCTGCTGCCCGTCCTGGGCAGCGAGTTCGGGTTCATCCTGCTCTGGATCGCCATCGGCGCGGCCGGGCTGAGGCCGATCAACTTCAATTCCCTGGTCCAGTCCGACCCGGCCGCCAACCAGAAGCGGCTGGCCAAGCTGACCGCCGATCTGGCCGGCCTGGGCCCCCAGGTCCTGGCCCCGGGCAAGCTGGCGGCCTGGCACACCGATCTGGCCCGGGGGCGCAGCGTGTTCGTGGCCCACACCGGCCTGCGGCTGAGCGTCGATCCCGAGACCCGGGCGATGAACGTGTCCTACATCGACGCCGGGACCGAACTGAAGGAGATGGACACCCTGCTCAAGCGGCTGTCTCCGCTTCGGCTGGACCGCATCCCGGCCGACGCCCTGAACCGACTCGAGACGCTGCTGACCGACCTCCAACTGTTCTTTGCCCCCCGCCGCCACGCCCCCTCGCCCGGCCGCTCCTGGGAGACGATCTTCCCCGGCTGGCGGCGGGAAATGGAGCGGCTGACCGACAGGATGCGGCGGGTGTTCCTGCCCCGCCTGCTCGAGCCCGGCGCGGTCCACACCGACATCCGGCGGTTCTCGGTCCTGTGCCCCCGGGTCCTGGGATTCTTGATCCCCCAACTCGAGCCGGTCCCGGCCCCGGCCACGGACACCCCCCCGGACAGCCTGGCCTTCGATTTCCCGATGACGCTACGGTGCCTGGGCAAGTTCGAGGCCCTAATCTCGGGCCGTCCGGCCGACTTCCAGGACCTGAAGCTGCTCAATCTCAAGGCCCGGCAGGCCTTCGGCCCCGACTCGGTGGGCGCCGTCGGGCTGTCGCCGATGAAGCTGAGACGGATCGAGGCCATGGCCGAGCGGATCCGGGCCGTGCCTTCCCTGCTCCAGGCCATAACCCTGGCCGAGGTCCTCCAGGACGTGGGACGCCGGCCCGAGGCCTGGGTCGGACTGGGGGGCGACGAGGCCTTCTTTCACCACGGGGTCATCGGGAGCCGGTATCTGGCCAACCACCCCGAGGTCCTGACGCGCCTGGGCGCCGACCCGGCCACGGCCGACACCGTGGTCAGCCTCATCCGAAGCCACAACCTGTTCCATCACGTCCTGTTCGGCGGGGCCGGCCTGACCCAACTGGCCGAGTTGACCGACACCGGCGACGAGGGGCTGGTCACCGCCGCCCTGCTGATGAGCGTCATCGACATCTCGGCCCGGGACGAATCCCTGGTGGCCGAGTACCTGGTCGAGCGCTTCCTGCGTCTCTACGACAGCGCCCTGGAGGTCATGCGGGGAAATCTGACCTGGGAGACGGTCGAGCGGCAAAGGGCCGCCGAGCGGTCCCGGATACTGCTGGCCGTCAACCGCTATCGCACCGCCAAGAAACAGGGCCAGACGGCCCCGTCCTTCTTCGACATCCTGGACCAGACGCCCGCCCCCGAGGACGAGTTCAATCTGGCCCAGGGCCGGCGGGTGCTGGCCCTGGAGAGGCTGCTCCGGCTGAGGGGTCTGAGGCTGGTGGACTTCGCCGACCTGGAGCTGTACCGGCTGGGCCTGCCGCTCTTGTATCTCTACCGCCGCAAGGGGCTGAGGTCGGTCGGCCAGGCCGCCTTCGAGAAGGAGGTCTTCGAGTCCCACCTGCTCTACCGCGCTTTCCGTCGGCAGGACCGCGCCGTTCAGATGGCCATCCTCGGCCGGCTGTCCCAGCGGCGACCCAACCTGCGGGTCCTGGGCTACGGCCAGGCCGCCTCCTTCTTGACCTACGAGAACCAGATCAAGCTGCTCCTGCTGGGACTCCGGGCGGCCGACGACCGGACCGAGAACGAAGCCGCCGAGTTCACCGTCGATTTCCGCGGCCTGGCCCGGGTGATCGACTGGCTGTTCGAGGCCGTCAACCAGATCCTGTCCCAGATACCGGCTGACAGACTGCTCGCCGAGGACGGCCTGGCCTCCGTGGTCGGCGGTCCCCGCGGCTTCGGGCTGAGGTATCGGAAGGACGCCGGGGCGGTGAGCCTGACCCTGACCGACCCGACGCCCATCGACAAGCAACTGGCCGCCCTGGAGCAGACCACCGACCTGGACGAACTCAACCAGTTCTACGAGCGCTCGCTCCAGGACCTGCAGCTCACCTCGACCGATACCCTCTACCACCAGAACCGCTTGACCCGGGCCTTCGAGCGTCACCGCCACCGGCTGGTCGAGCAGATCTGCCAGCAGGCCGGCCTGAAGATGAGACGGGCCCAGAACATCAAGACCCTGACGGCCGTTTACGACGCCGCCCGGGAGCGGACCCGGGAGGCGGGCCTGACCGGCGAACAACTGCTGCTGCTCAAGGACTCCCTGGAGCTGAATCTGGAGCGGATCCGCAACTGGCGGGTGGTCGGCTTCTTCAAACAGATCCAGGAGGCCGCCACCCGGACCGACCTGGAGGGCCTGTGGGAGCAGATCAAGGTCATCCTGCGCCAGGAGCGGGATTATCTGGGCCGGAACGTGGCCCGGATCGTCGCCCAGAAATTCGACGCCCGGGCCGAGGAACTGGACCGGGCCGAGGCGGAGCGCGAGGGCCGGGCCGACTGGGACGAACTGGACGAAAAGGCCTGACCGGGGGCGGGCCCCCGGTCAGTCGCCTTCCCGGGCGGCGATCAGCAGCCCTCGTCCGGCGGAGTGGGCGGAATGGGCGAGGCGGCCGACGGTTGCTTTTTGGCCGGCTTCTTGGCCGGCTGGGTCGTGGACGTCGGCTGAGGTTTCTTGACCTTGGGCTGGGGCGCCGTGACGGCCGGTTTGGCCGGCGGGGCGCCGGGCTCGGTGGCCGTCAGAAACGACGGATTGACCACGGCCAGAACCGCCGCCAGGACCACGAGCACGCCGGCCCACATCCATGTCTTGATCTTGGTCATGGTTTTCTGCAACTCCTTGTCTGCATCGGTTCAGGCCCGGATCAGGCCTTCTTTTTCTCGAAAATCCCCTCGAGGCGCCCGGCCACCACAAAGGCCACCACGGCCAGGACGACCACCAGCAGGGCGACGATCCCCAGGGGCAGCCCCAGCAGCCCGTCCAGCCGGTATGCGCCGTAGTAGCCGATCAGCCGCAGTCCCTTCCACAGGCCGTAGCCCTCGGCCCAGATGATCGAACCGATCACCATCCCCGCGGTGAAGACCAGGCCGTCGATCCGGCCGGACACGGTGGACACCAGCGAGGTCGTCGGGCAGTAACCGCCGACGACGAAGCCGACGCCCATCCCCAGCCCGCCGATGATCTGGGCCCACAAAAAGGTGGCCGGCATGTGGACCCGGGAGAGGTCCAGCCAGCCGAACCAGGCCAGATACAACAGGCCCAGCATGGCCACGACCACGGCCGTGAACATCACCCGGAGTACGGCCATGTCCCGCAGATAGAAGACGTCGGTCAGCTTTCGGGGATTGCCGAAGCCGGCCCGCTCCAGGACGATCCCGAACAAGAAGCCGATCAGCAGGGCGATCTCGATGCCCATGAAAGAGGTGGCCGGATGGACGACCGGCACCTTCATCGCCGGCAGCCAGACCGACATCGCGGTCAAGGACAGGATATCGATCATGACCATTGCCTCCTCACGAAATAGGCCGCGCCGTAGGCCCCGGCGAACACGGCGAACATGAAGGCCCAACTGCCCACGGCCAGGGTCGCCCCGCCGGTCAGGGCCTGTCCCGAGGTGCAGCCGGCCGCCAGGCGGGTGGCCCAGCCGGAGATGATGCCGCCGCCCAGGGCCAGGAGCAGTCTCGGTCCCGAACTGATGTTCGGTCCTTTATCGACGCCCACCTTCAACCGCCCGGCGATCCAGGCCGAGAAAAAGCCGCCGAACAGGACGCCCAGGATCTCCCAGACCAGCCAGCCGTCCCAGGGGGTCCGCGTCGGGGTGGACCAGCTCCGGGAAAGTTGCCTTCGGGCGTCGGCCCGGGACAGCTTCCTCTCCGCGTCGGCCAGGGCGGCCCCGGTGGTCTTGGCCTTTTTCAGCGTCAAAACCGCCTGCCAGGCCTCGATATATTGCCGTTTGACCGCGGCCGGCGGCGGACCCCAATAGAGGTTGCCCTCGACGTGCCGGGGGGCGACCAGTTCGATCAATCCCGCCCCGACCCGGGCCACGCCGCTGGACGAGCCGATGCCCCGGCCCATGAGGACGAACGCCAACAGCAGCACCAGGCCCAATAGCGCGCCGCAAAGGTAAGGGTTCCAGTAACCCTTGTCCTGACCCATAATGGCCTCCTTGTCGGTAAATCAGGTGGGCGTAGTCGCTTTTATCAAATATTAGGGAAAGGCCGGCCGAAAAGCAACCCCGCCCCCGGGATTCGGCCGTCCGGGAAAGGCGACCGGCCTCGGGCCGGCCCCCCTTGCCCCGGCGCCGACGGGCCGGTAGGATGAAATCTACACGGCGGCGGACGCCGGACGGGAGGCGAGATGATCACCCCGGATTTGATGGTCAGGTTGATGGTCATCCTGGCCGCGGCCTGGGCGGCGGGCACGGTCTTCATCCGGCTGGGCCTGCCGGCCATGCTCGGCCAGATGCTGGCCGGGCTGCTCTTGGGTCCGGCGGTGTTCGGTCTGATCACCGCCTCGGAGCCCCTGGAGCTGATGGCCGACTTCGGCATCTTCTTCGTCATGTTCTACGCCGGCATGGAGATGGACCCCAAGGCCCTGCTCCGGCACATCTGGCCGTCCCTGGGCGTGGCCGTGGGCGGCTTCGTGCTGCCCTTCGGCCTGGGACTGGCGCTGACCCTGGCCTTCGGCGGGACGGTGATGCAGTCGTTGTTCGTGGGCCTGGGCATCTCGGTCTCGGCCATCGCCATTCAGTCCGTGGTCCTCCAGTCCCTGCGCATCAACAAAAGCGAGGTCGGTTACATCATCATCGGCGCGGCGATCATCGACAACATCCTGTCCCTGATCGGCCTCTCGATTCTGCTCGGCCTGGCCCGGGCCGGGAGTCTGGACCTGGCCGGCCTGCTGTTGATCCTGCTCAAGGTCGGGCTGTTCTTCGGCCTGACGATCCTGATCGGCTACCTGGTCATGCCGCCCTTGACCCGCCGCCTGACCGACGAGGAGGGCAAGAGCTTCACCTTCGCCATCGGGGTCGCCCTGGCCATGGCCTATCTGGCCGAGCTGGCCGGGCTGCACCTGATCATCGGCGCCTTCCTGGCCGGCCAGTTCGTGCGGGAGGAGATCATGGACCAGAAGGTCTATGAGGCCATCGCCGACCGGTTCTACGGCATGGCCTACGGCTTTCTGGTGCCGACCTTCTTCGTCTCGCTGTCGTTCCACCTCCACCTCTCCCTGGACCCGCGTTTTCTGTGGTTCACCCTGGCGCTGACGGCCATCGCCGTGGCGGGCAAGCTGATCGGTTCCGGGCTCCCGCTCCGGCTGTTCGGCCACAACCGCTGGGAGGCGGCGGTGGTCGGGTTCGGCATGAACGGCCGGGGGGCGGTCGAGCTGGCGGTGGCCTCGGTGGTCGTCGGCCTCAGCGACAAGCTGTTCCTTCAGGATTTCAGCCCGGGCACTTTCTGGAACGCCGTTCACTCCCCGGCGTTCCGGGAGCCCTTGCTCACCGGAGATCAGTTCTCGGCCCTGGTGCTGATGGCCTTCCTGACCACGCTCCTGGCCCCGATCACCCTCAAGTGGGCCGTGGGCCGGTCCTGCACCGCCGAGGAATACGCCGGTTTCTGTCACCTCTTGGAAACGAGCACCAGGACCTGAGTGTCAAAGGGAACGCCGCGGCCCGGGGCAATCGGCCTCGACCGTCATTGGGTTGTAATTCGTGGAAAACGTGTAATACTTGAGGTAGGAGCACCTGGGGAGGGAGGCCGGCCGCCCGGCCCCCGTTTGCCGAAATGTCTGTCACCGCCACAACCAGCAACGACCCGTGACCGAACGAGACAGCGACAATTTTTTCAACAGCCACACCGCGCTCCGGGAACAGCCGACCCGGCTGCACCTGGTCCGCCGGGAGCGGACCGCCCTCCAGCGGCCCGGCCGGCGTCAATCCCTGGGCCTGGCCCACGTCAGTCTCTGGGGCGAGGTGTTATGGGTCAACGGCCGCCTGGCCGAGATGTGGGGGGCTCCGGCCGAGGAGCTGGTCTCGCGGCCGCTGACCTCCCTGGTGGCGGGCTTTGACCGGGCCGTGGACTGGCACCGGCGGCCGACCCCGGACCGGGCCGATTCCTTCCAGGCCGCCTGGGAGCAGACCCTGCGCCGGCCGGACAATTCCCTGGTCAGGCTGAAGTTCACCTCGACCCTGGTCCGGCTCCCCGGGGCCGGCGACGATTACTACATGTTCGTCGTCGAGGACCTGACCGAATGGCCTCGATCCGGGCCGCAACAACTGATGGCCTCCGGGGTCTTCGACCAGATGATCGAGGGCCTGGTCGTGGCCGACGCCGACGGCGTGGTCCAGTCGGTCAATTCCTCGTACACGGCCATCACCGGCTATACCCCGGAAGAGACCCTGGGCCGGGGGATCAATATCTTTCGGTCCGACCGGATCGACTCGGAGATGCTCGAGGAGTTGTGGGATGACCTGAGCACCCGGGGTTTCTGGTCCGGCGAGTACTGGAACCGGAGGAAGAACGGGGAGGCCTATCCCGAGTGGCTGACGGTGACGGTGGTCAAGGACCGACAAGACCAGGTCAGGAATTACGTCTGTCTGCTCAACGACGTCTCCCAGGTCCGGCGGGGGCCGGACACCGAGTGCGTCTCCCCCCGGCACGATCCCCTGACCGGCCTGCCCAACCGGTTGCTGGCCGCCGACCGCCTCGAGGTCGCCCTGACCGCGGCCCGGCGGCGGGGGGGAACCCTGGCGGTCCTGGCCGTGGACCTGGACGACTTCAAGCAGATCAACGATTCCCTGGGCCACGAGGCCGGGGACCTGGCGCTCCAGGAGGCGGCCCGACGGCTGACCGCCTGCTGCCGGGATCAGGACACCCTGGCCCGGCTGGGCGGAGACGAATTCCTCATGATCCTGCCCGATCTGTGCGCCGGTTATGATCCGGCCGTCCTCGCCGGCCGCATCCGGAAACGGATGAGACGGCCTTTCGATTTCCTGGGCCGCAAGATCCGGCTGGACGTCGCCATCGGCATCGCGGTGTACCCCACCGACGGCCAGGGCGCCGCCGAGCTGATCCGCCGGGCGTATGAGGGTACCCGTTCATCAGGATGACCGTGACCCAGGGCCTGATGGCGGCCCTCCCCCGGCCGGCGGCTCGGATTCTCTTGTCCTGGACTGTTCGATGGCCCGCTTGATCTGATTGATGGATTTGGTGACCGGAATTTCCTTGGGACAGACCCGGGTGCATTTGAATTTATTGACGCAGCCCCAGGCCCCGTCTGGATCGTCCAGTTGAGCCAGGCGCGAGTCGCGCTCCTGGTCGCGACTGTCGAAGACCTGCCGGAAGGCCTGAACCAGGGGCGCCGGGCCGAGGAAGGCCGGGTGATCGTCCAGGGTGGGACAGGCCCCGACGCAGGCGGCGCACAGGATGCAGCGGATGACCTGGTCGATCCGGCGCCGCTCTTCGGGGTCTTGGAGGCGTTCCCGCTCCGGCGGTTCGTCCCGGGAGATCAGGAAGGGCCGCACCCGTTCCACCCGGGCGAAAAAAGGCTCGAGATCGACGATCAGGTCCTTGAGGACGGTGAAGTGAGGCAGCGGTTCGACAATGATCTCGTCGGTGTCCAAGGTCCCGACCAGGGTCTGACAGGCCAGGGCGCAGCGGCCGTTTAGGCGCACGGCGCACGAGCCGCACACCCCGTGGGCGCAGGACTGGCGGAAGCTGAGGCTCCCGTCCTTGGTCCACTTGATCCGGTTCAGGGCGTCCAGGACCCGCTCCTGTCGCTCGACCTCGATCTCCCAGAAGTCGTACCGGACTTTTTCCTCCGCGGCCGGGTCGAAGCGCCTGATCGAAAAACGTCGGTTCATGGTCAGTAGGTCCGGGGCCGGGGCGCAAACCGGGTGACGGTCACCGGTTTGTAGGTCAGCGCCGGCCCGTCCGGCCCGGCCGTGATCAGGGTGTGCTTGAGCCAGGCGTCGTCGTCTCGCTCGGGGAAGTCCTCCCGCCAGTGGGCCCCCCGGCTCTCGGTCCGGGCCCGGGCCGCGGCCAGGGTGGCCTCGGCCAGGGGCAGCAGCGAGTCGAGTTCCACGGCCTCGATCAGATCGAGGTTGAAGGCGGCCGACTTGTCCTCAACGACCAGGGACGCGGCCCGCCCCCTGAGCCCGGCGATCCGTTCCTGGGCCGCGGCCAGGCCCGCCTCGGTCCGAAACACCGAGCAGTGCTCCATCATCACCCCCTGCAGCTCCCGGCGCAGGGCCGCCTGCCGCTCGCCCCGGTCGTTTTTCAAGAGGGTCTCCAGCCGGTCCTCGGCCCGGCGCAAGGGTCCCGGACCGACCGGGACGTGGTCCAAACCGCTCAGGTCATCGACCATGGCCAGACCGGCCCGGCGGCCGAAGACCACCAGGTCCAGCAGCGAGTTGCAGCCCAGCCGGTTGGCCCCGTGGACCGAGACGCAGGCCGCCTCGCCCGCCGCATAGAGCCCGGGCACGACCCGGCCCGTCTCGTCCAGGACCCGGCCCTGGAGGTCGGTCGGGATACCGCCCATCATGTAGTGGCAGGTCGGGGCCACGGGAATGGGACGCTCGGCCGGATCGATCCCCAGGTAGATGCGGACAAAGGACGAGATGTCGCTCAACCGCTCGGCCAGCCGCTCGGCCCCGAGATGGGTCAGGTCCAGGTGAACAAAGTCCCGGCCGCCGATGCCCCGGCCCTGGCGGATCTCGGTGGCGATGGCCCGGGCGACCACGTCCCGGGGGGCCAGATCCTTGATCGTCGGGGCGTACCGGGCCATGAAGGGTTCGCCCGGGTCGTTTCTCAGAATCCCCCCCTCGCCCCGGGCCGCCTCGGAGATGAGGACCCCCAGACCAAAAATGCCCGTGGGGTGAAACTGGACGAACTCCAGGTCCTCGAGGGGCCAGCCGGCCCGAAAACAGGCGGCCGGCCCGTCCCCGGTGTTGGCGAAGCAGTTGGAACTGGTCTGAAACAGCCGGCCGTAGCCGCCCGTGGCCAGGAGGACGGCCCGGGTCTCGAAGGCGTGCAGCCGGCCCGTGGCCAATTCGAGGGCGACCAGACCCACGGCCCGGTCCTCCCGGCGGACCAGGTCGAGGAGGACGAACTCGGGATAGACCTTCAGCCCGGCGGCCACGGCCCGGCCGTACAGGGTGTCCAGGATGACCCGGCCGGTCCGGTCGGCGGCAAAGCAGGCCCTCTTGATTGGCCCCCGGCCGAAGTCCCGGGTGTGTCCGCCAAAGGCCCGCTGGGCGATCTTTCCGTCAGGGGTCCGGTTGAAGGGGACGCCCATGTGCTCCAGTTCGTAGATTGCCCGGGGGGCGTCCCTGACGAAAAACTCGGCGGCGTCCTGGTCGGTCAGGTAATCGCCGCCCTTGACGGTGTCGAAAAGGTGCCACTCGGGGTCGTCCGGCTCCTCGTTGCCCAGGGCGGCGCCGATCCCGCCCTGGGCCGCGCCCGAGTGGGACCGGGTCGGATAGACCTTGCTGATGACGGCCGTGTCGGCCCGCCCGGCGGCGATCAGGGCCGCCCGGAGACCGGCCAGGCCCGAGCCGACGATGAGGATGTCGTGACGATGAACCATGGCTGCCGCGGCCTTCACCCGCCGCGCTCGGACAGGGGCAGAAACTCGCAGCCTAAAAGACCGCAGTAATCGCCCACGTACTCGGCCCGGGGCCGGTAGATGGCGGCCTGGTCCTGGGCCTCGGCGAAGATCTCCTCGATGATGTGGGCGCACCAGCCGGCCACCCGGGCGACGGCGAACACCGGGGTCATCAGGTCCAGGGGAATGCCCATCAGATGATAGACCGGGGCGGAGTTGAAGTCCACGTTGGGCCGGATCCGGGTCTTTCCCTGGCGGGCGAACTCGGCCAGGGCGGCCCGCTCGATCCGGTCCGAGATCTCGAACCAGCGCTGGCCGGTTTGCTCCCCCAGACGGTGGCCCATGGCCCGCAGAAACCTGGCCCGGGGGTCCTCGGTCTGATAAACGGCGTGGCCCAGGCCCATGATCCGCTCGCCGGCGTCCAGGGTCTTTCGGACCCAGCCCTCGATGTCTTCGACCTCCTCGAGGGCCAGGAGCATCTCCATCACCCGGGCGTTGGCCCCGCCGTGGAGGCTCCCGGCCAGGGCCCCCACCCCGGCGGCCACCCCGGCGTAGATGTGGGCCCGGGTGCTGACCACCTCGCGGCAGGCAAAGGTCGAGGCGTTGAAGGTGTGATCGGCGTGGAGGGTCAGGCAGACGTCCAGGTCCCGGGCCGTGGCCTCGTCGGGCCGCTCGCCGGTGAGCATGTACAGGAAATTGGCGGCGTGGTCCAGGGAGTCGTCGGGCTCGACGGGTTCGAGGCCGCCCCTGATCCGGTGCCAGGCGGCGACCAGGGTCGGGAAGCGGGCGATCAGAATCGCGGCCTGTTCGGACAGATGGTCCCGGGCGGCGGCCAGCGGCCGGGGATCGGCCAGGGCCAGAAGCGGCACCGAGGCCTGGAGCACGTCCATGGGCGACCCGGTCCGCGGCCAGCGCCGATATCCGTCCAGGATGAACTCCGGGACGGTGCGGTGGGCGGTGATCAGCGATTGGAATTCCGCCAGCTTCGACCGGCCGGGCAGCTCGCCGTGGAGCAACAGATAGGCCGTCTCCGGAAAAGTGGCGTTCTCGGCCAGGTCCTCGACGCGGTAACCGCGGTAAATGAGGATGCCCCGCTCCCCGTCGATGAAGCTGATCCTGGAATCGGCCACGGTGACGCCCCGCAGCCCGATGTTCTTGACCCGGACCTGTTCGGCCATTGATCCTGCCCCCGTCCCGGAACCGAAGTTTTGTTAATAAACATACCCGGCGCGAAAGCGGTCCGCAACGGCGGCCGCGGCCAGGGGGCTTCGTTCCGGAAAAAGGGAGGTGTATCGTCAAATTGACAAAGACCATTGGACTTTGGCCGGATGACTTGATAGAATTCCCCCCTTGGGGTGCGGACGCCGGTTTGCGCCCCCCGTTTCATCAGGCCTGTTCAAGGTGGGAGAGCCAATGTCTTCCTACTTCGAGTGTCCCCCGAAATCGAGATGGATCATGGCCGGGACCGTGGCGCTGGTCTGCGCCGGGGTGATCGGTCTTTTCGGCTGCAAGAACGAAAAGCGGGCCCGGCGCCGACGCCCGCCGGTCCCGGTGACCGCGGCCACGGCCGTTAAAAAGGACGTTCCGCTGGAGATCCGGGCCATCGGCCGGGTGGAACCCATGGCCACGGTCAAGATCGTCCCCCAGGTCTCGGGTCAACTGGACAAGGTCCACTTCCGGGAGGGGAAGCTGGTCAAGGCCGGTCAGGTCCTGTTCACCATCGACCCCCGGACCTATCAGGCCGACCTGGACCAGGCCAAGGCCAAACTGACCAGTAATCTGGCCGAGTTGGCCAACGCCCGGCGCCAGGTGGCCCGCTATAACCGGCTGGTGAAGCGCGACTTCGTCTCCCAGGAACAATACGATACGTATGTGCTCAAGGTCGCGACCCTGAAGGCCTCGATCGTGGCCGATCGGGCGGCCATCGTCGCCGCCCGACTCAAGCTCGGCTATTGCACCATCCGCTCGCCCATCACCGGCCTGGCCGGCCGGCTCCTGGTGACCGCCGGCAACCAGGTCTGGCCCACCCCGGGTCAGAACCTGGTGGTGATCAACCAGATGCAACCGGTGTACGTCACCTTCGCCGTACCGGGCCGGGTGCTGGGCGAGGTCCGCCGCTACTACGCCCAAAAGCCGCTCACGGTCCGGGCCGTCCAGGCCGGCGACACCCGCCCGCCGGCCAAGGGAAAGCTGACCTTCATCGACAACGAGATCGACAAGACCACCGGCACGGTGATCCTGCGGGCGACCTTTGCCAACCGGAACCTGAGGTTCTGGCCCGGCCGGTTCGTGACCGTCTCCCTGATCCTGAAAATGGAGCACGGCGTGGTGGTGGTTCCCAGTCGGGCCGTGCGCCAGGGACCGGCGGGCAAGAGGCTGGCCTTCGTCATCGGGCCGAACCAAACGGTCAGCGTCCGGCCGGTGGTCGTGGACCGGGTGGTCGGCGGCCTGGCGGTCATCTCCCGGGGGATCAAGGCCGGCGAGAAGGTGGCCACCTCGGGCCAACTGGGGCTTTATAAGGGTGCCCGGGTGCTGATCCGGACCCTGCCCCCACTGCGACAATCAACGGCCATCCAGATCAAGGCCGGCGAGCGAGCCGGTCAACCGGAAAGGGCCAGGGCGAAAAAGGGCCGGCCATGAGCCCGTCCGAACTGTTCATCCGCCGGCCGGTGATGACCATCCTGGTCATGACCGCCTTTGTCATGTTCGGAGTGGTGGGCTATTTCCAGCTGCCCACCAGCCAGCTGCCCCGGATCGATTACCCGACCATCATGGTCACGGCCAACCTGCCCGGGGCCAGCCCCGAGACCATGGCCGCGGTGGTGGCCACCCCCCTGGAGAGCGAGTTCAGCAACATCTCCGGCCTGGACTCCATGAGTTCGGTCAGCGCCCTGGGCCAGACGACCATCACCCTCCAGTTCCGGCTCGACCGCAGCATCGACGGCGCCGCCCAGGACGTCCAGGCGGCCATCAGCCGGGCCAAGCTGCCCAACAACCTTCCCCAGCCGCCGTCCTACGTCAAGGTCAACCCGTCCGACCGGCCGGTGCTCTATCTCATGCTCAGCTCGGACACCCTGCCCCTGTCCACGGTCAACCAGTACGCCAAGACCTTTGTCAGCCGGCGCATCGCCTCGATCAAGGACGTGGCCCAGGTCCAGATCCTGGGCGAGCAGAAATACGCCGTCCGCATCCAGCTCGACCCCAAGGCCCTGGCCGCCCGCGGCATCGGCTACGATCAGGTGGTCGCCGCCGTCAGCGCGGCCAATGTCAACCTGCCCACCGGCTTTCTGGAAAACCGGAACCAGTTGCTGATGATCGACGCCCGCGGCCAGTTATACAAGGCCAAGCAGTACGCCCGGATCATCGTCGCCTACCGCAACGGCCGGCCGGTCCGCCTGGGGGAGCTGGGCCGGGTCGAGCCCGGGGTCGAGCTGAACCGGACCGCCAGCTGGTACGGGGGGCGGCGGGGCGTCATTTTCGGGGTGATGATCCAGCCCGGGGCCAACACCATCGAGGTGGTCGATAACTTCCGCAAGATCCTGCCCTCCATGAGGGAACAATTGCCGCGGTCGATCAAGCTGCGGATCCTGCATGACAAGTCCGAGTCCATCCGGGCGTCGATCCGGGACGTCCAGTACACCCTGCTGCTGGCCGTGGGCCTGGTGGTCCTGGTGGTGTTTCTGTTTTTGCACAACATCCCGGCCACGATCATCACCAGCCTGGCCGTGCCCACCTCCCTGGTGGGCACCTTCGCCCTGATGGCCGCCTTTGGCTATTCCCTGGACAACCTGTCGCTCATGGCCCTGACCCTGGCCGTGGGCCTGGTGGTGGACGACGCCATCGTCATGCTCGAAAACGTCTATCGCCACATCGAGATGGGCAAGACCCCCTTTATGGCGGCCGTGGACGGGGCCAAGGAGATCGGGTTCACGATCATCTCGATGACCCTGGCCCTGGTGGCGGTGTTTTTGCCGATCCTGCTCATGTCCGGCCTGGTGGGACGGATCCTGACCGAGTTCGCCGTGACCATCACCGTGGCCGTCCTGATCTCGGGGGTGGTCTCGCTGACCTTGACCCCGATGCTGGCCAGCCGAGTCATCCGGCTGCGGGCCACCAGTGCGGGATCGCACGCCGAAAGCGAGGGCGGCCGGATCTTCCGCCTCGCCAGGCGGATCTACGACCATATGCTCCGGTGGGTGCTGCGCCACCGCCTGATCACCCTGGGCGTGGCCCTGGGCACCGTGGCGGCCACGGCCTATCTGTTCGTGGCCATCCCCAAGGGGTTCTTCCCCAGCCAGGACGAGGGATTCTTCATCGCCTTCACCATGGCCGACCAGGACGTGTCCTTCGACTCCATGAGCCGGCGGATGAACGCCGCCGGGGCCATCATCGCCCGGGACCCGGCGGTCAGCGGCGTGGGCGTGGTCGTCGGGTTCCGGCCGTCCATGAACGAGGGCATCGCCTTCGCCCATCTCAAGCCTCGGGACAAGCGCCGGTCCTCGGTGGACCAGGTCATCGCCCGGTTGTGGCCGCAGATGTTGGCCGTGCCGGGGTTGAGGGTGTTCTTGATGAACCCCCCGGCCATCCAGGTCGGGTCCATGCGCACCTTTGCCAAGTATCAGTACACGCTGCTGGGCACGAACATCGAAGACCTATATCCGGCCTCGCAACGATTGGTGGCCAAGCTGGCCAACCTGCCCCAACTGGTCGGGGTGAACTCGGACCTGATGATCCACTCGGCCCAGGTCAGGCTGACCATCGACCGGGACAAGGCCGCCACGCTGGGGGTTTCGGCCAAGGCCATCGAGGACGCCCTCTACTCGGCCTACGCCGCCCGCGAGGTCTCCCGGATCGACTCCGCCGACGACGAGTACAAGGTCATCCTCGAACTCCTGCCCAAGGACCAGCTCTACAGCGACGACCTGTCCTGGATCTACGTCCGTTCGGACACCGGCCGGCTGGTGCCCCTGTCGGTGGTGACGCGGAAGCTGCGGCGTGAGGGACCGCTTCGGATCACCCACGTCGGCCAACTGCCGGCGGTGACCATCTCCTTCGACCTCAAGCCCGGGGTCAGTCTGTCCCAGGCCGTCAGCGCCATCCAGTCCGCCGCCGCCTCGGTCCTCCCCGAGACCGTCACCGGCCGGTTCGTGGGCACGGCCCAGGCCTTTCAGGAGTCCATGCAGAGCCTCTTCATGCTGATGATCCTGGCCATCGCGGTGATCTACCTCATCCTGGGCATCCTCTACGAGAGCTTCATCCATCCGATCACCATCCTGGCCTCGCTGCCCGCGGCGGCCCTGGGGGCGCTGCTGACGCTGATGGTCTTCGGTCGGCAACTGGACCTGTACGCCTTTGTCGGCGTGATCATGCTCATCGGCATCGTCAAGAAGAACGCCATCATGATGATCGACTTCGCCCTGGCCGCGTCGCGCGACCACGGCAAGAACGCCCGGGAGGCCATCTACGAGGGGGCCCTGATCCGGTTCCGGCCGATCATGATGACCTCCATCGCCGCCTTCATGGGCATCCTGCCCATCGCCATGGGCCTGGGCGCGGGCGGGGACGCCCGCCAGCCCCTGGGCCTGGCCGTGTGCGGCGGCCTGGCGGTGAGCCAGTTGATCACCCTCCTGATCACGCCGGTGATTTACACCTACTTCGACCAGTTGCAGCAGTGGCTGGGACGGCGTCGCCGCCGGCGGCGGGATCTCGAGACCTCGGCCGACGCGGCGCTGCCGTAAGGGGCGGAATCGCCCCGGAGGCGGAAGGGTCCCTGGGCCAGGACGTACTCCGGGAAGAAGTGGCGGGTCTGCCGGTGGTCTTGTCGCCCGGAGGGGCCTCCCGGGCGGCTTTCGACTTCCCTGACAGGGGCGGAGGTCCGCCGCCCGGCCGTCTTTCAGCTCCAATTCCCAGGGACAAGCCAGCCGGGCGCGCCCTCCGGGTTCGGGGAACCGTCGCCGCCTACAACTCGACTTGGATTCCCAACTCGACCACCCGCCCCGGCGGCAGGTTGAAGAATATGGTCGGGTTGGTCGCGTTTTTCGATATCCGGGCAAACAATCTCTTGCGCCAGGACATCATCTTGGAACGGCCGGAAATCAACATGCTCTCCCGGCTGAGATAGTAGGTCGCGGTCACCGGGTCCACGTCCAACCCCGAGGTCTTGGCCAGATCGAAGGCCTGGCGCACGTCCGGCGTTTCCATGAATCCAAAATGGGCCACCAGCCGATAGAACCCCAGTCCCAGGTCCCTCACCTCGACTTTATCCGCCGGGGGGACATAGGGCGTCTCGGCGGTGATGATCGACATG
Organism: uncultured Desulfarculales bacterium; assembly: GCA_964569795.1. Classification (GTDB taxonomy): domain Bacteria; phylum Desulfobacterota; class Desulfarculia; order Desulfarculales; family JAHJDS01; genus JAHJDS01. The sequence continues at coordinate 128,854 of CAZMVB010000004.1, read as the reverse complement.
AGGATCACTCGTTCTTGAAGGACCTTGTTGAACTTGTAATTGTGCAGCAGGGAAGGCGGTATGCCCTCGGGCGAGACGGACAGGAACACCGCCGTGCCGGGGATGCGCACGGGCTCCATCTTCTCCACATCCGCCAGGAAGACGTCCTCGGCCACCCGGCCCCGGGCCACAAATTTGGCCAGGGCGGCCCGGCCGTCCTTCCAGGTGGCCATGATCGTCGTCACCACGGCGGCGATGGCCAGGGTCAACCAGCCGCCGTCCACCAGCTTGAACAGGTTGGTGCCGAAGAACGACACGTCGAAGAGCAGAAACAGGCTGACCAACAGCCCGGCGGCCCAGGCCGGCCAGTGCCGGGCCCGGGTGATGACGTGAAAATAGATGATCGAGGTGATGGCCATGGTGGCGGGCACGGCCAGGCCATAGGCCCCGGCCAGCCGGCTGGAGCTCTGAAAAAACACCACCAGGCTTAGGCAGGCCGCCATCAAGACCCAGTTGACCGCCGGGATGTAGATCTGACCCTTGGTGGCCGCCGAGGTATAGACGATCCGCAGCCGGGGCAGGAAGCCCAGTTGAACCGCCTGCTGGGTCAGGGAAAACATCCCCGAGATCATGGCCTGGGAGGCGATGACGGTCGCCACCGTGGACAGGACGATCATCGGGTACTGGAACATCTGGGGGGCCAGGCCCAGAAACGGGTCGGCCGCCAGGTGGGGATTGTCGATCAGCAGCGCGCCCTGGCCGAAATAATTGAGCAGCAGCGCCGGGCAAACCAGCCCGTACCATCCCAGCCTGATCGAGGACCGGTTGAAGTGGCCCAAATCGGCATACAGGGCCTCGCCCCCGGTGATGCACAACACCACCGAACCCAAGACTCTGAGGCCGTGCAGGCCGTTATCCAGGAAAAATCGCACGCCATAGAGCGGATTGACGGCGGCCAACACCTGGGGATGACCGACGACCTCCACGAGCCCCAGGCCGCCGATGACCACAAACCAGACCACCATGGCCGGGCCGAAAACATGACCGATGCCGGCGGTGCCCCGGCGCTGAAACAAGAACAGACCGATCAGGATCAGGCAGGCCAGGGGCAGGACCAGATGCCCCAGCGAGGGGGCGGCCGTCTTCAATCCCTCGACGGCCGCCAGGACCGAAATGGAGGGGGTGATGATCCCGTCCCCGTAGAGCAACGCCGCGCCTAAAATGGCCATCAGCACCAGGGCCGAACGCCGCGAGGCCGAAAAGCCGCGGTTCGGTCCCGGCAACAGGCCCGTCAGGGCGACGATGCCGCCCTCCCCCTGGTTGTCGATCCGGATGATGAAGATCACGTATTTCAGGGTGATGACTATCGCCAGGGACCAGAAGATGAGCGACAGGACACCCAGGATGTTGGCCTCAGACGGGGTGATGGCATGGATGCCGTGAAAACACTCCCGGATGACGTACAGCGGGCTGGTCCCGATGTCGCCATAGACCACGCCCAGGGCGCCCAGGGTCAGCAGGCCGAGCCTGGCCCGGTGCGGCGACATGCCCTCCTGTTCAGGGGCGTGGGCCATGGGTCTTCAACCAGGGGAAGCAGGGCAGGTCAAGGCCCGAGCGTCCGCGGCAAGATGCCGCCTCCCGTCTGAAGACGGGGGTCATCATCCTCGGTCCATTTTCCCGGGGAGCCCGGGTGAATCTTGTCCGGGGCGACAATGATAACGGTATGACTGCCGATACCATGATAGGGCAATGGCGCCTGGTCATCGTGGAAAATCCAATCGGTCTCATCATCGCTCTACTGCCATCCCCCCGCGTCTTGGTTCGATAATGTTGTTTCAATGAAGGACGCTACACGATAATACCATTCGGTCGGGGAATCAAAAGGATTTTGCCCCCAGAGGTCCCTGGCCCGACAGGGGTTGATGAGGCGGCGCCCGAAGGCGGTCAAGCCGTGCCCCGAGCGGGGATCACGACCCCGCCGCGGCCATGGACTCGAGGATGGTCCGCTCGGCCGCCTCGCGGCCGTCCCAGCCTCGCGTATGGACGACCTTGCCCTCGAGATCTTTGTAGATACGGAAAAAGTGTTCTACTTCCCTCAGAAAATGCGGCGCCAAGTGGTCGAGTTCCGTGATCTGGTTGTAGTGCGGGTCGATTACCGGCACGGCCAGGATCTTGACGTCCTCACCGTGCTCGTCACTCATCTTGAACAAACCCACCGGCCGGGCCTCGATGACACACCCGGGGAATGTCGGCTCGCTGGTGACGATCAGGATATCGAGGGGATCACCGTCTTCGGCCTTGGTCCGGGGCACAAACCCATAGGCGGCTGGATAGTGCACCGCTGAATACAGCACCCGGTCCAGGCGAAAGGCCTCCATCTCGAAGTCATATTCATACTTGTTTCGTCCGCCCTTGGGAATTTCGACCAGGGCATAAATCCGCTGGGGCGGATGGGGGCCGACGGGAATGTGACTGATGTTCATCGGTGGTCTCCAGGTTGAGTGGACGCCAAAGGAGTCCGGTGGTGGCGGACGGTCATCAACGCGTCAGTCCAGGACCTCGGTGACGTAGCTGGGCCGGTAGGCCCCGCTCTTGCTCATCCGCCCCTGGGCGGCCAGCTCGGTGAGCAGCCCGTCCACGGCCGCGATCAGGTCCCGATCTCCCCGGAGGCGGAAGGGCCCCTCGGCCTCGACGGCCTTGATGCCCTCGGGCCGGACGTTGCCGCTGACCACGGCCGAAAAGACCCGGCGCAGCAGGCCCCCGCGCTGGGACGGGGGTTGGTCGGATCTGAGCATTGTCCGGGCCACGGTGCGGTGGGTGGCCGTAAACGGCTCCTGGACCAGAAAGGGGACGTGGAGCCCGGTGTTGAAGTAATAGGACTCCCGCTTTCGGTCGCGGTGCATCTTGACCGCCAGCAGCCCCTTGTTGATCTCCAGGACCGCCTGCTCCGGATCGCCGACGATCGACCGGTACAACCGGTTGACCTCGGGCCCGAAGATTTTCGGGAGGAATTCCTCCAGGGCGGCCCAGTAGTCCCGGGACGACTCGGGACCGGTGAAGATCAGCGGGAAGGGAACGCCCCGGTTGCGGGGGTGGGCCAGGATACTCAGGATGTAGCTGATCTCCTCCAGGGTGCCCACCCCGCCGGGGAAGACGATGACCCCCTGGCCCAGCCGGACAAAGGCCTCGAGGCGCTTCTCGATGTCGGGCATGATCACCAGGGGGTTGACGATGGGGTTGGGCGACTCGGAGGCGATGATGCCCGGCTCGGTGATGCCGATGTAGCGGCCGTCGGTCATCCGCTGCTTGGCGTGGCCGATGGTCGCCCCCTCCATGGGTCCCCGCATCGCCCCGGGGCCGCAGCCGGTGATGACGTCCATGAACCGCAGGCCGCACTGGTTGCCCACCTCGAGGCAGTACTGGTACTCCCCGGGGTCGATGGCGTGGCCGCCCCAGCAGGTGACCACCTTGTGGCGGCCGGTCTTTATGAACAGCCCGGCGTTTCTGAGGATCAGGAACACGGCGTCGGTCAGGCCCGCCGACGAGGTCAGATCGTATTTGCCGGTCCGCTCGATCTCGCTGGCGACAAAGGCCAGGTCCCGGATCACCGAGAAGATGTGCTGGCGCAGGCCCTCGATCAGTTTCGGCCGCAGGGTCGTCCCCCGTCTGTCCTCGACCTCGTAATGGACAAAGGCGATGTCCGGGGCGTTCTTCAGCTCGACCTCGAGGCCGCGGGGGGTCTCGATCAGTTCCAGGTCGAAATCGTGATAGGCGGCCAGCATCTGCCGGACGTCGTCGCTCTCGGCCCCGCTGTTGAGCACGGCCAGGACGCAGCGGACGATCAGGTCCCGCTGTCGGCCGCGGCAGGCCTCGACCACGTTCACCATCTCCAGGGGCGACAGGGTCTCCAGGCAGGTGTTTTCCGGGGTGACCCGAAAGGAGGGAACAATCGATTTCATGGGTTCGCCCTATCCGCCGTCCATTAGGGGAAACAGGCCCACCAGGTCCCCGTCGGCCAGGACGCGGTCGATCCCCGCCGCCCGGCGGTTGACAAAGGCCAGGGTCACCTCCTCGACGGGAATGCCCAGCCGGGCCGCCATCTGGGCCACGGTCAGGCCGGCGGCCTCGGTCAGGACCACCGGAGGCGCACCGGGGCCGAGATGCCGGCGCAGGGACGAGTAAACTTCGACGCGGACGGGCATTAGATCAGGCCTCGATTAAAATATAACACGTCTCAGCCCCGGCTGTCCGGTCCGGCCGCGGACCCCGGCCGGGAACGCCGGAGGCCGGGCGGCAGGGTCTCCGGCAGGAACACGGCCGCCGCCAGGGCCGCCACGCTCGCCCCCAGGCCCACCAGCAGCAGGTGGTCGTAGCTGGCCGGGACGTGCCCCACCCCGGACGGATTCTCGGTCAGGACCGCGCCCATGACCACCTGCCACACCCCGGCCCCCAGGAAGGGAAACAGATTGACCATCCCCACCGCCGTCCCGGCCATGGCCACCGGGAACATCTCCTTGGACATGGCCGCCTGGATCGGCCCCACGGACGCGCCCCCCAGGCAGATCAGGAAGAACACCCCGTACAGCGCCGCCAGGGGCAGACGGGTGGAAAAGACCAAGAGGATGCCCAGGGCCGCGATCAGGACCAGGGAGCAGACGACCAGGACCGGCTTCCGGCCGAAGCGGTTGGCCGCCCAGCCGACCACCGGCGAGCCCACGATCAGGCACACGGCGAACATGGACAGCACCCCGCCCGCCGCCGCCTTGGAAAGACCGTGGACGTCCATCAGATAAGGACCGCCCCACAGGGCGCCCAGGGCGAAGGCCACCCCGGTGGCGCAGAAGACCCAGGCCCCCAGCAGCCAGGCCCCCGGCGTCCGGACCACCCGGGCCATGCCCTCGACCAGGCCGATGTGCTCGTCGGCCGGGCGGGGGGCCGGCTCCCGAAGCGGGGGCCAGCCCAGGCTCTGGGGACGGTCACGGACCACGGCCAGGATCAGGCCGGCCGTGACCAGGGTCAGCAGCCCGACCGCGGCCAAGGACCAGCGCCAGCCGACCTGATCGCTCAGCCAGGCCAGGGGCACCTCGGCCGACAGGGCCCCCAGGCCGCCCGTGGTCTGAAACAGGGCGCCCACGATCACGTACTCCCGCGCCCCGAACCACTCGGCCAGCAGCTTGTAGTTGGACACGAAGACCGTGGCCACGCCCACCCCGACCAGGACCCGGCCCAACACGGCCAGACCCAGGTTCGGGGCCAGGCCCATCAGCAGGGTCCCGGCCGCGGCCACCAGGAACGAGACGGTCATCGTCCGGCGCGGCCCCCAGGAATCGGTCAGCAGGCCGGTGGGGATCTGCATCAGACCATAGGCGTAAAAATAGGCCGAGCCCAAAAGCCCCAGCAGCCACCCCCCGGCCCTGAAGTCGGACTGCATGTCCTGGGCGATCACCGCCGGGCACACCCGGTGAAAATAGACCACGAAATAGGCCAAGAATGTGGCCGCGCAAATGAAATATCTATAAGTAGTCGCTTTTTCCCGGTCAGTGCGCCTGGTCATGATGACGGCTTCCTGATTCCTGAAAACGCCGGACAAGCCTGAAACGGTCCCGCACTAATACCACAAAAAATCCGGGGCCGACACCAGTGGTATTTGCCTGCCGCCATAATTATAATTACGGACCAGGACGCCCGGACCCGGCCCCCGGGGCGCGGTCCCGGGTCAAGACGGGTAAGGGCCCGGGCCGGGGCGACCCAAAAAAACAGACAGGTGACTCGATGGCCACCTCGAAATCAGGACCCGACAAGGTCGAGTCCTTTTTTGCCTGGTTCGTCATTGGCGTTCTGGGCCTGGTTGCCCTGTGGACCGGAGCGAAAAGCTTGACCGTCAATCCGGCGGTCAAGCTGGCCGGCCTCCAGGCGACGGTCAAGCCCGGGGGCAGGGTGCAAACCGACCTGCCGCCCTTTCTGCCCGCCTCCCGGCTGACCGCGGACCGGACCGAAAAATTCGGCCCCAACAACCTCCATCTCAAGATCGACGGCAAGGCCGAACTGTACCTGGCCTCGGGTTTCAGGGGTCTGACCGCCCGCCGGTTCAGGCTGACCGGCCCGGGCGGGGACTGGTTCGAGGTCTTTTGCTACGAGATGACCTCGGTGGCCAGCGCCTTTGCCGTGTACAGCCAGCAGCGCCGGCCCCGCGCCGAGTTTTTAGGGCTGACGCCCTATGCCTACTGGATGGCCAACGGTCTTTTCATGGTGCACGGGCAATATTACGTCGAGGCGATCGGCTCCCGGACAGACCCGGCCCTGAAGCGGGTCATCCTGGCCTGGGCGCGGCGGTTCGTGGCCGCCACAAAGGTTCAAACCCAACGGGTGGCCGAGCTGTCTTGGTTTCCGACCGAAAACCTGGACCCCCGCGGTTTTCTGTACTGGGTCAAGAGCGCCCTGGGTTTCCGGCGGCTGGATCGGGTCTTTGCGGCCGTTTACGGCCGGGGCAACCGGGCCCTGACCGCGTTCATCTCCAGGCGGGCCTCGGCGGCCGAGGCGGCCGATCTGGCCCGGGACATGATCCAGACCCTGGTCAAGAGCGGCGGCCGGCGACTGGCCACGCCCCGGGACCTGCCCACGGCCCAGGTGGCGACCGTCGCCGGGATGTACCTGGTCGTGTTTCATCAGGGGCGCTACCTGGCCGGGGTGAACCAGGCCGAGGACCTGACGGCCCCCCTGGCCCTGGCCCGGCGCCTTTCGCGTCACCTGCGGTCGAGGGGATCATGAGTCAAGGCGAACACGATCCCGGACTGAACCGCCGCCAGTTCCTGCTCCGGGCGGGCGCGGCCGGTCTGGGCGCGGCCGGGGCGGCCGGCCTGGGCTGGTGGCTTCACGACAGCCGGCCCCCGGACCTCCACCTGGTCCGGACCCGGACGGTCAAGGGGTTTGACTTCGCCCCTCCCGGCCGGAAACCGGCGATGGCCGTGGTCACCGGGTCGAACCGGACAAAAAACCTGGGCGCGGCCCTGGCCGCCTTGGGCGGCTTGCCAAGGTTCATCCGGCCCGGCGACCGGGTCCTGCTCAAGGTCAACGCCGCCTTTGCCTCGCCGCCCCTGGTCTCGGCCACGACCAACCCCGAACTCCTGACCGCGATGATAAAACTCTGCCGGGAGGCCGGGGCGGCCCGGGTCATGGTCACCGACAACCCGATCAACGATCCGGCCAGCGCCTTTCGCCTGAGCGGCCTCGAGGCGGCCACCCGGGCCGGCGGCGGGGAACTGCTTCTGCCCCGGGCCGAATTTTTCGGGCCGATCACCCTCGACGGCGGGAACCTGATCCGGAACTGGCCGGTCATGACCGGGCCCCTGGACCGGGTCAACCGGGTCATCGGCCTGGCCCCGGTCAAGGACCATCACCGCTCCGGGGCCTCGATGACCCTCAAGAACTGGTACGGCCTGCTGGGCGGGGCCCGCAACGTCTTTCACCAGGACATCAACGGGATCATCAAGGAGCTGGCCCTGCTGATCAGACCGACCCTGGTCGTCCTGGACGGGACGACGACCATGATCAAGAACGGCCCGACCGGCGGCTCCCTGGACGATCTGAAACAGACCAACACCATGATCGTCGGCACCGACCCGGTGGCGGCCGACGCCCTGGGGGCGACCCTGCTGGGCAAGAAGGCCTCGGACCTGCCCTGGCTGGGCCTGGCCGCCGCGGCCGGCGCGGGCACCCTGGATTTTCGACCCATTCGACGGGAGCTGTAGTGCGCATCGTCACCGCCCGCCGGATCAGCCAGTCCTTTTTCCTGGCCCTGTTCCTGTGGTTCTGCCTGGCGGCCACCCTGGGCGACAGGTGGTGGCAACTGCGGGGCTGGCCAGTCAACTGGCTGCTCGAGCTGGACCCCTTGCTGGCCCTGGGCACGGTCCTGACCACGGGCGTGCTCTACACCGGACTGCTGTGGGCCGTGGCCACGGTGGTGCTGACCATTGTCCTGGGCCGGGTCTGGTGCGGCTGGGTCTGTCCCCTGGGGGCCCTGAATCATTTCATCGGTTACCTGGGTCGCCGGAGAAAGAAGGCCGCGGCGCGCCAGGCCGCCAACCGCTACCGGCGGGCCATGGCCGTGAAGTATTACCTCTTGTTCGGGTTGCTGACCGCGGCGGCGGGCGGGCTGATCGGCCGAGTCCTGTCGGCCCCGACCCGGGGTTTTTTGCTCGCCGCCCTGATCGGGGCGGCCCTGGCGGTGGCCATGGCCGGGCTGGCCTTGATCCGGGGCGGACACCGGCCCTGGCGGGCGGGGGCGGCCACGGCGCTGCTGGTCGGGGCCTGGCTGGCCGCGGCGTTCCTGATGCCCCTGGATCGGGCCGTGGCCTCGAGCCTGCAAACTGGCCTGCTGGACCCTCTGCCCCTGGTTTACCGCTCGATCAACCTGGTGGTGGCGCCCCTGGCCGACTCGGGGGCCCACGTGCTTTCGGCCAAGGCCCGGGTTTACGAGGGGGCCTGGCTGATCGGCGCTTTGTTCGGGACGATCCTGCTCCTGAACCTGGTCATCCCCCGCTTCTACTGCCGGTTCGTCTGTCCCCTGGGGGCCCTGCTGGGCGTCCTGGGGCGGTTCGCCTGGTGGCGGATCGGAAAAAAACGGGCCGAGTGCCGCGACTGCGGGCGATGCGACCTGGACTGCGAGGGGGCCTGCCAGCCGGCCGGGGAGCTGCGCCAGGCCGAGTGCCTGGTCTGCTTCAACTGCCGGCAGTCCTGTCCCGACGACGAGATCGCTTTCAGTACCGCCAAATCCGCGGCCGGCGAGATCACCTCGCCTGATCTTTCCCGGCGGGGCTTCACCCTGTCGCTGGCCTCGGGCCTGGCCGCCGTGCCCCTGCTCCGGCTGACCGGCGGGCTCGGGTCGGGACGCAATCCCGGCCTGGTCCGGCCGCCGGGGGCCCTGGCCGAGCCCCGGTTCCTGGACCGCTGCACCAAGTGCGGCCAGTGCCTCCGGGTCTGCCCGACCAACGTCATCCAGCCGGCCGGGCTTCAGGCCGGCCTCGAGGGCCTGTGGACGCCGGTCCTCGACTTCCGGATGGGGACCAGCGGCTGCCAGCTCAACTGCATCGCCTGCGGCCAGCTCTGTCCCACCGGGGCGATCACGCCCCTTAACCTGGACCAGAAGATCGGCCGGGGCCGCTTCGCCAAGCAGGGACCGGTCCGCATGGGCCTGGCCTTTGTGGACCGCAGCCGCTGCCTGCCCTGGGCCGTGGGCCGGCCCTGCATCGTCTGCCAGGAGAACTGCCCGTTCTCGCCCAAGGCCATCTTCACCCAGACCGTGTTCGAGACCGTCCGGGACGGGGTTCGACCGGTGGTCGCGGCCGGGCCCGACCGGGTCACCCTGGGCGGCGGACCGCTGCCCCCGGACCGTCTCGGCTCGGGCGATTATTTTGTCCAGATCGGGGCCGACTCCAGGCGCCGGATCAAGGCCGTGTCCGGGCAGACCGTGATCCTGGACCGGACCAGGCCCGAAGGCTGGCCGCCGCCGACTGGAACACAGGTCAGCCTGGTGGTCCGTCTCCAACGGCCCCTGGTCGATCCGCGCCGCTGTAACGGGTGCGGCATCTGCGAGCACGAGTGTCCGGTGACCGGACGCCGCGCCATCCGGGTCACCGCCGAAAACGAGTCGCGCCGCCGCGACCGCACTTTCCTGTAATCAGACCAAGCGATGAAACCATCCGGATGAACCGGAGAAGGAGACCCAAGCCATGTCCGATAAACCGCACGGCATCTCCCGCCGCGACTTTTTCAAGACCACGGCCGCGGCCGGCGCCGGGGTCCTGGCCACGGCCGTCCCCGGCCAGGCCGCCCCGGCCAGTATACCCCTGAGGACCTTTGGCAAGACCGGGGTGAAGGTACCTATCCTGGCCCTGGGGGGCATCTTCGACACCCCGAGCAACCTGCTCGTCCTGCGCCAGGCCCTGCGCCTGGGCGTGACCTACTGGGACACCGCCGAGCGCTACGGCTGGGGACGGAGCGAGACCGGCATGGGCCAGTATTTGGCCCGGGACCCCGGCGCCCGCAAAAAGATCTTTCTTGTCACCAAGGGCAAATCCCGCAACCCCCAGGAACTGGACACGGCCTTGCAAAATTCCCTGCAGCGCCTCCAGACCAATTACGTGGACCTCTACTTCATCCACGGCGTGGACGAGATCTCGGAGATGACCCCGGCCCTCAGAAAATGGGGCGCCAAGGCCAAGGCCTCGGGCAAGATCAAGTTCTTCGGGTTCTCGTCCCACGCCAACATGGCCGCCTGCCTGGCCGGGGCGGCCAAGCTGGGCTGGATCGACGGCATCATGTTCACCTACAACTTCCGGGTCATGAACGAGCCGGCCATGAAGCGGGCCGTCGAGGCCTGCCACCAGGCCGGGATCGGCCTGACGGCCATGAAGACCCAGGGCGGGCGGTCCTTCATCTCGGGCGACGCCGGTGACCGGGAGCACCGGATGCTGGACCGGTTCACCAAGCTGGGCTACACCACCCAGCAGGCCAAGCTCAAGGCCGTCTGGGACGACCCGCGGATCGCCAGCGCCTGCTCGGCCATGTACGATCTGACCGTGCTGGGGGCCAACGTGGCCGCCGCCCTGAACAAGACGCGCCTCTCGGCCGATGACAAGGTCATGCTGGCGGCCCATGCCGCGGACACGGCCTCGAGTTACTGCGCCGGATGCGGTCGAATCTGCCAGGGCGCGACGGCCGCACCGGTGGCCGACGTGATGCGCTACCTGATGTACTATCAGGACTACGGCGACCGCGACATGGCCCGCGAGCTCTTCGGGGAGATTCCCGCAGAAATCCAGGGCCGGCTGGCGACCGCGGACTTTGGGCCGGCCGAGGCGGCCTGTCCCCAGGGGATGCCCATCGGGCGCCTGATGCGCGAGGCGGTCGATCTGCTGACCGTCTGACCGGGTCCCAGGACTGCGGCGGGGCGCGGCCGGGCAACGGTCCGGCCGGCCCCGCAAACCGGCCCAGGGGGCGGGATTCGAAGCAAGCCTCGTTTCTATATCTAGATGATATTACGAGTATTATCTGCGTAGCAGGGGTGCTGGCTGCCATAGTTAGGTCTTTTTGGGGGGCATCGTACCCCCGGGACCTGCCGTGAAATTCCGGCCCATGCCTGGGGAGTCCGGCGACAGCTCCGGGAAGGAATCACTGACAGATCATTAGGTTACGTAAAATAAAGCAAACAGGGAAAAAATGGTTGACATAATCATTATTAATGATATAATAATACTCAAAAGTCTTTTTTAAACCCGAAAATCAAAACCAGCAAGGGGGGGCGCCCGAGTTGATGTTCCATTAAATCTGGTCAGGCAGTCTTTGGGGCGGTTGCAGTTGGTCTGAAAGGTATCCTCCCCAGCGTTGGCTCACGGGGTATAAGCAAAACTTATTGTCCGTGCGTTAACGGTCGCCGTTGGCGATCCCAAAGGGGGGGTACGACCATGTTCAGACGAGTCATTCTGGCTGTGGCCATTGGCCTTTGTTCAGTCCTGGGATTTTTTGGCTGCGGTATTGGATTAACAAACCTAACACCTCATGACGGATTGTGTGCTAGTAACTTGTGTGGGCAATGGCCTTATGTCCTCCGCTACCACTGGAACAAACTGAAAGTACCCTGGGTGTATCCCCTTACTTCGGTGTGGTTGAGAGAACTTGCGAAATACCATCCATTTCGTCGTTTTTTATTAGAAGTAAGACCTCATGAACAAGTGACTAATATCAGTCCATATGTATATATTGATGGTGCCCCCTATGAGATGAAACGCGTGATAGACGACAACGACAGCCTGTGGATGTATGAATTAGATACGCCAATAACACATACATATAAATACTATTTCAGGGTGGGCTACACATTGCCTTCTGGTGGGGGCCAGGTACAGAACTTGGGCAGTGAACAAAACCCGTTTAAGGTGTCGAATGCGCCGGGATGGAATAATGCCGTCTGGTTCATTCCAGGGGAAAACATGGCTGCCACACATGGAGAAACTGCATTTGTTCTTCGAAGAGACGAAACACAAAAGACAATATGGATATCAAATCAACTGGAGTCAGGCGCCACGGTGAAGATCGGCAAGATATATTTTGTCAATCCATGTATAATTATAGACAAAAATAGACCGATCAAACTCAGAGCACCAGATAATAAGTATTTTAGAATAATTCGACATGTTCCGGGAGGACAACCTGTTGTACATGGCGAATATAAACGCGCTTTTTCAATACAATGGATCCCTAAAATAGGATTTTATAATAACCGAGGTTGCGTAAAAATAATCCTGCATGGGCCAATCCCACTGATAGGGCCATACCCAGATTGCACTGGGAACGCATGCAGTCGCCATATCTATTTAAAGGGACGGGAAAGCCCGTGACATTCGACCATAATTCTGGACCCTGTTCCGAGACGGCAGGTCCCAAGATCCGGTCTTGACCGGACATGGGCCGGCATCCGCTTCGGCCGAAAGGAATCCATCCCTGAGCGCCGGGCCGGGTTGAAACCACCAACCCTTGCCCGGCGCCGCTGGTCCAGCGCTGACCGCTCACCACCAGAGGGGGACCGGTCAAAGGCCCAGCAGCCGGGCCGCGTTGCCGCCCAGGATGAGGTCCACTTCCTCGGCGGTGAAGCGGGCGTCCGCCGGGGCCTTGGAGGTCAGGTCCCGGACGGCCTGGACGTAATCCCGATCAGACAGGGTCGGCCAGAGATAGGGGCCGTCAGTGCCGAAGAGTATCCGCTCGGGGCCCATCACGTCGGCCGCCCGGCGCAGGGTCCGGGCGAACAGGTCATAGTCGATCCGGGCGGTCACCTGCCAGCCCGAGATGTCGGTGTACAGGTTCGGCCTGACCCGCCCCAGCGAAAACAGCAGTTCATGGTAGCCGTAGGCCATGTGAGCGGCGATGACGTTCACCTCGGGGAACCGGAGCAGGATCTCGTCGAGATGGATCGGTTCGCAGTAGCGGCTCATGGTCGGCGGGATACTGGGGCCGGTGTGGGTGATGACCGGGAGGTCGAACCCGGCCGCGGCCTCGATCAGATCCAGGGTCTCCTTCTGGGACGGATCGAACCCCGCGCCGGGGTGCAGCTTCAGTCCCCGGGCGCCTGCCTCCTGGACGCACTTCTGGACGAAATCAACGGCCCCGGGACGTCTGGGGTCGATGTGGGCCAAGGGGACGAGGCGGTCGGGGTGTTGGCGGGCCGCGTCGAACAGGGCCCGGGTCTGCTCTTCGAGGCTCACCGGCGCCTCGCCGACCAGCAGGCCCACGTCCAGCAGAAACACGGCGGTCCGGTCGATTCCGGCCTGGTCCATCTGGTCGAGGTGTTCGTGGCCGTCGATGTCGAACATCCGGGGGAAATATCGCTCCCGCACGGACTCGATATTGGCCGGCCTGCCCCGGCGGGCCAGCAGGGGGACGATCATTCGGGCGAGTCCGGTCCAGAATTTCTCGGGGAACCAGTCCTCGGTCACCAGGTGCCGGTGGATGTCGATTATCATCTCGCCCCCGGGTGATTATGGGTCAAATGGTTTTCTCGCCACGCCGGCATCATAACAATTACTTCGTGTAATTGACCGCAAAAAAATGGCAGGGGGAGAGGGACCCGAACCCGCGGACCCGGGATCAAGCGGGTCACTCGATCTCGAGTCGAGCCCGTTCGGCCTGGCGGCGGCACCCCGGCAGGGCCTCAATTCAGACTCAGGCACGGCCGCGGGACTCACGGTTGTGTTCGTTCATCAAGTTGTGTAATGATCTGCGGATCGAAACAGAGACCCGTCCGGAGCAGGCGCATAGTGAAAACGCACGCGGAACTGGTACGTCAGATCGACCGATTGTTCCATCCCCGGTCGGTGGCCGTGGTCGGCGCCCCCCGGGAACTCAAGGCCGGCAAGGTATTCCTGATGGCCCTTTTGGACCAGAAATTTCCAGGGCCCATATATCCGGTCAATCCCGTGGCCGACGAAATCGACGGGCTGAAGGCCTATCCCAGCGTATCGGCCATACCGGACCAGGTCGATCTGGCCATTGTCCTGGTGCCGCGCCCCCGGGCCCTGGAGGCCGTTCGGGAATGCGGCCGCAAGGGGGTCAAGGGGATCGTCCTGTTCACGGCCGGCTACAAGGAGACCGGCAGCGATGAGGGCCGGGCCCTCGAGACGGAACTTGCCCGGGAGGCCGACGCCTTGGGCGTCAGGCTCCTCGGTCCCAACTGCATGGGCCTGTATTGCCCTGAATCCGGATTGTCGTTCTTTCCCCGGCTCTCCCGGGAATCGGGCGGCGTCGGATTCATCTCCCACAGCGGCTCTCTGGCCAATATCCTGGCCCGGATCGCCCCGGCCAAGGGCCTGGCCTTCAGCAAGGCCGCGTCCCTGGGCAACGAATGCGACCTTCAAAGCGCTGACATGCTCCTTTACCTCGGACAAGACCCGGCCACCACCGTCATCGCCGCCTACCTCGAGGGCGTCAAGGACGGCCGGTATTTCCTGGAGGCCCTGAAAAAGGCCAGCCTGGCCAAGCCGGTCATCCTGTGGCGGGTGGGCCTGACCGACGAGGGCAGCCGGGCCGTGGCCTCACATACCGGCGCCATGGCCGGGTCCGAGGAAATATGGCGGGGCGCCGTCCGTCAGGCCGGGGCCGTCCAGGTCGTCGGCTTCGAGGCCTTGGTCGATGCCCTGATCGGTTTCTACATGCTGCCCCGAAACGATCTCGGACCCCGAATGGCCGTGATCTCCGGGCCGGGCGGACTGGCCGTGTCCGCGGCCGAGGCCTGCGGCCGGGAGGGACTGCACCTGGCGACCCCCTCGCCAGACACCATCTCCCGCCTGGCCGAGTTCGTGCCCGACAGCGGCACCAGCCTGAAAAATCCCATCGACGTCGGCCTGACCGCGTCCATGGATCTCAATATCTATTTCAAGGCCGTTCAGACCTTGCTCGGTGACCCCGGCGTTGACGCTGTCCTGGTCATGGGCGCCGGATTGAGCCCGGAATTGAACGAATTATATACCCAGAACCTGATCCGGATCGGCCGGGAATTCGAAAAGCCGCTCCTGGTGGCGGCCATTCCCGGCTTTGCTACTGATCTGGCCAGCAAGCTCCTCCGGGCCGGGATACCCTTTTTTGACTCGGCCGAGAGGGCGATGCACGTTTACGCCACGGTCTTGAAGTACCAATCCTGGCGGTCAAGGCGCCTGAAAAATTAGTCGCGTCAATCTAAACGAAATGGCGGAGGGGGTGGGATTCGAACCCACGGACCCGGGATCAACCGGGTCACTCGATTTCGAGTCGAGCCCGTTCGGCCTGGCTGCGGCACCCCTCCGCGCCGCATCAATATACCAATCGACCCTGAAAAATCAACCCTGTCCCCGCCCGGTCGCAGACCCGGTCGGCCTTGCCGTGGGCGGTCGTGATTCTTTATAATTGACCAATGGGTCGCACGAGGGATAACCGCCGCCGGCCCGGGACCCGAGTTGAAAACCGCCCCCCCGGGCGATACAATGTCAGCGTCTTACCGGCGCGCATCACCGGCAAGGAGCTTCACATGAACCGCAGGGATTTTCTGGGCAAAATGGCCAGGCTGGGCTTTGTCGCCTCGGGCACCGGCCTGGGAACGACCTTTATCTGGGATCAGCAGGCCGCCGCGGCGGCCAGACCCGATCCGACCCTGGCCGTGGCCAAGGGGGCCGACCACGCCTCCCTGGTGGACCGGGCCGTGGCCAAGCTGGGCGGGATGTCCGCGTTCGTCAAGAAAAACGCCCGGGTGGTGGTCAAGCCCAACATCGCCTGGGACCAGGGCCCCGAGATGGCGGCCGACACCAACCCGGTGGTGGTCAAGCGGGTCGTCGAGCTGTGCCTCAAGGCCGGCGCCAAGGACGTCTATGTGTTCGACAACCCGGTCAACAACGCCCAGGCCTGCTACCAGAACTCGGGCATCCAGGCCGCGGTCAAGTCCGTAGGCGACCGCCGGGTCCGGATCGACTACGTGGACGAGCGGCTGTTCTTGACCGCCCGGCTCAAGTACGGCCGGCAGGTCAAGACCTGGTCGTTTTACAAGCCGTGCCTCCTGGCCGACTGCTTCATCAGCGTCCCCGTGGCCAAGCACCACGGCTCCTCGCGGCTGACCCTGTCCATGAAGAACATGATGGGCGCCGTGGGCGGCAACCGCGGCCGGCTCCACTGGGGCCTCCACCAGTCCATCGCCGACCTGAACACGGTCCTCAAGCCCCACCTGATCATCATGGACGGCACCCGGATCATGACCGACAACGGTCCCTCGGGCGGCTCGACCGAGTACGTCAAGAAGATGGACACCGTGGTCGCCGGACGGGACACCGTGGCCGTGGACGCCTATGCCACCCGCTGGTTCGGCCTCAGGCCGTCCGACATCGGCCACATCCGCATCGGCCACCAGATGGGCCTGGGCACCATGGACCTCAGCCGGGTCAAGATCCTGGCCGCCTGACGGGCGGCCTCTCCCCGCCGAGTCCCCGTGCCCGGAGACACCGTGAGCCCGCCGCCGGTCGAATCCCCCGCGCCCCCGTCGCCCCCCTCGCCCTCCCCGTCCCCCGAGACCCCTGAGCCGGTCGCGGCCCGGCCGGGAGGGCGACCCCGGCTCCTGGTCTGGCTCCGGCGGCTGACCCAACTGGCCCTGCTGGGCCTGTTCTTGTGGTTCTTGATCAAGAACCAGTTCGTGCCGCCTCACCAGGTGAAACTGCCGACCAATCTCTTTTTCCGGGCCGATCCCCTGCTGGCAATAGTCGATCTCTTCTCCGGGGTGAGCCAGCTCCATCTGCTCTGGCCGGCGTTGATCCTGGCCGGGGCGACGCTGCTGCTGGGCCGGTTCTTCTGCGGCTGGATCTGCCCCCTGGGGACCTGCCTGGACGGATTCTCCCGGGTGGCCGTGCCCCGGAGGCTGCGCCAGCGGCCCGGCCCTGACTGGCGGCGGGTCAAGTACCTGGTCCTGGCGGTCACGGTGGCCACCATCCCCCTGGGCTTCAGCCTGGTGGGGCTCGTGGACCCGCTGTCCCTGCTGTGGCGGACCCTGGACCTGACCGCCTGGCCGGCCCTGGCCCAGGTCAACACCTGGATCGGCTCGCTCTACAATACCCACCTGGCCGTGATCAGCGAGCCGATCTACCGGTTCATCCGCGACGGGGTGCTTGCCCGCGGCAAGCCCCTGTTCTGGCTGCCCTGGCTGACCCTGGGGATTTTCGGGGCGGTCCTGGCCCTGGAGTTCGTCTCCCGGCGGTTCTGGTGCAAAAACCTCTGTCCCCTGGGGGCGCTGTGGGGTCTTCTGGCCGGGCCGGCCCGGCTGCGCCGGACGCCGTCAAGGGCCTGCGCCGACTGCGGCGACTGCGCGACCATCTGCAAGACCGGCGCGGCGGGTCGCCCGGCCGAGTGTCTGTTGTGTCTGGATTGCCGGGCGGGCTGCACCCACGATCGGGTCCGGTTCCGGTGGCGCCGCCGGCCCAAAATGCAGCCGCTACCCGACCTGGGACGCCGGCAGGTGACCATCGGCCTGGCGGCCGGGCTCATCGTCCCGCCGCTTATTAACCTGGGGGCCCTGGGCCGTCCGGATCGCCGTCTGATCCGCCCCCCGGGGGTGAAGGACGAGAGGGAGTTCACCCGGCGCTGCATCCGGTGCGGGATGTGCTACCGGGTCTGTCCCACCGGCGGCCTCCAGCCGACGTTGTTCGAGGCCGGGGCCACCGGCCTGTACACCCCGCGCCTGGTGGCCCGGACGGGCAACTGCAACTACAAGTGCACCCTCTGTTCCCAGGTCTGCCCCACCGGGGCCATTCCCCGGCTGCCCCTTGCGGTCAAGCAGAAGACCCCCATGGGCGTCGCCCATGTCCTGACCGACCAGTGCCACCCCTATGTCCGGGGCATTCCCTGCCTGGTCTGCCAGGAGCACTGCCCCACCCAGCCCAAGGCGATCGTCATCGATCAGGTCACCGAGTGGGGCTTCCCCCTGCCCGATTATCCCGACAACCTGGGCCGCCCCCGGGTGGTGGTGGACCGGTGCATCGGCTGCGGCATCTGCGAGAAGGTCTGTCCCTATCCGGCCAAGCCGCCCATCAAGCCGGGTCAGAGACTGGCCGGCGAGGCGGCGATCATGGTCTATAACCCGGCCGCCGCGCCGCCGCCCCAGCCGCCCCCGCCCAGGGACCGGGTGGACGTCTGGTTCGTCCGGCCCAAGCCCAGGCGCGTCAGGAAGCCCCCCTCGCCCTACGGCCGCTGACCGGACGGCCAGGGGCCGACTGGTGCGGTTTCACCTGATTAATGGGACGAAAAACTAGCTGGTCTCGGCCAGCTTCTCCTGGGTCAGGCCCAGCAGGACCCGATGGAGGCTGTCCCGCATGGGCCAGCGGAGCAGCAGGTCGTAGAACCGGACGTACTGGTCCACCCGGGAGCAGACCAGGTTGTCCGAGTCCAGGGCCTCGGTCACCAGGACCGAGGCCAGATCGGCCACGTTCGAGGCCGGGACCCGGCTGAAGAGCCTGTCCGTCTCCCCGACCCGCGGCTTATACACCGCCTGCAGGAACCGGTCCCCCTCCATGATGTCCTCGGCCTTGAGGTGGAACATGGGCTGATCCAGATCGACCCGGGCCATGGCCCGGTTGGAGATATAGGGATTGAGCAGCACCAGGCGCTTGAGCTTCTGGTCGCTCAGGAAATCCACCAGCTCGATCAGGTTGACCAGATAGTCGTCCAGTTCCCACTTGGCCAGCCGGGACTGGACGTAGTCATGATACCGGTCCCGGATGGCCTTGGCCTCGCCCCGCTTGCCCATCTGCTGGAAGGAGATGGACAGCGAGTTCATGATCTTGCAGGTCAACCACTCGCCGACCTCGTCCTCGTTCTCCATGGCGTATTCCAGGGCCCGGGTGTAGTATTCGTGGGCCTTGTGCATGGCCTGGGTCAGGTAGGCCAGCTTTTTCTCGCTCAGGTCCTGTCCCCGCTGCTGCAACTCGGTCCGCTGTCTTTTGAGCTTGACCACGGTCCCGTAAGCGCCGTCCGCCTTCTTCAGGATCTGCTCATGCAGGTGTTCCTTGCATTCGTTGAAGTAGGCCTCGCTCATGCTTGGTTCCTCCGTAACGTGCTGTCCAGGCAACCGAACACCACCGGGCGGAGCGAGGGCCGACCTGTTCGCCCGGTGATCCGGCCCGCGGGGGCCGGGCTAATCGGTGTCTTTCCCGGTCTTGTTCAACTCAATGATCCGCTCGATAAGCTCGGTGGTTGACTGTCCTTTGACCAACTCCAGACTGTGGACCGAACCTCCCCGGGCCAGGACCGTTTCCCGGCCGACGATCATGTCCTCCGGCCAGTCTCCCCCCTTGCAGAGCACCAGGGGGCCCACGGCCTCGATGAGCCGGGCCGGGGTGTCCTCGTCAAAGGCGACGATGTAATCGACGCAGCCCAGGCCGCCCAGGACATAGGCCCGCTCGGCCAGGGGCATCACCGGCCGGGACGGGCCCTTGAGGCGTCCGACCGAGGCGTCGGTGTTCAACCCGACCATCAGGCCGTCGCCCAGCCGCCGGGCCGACTCCAGATAGCGGACGTGGCCGGCGTGCAGCAGGTCGAAGCAGCCGTTGGTGAACACCAGGCGCCAGCCCCGCCGCCGGAAGGCGAGCCCGATTCGGGCCGCCTCCTGGCGCGTGCCGATCAATTTCCGCCCCGGATCGACCTGCCGCCGCCACCGTCGCTGGCGGCCGGAGGCGGCCGGCGACCGGTTCAGGCCGACTGTTGTTCTTCGCGCCACCGGCGATAGCCCGTCAGGTAACCGCCGACCCAGATCTCCTCGTCCAGCTTCAGGGCCCGGGCGTAGGCCCGGACAAAGCCGCGCAGATAGACCTCGGCCGGCAGGCGGTCGTAATCATCGGTCTCGATGGCCTCGAGATAGGCCCGGCCGATGCGCAGGGTCTGGGTCAGCTCTTCCAGGGTCAGGCCCCGGCCCTGCCGTATCCGTCGAAAGGCCGCTCCGGACAGCGGCCCTTCGGTCTCGAACAATGCCCCCCCGGACGGCGGCTGGACGGCCGCACCCTCGTCCGGGGCCTGGCGCGGACCGACGATCGACGGCCGGGCCTCCCGGTCGGCCAGTATCCGCGGCAGGCGGGACAACGTCCCCTGATCGACCAGCCACTGGTTGTAGTCCCGCCGGTTCTTGGTATTGGACAGGATCCGGTAGGCCTCCCGGACCCGCCGGATCATGTCCTGGCGTTCTTCCTCGCTGAACAGCGAGTAGATGGCCAGCGAGTCCCGGTCAAAGGCCTCCATCATCCGGCGATAGGCCTCTTCCACCTGCTCGTGGGTGGCCTCGACGCCGACCTCGAGCATGTCGTAATGGGTCAGGTGGGCCAGCTGTTTCAACCCGCCGCCTCCTGGGGCCCCGAATTCCAGCCGAGACTGAACTGCCCCTTGTCCGTCAGCTTGTCGCAAATCTCGGCCAGGGCCCGGGCCGCGGGGGACAGCGAGTAGTTCAACAGAAAGGGACGCCGCTGGCGGATGCTCTGCCAGACCCGGTCGTCGTAGGGCACGTGACCCAGGTACTCGACCTCCAGCGAGAAATACTTCAGGCAGGCGCTTTTCATGTACCGGCCCAGTCGCCGGTCCTCCTGGCTGCGGGCCTGATTGATGATCAGGTACAGCTTGACCTGGGACAGGTCCTCGCGGATTTTCGCGGCCACGGCGTTGTCCGCCGCCTCGATGGCCGCCAGCAGCTTGATCGGCTGGTTCAGCCGTTCCGGGTCGGCCCGCTCGAAGATGTCCTCGATGGTCGCCTTGGCGTTCTGGTTCTTGATCGACCGGTTGACCACCCGGTAGAAAAAGCCCTTGATGAAGCGGTAGGTGTTCTCGATGGACGTCGGCTCGGGGCTGGCCACGAAGATGCCCTTCTGGGCCGACAGGAAGAAATCGAGCACGTTGTACGAGGTGCCCGAGCCCAGATCGAGCAGGATGTAGTCCTGGTCCTGTTGGTGGAGGTGCCTCAGGATCTTCATCTTCCGGGCGAACTTCATGTTGGCGATATCCATGGCGTCCCGGGCCCCGGAGATGAGACTCAGGTTAGGCACCCCGGTACTCAAGACGATGTCCTTGAGCTTCGCCCCCCGCCGGTTGACGAAATCGGACAGGGTGGCCTGGGGACGGTCCAGGCCCAGAAAGGTGTGCAGGTTGGCCGTCCCCAGGTCGGCGTCGAACAGCAGGACCGTGTTGTCGGTCCGGGACAGATGCACGGCTAGGGAGGACACCACCAGCGACTTGCCGGTGCCGCCCTTCCCTCCGCCGATGGCCCAGATCACGGACATGGTTCACGGCTCCTGTTTGGCCGGGGTCGCCTGCGGCCGGCCCGGGCGATGTCCGTGGCCAACGGCCTCCTTTGTTCAGCCAACTTCAGCGTTTAACGGCTATGTCCACCGTCCGGGGCCCCGCCCGGCCCGGATCGCCCGTCTCACTTTTCCAATCATTCAGATGGATAACATGCCCCGGAAATGGATTCAAGAACAAACCACCTCGGCACCGAATCCGGGGCGGGCCGGGCCCGCCCCGGTCCCGGCCGGGGCTAGGCAAATAATGCCGCCGGCCGCCTCCCGGGCCGGGGCCGACCCTGGCCTGGTTTGGTTACCTGTTGTTTTTACTAAAAATTTATCATGCGGTCGGCTGGCACAAATCTTGACTAAGACCCCGGGCACAACCCGGAGGACAGGCCATGACCAGATCGATGTGGATCACCCTCAGCATCGCCTTCGCCGGCCTGGCGGCGGTCATCGTCGTCGCCGGGCGCCAGGGCGCCTGGTTTCATCTGCCCTCGCTGCTGGTGGTCGGCGGCGGCACCCTGGTCGGGGCCCTGATCGCCTACTCCCGGCGGGACATGATCAGCCTGCTGCGGAGCGTGAAACGGCTGTTCACCGCGCCCCGGCACGATCCGGCCCGGCTGATCGAGATGTTCGTTGACCTGGCCCGGGCCGAGAAAAAGGGCGGCCCCCGGGCCTTCGAGGCCAGGGCCAAAACCGAGGGGCTGTTCTTCCTGAGCCTGGGCGTGGAGATGATCGGCGACGGCCGGAGCGAACACGAAATCCGGTCCACCCTGGAGCGGGCCATGGACACCTACCTCACCCGGCGTGAGGGCCAGCGGGCCATCCTGAACACCATGTACCGCCTCGCCCCGGCCCTGGGCCTGGCCGGGACGATGGTCGGCCTGATCCGGATGCTGACCAACCTGACCGATCCCTCCCAGGTGGTGTCCGGCCTGGCCACGGCCCTGATGACCACCTTTTACGGCCTGATCCTGGCCAACCTGCTGATCCTGCCCCTGTCGCGGAAGATGCTGGAGCACATCCGGCACGAGGCCCTGGTCCTGTCCTTGATCCTGGAGGGTGTCCTGGCCCTCAAGGCCGGCGAGCACCCGGTGATCATCCGCCGCCGCCTGAAGACCGGCTTCTTCCTCGACGCGGACCTGACGCCCCTGGCCGCCGACAAGCCGGCCCCCCACCGTCCGGAAAGACTCAAGGCCCGCCGGTGGGCCTGGCCCCGGATCGGCGCACGCCAGGGGCGGGTGCCATGACCGAGGCGACCCCGGTGATCGCCCCCCCGGCCGTCCAGGCCCCGGCCGTCCCCGGCCGGGAAACGGTGGTCATCGCCGTGTCCAATCCGGGCGGTCGCCTGGTGTCCCGCTTCCGGGGGCAAACGGACAACAGCGACAATTTCCACCTCTCCTTCGCCGACCTGATGAGTCTGCTGCTGGTCTTCTTCGTGGTCCTGTTCGCCATGACCAGCCACCATCGGGCCACGGTGAGCCCGGCCACGGTGGTGGTCAAGCAGGTGGACGCCCCGCCCCAGCCCAAGGCCCTGCCCGCCGTTTCCGGGGCCGATCCCCTGCTGTTCGCGGCGGCCGGGGCCTCGGACGGCCTGGCCGCGGACGCCTATCGCCGGCGCCAGTGGGCCGCCGACCGCCGCCTCCTGGGGCAAGGCAATGCCGTCAGCGGCCTGCTGGGCAACGGCGCCCGGCCCGATCTGGCCCGCCGCCGGCGTCTGGTGGCCGGGCTGCTGGCCAAATTGAAGCTCCTGGTGGAGGCCGCGGCCGAACCGGGCCAGATCCGCGTCTTCACCGATGACGGTCGTCTGGTGATCGTCCTGGCCGAGCGGATCACCTTTGCCTCGGCCGGCGCCGAGCTGTCGAGGCCAGTCCAGGACCTGCTGACCAAACTGGCCCGGCTAGCCACCTCGGCCGACTTGCGGATCGCCGTGGCCGGTCACACCGACGACCGGCCCGTTCACGGCGGCCGGTTCGCCTCCAACTGGGAGCTGTCCGCGGTTCGGGCCGCGGCCGTGGCCAAGTTCCTGATCGCCGCCGGCGTGTCGGCCGACCGGGTCTCGATCCAGGGGTTCGCCGCCACCCGGCCCGTGGCGACCAATGACACCCCCCAGGGCCGGGCCAAGAACCGCCGGGTGGAAATCAGGCTCAGCCTCCCCCCGGAGGCCTGATCCGGCCCCGGGCCCCTCCAGACTAATTCATTTAATTCAGATGGTTCGACCCGTCCGGCCGCCCGGGCGCCGGCCCCAACCGCTTGAAATGACCGGGGCCAGGGCTTATAGTAAAGGCTGGGAGGTATGACCGGCGCCGGTAATGCCCGGCCAAGGGGGAGGCGTGATTAGACCTCTTGGCGAAAGGAAGTCTTGTGACCGAGCATAACTCCAGGTTGCCCGACCAGAAGGAACTCGAACGCGAGCTGTCGGACTACCTGTCCAAGAAATACGGCGACAAGGTCAAGGGCTGGACCTACAAGGTCGTTCCCGAGCCCGGCTTTTCCAGGTCAGGCGGGGATGATTCCAGCCCGGCCTGCCGGATCCGATTCGACATGAAGCCGACCGAACTGCTGGCCTATCTGGACCGGTACATCGTCAAGCAGGACGAGGCCAAGGCCATTCTGGCCACCAAGGTCTGCACCCACTTCAACCGGATCAAGTTCTTCGAGCAGCGCCGGGTCTGCGCCAACGGCGACCAGGTCGGCCTGATCAAGAACAACGTGATCATGATCGGCCCGACCGGGGTGGGCAAGACCTACATGGTCAAGCTCATCGCCGAAAAGCTGGGGGTGCCCTTTGTCAAGGGCGACGCCACCAAGTTTTCCGAGACCGGCTACGTCGGCGGCGACGTCGAGGACCTGGTGCGCGACCTGGTGACCGCGGCCGACGACGACCTGGAACTGGCCCAGTACGGCATCATCTACATCGACGAGATCGACAAGATCGCCTCGGCCCAGAACATCTGGGGCCTGGACGTGTCCCGGACCGGTGTTCAGCGGGCCTTGCTCAAGCCCATGGAGGAGACCGAGGTCGATCTCAAGGTCCCTCACGACCCCATCAGCCAGATCCAGGCCATCGAGCGCTACCGCAAGACCGGCAAGAAGGAAAAGCGGTCCCTCAACACCCGCCACATCCTGTTCATCGTCAGCGGGGCCTTCAACGGCCTGACCGACATCATCAAGCGCCGGGTCGCCCGGCAGGCCATCGGCTTCGGCCAGCCCGCCCGGGACAACACCCCGGACGAGGCCTATCTGACCCAGGTCACCGCCCGGGACCTGATGGACTACGGCTTCGAGAGCGAGTTCATCGGCCGGCTGCCGGTGGTGACCACCTTTCAGACCCTGTCGGCCGAGGACCTGCTGACCATCCTCGAAAATCCCAACAACCCGATCCTGACCAGCAAGCGCCGGGACTTCGCCGCCTACGGCATCGACATCCGCTTCGAGGAGGAGGCCCTCCGGATGATCGCCGCCCGGGCCGCCGAGGAGAAGACCGGGGCCCGGTCCCTGGTCTCGGCCATCGAGCGGGTCCTGATCCACTTTGAAAAGGCCCTGCCCAGCACCCGGATCACCGAACTCCTGCTCACCCCGGAGATGGTCGCCGACCCGGACGGGGAACTGGAGCGGCTGCTCTCCGGCACGGCCGGCCGGGAACTGGCCCCGCGCCTGGCCGCCGTGCGCCGGCAGGACCTGGAGAGGGTCAAGGCCATCGCCCGGGCCCGGCAGGCCGATTTCCTGGGCCGGCTGGCCCCCGAGCTCTCGGACGAGAGGCTCGACCTGGTGGCCTCGCTGTACTTCGAACTGGGCGCGGACCTGGCGGCGGCCTTTGACACGGTGGCCACCGGACTGCGGCAGGTCCAGGACTTCGAGACCGAGTTCTGCGACCGGACCGACATCCAGATCCAGTTCACCGACCAGGCGGCCGATCGGATCCTGAGCCTGGCCCGGGAGCGCCGGGTCGAGGCGGCCGAGCTGTGCCAGGACTTTTACGAGGAGTTCCAGGCCGGCCTGCGGCTGATCCGGGACAAGACCGGGCAGCGCGAGTTCCGGCTCGAGACCGAGGCCGTCGAGGACCCCCAGACCTGGCTCAACGCCGCCATCCAGGTCTCCTACCAGGAGCCCTTGACCACCGGCCAGGGATAACCGCCGTCCATGATCGGCGTCTCCAAGCTCTACTGCGGAACGGTCGAGCCCAGTGACGCCCTGCGCTACGGGCGTCACTCGGGCCGCCTGCCGTCGCACCTCCTCCAGTTCTCGGCCGACAAGAAACCGGTCGTGGTCTTCAACGCCACCCGGGCCTGCAATCTGAAATGCATCCACTGCTACGCCCACGCCGACGGCGGCGTGGCCCCGGGCGAATTGACCACCGACGAGGCCCGTGGGATGATCGACAACCTGGCCGACTTCGGCGCGCCGGTCATCCTCTTTTCCGGGGGCGAGCCCCTGGTCAGGCCCGACGTCTTCGACCTGGCGGCCCACGCCATTGAGAAGGGGATGCGGGCCGTGTTCTCGACCAACGGGACGCTCATCACCCGGGACGTGGCCGACCGCCTCAAGGGCCTGGGCCTGAGTTACGTGGGCATCTCCCTGGACGGGCTGGAAGAGGCCCACGACAGGTTCCGCCGGGTGCCCGGCTCGTTTCGCCGGGCCCTGGCGGCGGTGGACAACTGCCAGGCGGCCGGGCTCAAGGTCGGCCTCAGATTCACCATCTTCAAGCACAACGCCGCGGAGATCCCCGGGGTGTTCGATCTGCTCGAAGAACGGAAGATTCCGCGGATCTGTTTCTATCACCTGGTCTATGCCGGCCGGGGCACGGACCTGATCGACCAGGACCTGTCGCCCGAGGAGACCCGGGCCGCGGTCGATCTGATCCTGGACCGGACCCGGGAGATGTTCGACCGGGGTTTCAGGCCCGAGGTCCTGACCGTGGACAACCACGCCGACGGGCCGTACATCTATCTCCGCCTGCTCAGGGAAGACCCGGCCCGGGCGGCCGAGGTCCTGGAACTGCTGCAGATGAACGAGGGCAACTCCTCGGGCCGGGGGATCGGCTGCATCAGCTGGGACGGCGCGGTCCACGCCGACCAGTTCTGGCGGCACCACTCTTTCGGCAATGTCCGGGAGCGGCCGTTTTCCGAGATCTGGACGGACACGTCGGATGAATTGATGATGAAGCTCAAGGACAAGCGGCCCCATCTGCACGGGCGGTGTGAGAAATGCCGGTGGCTGGACGTGTGCGGCGGCAATTTCCGGGTCAGGGCCGAGGCTGTGGGCGATCTCTGGGGCCCGGACCCGGCCTGCTATCTGACGAACGAGGAAATAAATAAATAATGAAAATCACTTAAGGGATACTCTTTTTGTCTCGAAGTAGGGAGATTGTAGGAGAATGTGCCATCTGTGGCACCCGTACCAGACTAACCAAAGAACATATACCTCAAAAGAGGGCCTTTAATGACCGCCAGATATTAATGGATACGATTGATAAATATAGATCTGAATCAAAAATTAGATGGAAACAAACTGACAAACAGGCTGGTCATTATGAATATACGCTATGCGGCAGTTGCAACAACAATACTGGTAGCTGGTACGGTGATGATTATGTAAAATTCATATATGAAATTTGTTACTATGCGACGGAAAGACTGGCAGACCAACAAGTTGATATAACATTAAATTCAGTATACCCATTACGAATAGCTAAACAAGCCTTGGCCTATTTTTGTTCAATCTGTGGTCCAAGCTTCACCAAAACACACAGTTCTATAAGAAAATTGATCCTAGATCGTAATGCTTACTTCAATCCTTATCCTCTCAAGTTGTTTCTATACATCAGGGCCACCAAAGGTGCGAGAATGAGCGGAATCACAGGAGTTATCTCAGAGGTAACTGGAGGAAAGCACAAACAGACATCCGTCGTTTCTGAATTATCGTGGTGGCCAATAGGCTGGATATTAACATTTATGGATCAGCCAGATCCAATTGGATTAAACGTCACCAGTTGGTTTTCACATAGTTATAATGAAAGATGTAACAAGACACTTCAACTTCCATGCCTTTGGGCTGAAACGGCCTATCCACTAGATAATAGAAGCCCTGACCAAGTTATTGGTGATTTAGATGAAAGTTCTGTTTATGTTAATTAGTTCACCAATTCTTACAACTCCACTTTGAGCGGCCGCATCTAGTTGCCCGTAGGTCAATAATCAGGTCCGACAAGCGAGCTGCAACCTCCGTTGCTTAGGTTAAAAAGGTTCTGGATATTTTCGAAGTGGATGATTTCTTCGACCGACAGGCGTCCGGACAGAGCTTCGTTTCATGGTTGGGATAATGCCACCGAAGACTGTTTTTCCCTTGACTTGGCGGCCCGTTGATGGGAATTTTTTGAATTAGTGAGGGATGTTGGGATATGCGGGTCCGGCGGCGCCGGGCGCGCCGCTGACCGGCGATTGATTTCGGGGGGAGAATCGAGATGAAGCGCCTCATCGGGGCACTCCTGCTGGCCTTCTTGACCGCCGCCGTCACCCTTCCGGCCCAGGCCTATCAGACCCGGATCGGAGGCCGGGTCTCGACCGACCTGTTCTACGCGCTCATGAGCGGGTCCTCCTACAACGGAGGGGTCGGCGCCCGCGATATCCGCAATCCAGACCGGACCGCGTTCACCGCCCAGGTCTCGGACGGGTCGATGCAGTTCCTGCTGTACTCCGAGGACCGGCGGACCGGCGTCCACATCCAGATCAACTTCACCGCCGGCCCGGCCCACGGCGCCGCGGCCGTCACTTTGACCTACATGTACGGCTGGTACTCCTTCGGCAACTTCCGCCTGGACGTGGGCCACAAGGACACCATGTTCGCCGCGGCCAAGTACGCCCCTTACGGGGCCCTGGGTTTCCAGCAGATGCCCTCGGGCTCGGGCGGCTTCTTCGAGTACGGCAAGCTCTACTCGGGCCGGTTCGTCCAGATCGCCCTGTACTACAACCGCCCCACCTGGTCGGTCATGGTCTCCTTGGGACAGGGCGGACAGAACACGGCCAACCTGCCCGCCTGGGGCGGCGCCCAGGGCGGCTTTGTCATGAACAACCTCTATCCCCGCCTGGACGTGGCCTTCGAGTACCGGCACAAATACTTCTCGGTCGGGCCCGGCTTCATGGTCTATCTGACCAACTGGAACCACATGGAGGGCATCAACCTCCAGGACGACCGGAGCCTGACCTTTGCCCTGGCCTTTCCCTTCCGGTTCCAGTACGGCAACTTCGGCTTCACCGGCGAGGTCAGCTACGGCCGGAACGTGATCGTGCCCTCGATGTTCAACACCTACAAGGGCGGCCTGTGGTGGGGCGGCGGCAACGACGGCAACAACCGCCTGAAGGTCGCCCCGACCGAACTGTACGGCGCCTGCCTCGGGTTCTTCTACCAGATCGGCCCGGTGACCCTCTGGCTCAGCGGCGGCTGGGAGATGACGGTCAACGGCTCGTCCGACGCCAACGGCACCTGGCGGCACGGCCAGAACAACCGCTACGCCGTCGTGTTCGCCGCCCCCTACCAGGTCAACCGCCACCTGACCATCGCCCCCGAGATCGGCTACTACTTTTTCGGCTGGGACCCCACCCAGGACGTGGGCGGCCCCAACAACCCCAGCACCACCGCCGACCTGGGCAGCGCCTGGCTGATGGGCGTCCGGATCTCGTTCAGTTTCTGATCAGGGAAGTCTCGTCAGGGAAGGATCGGTTCGGGCCGACCCGCCCGGTCAAAGGGCGGGCCCGCCCGGGTGGGGAGGGGGGCGATAGGCCCCCACCCCGGGGCGCGCAAGAGACCGCCCACGGCTCATCGAGGCGCCCGGGCGGTCGGCCGGAACATCAGGCAAGGTGAACACCACCGCCGCCGCGCCTCGGCTCGGCATTGCCGGACCCGGGCCGGCGCGGGCTCCAGCAGGGGATTCCCGTAGCCGTCCGTGGCCCGGTCAATGGCCTCGAAGCCGTCCCGCTCCCCGGGATACGAGAACCACAGGTAGAACCGCTCCCCCTTCCCGGCCTCGCGGTAGCGGGCCAGGATCGCCAGTCGGGCGTCGATTAAACATTGGTCAGACATTTGTTCCCTCCCGTTGATGAATGAGTTTACCGGCCCTCGAGCCGGGGCGGCGGTCGCCAGATCATGGAGTCCGCCGTTTAAGTGCATATCCACCGTGTATATGCACTTATTTCGAGCAAAAAAACCTCCGGAAACCGTGCCCCGCCGCCGCGCGCCCCGGGGAGCGGCCCGTCAGGCTGTCCCTCGAATCAAGGCGGATCCAACTCAACTCGGCCCGCAGCCCCCGGTGGGCGAACCAGAGGTCCCCAGGCCGTCCCCGGAGGTAGCGGCCCCTGACTTTCAGGCGCGCATCGACCGTCGGTCTCATGTCTCGCCCTCCTGTCTCTTTAGACTCGGGCCGGCGGCCGGTCGTGACCGGGCGGCCAATAACCGCCCGCCCGGGTCGGCCCGCGGCCCGTCATTCCGGTGCATATGCACTGTGTATATGCACATAATACCTCAAAAAAATTATCGCCCCAGGCAAAGGGACACCAGCTCGGACAGGCCGCCCCGGACCTGGTCCCAGCGCTCGCGGCCCAGGCGGCCGACCAGTTCCTCCTGGGCCTGCCGCCACAGAGGATAGGCCTGGACCAGGATCCGTTCGCCGGCCCTGGTCAGGGAGACCAGCCGCTCCCGGCGATCCTCGCCCGGCTCGATCTTGATCAGGCCCCGGCGTTCGAGCGGAACCAGGTTGCGGGTGACCGTGGTCCGGTCCATGACCGCGTAGCGGGCCAGCCGGCCCACGGTCACCGGCTGGCCGTACTTGACCGAGTTCAGCAGGGTCAACTGGGTGATCCGCAGATCCAGCGGCTTGAGGTGCCGGTCGTAGAGCTGGGACACGGTCCGCGTCGCCTTGCGGAGATTGTAGCAGACGCAGACCGCCCCCATGGCCGCCGGTTCGAGCGGCTTCAGGGGCACCAAGTCCGGCTTTGATTTTTTCTGGGCCATGCTTTCGGGTCCAACGTCTTCCGCAATCCTCGACGTTCCCGAGGAACGCGGTCTGCTGGTTAGGAGTATATACACCTAATTTGGACGTGTCAAGTCCGAATCAGGCACCGGGGCGCCCGGGGAAACTTGCCACCGGGCCGCAATGGAGTCATGATTGAAATGGTCGGAATATCAACAGGTCCGGACCGGCGCCTCGTCGCCGCGAGGACCCGGGAGCTTCCTCCGGGTCCGCGGCCGGGCGCCGGTGTCCCAGGGCACCCGCAGGAGGACGTCATGACCGCCTATCCGCATCTGTTTTCGCCGCTTTCGGTGGATGGCCTGGAGCTGGCCAACCGGATCACCATGGCCCCGCTGTACGTGGCCTACGCCGAGCCGGACGGCCGGGTCGGGCCGCGGTGCCTGGCCCACTACCAGGAGATGGGCGCCTCGGAGGCGGCGATGATCATGGTCGAAAACGCCGTGGTGGACCTCCAGGGACAGGGCGGGCCGAACTCGATTCGGGCCGACGACGACCGCTTCCTGGACGGCCTGTCCCGCCTGGCCGAGACCATCAAGCAGGGGGGCGCCCTGGCCGGCCTCCAGCTCAACCACGCCGGCCGTTACGCCCGGGTCCAGGGGGCCGTGGCCCCCTCGCCGGTGGCCGTCGGGGACAATCCGCCGCCCCGGGCCCTGGAGGCCGGAGAACTGGCCGGGGTGGCCGAAAGATACGCCGCGGCCGCGGCCCGGGTCCGCCGGGCCGGGTTCGATCTGGTCGAGCTGCACGGCGGCACGGGCTATTTGCTGGCCGAGTTCCTGTCGCCCCGGACCAACCGCCGGACCGACGAATACGGTGGCGATCTTCAGCACCGCCTCCGCTTCCCGCTGGAGGTGATCGCCGCGGCCCGGGAGGCGGTCGGCCCTGATTACCCCGTCGGCTACCGCTTTCTGGCCGACGAGTGGCTGCCCGACGGGTTCCAGCTGGAGGAGGCCGTGGCGGCCGCCCCCCGGCTGGCCGGGGCCGGCCTGGCCTACCTGTCGGTCATGGGCGGGACCTATGAGTCCTTTTACCTGCCCGAGCGGCTGGAACAGGACAGGCGGCCGGGCTACATGACCGATCTGGCCGCGGCGGTCAAGGGGGCGGTGGACGTGCCGGTGATCACCGCCGGCCGCATCCAGGACCCGGCCCTGGCCGAGGAGATCATCGCCCAGGGCCGGGCCGATCTGATCGGTCTGGCCCGGGTGCTTCTGGCCGACCCCCAGTGGCCGATCAAGGCCAAAGAGGGCCGGGCCGACGAGATCGTCCCCTGCGAGCCCACCTGCCGGTTGTGCTTCAAGAAGTCGAGCGCGGGGCGGCCGCTGGTCTGCGCGGCCTGGCCCCCGGCCAAGCGGGACCTCATTTCCGGGGACTGAGCCTTACGAACCGTACGAAAAACCTGCCGGCCTCCGGCCGGCAATCAGACGCCTCAGGTGCCGCCGTAGCCGATGGTGACCTGGTCGCCCTGGACGATGACCGGGACCTCTCTTTTCCCGCCCGAAAAGCCGAGCATCTCGTTCAGCCGATCGGTCCTGACCTTGACGTCCACGAACTCGGCACCCTGAAAGGCCTCCCGGGCCTTCTGGGTATGAGGTCAAGTGGCCTTGCCGTAGATGATAACGCGGTCTGACATGACGCCTCCTGAATGCCGAAAAGATCCGGACCGGCCCGGTCCGGGGAGTTACCCGGGCTCCCGGTTCGTCCGCCGGGAGATCTCCCGCCAGATGAGCCAGTCGCGCAGCCGGGTGGGCAGCCGTTCCAGGATCTTGAGCTGCCAGGCCCCGGCACCGACCAGGTAGCGGGCCCGGGGGCGGCGGGCGGTCAGGGCGTGAACCACCCTGTCCACCACTGCGGCGGGGTCGATGGCCTCCCGGGCCGAGGCCCGGGCCAGATCGCTCACCGCCTCCAGGGAGGCCCGGTACAACTCGTCACAGTCCCCCGCAAAATTCCGGGCCGCCTCCTCGGCCTGGGCGGTGGACTTGTCCCAGATGGGGGTGGCCACGGAACTGGGCTCGATGATCGAGATCGTCAGGCCGAACGGCCGGAATTCGAGGCGCATGGCGTCGGTCAGGGCCTCGAGGGCGTGCTTCGAGGCGGCGTAGGGCCCCAGAAAGGGCATGGCGCTCTTGCCCGAGACCGAGCCAATGTTGACCACCCGGCCCCCGGCCCGCCGGAGCATGGGCAGGAACTGCCTGGTCACGGCCACGACCCCCAGGACGTTCACCTCGAACTGCTGCCGGAGATCGTCCAGGGGCAGACACTCCATCGGCCCGGACACGACCACGCCGGCGTTGTTGACCAGGCCCCGCAGGCCCCCCCGGTCCAGGGCCTGACCGACCTCGGCCGCGGCGGCCCGGATCTGGTCCTCGTCGGTGACGTCGATCATGATCGGCCGCAGGGGACCCCGGGCCGCGGCCGACAGGGACCGGGCGTCCTCTTCCCGGCGCACCCCGGCAAAGACCTGCCAGCCCAGCCGGTCCAGCCGCAGGGCCACGGCCCGGCCGATGCCGGTCGAGCAGCCGGTGACGACCACGCCGCCGGGCCCGGACGCCTCGGATGGGACGGTCATGACTCCTGGACTCCTTTCAGGGCCCGGCGCGTCCGTCCGGGCCAGGGACTACCATACACACATTCGGTTTCAATATCCAAATTCCGGCTGGATTACGACTAATCCCTGGACTCGGGTGGAAAAGGAACTCCCATGTCTAATTAGTCTTTGACTGCAGCCAGCCTTCGCTTCAAGTCCTCGATCCGCTCCTCCAGGTCCATGACCGCCTGGAGCTGATGGGGCTTGATCGAGTGGGCCGGCAGGGCCGGGCGGCAGTGGCCGCCTCTTTATTCGCGACCAACGGCTGTGCTGGGCCTTTCCCCTCGTCCGCGCTTGCCGCGGCCACTACGTTGGCCGCTGCCTTCCCGGTCCGCTACGGCCCCCCTCTCCCCCCGTCGGGGGGAGAGGGTCGGGGTGAGGGGGCAACGACCGGGGCCGGATCGATCAGCCTTCAGTCTCGGCCAGCCTTCGCTTCAGGTCCTCGATCCGCTCCTCCAGGTCCATGACCGCCTGGAGCTGATGGGGCTTAATCGAGTGGGCCGGCAAGGCCGCCTCCCGCTCGGCCAGCTCGGCCTCGAGGCGGGCCAGTTCTTGTTCCAATTCATTCTTTTTCATAAATTGCCTCAAACGAAATATTTCTTAAATCAAACAATTTCAAAAAGGCTCACAATATAATGACCTAGAAGCGGGGCTACCCCGCTGACTTGTTGTTCCCCCCTACTCCATATCTTAAGCGGCCCCTTGGCCTCTGGTCAAGTAATTTATTAAAACAAATCAGTTAGATATACACCGCCAGACCTCAAATTATTACTTAATAAAAAACGTGAAATACTACAAAAATTCAAGTCCTCACCTCCACCGGCCGATAAGAAAGACGAAGGGAAATCAGTAGGCCATTGCCGCATGGAAGCGGCACTTGTCGCAAGGAAGCGGGGGTCAACCATGAACAGCAGCGCCATTCGGGCAGGGCTCGGGCGCGTAGCCACCGCCGAGCCGGTCGCCTCGGGACGGACGGGGGGCGGAGCAGGGGTCAGTCCGGCCGGGGCCCCATCCCAGGTCCACCCGACACTCGACCAGGTCAGGGCCGCGGTCAAAAGTCTCCAGAAGATCGCGGCCTCCATGGACAGCAAACTCAGCTTCCAGTTGAGTCAGACCGGCCATCAAGTCGTGGTCACGGTCCTCAACCGGGAAACCAACGAGGTCCTCCGGGAAATCCCGCCGGCAAACATTCGCCGCCTGGCCGACAGCATGGCCGAACTCAACGGCCTCCTGTTCGACTCGCGGGCCTAATCGCCCCCGCCGCCCACCCGCCTTTTTCTCATCCTTTTTTTATCTAAATGTATATAAATGATTATCTTAGAGCGCCTCGCAAAGACATCGGGAGTCACGCCCTCGAGGACCGGCCCCGGGCCAGAATGAGCTTGTCATTTCATGTCGGCAAAGTTATAGTTAAACTAAACTGTTGAGGCACCGGCCACTTTTTGGCCGCGGTCGGGAAACCAGAGCGGGAGTCGGTTCCATGGCGACAGACGAAGATCTGAACGGGCAAGACAATTTGCGACATGACATCCGAGTTCAGGTCCTGTTTCCCCTCAGGTTCGCCGTCTGGAGCCCGACCGAGCTGCCGACCCTGACCCTGCGGCATCAAGGTTTGTCTGCCGAGGCCGCCGTGCAGGTGATGGACGACACCTGGGAACTGGGGGCCCAGGCCCAGATCGAGGACCACCTGCACAGTCTCTTGCCCTTGTTCAATCAACTCGAACGCAAGCTCAACTACATCATCCAGTTGCTGAGCCAGCACAAAGAGGACGAGAACCTGCCCCTGAAGGGCGAGGTCATCGATCTGAGCGGCTCGGGCCTGAGGCTGATCACCGGCGCCGAGGTTCCGCAGGGCAGCCTGATCGAAACCGCCCTGCGTCTGCCCGGCCTGCCCATCAGCGTTCCGCTGGTGGGCTCGGTCCAGCGCGTTCAGGCCTCGGGACAGGATCATTTTCCCCTGGAGGTGGCGCTGAATTACGTGGTCATCCACGAGATCGACCGGGAGCGGATCATCCGCTACATTTTCCAGGCCCAGCGCCAGCAGCTTTTGAGTCGAACCTACCGCCAATCCCCGGGCACCAACAACCGCGAGAACCCTGGTGACGGGCAGTCGGAATAACCAGACCGGAACCCCGCCCGCGTCGCGGAGGGCCCTTGACTCGGGGCCGGGTCCGTCCGGCCTCCAGGGACGTCCGATTCGGGTCCTGGTGGTGGACGACTCGAGTTTCATGCGCCAGTCCCTGAAAAAGATGCTCGACTCGGATCCGGGCATCCAGGTCGTGGCCACCGCCCGGGACGGCCTGGACGGCCTGGAAAAGGTGGACCGGTTCGAGCCGGACGTGATCACCCTGGACGTGGAGATGCCGCGGCTCGACGGTCTGGGCGCCCTGGCCCGGATCATGGCCACCACTCCCCGGCCGGTGATCATGGTCAGCTCCCTGACCACCGAGGGGGCCGAGTCCACGTTGACCGCCCTCGAATTGGGGGCGATGGATTTCATCTCCAAGGACCTGGGCCACGCCGGGCATGACATCGTCAGCATCCGGAACCAACTGGTCGAGAAGGTCAAGGCCGTGGCCGGCCGCCGGGTGCGCTCGTTTCTGGCCCGAGGCCGCAGCCAGCCGTTGGTGCCGGCCAAGGCCCTGCCCGGGGTGCGGCGGGGCGAGGTGGGCCTGGTGGCCATCGGGGCCTCGACCGGCGGCCCGCCGGCCCTCCAGACCATCCTGACCCGGTTGCCCGGAAATTTCCCGGCCCCGATCGTCATCGTCCAGCACATGCCGCCGGCCTTTACCGGGCCCTTTGCCCGGCGGCTCGACTCGGTCTGCGCCCTGACGGTCACCGAGGCCGACCACGGGCAACTGTTGGAGTCCGCCCGGGCCTATATCGCCCCGGGGGGCAAACACCTCACCCTGGGCCGGGTCGGCACCCAGGTCCGGGTCACCCTGTCCGACGAGCCGGCCCAGACCCTGCATCGCCCCTCGGCCGACGTGATGATGACCTCGGCCGCCCAGTCCTATCGACGCCGGTGCCTGGGGGTGATCCTGACCGGGATGGGGCACGACGGACGGGACGGCATGGGGGCCATCCAGCGGTATCAGGGCCGGACCCTGGCCCAGGACGAGGCCAGTTGCGTGGTGTACGGCATGCCCCGGGCCGTGGTCGAGGCCGACCTGGCCGACGCGGTGGTCGATCTCGATGACATGGCCCCGGTCATCGCCCGCCTGGCCCTGGACGAGGAGTGACCCGGCCGACTCTGCCGCGGCTGGTCGCCCTTGCCGCTCCAGCCGCGAGGAAATAAAATGGGGCCGGTCGCCGCCGGTCCACAACCCCCCGGGCTGGCCGGGGGAACAGGGATGATCGCCATGGATAGCGAGCCGAGTCAGGAGGTCGAGACCGCGCCCCAGGGTTCTTTCCCGCCTCCCGCCGAGGAAGGCGCCGACGCCGAGCTGGATCTGAACATGCGCCAGCTGGTCACCTTCATGTTGGGCGACGAGCAGTTCGGCCTGGACATCGCCCACGTCCGGGAGATCAACCGGCTGATGCGCATCACCCCGGTGCCCCGGGCCCCGGAGAGCGTCGAGGGGGTGATCAATCTGCGGGGGCAGGTGGTCCCGGTGGTGGACCTGCGGGCCCAGTTCAAGCTGCCCACCCAAGAGCACGATCGGCGGACCCGGATCGTGGTCGTCGAACTCAAGGGCGTCTCGGTCGGGTTCACCGTCGATGAGGTCAGCGAGGTCGTCCGCCTGCCCGAGTCGGCCATCGACCCGCCGCCGCCCATGGTCGGCAATCTCGAGTCCAAGTACCTGAGCGGGGTGGGCAAGGTCGGCGACCGCCTGCTGATCATCCTTGATCTGCCTCATCTGGTGGCCGGAGTCGGCACCACCAACCAGAAGGACCTCTAACCGCGGGGACAAGGGCCATGCAGGACTTCGGGGCCATGGATCCGGAGATCTTGAGCGAGTTCATCGTCGAGGCCAAGGAACACCTGGCCGACATCGAGCCGACGTTGCTCGAACTGGAAAAAGATCCGACCAACCGGGAGTTGATGGACACCATCTTTCGGCCGATGCACTCGATCAAGGGCGCGGCCTCGTTCATCGGCCTGACCGACGTGGCCGATCTGACCCACAAGTTCGAAAGCCTGCTGGACGACTTGCGCAAGGGACGCCTGGCGGCCGACCGGGAGGTGGTGGACCTGTTGTTCGCCGCCACGGACCTGACCGTCAAGCTGATCGACAAACTGGGCCAGGAGCCGGAGGACCGGGAGGACTACCGTCCGGAGATGGCGGTCCTGATCGGCCGGGCCGAGGCCGTTCTGTCCGGGGGCCAGGCCGCGGCCCAACGGCCGGCGGTCGGCGGCGAGGACGCGGGCCAGGCGGCCGAACACCTGGCCGACTTCCTCGAGGACGCCCGGAGCATCCAAAGCGCCTTGGCCGCCGACCTGATCCGACTCGAGGCCGCCCCCGACCCGGACCTGGTGACGTCGGTCTTTCGGGGCTTCGCCGACCTGGGCACCAGAGCGGCCCACCTCGGATACAACCGGCTGGAGGAACTGTCCCGCCGGGCCCAGGCGGTCCTGGAGGACCTTCGGTCCGGGGCCCTGGCGCCGGGTCCCCAGGTGGCGGGCACCTTGATCGAGTCGGCCGACACGGTGGCGGTCCTCCTCGACCGGATCTCGCCCCAGGGCATCGAGCCCACCGACGTCTCGGCGGTGCTGAGCCGCCTGGACGACGTCCGGTCCGGACGGGGGGAACCGGCCCCGGCCGGGGCGGGCGAGGAACCCCCCTCGACCGCCACGGTGGTCGATACCATGGACCGGTTGTTGAACCAGGTCGGCGACGCCCTGGCGATCCTGACCCGGAACCCCCAGGACCAGGCCGCGCTAAAGGACCTGAATCAATCCTTGTCCGACCTCCAATTCGAGGCCGGCACGGCCGGTTATCCCGAGATCGAGCAGATGGCGGCCGGGCGGTTGGCCGTGGCCGCGCGGGCCGAGCGGGGCCGGGTCGAGATCAAGGACAAGGTCCTGGACGAGTTTTTCACCGCCTATCTGGACTTGACCCGAATGGTGGACGCGGTCCGCTCCGGGGCGGTCCGGGCCGCCCGGCCGGAACCGGAACCCAAGGTCAAGGCCGAAGACAAGCTGATGGGCGAGATCTTGATCGAGGACCGGGCGGCCACCCCGGACCAGGTCCAGGCCGCCCTCGAGACCCAGGACGCCGGACGCCGGCCCCTGGGACAGATCCTGACCCAGGCCGGCCTGGCACCGCCGGACGCGGTCGAGGAGGGGCTGCGCATCCAGAACCAGGGCCGCCGGCCCCTGGGCAAGATTTTGGTCGAAGACCAGCAGGTCGAGCCGGAGGCCGTCGAGGCGGCCGCCCGCCGCCAGAAAAAACCGATGGCCGTGGTGGCCGAGACCATCCGCGTCGAGCACGCCAAACTCGACTCCCTGATGAACCTCATCGGGGAACTGATCATCAACCGCAACCGCTTCGCGATGATCCTCAAGATGATCGGCGAGGGCGAGGACCTGCCCGAGATCGCCACCCATTTGGCCGAGACGACCACCGCCCTGGGCCGCATCTCCGACGAGCTCCAGGACACCATCATGAAGGTCCGGATGGTGCCCGTCAAAAGCGTCTTCAATCGGATGCAACGCCTGGTCCGGGATCTGACCGGTCAGTCCGGGAAGAAGATCACCCTGCGGATCGAGGGCGAGGAGACCGAGCTGGACAAGACCGTCATCGAGGAAATCGCCGATCCCCTGGTCCACCTGATCCGCAACGCCGTGGACCACGGCCTGGAGGCGCCCGGGGACCGGGAGGCCGCGGGCAAACCGGCCACCGGCGTCATTCACCTGCGGGCCTACCACAAGGGCAACACGGTCGTCATCGAGGTCGAGGACGACGGCCGGGGTCTGGACCCCGAGCTGCTGCGCCGCAAGGCCGTGGACAAGGGTCTTTTGGGCGAGGAGGCGGCCTACGCCCTCGAGGACCGCGAGGCCCTGGAACTGATCTTCACCCCCGGCTTTTCCACCGCCGAACAGGTCAGCGCCATCTCCGGCCGCGGCGTGGGCATGGACGTGGTCCGCTCCAACATCAGAAAACTGAAAGGACAGGTCTTCATCGACTCCGAGCCGGGCCGGATGACCCGACTGTCCCTGACCCTGCCCCTGACCCTGGCCATCATCGACGCCCTGACGGTCATCGTTGACGGGATGCTGTACGCCATCCCCCTCGAGGCGGTCCAGGAGACCCTCAAGGTCGATCCGGCCTCGGTCTCCTCGGTGGACCGGCGGCGGGCGATCAATCTCCGGGGCGACGTGTTGTCCGTGGTGGACCTGGCCCAGCTCATCGAGGTGACCGACAAGGCCCGCAAACGGGACAAGCTGCCCATCGTCATCATCGGCGACGAGACCCGCCGCCTGGGGCTGGTCGTGGACGAAATGCTCGAGCGCCAGGAGATCGTCATCAAGAGCCTGGGCCAGTTCCTGGGTGAGATTCAGGGCCTGAGCGGGGCGACCATCACCGGCGACGGTCAGGTGGTGTTGATTCTGGATCCCAACGAGCTGATCCGGCTGGCCCAGCAGGTGGACATCGCCGTCGAGTCGGCCGCGCCCCCCCCGGAGACGACGGAGACCCCGCCGCCCCCGACGACCCCTCCGGAGCCACCGCCCGATTCCGTCGGGGCGGCCTAGCCCGGAGTCCGTCCGGGTCGTTCCCCGAAAGGTGCCCCGGGCGGCCATCGGTTGACAGGGGCCGACTCCGGTCATATATATTAAACTAGCTCTTTGACAATCGAACTGCGGTCGGCGGTCCTGTAGGCGAAGGAGATAATTATGGACCGTTACGGCGTGAACCAGGAGGAGAGGCTTATGACCAAGCTTCAGAGCTTGGGCTGCCGTATCCTCAAAGACAACGTGTACGATCACGAGTACAAGATTGATTTCGTCATCAACGCCTTCGAGGGGATTGCACGACTGGTCCAGATCGGCGTGCAACTGACCCTGGACACCGACAACCTGCGCAAGATGAGCGAGTTCTGCAAGATCCAGGAAACCCACAAGATCGTACCCAAGGCGGTTTATGTCGAGCTGGACTCGAACCTGGACATCGAACGCTCGGGGGCGACGCTGGTCTATTCGGCGCTGGTGTATTTCGCCTTTTCCCGTCAGCACGCGAACGACTCCATGATCGGGCTGCGCATCCGGTCGGACGGGTCACTCGAGTTCTTCGATTTGAAGCGGAAATTGATGGAGCTTCGCCGGCTCACCGGCCAGCCGGAAGGGGCCTTGCTCCAGGGAGTGATCAAGAAATACAACGCCCAGCGCGGTTACGGGTTCATCCAGGGTGAGGACCCCAAGGATTCCTACTTCTTCCATATTTCCAGCATTCACGACGAAGCCCTCACCCGGCAACTGGAACTCGAGCAAATCGGCCAGCACGTCACTTTCCGATCCCTGGGCATCGTTCGCCAGGACGTCACCAGTCCCCAGGCCACGGAGGTCAAACTCGATCAGGCCGTCACCGAGGCCCTGCCGGAACCGCCTCCCCCGGACATCATAATGGATGAAGAAGAAGACAATCGGGGCAATTTGCTCTAAGAAAATATGGTCGCCGGCCTCAGTTCGATTCCCATAACCGCCGACCGGGGGGATCACCCGATCCCTCCCGGCCGGCGGTTTTTTATGGGGTCAGGACCGGCGGCGGATGATCACCCCCGGCCCGTATCGTTGAAAAACCCGGGTCGGGCGTGGTATAGGTGGCCAGGCGTCCTTCGGAGTTTTACCTGCCCTCTCCGGGACATGGACGGCGCGACCAGAAGCGTCGTCTTTTACCAAAAGGGTCGTTTGTCGCGGTCGCCAATCTGAATGGGGCGTCCATGGGCTTTTATCCGGCCATGATCGATCTGACCGACCGGCTGTGCCTGGTGGTGGGCGGCGGCGAGGTGGGCCGTCGCAAGGTCTCGGCCTTGCTTTCGGCCGGGGCCCGGGTCCGGGTGATCGAGCCCGCCCCGGACGAGGCCTTGTGGTCCGACCTCCCCCGGGACCGGGTCGAGCTGAAGGCCGAGCCGTTTTCCCCGGCCCACCTGGACGGGGTCGGCCTGGTCGTGGCCGCCACCGACGACCCGGCGGTCAACGAGGTTGTATTCAACGCCGCCCGGGAGCGGAACGTCCTGGTCAACGTGGCGGACGCCCCGGCCTGGTGTTCGTTCATCGTCCCGGCCGTTGTCCGGCGGGGGGACCTGCTGGTGGCGGTCTCCACCTCGGGGGCCTCGCCGGCCCTGGCCGCCCGGATCAGGCGCGAGATCGAGGCCCGCTACGGTCCCGAGTGGGCGCCGGTGTTGACCCTGATGCGCCGGGTCAGGGAAAGGCTGCTCGATCAAGGCCGGCCGGCGGCGGAGAACCGGGAGCGCTTTCAGCGCCTGGCCGACTCCGACCTGGTGGACCTGGTCGCCGCCGGGGACGAGGCGGCCGTCAACGACCGGCTGGCCGAGGTCCTGGGACCGGGGTTCAGCCTGGCCGAATTGGGAATCGACCTTAGCTCGAAGGAGAAGGCGTGAGCGTTGTCCTGGCCGCCGTGGCCACGGTCACCTATCTGGTGGCCGGGCTGTTCTATTTTCTGTTCGTGTTCACTCAACGGCGCGGCCTGCACCG
Source organism: uncultured Desulfarculales bacterium (assembly GCA_964569795.1). Classification (GTDB taxonomy): domain Bacteria; phylum Desulfobacterota; class Desulfarculia; order Desulfarculales; family JAHJDS01; genus JAHJDS01. The sequence continues at coordinate 87,293 of CAZMVB010000004.1, read as the reverse complement.
GGCCGGCCAGGCCGTGTTGTGGCTGGCCTGGGCCGGGCACACGGCCGCCCTGATCGCCTGGTGGGTGACCCGCCGCGAGGTTCCCGGCCTGGACTTCAACAGCTCGCTGTCCGTGGCCGCCTGGGCCCTGACCGGGTTTTACTTGCTGCTGTCCCTGCGCCTCCAGGTGATGGTCCTGGGGGCCCTGGTGGCGCCCCTGGCGGCGGTGATGATCGTCGCCAGCGCCCTGCTCCCGGCCCATCCCACGAAAATCGCCCCCGGCCTCAAGCTGGCCTGGCTGCTGGGCCACGTCCTGACGGCCATCCTGGGCTACGCCGCCTTTGGCCTCTGTTTCCTGGCGGCCCTGCTCTACCTGGTCCAGGAGTGGCACATCAAGACCAAGCGCCTGGGACCGATCTTCAAGCGCCTGCCGCCCCTGGAGGCCCTGGATCACCTGGGCCACACCTGTCTGATCATCGGCTTTCCGCTGTTGACCGTGGCCATGATCACCGGCGCGGTGTACGCCAATTACGCCGCGGCCGGCCTGTGGCGGTGGGACCCGCTGGTGGCGGCGACGGTCATCACCTGGCTCCTGTACGCGGTCCTGCTGCACGGGCGGCTGATGGCCGGGTGGAGCGGGCGGCGGGCGGCGATCCTGGCCGTGGCCGCCTTCGGGCTGCTGCTGGTCAGCTATCTGGTCCTGGTCTGGCTGACGCCCGGCTATCACGCCGTGGGGCTGGGGGCCGGCCGGCCATGAGCATCGTCCTGATCGGCCTCAATCACCAGACCGCCTCGGTCGAGATCCGGGAACGGCTGGCCTGCCGGGACCCGGCGTCCGAGACGGCGGCCGTCAAGGTTTTAGGGCCGGTCCGCGAGGCGGTGATCATCTCGACCTGCAACCGGCTGGAGGTGCTGCACGTCACTGACGACCCGGACAGGTCCGTGGCCGAGGTCACGGACCTCCTGGCCCGGGTCCACGCCATCGATCCCGGCGAGTTCGGCTCGGCCCTATATGTCCACCGGGAACTGGAGGCGGTCCGGCACCTGTTCCGGGTGGCGGCCAGCCTGGACTCGATGGTCGTGGGCGAGCCCCAGATTTTGGGGCAGATCAAGGACGCCTACCGGACGGCGGTCGGGATCAAGGCCACCGGGGCGATCCTCAATCGCCTGCTGCACAAGACGTTCGCCGTGGCCAAGCGGGTCCGGACCGAGACCGGGATCGGCGCGGCCGGGGTGAGCGTCGGTCACGCCGCGGTCGAACTGGCCTCAAAAATTTTCGGGGACCTGGGTGAGCGCCGGGCCCTGCTGATCGGGGCCGGCGAGATGGCCGAGCTGACCGCCGAGCATCTGCTCGGCCAGGGCGTGGCCGGCCTGACCATCGTCAACCGGAGCTTTGACCGGGCCGTGGGGCTGGCCCGGCGCTTCCGGGGAAAGGCCCGGGCCTGGGACGAGCTGTCCGCCACCCTGACCGACGCCGACGTGGTCATCTGCTCGACCGGCGCCGAGCGGCCGGTGCTCACCGTCGATCTGGTCAGGGGGACCCTCAAGGGACGCCGGCGGCGGCCGTTGTTTCTGATCGATATCGCCGTGCCCCGGGACGTGGAGCCGGGCGTGGGCGACCTGCCCAACGTCTTTGTGTACGACATCGACGACCTGGCCGAGGTGGCCGAGGTCAACCGGGCCCAGCGCCAACAGGAGGCCGTGAGGGCCGAGGCCATCGTCGCCGAGGAGGTTTTAGGTTTCGCCGCCTGGCTCGAGTCCCTGGCCACGGTCCCGACCATCGCCGCCCTGACCGGCAAGGCCGAGGACATCCGCCTGGCGGAACTCAACCGGACCCTCAGGGGCCTGGGCCCGCTCACGTCCGAGCAGATCGAGTCCCTGGACCTGATGACCCAGGCCCTGGTCAAGAAGCTGCTGCACGATCCCATCCGGTTCCTCAAGGAGGGCGGCCGCCACGGGCATGACCGGGAGACCCATCTGGCCCTAGCGCGGCGCATATTCAACTTAAACGACGACTGAACCAGGATCGTTCGCGTCAATCGGGCAGGCCCGTTGTAAGATTTATTCGACCGCGAGGTCTTCGAGATGTCCGGGTCCGGGTTGAACGACAGATTGACGGCGGCCTTCGGTTTCTCGTCGGACGAGGTTTACGAAAATCAGGCCGGCCGGCTGTCTCCCCGGCAGAAGGAGGTCCTGGCGGCGACCAAGCGCTTGCGGGTCCTGGGGTTTCGCCTGATTGGGGCGGTGTTTCTGGGCCTGGCCGGGCTGTGGGTCGTAATTACCTTCTGGAGCGGCCTGTTCCACTGGCGGGACCTGTCGGCGACCAGCCCGTACATCTCGATCGCCCTGGGGACCCTGGTGGCGCTGATCGGCGGCTGCCTGGTGGTGGGTCTGGTCAAGGGCGGCGACCTGCGCCGGGGCCGGATCAGCCGGGTCGAGGGTCCGGCCCAGGTCAAGGTGGATGAATATGAAAAACCCAAGTCCCCGGGCGAGTTCTTCCCGGTGCACTCGGTCACGGTGCAGGGCGTGAAATTCACGATCGAGCCCGGCCAGGCAACGGCCTTCCAGGACGGGACGCGGTATCGTGTTTATTACATCAAATACTCGCCGCCGATCATCTTGTCGGCTGAGTCTACATAGTGGGTATAATTAAGTAATTAATATTTGTCATAATAATTCCATCATACGTGTGTCAATCCACCTAGCAACATCTGCTGTGAACCGATGAGGAAAAACCTGCAAAAAAAGTAAAAGTAAAATGGGCTCTCCCTTTATGGTGCGTGGTATCATTGATCCACCTTCCTCTGAAGCTGTGGCAAGAAGTTCCTCCCATAATTGGTAGTGTTTTAACCGCACGGATTTATTAAGACCTTTGTCACAATACCATAAATAAAACTGCCATTTTTTAGGGGGCGTGAAACTCTCAAGCGAAATGCGTGTAATTTCAGGCCATAACATTTTTAGTTTTCTCTTCCAATTCCTACGAATGGCCATATACAAAAGTCCCTCCAAGACATGAGACCTTCCCACAAAGTTATCCTCAATAATGTCGAGTTGTAAAATGTGTCTCAATACTTTATCGGCGGAATAGTAGGGACTCGTTAACCCCCCACCCCCCCTAGGAGTATTTGCGCGGCACACTAGTTCGACTAAGGTTGTTAAAAAAAATTCCGGACGCAGAGTAGCATCATTTTGCCTGCTGTACCAAAAAAAAGCTAACCACTGGGGAACTGAGCCTTCTCCCCACAGAAATAGCTTTTTGTAATTTTCAGAGCAAAATTTCCAAATTGCATCATCCGTTTCGTCCGAATCCCCTGATTCACCTAATTCATTTGACATTGATTTTCCCCATAAACCGAAAATACTCATTAATGAAACCAATATTGTTACTCTGACCCTATAAATTGTAGTCTCTTCGAATATTGCATTACCTTCGACCAATAAGTCTCTATTATTAATTTCCTCCCACAAATTTTCTAGGCAACGGAATATTGTTTCTATTACAATATTGATGGTATTGTTCCAATTTTTTTTCGGAAGACTCGCCCTGTCAATTAAGGCAAAAGAGGTAGCGAGAAAAATAGTCCACGCTGTTATTTGTGCAACATAATTTTTTTCCTCTACGTATTGCTTTATAGAGATCGCGGTCAAGAGGGCAGTAGATGAAAGGATGCGCCTACATTGGGCCATTGATGGTACAGTATTGGTACTTGGGTCCACCGGGAACAATTTTAATAGTAGCGACACGAATTTTTCTACTTGGAAAGTGTCTCTCCCATTTAAAAGGTAAAACTCGAGTAGGTCCCTGAAATCGACCAACTCCGATGGCCATATTTTGTCACCTACGTCTAGAGCCCATCTTTTCAATTGACCACCAACAATAGTATCTAATAACGAGTCCGGTTTGCCTATAACTATCTGCTGACGATTAAATTCTTCAATGTCGCGCATTACCTCTTCATCAATTCGCCCGTTAGTAACCAGAAACGACTTGTGAGGTGCATCAATTTTCAATGAGCGGTGAACTAATATGTTATCAACCAGACTCTTTATTTGGCTTTGGATATCACGCCATTTGCTATGGGAAATATTACCTGCCTTCAACTGGTAGGCGCACGGAATTCCATCAGGGGAAATTGCTATGATATCTTTTCCCAACTCCATACCACAATGGCGTGTAGAATGAACAACAGTATATCCCTGACTTGCTAAAATCTGGCAGAAAGGACTTTGAAATGACCTTTCGGAGGCGCTATCCAACCAATTGTCTATTAATCTCTCCAGCACGCGCCTCCTCCAGTTTCTTACTCAATATTTCTTTTAATCTTTTTCGGTGAGTTGGATCGTTCTTTAACATATCCATTGCTTTTGAAATAGATTCCCTGATCTTAGGATTGGGTGCGTAAAATCCTATTGAACTAAGGTCAAGCTCATTATTTTGATCCAAATCAAAATCTCGATTCTCTAAATATGAGAATAGGTCTTCAACCTCAAAAGGTGTCCCTTGTTTGTTAATAACATTACCTGCGGAGATTATTGCTTTCTCTAAGGTTTCGATTACCAAACCTTCTTGTTTTGATGCCATTTCTTTTGCGACCTCGTCGGCATCTTTTACTATATCACTAATAGTTCTTTCACTAACGGTTGAAGGATCAATGGTGATATCAACGGAAAAATCTTTCATTGGCATTTCTTCTTGTCTTCCCTGTTCATCAACTATAATATACCTATGGCCTTCAAATATTAAGGATTTAGGAATTTTTGCTAATAGCGGAAAAAACGTACTGCTTAAATTAGTTACACGACTATTAATCTTTTCGTAAAGTTGTCTCTTGATATCAAAAAATTCTGGAAGCAAACTAATTCTCCTTAAAACAGAAGGGTCGTGCAAATACATGCCTATTTACATTATAGTAATTGATATAGAAAATATTGTCAAGTAATAATTATCAATACGTAAACAATTGAATGGATTTAGAACAAATCTTATTTGATCGGGGAATTGCCCTTTGCCAGCAGGGCCGCGCCCAGGGCGCCGACGAGCTGGGGCTCGTCCGAGATATTTATTTTGGCCTTCAGCTTTTCCTCCAAAAGACGCACCACCCCGGAATTCTTGGCCACCCCACCGGTCATGGTCACCTCGGGATTCACCCCCACCAGTTGCACCATGTTCCAGATCCGGTTGACGATCGCCCGGTGCAGACCCCGGATGATGTCCGCCACCGGCTCGTCCTGGGCCACCAGGCTCACCACCTCGCTCTCGGCAAACACGGTGCACACGCTCGAGATCTCGATCTCGCGCGCCGCCTTCAGCGACAGCGGGCCCATCTGATCCAGGCCCACCTCCAGCTTGTCGGCCATGACCTCCAGAAACCGGCCCGTGCCCGCGGCGCACTTGTCGTTCATGTTGAAGTCCAGGACCTTTCCCCCGGGGCCGACCTTGATCACCTTGGAGTCCTGGCCGCCCACGTCGATGACCGTGCCCGTCCCTGGAAAGAGGTGATGGGCCCCCAGGCCGTGACAGGTGATCTCGGTCACCGCCCTGTCGGCCAAGGGGACCGACACCCGGCCGTACCCGGTGGCGATGGTCGCCGTGATCTGGTTGCGGGAGATGCCGGCCTTGTCCAGGGCGGCGCTCAGGGCCTTGTCCGCGGCGGTGGTGCTCTTGGCCCCGGTGGGGACGATGCTGTCGCCGACCACGTAGGCCCGCTCGTCGATGATGACCACGTCCGTACTCAGCGATCCGACGTCGATTCCGACAAAGTATGGCAAGAGAGTCTCCTCAGCTCAGGTCAGTTCAGGTCAGGTGAAGGGCCGTCTTCAGGCGGCCGGGGATTCGGGCCCGTCCCTGGCGGGCCGCGGCCGGGAAAAAGGCCGTCAAAACCAGCACAGGCCAGAGTTGAAACAGAAGCCGGTGATAGGACGTGGCCAGGTGCCAGGCCAGGGGGCGCGGCGTGACCAGATAGACCGCCATGAAGGCCAGCCACTGGGCCAGGACGATCGCCGCCACCAGCGAGGCCAGACGCCCGCCGTCACGCAAATCCCGCCAGCCCTTCCAGGCGGCGGCGACCAAGACCGGCAGCAGCCAGCCCAGCCAGTGTTTCAACAGAAACGGCTCGGCGATCACCCACCCGGCGATCATCTCCCAGCGCGAGGGGTCCAGGGCGGCGTGAATCATCCGGGCCGGGGGGTTGTGCATCAGCAGGTCGCCCGGCGGGGCCAGGGTCAGCTTGAAGGCGATGGTCAATCCCAGGCCCAGGGCCGCCCCGACCAGCAACCCGGGCCAGACCGTGCCCGCCCGCCGCCGCAGTTCGGGCCAGGACAGCCACCAGATCATGGATATGACCACGAACAGGCCGGCCAGGACCAATCCTTCGTTCTTGATCATGGCCGCCCCGCCCGCCAGGAGCCCGGCCAAAAACCACCCTCCCCGGCCCGTCCGCTCCGCGGGCAGGACCGCCAGGACCGCCGCCCCCAGAAAACAGGCGGCCAGGGGAATGTCGGCGCACTGATAGGCCGTGGACTCCACGAACCGGGGCGCGGCCAGCAGGACCACCACGGCCAGCCAGGCCGGTCCGCCCAGGAGCCGGACACCGGCGGCCAGGGTCCCGACGATGGACAGTCCGAACAAGGCCGAGATCATCGCCGGCACGATGGGGCTGAACTGCCCCATGGCCCGGGCCCCGGCCGCCACCAGGACCGGCAGGCCAAAGGGATAGTCCGGGTGGGAGTTGGGCATCCGCGCCGAAAACGCGGTCGCCCAGTCGGCCGCCGGGAGGTGAAACAGGGCCTTGGCCCGCAGGTTCCAGATGGCCACCGAGTCGCCCCCGCCCCAGGGCCCGGCCAGGAAATGGCCGACCTGGACCCAGAGCAGGACCAGGATCGCCGCGATCGCGACCAGGACCACGTAGCGGGGCAGCGGCGCCCGCGGCGCGGGTTCAAGCGCGGCCGGCCCGCGCCGGCGTCCCAGGCGGGACAGCCAGGCCGCGCCCAAAAGGATGAGGCCGCCGGCGACAAAGGCGGCGATAAAGGGCGGCAGGCCCGCTAGCCAGGCGGCAAAGACCAGACCGGACAGGGTCAAGCCCCCCACCGGCCAGGCCAGGGACAGGCACAGCCAGCCGTCGGCCAGGCCCGCCCTCCAGGCCAGACCCGCCCGGCACACAAACAGGCCCAGGGCAAAAACCCCGACCAGAAACAAGGCCAGGCCCGCCTCGCCCATCCTACCGCCTCTCTCCCAGGCCCCACCGGGGACCGATCACCACCGGCCGGAGTACGTATCGGCCGCACAGTCCGGCGATCGCCGCCTGGCCGGGCCCGGCCAGGATCACCCACCGGGGGGAAAGGGCGAAACCGAGCCGGTCCACCACGTCGAGGAGGGCCCCCGGCCAGGTCCCACCTTGCATCAGAAAGTCAGGCACCTTCTCCCGGCCCGGCCGCAGGACGATGATCCGGTTCGGTCCGCCTCCCCAGTAGGGCTCCTCGAAGCCGGGCGAGGTGACCACCCGGGGCGACAGGGCGAATCTGACCTGGGCCAGGGACACCTGGGGCTTGAAGAACGACCGGCCCGGGGCGGCCACGAAGGCGACCGCCTGGGACGGGGTCAGGAGGCGGTCCAGCCAGGGCTGCAGGACCTTGACCGCCAGGCCGGGGTAGCGCTCCGTCAGGTCCTGGCCGGCCGTCTTGGTGACCAGGTCCCGAACCGAATCGGCCGCCACCAGGACCCCGGCCAGGGCCCACAGGACGACGATCAGCCGGCCGTAGCGCCGCCACCAGCGCGGCCCCCAGCCGGGCCAGCCCTCCCGGTCGGGACCGGCCAGCCAGCCGGCCACCGGGCCCCGGCGCAGGGCCACCAGCCAGCCCACGGCCGTCGGACCGGCCGTGGCCGTCAGCAGGCTGGACAGGGGCCAGACCAGGCCGTATCCGGCCAGGCGGAGACCGGCCGCCAGCAAGACCACGGCCGCCGGCGGGATCAGGGTCCAGCCGGCCACGCCCAGCCCGGCCCCGGCCCCCAGGGGACGATGGCGGTCGGCGTACATGTGGAGGCCGAAGACGGCGGCGCCGATCAGGATCAGCCACCACCAGCCCCGTCCCCGGGGTCCGGTCGTTGGGCCGGGCCCCGGGGTCAGATAGACCGCTGGCCAGCCCGAGGAGTAGCCGACCACGTTGGAGACGATGATCCGGGTCAGGGCCAGCGGCCACCCGGGTCCGACTCGTTCAAAGGTGAGCCGGTTCACCCCGGCGGGCAGGATGAGCCGCAGCCGGTCGGTCCCGCCCGAGGGCCAGATCCCCACCGGGCGGCCGTTCAGCCGGACTGTCACCCGGCCCCGGCGGTCCCCCCGCCAGAGTCGAGCCACCGCCGGCCAGGGCCGGGCGGGCAGGATCAGTTCCCCCCGGCCGGTCCGCAGCCGGAGCCGGCCGCCGACGGCTTGGAATCCCGGGTGGCGGAGGGAGGTCAGGGCGGGCCGGAGATGGAGGTCAGCAAAGGCGGAATTGACCGTCAGCCTGGCCGCCCCGGCCAGGCCGGCCAGATAGACCAGACCCAGGCCCAGGAGGATGATCGTTCGCTTGAGCCGCCCCATGGTCGCCGGTCGGTCGGTTTCTCGCCGGGCCGGCCGAAATCGTTCGGCCGCGGCCCGGGGCCCTTCAGGCGGTGGGGGCCGCAGGCGGTTCAGCGGGCGGGGTCTGGCCGGTCGCGGGCGGCCCGGCGGCCGGGGCAGGCCCCCCGGCGGCGGCCGGCTTCTTCTTCCGGCGTGGTCCCCGGAACCAGTAGATCATCCCCCCGGCCACGGCCACGGACACGATGTTGCCGGCGGCGATGAAGGTGAAGCTGGGGGTCAGCCACATCAGCAGGGCCACGACCACCACGGCCCAGAAACCGATCAGGCAGAACCAATAGCCCACCCCGCGGCGTCCCAGGAGGAGAAACAGGCCGCCGGCCGCGATCACCGCCGAGGCCGCCAGGAACACGACGTTGGCCGCCTGAATCTGACCGTGAAACAGCTTGAGCGCCGCGAGCGTGGGCGGCTTGGGTTCGCCGGTGACCAGGGCCCAGATGCCGGCGATGATCCCCAACACCCCCAGGATGGCCGCCACCAGCCCCTGGCCCATGGCTTGGATCGACCTCACGGTTTTGTCTTCGGCCATTACAACCTCCCTCCCGTGGCTATTCAGGGTCCATCATACACCACCGGCCGCCGCGGAGAGGCTATTTCTGGAAGCGGGCCACGGTCTCGGTCAGCCGGCCGGCCATTGCCGACAATTCCTCGGCCGCCCGGGCCGTCTCCATGATCGCCGCCAGGGACTCCCGGGTCGAGGCGGCGATGGCCTCGACGTTCTTGGAGATCTCGTCGGTGGCCGCGGTCTGCTCCTCGGCCGCGGTGGCGATCTGGGTCACCACGGTGGCCACCTGGTTGGTGTTGCCGACGATGTTCTGGAGCATCTCGCCGGCCTGGCCGGCCAGTTCGACCCCCCGGGACACGTTGGTCTGGGTGGCCTCGACCCGCTGGACCGTGCTTCCGGTCGAGACCTTGATCGACTCGATGGTCTGGGCCACCTCCTTGGTGGCGGACATGGTTTTCTCGGCCAGCTTCCGGACCTCGTCGGCCACCACGGCGAAACCCCGGCCCGCCTCGCCGGCCCGGGCCGCCTCGATGGCCGCGTTCAGGGCCAGCAGATTGGTCTGGTCGGCGATGTCCTCGATCACCCCGACCACCTGATCGATGGCCTCGCTCTTGGCCGACAGGTCCTTCACCGCCCGGACCACGTCCTCGGCGTCCTGGCTGATCCGGCTGATGGCTGAAATGGTGTCCTTGACCACCGTCCCGCCTTCTTGGGCCAGCCGGCCGGCGGCCTGGGCCTCCTCGGCGCCCTGGGCCGCGCTCTGGGCCGCCTGGTGGACGGTGGCGCTCATCTGCTCGACGGTCGTGGCCACGGTCGAGGCCTGGGCGCTCTGCTCCTCGGTGCTGGAGGACATCTCGTCGGTCGAGGCCGAAATCTGGGTCGAGGCCGAGGCCAGTTGTTCGGCCAGGGAGGTCACCTCCCGGGCCACCTCCAGCAGATCGGCCTGCTGGTGTTCGATCTCGGCCTGCTGACTTCTGACCTTGGTGAAATTCACCCCAAAGTCCATGGCCCCGATGATCTTGCCCTCCAGGTCGGTCAGGGGCGAGACCGTGGACAGGATGATAATTTTTCGGCCGTTGAGGTCGTAGGTCAGTTCCTGTTGTCTGATCTGGCCGTCGGCCAAGCAGGCGTCGATCGCCTGGGCCAGCTTGCCCTCCACGTCGGGCAGGGCCTCGGCGGCCGTCATGCGGCCCACCACCTCGTCTGGCTGCCGGCCGGTCATCCGGGTGATGAATTGGGCCAGGGGCTGGTTGGCGTAGGTGATGACGCCCTTGGTGTCGCAGGTGTACATGGGCACGGCGATGCCCCGCTTGATGGACTGGCCCTCGCCGATGACCCCGGTCAGCATGGTCCGCAGACTGGCGGCCAGGTGTCCCAGCTCGTCCTTGGCCTCATAGGTGATCTGTCGCGACAGGTCCCCGGCGGCGATGGCGTCGGACACCTCGACCAGCTCCCCCAGGGGCCGGGTGATGGACCGGGCCACCAGCAAGGCCAGGAGCGAGATCAGGGCCGCCAGGACGATGGCGGCGATCAGACTGATCACGCCCAGCCGCCGCACGGCGCTGAAGGCCTCGGCCGTGTCCAGGTCGGCCACGATCGCCCAGCGCATCCCCGCAATGTCAAGCGGGGCATAGTCCGACAGGACGCGCCGGCCGGCGTAGTTGGTCAGGATGGTCGTCCCCTGCCGGCCCTTGAGGGCCTGCCGGACGGCGACGGTGTCCACCCGGCCGGTGGCGGGTTTGGCCAGGGAGGCGGCCACCGAGTACCGTCCCCGGAGCCGTCGGGCGTCGGACCGCATCGTCCGGTCCGCCCCGACCAGGAAGGTCTCGCCGGTGCGGCCCATGCCCCCCCGTTCCAGCATGACCGAGTTGACCAGGGCGGCCGAGACCTGAACCGCGACCACCCCCTTGAACTTGCCGTCCTCGTCCTTGACCGGGCCGGCCAGGAAGGCCGCCGGTCGCATGCCTCCCGGTGGGTAAAGGGCGAAGTCGGTCATCACCACCCGGCCCTGCTTGGCCCGGGCCCGGGCCAGAGCAAAGGCCCGGCCCAGGACCGATTTGGCCAATCGGCCCTGGGTCACGTTCCGACCCAGGAGCTTCAGGTGCGTCGCCGAGTAAATCAAGGTCCCGTCGGCCGCGATGATGACCAGATCGTCCACCCCGAAGTTTTCCTTGATGTTCTTGAAGGACCGATTATATTGGGCCACGTTCAATCGCCAGTAGTTCCCGGGCTTTCGTCCGTCGTTCTCGAAGGCAAACAAGATCAGGTTCAAGGCGTTGCGGGTGCCGAGATCGTCCTTGAGGAGATGGACCAGAGAGGTGAGTCCCGAAAACACCTGGAGCAACTGCTTGGACTTGATCTGGCGGACCGCCCGCAGCTTGGCAAAGGCCTCCGCCTCCAGGGCGGCGCTGCCTTGGCCGTAGGCCAGCACCGTCAAAATCAGCATCGGGATCAGGCCGGTAATCAAAAAGAGCCCGATCAGCTTGGGACCTAGTCTGAGATTCCGATACCAACCCATCACTGCCCCCTTCAGTATCCGGTCCGGCGGCCGTCCCGCCGCCGCGCCGGGTCCTGTGGCGTCCGGGCCGAAAATCGATTCCGGATCCCGGGTCAGACAATCCTGGTCCCGGACCACACATTAGCCCACATCAGGCCGGCAGGCAAGTCCGGTCTGGCACGGACTGTGCTAAAATTGTCCCAGTCGAAACCCATTCTTCACCCGAATCAGGACGGCGACGATGATCAAAATCGACCTCAGATCGGACACCGTGACCAAACCCGATGACGGCATGCGCCGGGCCATGGCCGCCGCCGAGGTGGGCGACGACGTCTTCGGCGAGGACCCGACCGTCAACCGCCTCCAGGAGACCGCCGCCGCACTGCTGGGCCGGGAGGCGGCCCTGTTCGTGCCCAGCGGGACCATGGCCAATCAGGTCTGCCTCCGCCTGCTGACCCGGCCCGGGGACGAGGTCATCTGCGACCGGATGGCCCACGTCTTTCGGGCCGAGGGCGGGGCGGCGGCGGTCCTGTCCGGCCTGCCGTTCAACCTGGTCGAGGCCGAGCGGGGACTGCTCGGCCCGGAGACCATCGCCGCGGCGATCCATCTGGACAACGTCCACCTGCCGGTCAGCCGGCTGGTCGCCCTGGAGAACACCCACAACTTCGGGGGCGGGGCGGTCTATCCGCTGGCCACCATCGAGACGATCATCGATCTGGTCCGGTCCCGGGGGATGGCCCTGCACCTGGACGGGGCCCGGATGTTCAACGCCTGCGCCGCGGCGGGCTACGGACCGGTCGAGCTGGCCCGGGGCCCGGACACGGTCAGCTTCTGTCTGTCCAAGGGGCTGGGGGCGCCGGTGGGATCGATGGTCGTCTCATCCCGGGAAAACATCGACCTGGCCCGCCGCATCCGCAAGCGGCTGGGCGGCGGCATGCGCCAGGCGGGGATCCTGGCCGCGGCCGGGCTGTACGCCCTGGAGCACAATCGGGATCGCCTGCCCGAGGATCACGCCCGGGCCCGGCGCCTGGCCGAGGGGCTGGCCGAGATGAAGGGGGTGCGGCTCGATCCGGCCCGGGTCGAGACCAACATCGTCGTCTTCGAACTGACCCCGGGCGGCCTGGAACCGGCCGAGGCGTCCTCCCGGCTGAAGGCCCTGGGGGTGGGGGTGCTGCCCTTCGGTCCGGGCCTGATGCGGGCCGTGACCCACCTGATGATTTCCGACCGGGATATCGACGACGCCCTGCGGGCCTTCAGGGAGGTCCTGGGCTGATCGGGCCGGGGCCGTGCCGCCCGAAGGGAGGGCTCACATCCCGAGATAGGTCCGCCGGAGCACCTCGTCGGCCAGGAGTTCCTCGGCCCCGCCCTGGGCGATGATCGCCCCGGAGGAGAGGACGTAGTTGCGGGTGGACATCTTGAACACGGTGCTGACCTCCTGCTCCACCAGCAGCACCGTCAGGCCCAGGTTCCGAATCTCGCCGATCTTGTTGAACACCTCGCGCCGCAGGATGGGCGCCAGGCCGGTGGACGGCTCGTCGATCATCAGCAGCTTGGGCTTCGACATCAGGGCCCGGCCCACGGCCAGCATCTGCTGCTCGCCGCCCGACAGGGTCCCCGAGATCTGGTCGGCCCGGCCCTCGAGCACCGGGAACAGGGCGTAAACCTTGTCCAGGTCCTCCTGGAAGCCGTGCTTGTCCCGGGAGAGGTAGGCCCCGGCCTTCAGGTTGTCCAGGACCGACATCTCCCGGAAGGGCCGCCGCCGCTCCGGGCAATGGATCAGGCCCAGCTTGACGATGTCGTGGGCCCGCATCCGTTCGATCCGCCGGCCGTCGAAGGTGACCTCGCCCTTGATGGTCACCTCGCCCCCGGCCGTGCCCCGAAGGATCTCCCGGTCCCAGGCCACCAGGCCGGTGATGGCCCTCAGCAGGGTCGATTTGCCGGCCCCGTTGGGACCGACCAGGGCCACCAGCTCGCCCTCGCCAACCGACATCGAGATGTCGTTGAGCAACAAGGCCTTGTCATAGGCCACCGACAGATTCTTGACCTCGAGCAGCAAGGCTAGTCCTCTCCTTCGCCCAGGTAGGCGGCGATGACGTTGGGGTCCTTGACGACCTCGTCGGGCGGGCCGTCGGCGATGACCTCGCCGAAGTTGAGCACGATGATCCGGTCAACGATCTTCATCAACTGCTGGAGCTTGTGCTCGATGATGATCATCGCCGGCCCCTCGCTGTGCAGCCGCCCGAAGCGACCGCCCTTGTGCAGCCGTTTGATGGACTTGGCCATCAACTCGGTCTCGGCCGGGGACAGGCCCCCGAAGGGCTCGTCCAGGAGCAGGAGTTCGGGGTCGGTGGCCACGGCCCGGGCGACCTCGAGGCGCTTGAGGTCCCCCTGGGACAGGGTCGAGGCCCGCTCCAGGGCCATGTCCGAGATGCCGGCGAATTCCAGGGCGTCCATGGCCTTCTGTTCGACCTTCTTGACCCACTCGCCGCTCTTCATCCCCCGGGGAGACAGGCAGGAGACCATGACGTTGGCGATGATCGGCAGGCGCCGGAAGGGCCGCATGTTCTGGAAGGTGCAGGCCACGCCCAGGTTGACGATGTCCCAGGTCTTCTTGCGAGTGATGTTCTTCCCCATAAAGGACACCCGGCCCGAATCGGGCCGGAGGATGCCGGTGACCAGCCGGACCAGGGTCGATTTGCCGGCGCCGTTGGGACCGATCAGGCCGATCATCTCCTGACGGCCCATGTCAAAGTTGATGTCGTTGACGGCCACCAGGCCGCCGAAGGACTTGGTCAGATGGCTGATTTCCAAGAAGCTGGCGGCCACGCTAGTCCTCCTCGGCTTCCTCGCGAAGCTCGCGGCGGGAGACCTTGCCCACGTCGGTCTTGGGCAACTCTCCCCGGAACTCGATGATCTGGGGCACCTTGTAGTGGGCCAGCTTTTCCCGGCAGTAGTTGATCAGCTCCTCCTCGCTGACCTTGCCCCGGGCCTCGGCCTGGAGGACCACGTAGGCCTTGATCAACTGACCCACCGCCGGGTCGGGCACGCCCACCACCCCGGCCGCCTTGACCTGGGGGTGGGCGTAAAGGACCTCCTCGACGTGCTTGGCGAAGACCGAGTAGCCCTTGTACTTGATCAGGTCCCGCTTCCGGTCGAAGAAGTGGAAGTAGCCCTCCTCGTCCATGCTGACCAGGTCCCCGGTCCGCAGCCAGGTCATGCCCTCGAGCTCGATCAGCGACTCCTTGGTCTCCTCGGGCCGCTGCCAGTAGCCCTGCATGATGTTGGGGCCGCTGACGATCAGCTCGCCGACCTCGCCCACGGGCATGAAATCCGTGCCGTCGTGGTCGATGATCGCCGCGGTGACGTTGGGAATGGGGATCCCGAAGGAGCCGGGTTTCTGGCGCCCCAGGGGATTGGCGTGGCTGACGGCCGAGGTCTCGGTCATGCCGTAGCCCTCCATGATGGTCGTCCCCGTCCGCCGCTCCCAGTCCCGGACCGTGGTGTCGTGCAGGGTGTCCGCGCCGCAGACGATGAGCTTGAGGCGCTTCCAGTTGACCCGGTCGGTCTTGTCGTATTCCTTGAGGAACTCGTACAGGGTCGGGACGCCGTAGAACGACGAGGCCCCGTAGCGCTCCACGGCGGCCAGGATCTCGTCCCAGTCGGGCGTGGTGAACAGGATCAGGGTGAACCCGTACACCAGCCCGGTGAGCATGACCACCACCTGGCCGTAGATGTGGAAGAAGGGCAGAAAGGCGGTGATCACCTCCTTGCCCTCATCGATGATCGGCTTCCACCCGGCGATGGCCTGCTCCATGCAAGCGATCATGTTGTAATGGGTCAGCATGGCCGCCTTGGGCAGGCCGGTGGTCCCGCCGCTGTAGGGCAGGGCGGCCAGGTCGGTCCTGGGGTCGATCTCCACCCGGGGCGGGGCGGGCTGGTGACTCTTGATCAGGTCCTGGAAGAGGTGGTAGCCGGCGGCCCTGATCTCCTTTTCCGAGGGGACCTGGGCGCCGAAGTGCTTGGCCAGGGCGCTCTTGGCGGCCATCTTCTTGAGCTTGGGCAGGTACTCGCCGATCCCGGTCAGGATTATGTTGTCGAGCTCGACGTCGGTCTGCTCGACCTTGTCCAGCAGGACGTCCTGGCAAATGACCGTCTTGGCCCCGCTGTCGGTCAGTTGATGCTTGACCTCCTGGCTGGTATAGACCGGGCTGACCGGGGTGACCACCGCCCCGTTCTTGAGGACGGCCATGTAGGCGATGACGTACTGGGGCGAGTTGAGCAGGAACAGGGCCACCTTGTCGCCCTTCTTGACCCCCAGGTCACTGAGGGCCGCAGCCAGGCGGTCGATCTGGTCGCCCAGGTCGCGGTAGGTGATCTTCTTGCCGTAGAAGATCAGGGCCGTCTTGGTGCCGTACTTCTCGACCACCTGATCGAACAGGACCGGGATGGGCACCTCCGGCACCTCGACCCGGTCCGGGACGCCCTCCGGGTAAAACTTGATCCACGGTTTGGCGAGATAGGCCGCCTTGTTATCCATGTCTATCATTCCTCCCGATTGATGACTGATGATCCCAACCTATTCGAGATTGGCATTGCAAACGCGGCACGTCTTTCGGGTGGCCACGTTGCGGACCTTGCACCGGGGACAGATCTTCTCGATCTTGTCCCGGATAAATGGGATGAATCCCTCGGGCATGAACAACAGGATCAACAGGACCACGAGGGCAAACGACAGGATCCGGATCTCGGAGGGCAGGTTGAAATACTGCAACGGGAAGTACAACAAGAAGACCCCCGCGATGGGACCGTAGATCGAGGCGATCCCGCCGACCACGGACCAGATGATCACCTCGAAGGACCGGGCGACCGTCAGGTTGTCCGGTCCGGCCAGTCGCATGACATGGGCTAACATTCCGCCGGCGATCCCGGCGAAAAAGCCGGACAGGCAAAAGGCCAGCAGCTTGTACCGGACCGTGTTCACGCCCGAGGCCCGGACGGCCAGCTCGTCCTCCCGGATGGCGTGGAAGATGACGCCGATCTTCGAGTCGGTGATCTTCCACATCACCCCGCCCAGGACCAGCAACGCCAGGACGCAGACGTAGTAATTGGTCACCACGCTGGGGGACAGGCGGGCCACCTTATGCATGCCGCTGGTCGTGATGATTTGGCTCACGCCCAGCTCGCCCCCGGTGATATTGGGGATGGCAAAGACGATGCCCAGGAGGATGATCGGAAAGGCCAGGGTGGTCAGGGCCAGGTAGGCCCCCCGCAGCCTCAGACAGGGAATGCCGACGATCAACCCGCACATCACCCCGGCCAGGGCCCCCAGGGGGATGCTCAGCACCGGCGGCAGGCGGAGGTAGAGGTTGATCAGGACCGTGACGTAGGCCGACACGCCGAAGAACAGGGCGTGTCCGAAATTCATCTGCCCGGTAAAGCCGGACAGCAGGTCCCAGCTGGCGGCGAAGATGGCGTAGATGCTGGTCATGGCCACGATCCGCAGCACGAAATAATCGCGGGTCAACAGGGGAAAGACCAGCAGCGCCACGACGAACAGCAGGACCGCGATGCGGCTGGGCAGGACCAGGACCTCGGTCCGAAACAGGGTGTAGGCCCGGCGGGGATAGGTGGTTAGGGCTCTCATGTCACCTCTCTTCCTCGAACTTGACGCCGAAGAGACCTTCGGGACGGATGACCAGCACCAGAATCATGATCGACAAGGCGATGGAGTCCTTGAGATAGGCCCCCCCGGGCATCAGCACCACCACGATGGACTCGGTGAAGGACATAATGTAGGCCCCGACGAAGCTGCCCAGGACGCTGCCCAGCCCCCCCAGGACGACGATGGCCAGCATCATGATCAGGGGATGCATCCACATGGTGGGATCGAGGATCCGTAAGGGGGCGACGATGGCCCCGGCCACGGCGGCCAGGCCCACGGATACGGCCATGGTCCACATCGCCACCCGGGTGACGTTCATGCCCATCAGGTTGGCGATCTCCCGGTCCTGGGCCGTGGACCGGACGGCCAGGCCCATCCGGGTCTTCATCAGGAAGGTCCAGGTGACGACCAGGGTGACCAGGGCCACGGCCACGGTCAAAAGCTGCTGGTTGGTGACCCGGAAGCCGCCCAGGGAGATGTATCCCGAAATGAGGTTGGGCAAACCCCGAAAACTGCCGCCAAAGATCCCCAGCATGATCTCCTGGATGACCATGGCCAGGGCGATGGTCGCGATCAGGACCGTGGCCTCGTGCTCCTGGATGGGCTTGATGAACAGCCGGTAGGCGATCAGGCCCAGCAGGACCGTGGCCGGCACGGCCAGGATCATGGACACCAGGACCGGCAGGTGGAGGTACTGCAGGCCGACGAAAATGAAATAGGCAGCCAGCATGTAAAAGGCGGTGTGGGCGATGTTCACGATCCGAGCCACGCCCAGGATCAGGGAAAAGGCGATGGCCAGCAGGGCGTAGATGCTGCCGTTGATCAGGCCGCTGACGATGATGTTCAATAGGCTCTGCAGGGTCATCCGCTTGACCTCGTTTCAGCGGCGATATAGTTCTCCCGCGCCAAGCCGGCCGACCTCTCGATCGGGGCCCGGCCCGGGACGCGCCAGGTTTCAGATATAGCCAGGAGCGGGCCCACCGCCGGCGGACCCGCTCCTCCAGGAGACTTCTACTTGTGGCTCTTCCAGTACGAGATCACCCAGGGCGGCAGCTTGTAAGGCACGCAGCCCTTGTAGGTCAACGTCTTTCCAGGGGCGAACTTCCACTTGTAGGGCCAGACGCACTTGTTGTGCCCGTTCTGCCACTGGGTGCCCATGGAGGTCACATAGCCGGGCCCCCAGACCACGTCGTGGGTCTTGTCGAAGACCAGCGTGCCGGCGGGACCGATGTATCTGGTCTTCTCCAGCTGGGCCACGACCTTGTCCGGGTTGAGCGACCCGGCCCGGGTGATGGCCTGGGCCAGGATCAGGATGGCCGTCCGGGTGTCGGCGGTGTAGGCCGGCGTCTCGCCGAACCGCTTGACGTACCCGTTCACGAACGGGAGGGTCTGGGAGGTTTCCTCCACCCCCCGGGCGTAGGTGTTCAGGGTCATGCTGTAGTTGCCCTTGCCCTGGGTGGCCTTCCAGAAGCCGTCCTTCTGGGCCTCGACGTTGATCCCCACGCACGCCGCCGGAATCTTGAGCTCGCCCCACTGCCGGGCGAAGGTGATCCCCACCGACGAGGAGAAGGTGGTGAAGATGATCTGGGCCTTGGCCTGCTTCATGGCCGTCAGCTCGGCCGTGACGTCCTTGGCCACCGGTGACGGTCGCCAGACGCCGACGATTTTCATCCCCAGCTTGGGCAGGATCTTCTTGGCGGCGTGGACGATGGGGTCAGCCCAGACGGCTTTCTCGGCGACCACGGCCACGTTGACCACCTTCAGGCCCAGGATGTGGCGCATCATGCCGGCGACCGTGGCCAGCAGGATGAAGTCCACCTTGCCCAGGAAGCGGGAGTTGACGGGCGTCACCCGGAACCAGTACTTGTAGCGCTTGTAGTTCTTGGCCACCCGGGTACAGAGCAGGGGGTGGGCCGCGCCGCAGCCCATGAAGATTATCTTGTGGTCCATGGCGATGTCCTGCATCACCAGGACCGCCTCGGACCGGAAGCCCCCGACCAGGAAGTTGACCTTGTCCCGGGAGATGGCCCGCTGCACGGCGTTGGTGGCGTCGGAGACGCTGATGAACTCATTGGTGTCCACCTTGACCAGTTTGATCAAGTAGCGTTTCTTGCCGACCTTGATGCCGCCCATTTTGTTGATCCGGTCGCGGGCCATCAAGGCGCCGTTCCAGTGGCCCTTGCCCTGGACAAAGGCCATCGGCCCCAGGACACCGATCTTGATGTAGTTGGCCGCCAGGGCCGAGCCGCACAGGGCGGTCAGAACCATGGCCGCGGCGACCAGCAACGACACAAATCCCCTCCGTTTCATAGGCTGTCCCTCCTTGATCGATATTTCATCCCCCGTCCCCCACGGGCCATGGCGAGTTGGGTCGCCGCCCCTGATCGGACGGAAGGCGTCCGGGACAAAGCCCGCCCCTGGCCCGCGGTCTCGCCGTATCCGGCGGTCGGGCCAACCGCCGGACATGGTCAGTGCGGGCGGGCGGCCGTCAACCGGCCTGGGGCTTGCCCTCCCGAATGCCCTTCCAATCGTTCCACCGGGTCCGTGTCGTCCCCGAGCCGCTGGTGGCCGGGGGCAGGATGCCCTCCAGCACCGCGCTGATCAGCGGGTCCACCAGGTCGGTGATCAGGCCCTGGCGGCCCCCCATCAGCCAGTTGGTGGTGACGTGGTCCACGGCACCCATGATCACCGACCGGATGATATACGGATCCAGGTCGGATCGGAGTTCGCCCGAGGCGATGCCCTCCTTGATGGTCTTGCTGGTGCTCCGAAATCCCTCCCGGATCAAGCGATAGCCCTCGGTCTCCCGAAATCGGGAGTTGGGCTTGAGGATGAGCAGGGCCACGGCCGCGTAATCGGGGTTTTTCTCGTAGAGGTCGAGGTAGAGGTAAACGGTCGCCCGGAGGCGGTTGGCCGTACCGCTGATCAGCCGGAGGTGGGCCCCGGCCCACCGGTTCAGGCGCTTGGTGACCTCGAGGGGAATGGCGAAGAGGAGGCCTTCCTTGGTCTGGAAATAATCGTAGATGGTCGCCTCGGAGACCTGGGCCTCCTGGGCGATCTCGGAGATGGTGGCGTCCTGGAAGCCCTTGTGGGCGAAGATGCGGGTGGCGGCCTCGATGATCCGGTCCTTGCGGGCCTTGCTTTTGGGTGGTGAGGCCAAAGCGATCTTCTCCCAAACAACCACCGGGGACCGCCCCCGGTTTCGTGTCTGGATTTTATAGTCGAGGTTTGTTCCTGTCAAGTTAAATATAGTCCGACTCTGATTTTCGCGCCAAATTACGAAGCGGCCTATTGACTAATCAAAATATTAATAGTATGCATAGCACGGACCCGGTATTCCTTGGGCTGTTTGCAGGATTACAAGGACCAAATCTGACGAACGCTCCAAACACCGGGGGCAAGGGCCGGCGGCCACGACCGCCCGGCGCGGACCACGACCCGGACCCGGCCGGGGACTGGCCTCACCGGACCCCGAGGGCCCGCCCGGCGACCGACCATGGAGACAGAACCTGCGGGGAGGCGAGACCTGTGAGCACGAACACCAAGACGGTAAAGGTTGAACAACGAGACGGCGTGGCCGTTGTGACCCTCGACAACCCGCCGGTCAACCAGTTGACCGACTACTTTGCCCGGGCCCTGCTCGAAACCCTGCTGACGGCCTTTGAGGACGACGCAGTCAAGGCCATCGTGGTCACGGGCACCGGCAAGAACTTCATCGCCGGGGCGGACATCACCCAGCTCCAAAAGATCACCGACCGGGACCTGATCAAGGAGAGGGCCGGGATCTTCGCCCGGGCCATGAACCAGCTCGAGGCCGGACCCAAACCGATCGTCTGCGCCATCAACGGCAACTGCCTGGGCGGCGGCCTGGAGTTCGCCATGGCCTGCCACTACCGCCTGGCCGCCCCGGGTCTGAACCTGGGCCAGCCCGAGGTCCAGATCGGCCTGATCCCCGGCGCCGGCGGCACCCAGCGCCTGCCCCGGTTGATCGGACTGCCCAACGCCATAGAGATGATCACCGTCGGCCGGCCGATCAAGTCCGAGGCGGCCCTGTCCCGGGGCCTGATCGACGAGGTGGCGCCGGCCGATCAACTGGTGGACCAGGCCGTCAAGGCGGCCCGGCGCTTCACCTCGGGCCAGATCAACCTCGACGCCCGGCGGACCCGCAACCGGTTCACCCGCCTGCCCAGCGCCGCCGAAAAGACCTACGTCTGCAACGGCGCCCGGTTCATGACCTTTCAGCAGGTCAAGAACAATTACCCCGCCCCCTACAAGGCCATCGACGCCATCGACCACGGCCTGAGCTTCGACATCGAGGCCGACATCGAGCGCGAGGTCGAGTACTTCGCCGACTGCGCCGTGACCGACGTCTGCCGGAACCTGATCAACATCTTCCTGGGCACCCGGGCCGCCGGCCGGCTGCCCCGGATCAAGGGCCTCGAGCCGGCCCCGATCAAGACGGTGGCCATGCTCGGCGGCGGGGTCATGGGCTCGGGCATCGTCAACCTGCTCCTGGCCAACGGCTTTTCGGCCGTCCTGTGGGACATCAACGACGCCGCCCTGGACAAGGGCGTGGCGGCCGTCCGGAAAACCTTCGACTACCCCATCAAGAAGAAAAAGATGAAGCCGGCCGACCTGGACCGGATGATCGACGAGCGGCTGACGACCACCACCGACCTGGCCGACTGCGCCGGCGCGGACCTGGTCATCGAGGCCGTGCTCGAGGACATGGAGGTCAAGCAGGACATCTGGAAGAAGCTGGAGGGCATCTGCCGGCCGGATGTCATCTTCGCCACCAACACCTCGGCCCTGCCCATCACCGAGATGGCCTCGGTCCTTAGTGACCCGAGCCGGATGATCGGCCTCCACTTCTTCAACCCGGCCCACCGGATGCAGCTGTTGGAGGTCATCTGCGGGAAAAAGACCTCGGATCAGACCCTGGCCACCTCGGTCGCCTTCGGCCGGGCGATACGAAAAATCCCGATCGTGGTCAACGACGGTCCCGGGTTCTACGTCTCGCGGCAGCTGGGGGGACTGATGGGCGGCTCGGTCTTCCTGGTGGCCGACGGCGTGGAGGGGACCCAGATCGAGAAGGCCATGATCGAGTTCGGCATGCCCATGGGCCCGGCCACCCTGGCCGATCTGACCGGGATCGACATCAACTATCACGTCAACCGGACCTTCGAGCGGATCATGGGCGAGCGCTACCGGGTCCATCCCCTGACCGAGGCCATCTATAACCTGGGCGATTACGGCCGCAAGACCGGCCGGGGCTACTTCGACTACACCGACCCCAAGAAGCCGGTGCCCAACCCCCGGATCGCCGAGGTGGTGGCCAAGTACTGGGCCGACAACGGCGTTACGCCCCGGAAGCTCTCGGAGCAGGAGATCATCGAAGTGATGCTGGCCTGCGCCATCAACGAGGCGGCCTACATGATCCAGGAGGGCATCTGCGACCGGCCCCTGGACATGGACCTGGCCATGATCTACGGCACCGGCTTCCCGCCCTTCCGGGGCGGCATCCTGCGCTACGCCGATAAGTGGGGTCTCAACAACGTCGTGGACAAGCTGACCGAACTGGAGAAGCGCTACGGTCCCCGGTTCCAGCCGGCCCAACTGCTGACCGACATGGCCGCCCAGGGCCGGACCTTCTACCAGGCCTGAGACCATGCCTTCGAAATTCGTCAGCCGGCGCAACATCTCGTTCCTGCTCCACGAGGTCCACGACACGGTGGGCCTGACCCAAAACCCCTTCTTCGAGGACCACGACCGGGAATCGTTCGACCTGGTGGTGGACACGGCGATGAAGATGGGCCGGGACCTGCTCCAGCCCTGGTTCGCCGAGATGGACCGGGAGGCGCCCCGGTTCGAGGACGGCCGGGTGATCGTTCACCCCTCGGTCCGGACCTTCATGACCGAGTGCGGCCAGGGCGGCTGGATCGGGGCCCCCTTCCCCTATGACCTGGGCGGCCAGCAACTGCCGGTGACCGTCTCCCTGGCCTTTCGGCTGATCTTCGCCGCGGCCAACTACTCGGCCAGCGTCTATCCGATGCTGACCGCCGGCGCGGCGGCCCTGATCACCACCTTCGGGTCGCCCGAGCTGATCGAGACCTTTGTGCCGGCCATGCTCGAGGGCCGGTGGCAGGGGACCATGGCCCTGACCGAGCCCCAGGCCGGCAGTTCCCTGGCCGACATCACCACCCGGGCCGTGCCCACCGACCAGGGTTTTTATCGGATCAGCGGCCAGAAGATCTTCATCTCGGCCAGCGATCACGACGGGGCCGACAACATCATCCACCTGATGCTGGTCAAGATCGACGGGGCGCCGCCCGGGGTCAAGGGCATCTCCCTGATGGTCGTCCCCAAGTTCCGGCCCGAGGCCGGCGGCGACCTGGTGTCCAACGACGTGGCCGTGGCCGGGCTCTACCACAAGCTGGGTTACCGGGGCTGTCCGATCAATCAACTGGCCCTGGGCGAAAACAACGACTGCCGGGGCTGGCTGGTGGGCGAGCCTCACCAGGGCCTGCGCTACATGTTCCAGATGATGAACTCGGCCCGGGTCGATGTGGGCATGGCCGCGGCGGCCATCGCCTCGGCGGCCTATTACGCCTCCCTGGACTACGCCCGGGAGCGGCCCCAGGGCCGGCGCCTGACCGACAAGGATCCGACCCGGCCGCCGATTCCCATCATCGAGCACTCCGACGTCAGGCGGATGCTCCTCTTTCAGCGGGCGGTGATCGACGGCTCCCTGTCCCTGCTCTTTCAGTGCGGTCTGTACGAGGACCTGAGCCACCACGGCCCTGAGGAAGACCGGGAACGCAACGCCCTGCTCCTGGACCTCCTGACCCCGGTGGCCAAGAGTTATCCCAGCGAGATGGGATTGCTGTCGGTCAGCGCCGGGCTCCAGATCCTGGGCGGGTACGGCTACTGCGACGAGTTCCCCCTGGAGCAGCACTATCGCGACGTTCGGATCCACCCCATCCACGAGGGCACGACCGGCATCCAGGGCCTGGACCTGCTGGGCCGCAAAGTGATCAGGCACGGCGGCCGGGCCATGTTCCTGTTCCTGGAGGAGCTGTCCCGGACGATTCAGGCCGCCGGGTCGGACTCGGAGCTGGCCCCTTACGCCGGTCGGCTCGAGGAGGCGGTGGACCGGCTGGGCGAGATCACCCGCCACCTGACCGGGATCGCCCAGACGGGCGAGGTCGAGCGCTTCCTGGCCGACTCGACGCTCTATCTCGATCTGTTCGGGGTCGTGGCCGTGGCCTGGCAGTGGCTCGAGCAGGGCCTGGCCGCCCGCCGGGGCCTGGCCGCCGGGGCGACCGGCGAGGACGCCGCCTTTTACCAGGGCAAGCTGGTGACGATGCGGTACTTCTTCCACTACGAACTGCCCAAGTCCCTGGGACTGGCCGCCCGGCTCAAGGAAACCGACGGTCTGACCGTGGACCTCCCGTCGTCCCTGTTTACGGACTGACGGCCCCGGGTCAAAGGAGTCGATCTTGAACCAGCATGTCGTCTCGATCGTTCGTTACGAAGAACCGGGCGAGTCCGTGGCCCGGGCGGTAAACCTGTGCGACGGCCTGGCCGGCGTGAAGCCCGGGGACCGGGTGTTCATCAAGCCCAACATCGTCTTCTGGACCAAATCGGTCCCCTTCCCCAAGTGGGGGGTGATCACCACCACCCGGGTGATCGAGGACGTGCTCAAGCTGCTCAAGGACAAGGGCGTAAACGACCTGACCATCGGCGAGGGGATCGTCACCCGCGACCCCAAGGACACCGAGACGCCGACCCACGCCTTCGAGACCCTGGGCTACAACGAGCTGAAGCGGCGCTACGGCGTCAAGGTGATCAACGTCTTTGAGCGGCCCTTCCGCAAGGTCGATCTGGGCGACGGCGTCGAGCTCAATATCAACCAGGACATCCTGGACAGCGACTTCGTGGTTGACGTGCCGGTGATGAAGACCCACGCCCAGACCATGGTCAGCCTGGGGATCAAGAATCTCAAGGGCACCATCGACCTCAAGTCCCGCAAGCGCTGTCACAGCGCCGACCCCGTGCGCGACCTGCACTTCCACGTCGCCCGGCTGGCCGACAAGATGCCGCCGATGATGGTCCTGATCGACGGCATCTACTCCAACGAGCGGGGCCCGGCCTTTGACGGGACACTGCGGCGGACCGATCTGCTGATCGCCTCGGCCGACCCGCTGGCGGCCGATCTGGTCGGGGCCCGGGTGATGGGCTTCGACGGTCAGGAGGTGCCCCACCTGGTCCACGCCGCCCGGAACCGGGGCCGGCCTCATGATTTGTCCGACGTCGAGGTGGTCGGCCAGCGGATCGAAGACGTGGCGGGCCACATGGAGTGGGACTTTCCGTACGCCGAGGACGGCTCACTGCCCCTGCCCATGGCCAAGCGAGGCGTCACCGGGGTCTCGTACCGCAAGTATGACCTGTCCATGTGCACCTACTGCTCGGGGATCAACGGCGTCGTCCTATCGGCGATCATGATGGCCTGGCAGGGCCAGCCCTTTGACGACGTCGAGATCCTGACCGGCAAGTTCATGCCCCCGACACCGGGCAAGAAGCACACCATCCTGCTGGGCAAGTGCATCTACCAGGCCCACAAGGATAACCCCGACATCCAACACGTGATCCCCGTCAAGGGCTGTCCGCCCGATCCGATGAAGGTGGTGGACGCCCTGCACGAGGCCGGCATCGAGGTCAACCGGGCCATCTTCGAGAACCTGGACAAGGCGCCCGGCTTTTTCATGGCCCGGTATCAGGACCGGCCCGAGTTTGACGAGGCCTTTTTTCGGGCCTCCTGAGGGCCCGGTCATCAAACCATCTGACGTTGAATTGACTTGGCGATCATCCGAGGAGGTTAAATCATGAGAGAAGTGGTCATCGCCGGATATCTGCGGACGGCCCAATCCCGCTCCCGGCCCCGGGACCCGGCCCGGGACTGGTTCTGCCGGATGCGGTCGGACGAGCTCTTGGGCAAGCTGCTGCCCGAACTGATCAAGCGGAGCGGGGTTGCGGCCGAGGAGATCGAGGACTTCATCGTCGGCTGCGCCACGGCCGTGGGCGAGCAATGGACCTACGGCGGACGGAACCCGATCTTCCTGGCCAACCTGCCCGAGACCATCGCCGCCAAGTTCGTGGATCAGCAGTGCGGCTCGGCCATGGCCGGCATCCACGTCGGGTTCATGGAGATCACCCAGGGGTTCGCCGACGTGGTCATGATCGGCGGCATGGAGCACATGACCCGAGTGCCCATGGGCGCCGAGACCCGGGACCGGGGCCTGGTCGCCCCCAACCTGACCCTGTTCACCGGGCCCGAATATGCGCACTGGGACATGATGACCACCACCAACATGGGCCTGACCGCGGAGAAGCTGTTTGCCCAGAACGACTTCACCCGGGAGGACATGGACAAATGGGCCGAACGGTCCCATCGCCTGGCCGCCGAGGCCCAGGCCGCCGGCTACTTTGACGACGAGATCCTGCCCATCGACGCCCCCCAGGCCGACGGCTCGACCCTGACGGTCAAGACCGATCAGGCCGTCCGGGCCGACACCACCCTCGAGGGCCTGGCCGAACTGCAGCCGGTCTTCAAGAAGAAGGGCGGCGTGATCACCGCCGGCAACTCGTCGCCCCTGAACGCCGCGGCGACCTCGATGATGCTCATCTCCAAGGACAAGGCCCGGGAGAAGGGGATCAAGCCCCTGGCCACGATCCGGTCCATCGGCTTCGCCGGGGTGGACCCGACGATCATGGGCCACGGACCGGTGCCGGCCAGCCAACGGGCCCTCAAGGCGGCGGGCCTCAAAGCGTCGGACATCGATTACTGGGAGATCAACGAGGCCTTCTGCATCGTCGCCCTGAACTGCATCAAGCAGCTGGGCCTCGATCCGGAGCGGGTCAACGTCCACGGCGGCGGCACGGCCCTGGGCCACCCCCTGGGGGCGACGGGGGCCCGCCTGGTGGGCACCCTGGCCCGGATCCTGAATCAGGAGGGGGCCCGCTACGGCTGCGCCAACGCCTGCGTCGGCGGCGGCCAGGGCGTGGCCACGATCATCGAGCGCGAGGAATACGACTGGTAAGGGATCGGATCCCGCCTCCCCGGGGGAACCTCTGACCTGATGCCCCGCGTCAGTGCGGGGCGTCAGGCCTGCTCGCCGCCCTGCGGGAGGCGGAGCCGGTCCGCCGCCTCCCGCCCGGACGCGGTCCGAACGTCACCAGGGCCGGGCTCAGCCCAGGTCCACCAGGGGCCGGACCTCGTCCACCGTCAGGACCACCCCGGCGACGATCATCGCCGCGGCCGCCTCGCCGGCGGCGTCGCCGATCGCCTTTTTGACCCCGTCCAGCACCGGCCCCTGCCGTTGGATCTCCTTGACCGTCAGATACAGCCGCCAACCCGGGGTCTGCAGCGACACTGGGGACGTCTCCACGGTGAAGTAGGCCGCGTGGGGATTTTCCTCCAGGTTTTTTAGACTCCGGTTTTCGCCCAGGCCCATGACCAGGGTTCCGTCCGGGTTGAGCACCGGGCTGCCGAAATAGGCCACGTTGGGGCGGCCCGATTTGTCCGCCGTGGCCAGGACGCTCAGCCGGCCCGGCTTGTTCACCGTTTGCAGGACTTTCTCGTCAATGGCGGCCATGTCGGTCATCCTCCTCTCGAACTGGGGTTGGGGTCCTGGTCTCAAGCTTACCAGACCATGGGCCCCAAACCAGTGGCTCAGGTCTTGAACCGGGCCACGACTTCCGAGAGGCGGGCGGCCAGGTCCGACAGGTCGGCCGCCGAACGGGCCGTCTCCCCCACGGCCTGGGCCGTGTCCTTGGCCGCCAGGGCGATCGCCTCCACGTTCCGGCTGATCCCCTCGTTGGCCGCCGACTGCTCCTCGGCCGCCGTGGCGATCTGGGTCACCACCTCGGCCACCCGGACCGAGGCCTCCACGATGTGCTGCAGCTTTTCCCCGGCCTGGCCGGCCAGGTCCACGCCGTTCTGGACGATCCGGTTGGAATCCTCCATCCGGCTGACCGCCTCCTGGGTGGACGACTGGATGGCCGAGATGGTCTGGCCCACCTCCTTGGTGGCCCCCATGGTCTTTTCGGCCAGCTTGCGCACCTCGTCGGCCACCACGGCGAAACCCCGGCCCGCCTCGCCGGCCCGGGCCGCCTCGATGGCCGCGTTCAGGGCCAGCAGATTGGTCTGGTCGGCGATGTCCTCGATCATCTCCACCACGGCGTTGACCTCGCCGGCCCGCTGGGCCAGCTCGGCCACCGTCTGGCTCACCTGGCCGGTGTTGCGGCTGATCTCGCTGATCACCCCCACCGTCCGTTCCACCAGCTCCCCGCCTTGCCGGGCCACCTCCCCGGCCTGGGAGGCCTCCTCGGCCCCCTTGGCCGCGTTCTGCGCCCCCTCGTGGATCGTGGCGCTCATCTCCTCGGTGGTCGTGGCCACCGAGGTGGCCTGGGAACTCTGCTCCTCGGCGCTCGAACTCATCTGCTCGGTGCTGGCCGAAATCTGGGACGCCGCCGAGGCCAGCTGCTCGGCCAGGCGGGTCACCTCCTCGGCCACGGCCAGCAGGTCTTGCTGCTGCCGGGCGATCTGGGCCTGTTGACCTTTCTGCTCACTGATGTCCACCTCGATGCCCATCACTCCCGTGACGCGGCCGTCCAGGTCCCGCAGCGGCGCCGTGGTGACCAGAATGGTGACCTCCCGGCCGCCGCTCTTGAAGGAGACTTCCTCGGTCCGGACCGCGCCCTCCTTCAGACTGGCGGCCGCCATCCCCTGGCTGGTATCGCCCATTACCTCCTTGACGGTCATCCGCCCCAGGACCTGATCCAGGGGCTGGCCGGACATGGCCTCGACCGCCGGACGAAAGGCCTCGTTGACAAAGGTCAGCCTCAGTTCGCCGTCGGCCGTCCAGAACGGAACGGCGATGCCCCGCTTGATCGACTCGCCCTCGCCGATGACCCCGGTCAGCATCTGCCGGAGGCCTTCGGCCAGTTGGCCGATCTCGTCTCTGGACTGGTGGTCGATCCGGGCGCTCAGGTCACCTCCGGCCATGGCCTCGGAGGCGGCGACGATCCGCCGCACCGGCCGGACAATGGACCGGGAGAAGGGCAGACTGCCAGCCAAGGCCAGCCCGATCATGATCAAGCCGACCACGATGATGGCGATGATCACCCCGGTGATCTGACGGTTCAGTTCGGCCCGCTTCCGGGCCACCAGGGCGTCGATATGGTCCAGGTAGAGGCCGGTGCCGATGATCCAGCCCCAGGGTTTGAACAGCTTGACGAACGAAATCTTGGGCACCGGCTTCTTGGCCCCGTACTTGGGCCACAGATAGCCCACAAACCCCTCGCCCTTGGCCCGACAGACCTTGACCATCTCCACGAACAGACGCTTGCCCCGCGGGTCCTTGAAGTCGGTCAGGTCCTGCCCGTCGAGTTGTGGCTTGTAAGGATGCATCACCATCCGGGGGTGCAGGTCGTTGACCCAGAAGTAGTCCTTTTGGTTGTACTTGAGATTTTTCAGGATCTCCAGGGCCCGGGCCTGGTTCTGCCGGGTCACGTCCTCGAGGTACACCCCGGAGCCGACGATCCACTGAAAGGGCTTGAACAGCTTGACGAACGAAATCTTGGGTACCGGCTTCTTGGCCCCGTATTTGGGCCAGTAGTAGTCCACGAAGCCCTGGCCAGACTTTTTGACGACCTTGACCATCTCCACGAACAGACGCTTGCCAAGGGGGTCCTTGAAATTGCTCAGGTCTTGCCCGTCGAGCTTGGGCTTGTAGGGATGCATCACCATCCGGGGATGCATATCGTTGATCCAGAAGTAGTCCTTGGCCTCCGGTCCGTAACGCAGGCCCTTGATCAGGGCCAGAATCATCTTCTTCAGGGCGGCCTCGCGGAGTTTTTTCCGGCGAACCGCCTGACCGGCGGCGATTTTGGCCGGATCGACCCGCAACGGATTGATCCCTCGCACTTCTCCGGCGGCCTTCTTGACCGCCTCCATTTGGGCCGCCTGCCCGGCCCACGGCCCCAGCGCCTCATGGGCCGTCGCTATCAGCGAGTAGGCCACGTCCACCACGTTCTTCATCCGCCGCCGGTACTGTTGGGCGATGAGTTTCTTGTCCGTGGAGCGCCGGTAGAAATCGTCCAGGGCCTGGTAGGCCACCTGGACCAGATTTTTCAGTTTCTGTTTCTCCGCGGCCAGGGCCTGCTGACGGTACAGGACGATCTCGCGGCGGGCATAGGAATTGATCTGGATGATGAATACGATACTCAGAATTACAATGGCACTGACGATGAGTCCGACCATGAAGAAGTTGAGTTTCTTGCCGATGGTCATCGCTACCCCCTGAGTGCGCTGACGAGTCATTTAATCTATTATAATTACCATCATTTTCGGTCTGAAGGAAGTCCTATTTCCTCGGTATGGAGAGGCCGTGGGCGCCGGAAATGCAGTGGCAAACTGTTGGCGGGACCCGGCCAAGACCCCGGGGTCAGGCCGAAACGAGGCGGGGCCGGCTTACTCGGACCAGGGGTAAAAGGGCGGCCGGCTTTCGAGCCACCGACTGGGCCCCAGGTCCCTGAGACGGCGCAGATTATTCCCTTTGACGTCGCCGTGGAATGGGGTCAGGAAGTCGAATTCAGGGCACTCGTCCAGGGCGTCGCACTCCCAGCAGCCGGTCAGGCCCCGGTCCAGACAGCACCTGCGAATCCGGCAGTCAAGGCCGGGACAGCCTTCTGCCCGGCAGCCCGAGGGACAATCCAGGTCAATGACGGCCTGGAGCACCCTCTGAAAAGCGGAGTAATCCCTGAACTCGGGGGCGACCGTCTCCTTGACCCGGACGTACCCGTCGAAATCGACCCGGGCCAGTTCGGCCCTCAGGTCACGGGCCAGGGCCGCGGCCCGACTCCTGAATCTGAGGCAGTCTTTGCAGTAAAGACCGCAACAGGCGATCAGATTTAGATCGGTCATGGCTGACGTCCGCCCGGCGTCTCGGGGTAGCCGGTGATGTCCATGATCTGCCGGTACAGGGGCCTGAGGCGGGGGTACATCTTCCGGTAAACCCGGGCGTACAACTGGTCGTAAACGGCCGCGTTTTTCGTATCGGGCTCGAATTTTTGAGAGGTTCGGGCCATGGCCGCCACCGCCGCCTCGACGTCGGGATGGAGTCCGACCCCTGACGCGGCGAGCATGGCCGCGCCCAGGGCCGAGGCCTCGTGGACCGCCGGCCGGATGGTCGGCAGGTTGAACACCTCGGCGGTGATCTGCATCACCAGATCGCTCTTGGACCCGCCGCCGCACAGGTACAGTTCCGAGATCTTCGTCCTGGTCTTGCGCTCGATCCGCTCCCGGCCGTGGCGCAGGCCGTAGGCCAGGCCCTCGAGCAGGCTGCGGTAGAGGTGGTGTTTGTGGTGGGCCCCGCCGAAGCCGATGATCGCCCCCTTGGCCTCGGGGCCGGGGTTCTTCACCCCGGGGGACCAGTAGGGCTGGAGGGTCAGCCCCAGCGAGCCGGGCGGCACCTCGGCGGCCAGCTCGTCCAGCAGGACCTCGGTGGCCACGCCCAGTTCCCGGGCCCGCTGCTCCTCCAGTTGACAGAACTGCTCCTTGAACCAGGTCACCATCCAGAAGCCGCGATAGATCTGGACCTCGAGGTTGTAGGCCCCGGGCTGGGCCGAGGGATAGGGCGGAAACAGGGGGATGGGCTCGATGTAGCGCCTGGAGTTGACGTTGATCGTGGCCGTGGTGCCGTAGCCGATGCAGGCCTGGTGCAGATCCAGGCAGCCCACCCCCAGGACCTCGCAGGCCTTGTCCGAGGCCCCGGCCATGACCGGCAGGCCCGCGGGCAGGCCGGTGTGGGTCGCGGCCTGGGCCGTGACCTGACCCAGGGTCGAGCCCGGCGGAAAAAGTTCGGGCAGGGTCCCGGGCTTGACCCTGATCGCCTTCCACTTCCAGTTGCCCTCGGGCAGCCATTGGTGCTTCTTGTAATCGAACGGGACATAGCCGACCGTGCAACCGGTCGAGTCCGCGGCCCGGCCGGTCAGCCGCCGGTTGACGAAGCCTGACAGAAAAACATATTGGTCCGTGGCCTCCCAGACGTCGGGCTGATGCTCCTGGATCCAGTTGATCTCGGCCTCGGCCTGAAGGTAGGCGATGGTCCCCCCCACCCCGACCAGGCCGAACAGGGCCCGCAGCCACCCGGGGAGGGGCGGCAGCTTTTCGGCCCGGCGCTGATCCAGCCAGACCATGGCCGGCCGCAGGGGACGGCCTTCGTGGTCCAGGTTGATGACCGTGCTCCGCTGC
Organism: uncultured Desulfarculales bacterium; assembly: GCA_964569795.1. Lineage (GTDB taxonomy): Bacteria > Desulfobacterota > Desulfarculia > Desulfarculales > JAHJDS01 > JAHJDS01. Next base: position 54,719 of record CAZMVB010000004.1, on the reverse strand, counting down.
GAGGTCACGGCCACGGCCGCGATCTGGGCCGGGGTGACCACCTCCTGGGCCCACAGGTCCCGGCTGGCCCGGCCCAGGCAGTCCCAGTAAACCTCCGGGTCCTGTTCGGCCCAGCCGGGGCGGGGCGAGACGTAGGGCCTGGGGTACTTGACCCGGGCCCCGTCCACCAGATGCCCCCGCAGATCAAAGGCAAAGGCCCCCACGCTCTGGGTGCCCAGATCGATGGCCAAAACGATTTGCCTGTCGCTCATGGTCGGATCAACTCCGGGCTGAAGTGACGACGCCAGCGGCGGTCATAGCGCTCGATCTCCCGCCGCCATCCATCCTCGTCCCAATCGAGTCGGGGACCGATCAGGGTTCGGACCTGGTCCAGGATCTCGGCCCCGCCCCCGGGCAGTTGCAGGCCCAGACGGACCCGCCGCAGCAGCAGGTCGTCCAGGTGGCGGACGTCCTCCTGGGCGGCGGCCCAGGACAGCTCGGCCCACAGGACGTCGGTCCCGGGGACCTCGGTCAGCTCGCCGGGCGCGGCCGCCAGGTCCCGGGCGGCTGGGCCGTAGCGGCCGATCAGGCGGTCCCAGGCCTCGGGGGCCAGGTCGGCCAGGGGCTGGTCCCGGCCGGGGGCCGTCTCTTCCTGCACTCGGGCCTCGCCGGCCCCGTCCAGCCAGCGTCCGGCCGCGGCCAGGGCGTCCGCGGCCAGCAGGCCGAAGGTGGTCAGCTTGCCCCCGGTCACGGCCACCAGGCGCTTCTCGGCCCAGACCACATGCTCCCGCGACTCCTTGGACGGATCGGCCTTGCCCGTATCGACCACCGGCCGGATGCCGGCAAAGGTGGCCGTCACGTCCGACTCGCTCAGGTCCAGGTCCGGGAACCAGTGCCTGATGGTGGTCAGCAAATAGTCGCCCTCGGCCGGGGTGATGCTCGGCTCCCGGTCCAGGGAGGCCTCGTGGTCCAGGTCCGTGGTCCCCATGACGGTCACCCCTTCCCAGGGCAGGACGTACATCGACCGGCCGTCCTCGGGGCCGGACAGGCCGACCGCGGTCCGGACCGGGAACTTGTCGCGCGGAAAGACGAGGTGACTGCCCCGCAGTTTCCGGAGACGCGGCCGGTGACCGAGCCGGGCCCGGACCTCGTCCGTCCAGGCCCCGGCGGCGCTGATGACCACCCGGGAAGAAATCTCGGCCTCCCGGCCGCTCGACACGTCCCGGGCGGCCACGCCCCTCACCCGGCCGTCGGCCGTGCGCAACAGATCGGCCGCGGCCGTGTAGTTGCGGGCCGTCCCCCCCAGGCGCCGCCCGGCCTGGATGACCCGCAGCACCAGCCGGGCGTCGTCGGTCAGGGCGTCGTGAAACAGATAGGCCCCTTGGGCCGCCTCCCGGGACAGATGCGGCCACGACCGGAAGACCTCGTCCGGGGACAAATAGTGGTGATCGCGCCGCCCGGCCATGAGGTCGTAGATGGTCAGGCCGATCTTGGCCAGGACCCGGGACGTGGGCGAGCCGCGGCGCAGGGGATACAGGAAACCCAGGGGCTCGATCAGCCGGGGATACAGCCTGAGCAGACGCTCTCGGGCCCGGACCGAGTGCCAGGTCGTCTGGAACTGACCCTGCTTGAGGTACCGGATCCCGCCGTGGACCAGCTTGCCGCTCTTGCTCGAGGTCCCCGAGGCGAAATCGTGCTGCTCCAGGAGCAGGCAGGACAGGCCCCGCCGCGCGGCCAGCTCGAACACCCCCGCCCCGGTGACGCCGCCGCCGATGACCACCACGTCCCAGGTCGTCCGGGCCAGGTCGGCCCAGGCCCCGGATCGGTCGGAACCTTCCGCCCCGGTCATCACTCGACCAGCTTGCCCGGGTTCATCAGGCCGGCCGGATCGGCCCGGTTGAAGACCGCCCGCAGCAGGTCCAGACCCAGCTCCCCCTTTTCGGCGGCCAGGTAGGGCCGGTGATCCAGGCCGACGCCGTGCTGATGGCTGATGGTCCCGCCCACGCGGACGATGGCCTGGCTGGCCGCGGCCTTGAGCCCCTGCCAGCGGGCCACGGTCTCGGCCGGGTCGTCGGCCAGCCGGAAGAGGTAGGTCGTATAGACGCTCGTGCCGTGGGGATAGACGTGGGACAGGTGGGTGAAGACGTGGACCCGCTCGCCTCCCTCGGCCAGGCCGTCGGCCAGGGCGGCCTCGACATCGGCCACGGCCTCGAAGAGGCGACCCCAGGGGACGGCCGTCTCCAGGGTGTCCACGGCGTAGCCCAGCTCCCACAGCGAGTTGCGGAGGTAGGGCGCCCGGAAGCGGTTCTTGAGCCACTCCCGGCCCGGGGACCGGCCGACGCCCACGCCTTTGTATCGCCCGATGACGGCCGCGGCCCGGCGCATGGTCCGCGAGACGACGCGGGCCTCGCCCACCGCGCCGTAGAGCAGGAGGCACATCTCCGGGCCCAGCCCGCGTAGGCGCAGGTAGCGCCTGAGCCACCGCGCCTTGCCCCCGATCAGGGTCAGGCTGGTCTCGGTCTCGGCGGGCAGACTGAGGCGGATCATGGTCAGAGGCACCCGGGCCTGGGCCAGGGCGCGGACCGCGGCCGCGGCCGTCTCCGGGTCGGGCAGAAAGACCCCCTTGAACACCTCGGCCTCGGGCCGAGGGTTTATTGTAACCGTGGCCCGGGTGATGACGCCCAGTCGTCCCTCGGAGCCCAGGACGATCTGCCTCAGATCGGGCCCGGCGGCCGAGGCCGGATGGGGGGGCAGTTCGAGCCGGCCGGCCGGGGTGACCACCTCGCCGCCGGCGAACAACTGCTCGATCCGGCCGTAGCCCAGCGAGAACTGCCCCGAGGACCGGCTGGCGATCCACCCCCCCAGGGTCGAATACTCGAAGGACTGGGGATAGTGGCCCAGGGTGAACCCGTGGGGGGCCAGGGCCGCTTCCAGGTCCGGCCCGCTGATCCCGGCCCCGAAGGTGGCCGTGGACCCGTCGGCGTCCAGATCGAGCAGGCCGTTCATCCGGGAAAGGTCCAGGCTGAGGGTCGGCCGATCCGGGTCAGTGACGGTCAGGTGGCCGACGACGCTCGTCCCGCCGCCGTAGGGAATGACCGCCGCGTCGGCCTCGGCCGCCAGCTTCAGGAGGGATTCGACCTCGGCCGCCGAACGCGGCCGGGCCACGCCGTCGGGAAAGGCGGGCACATTCCCCGAGCGCAGGGCCACCCAGTCGGGCAGGCTCTGGCCCAGGGCGTGGGTCAGCCGCTGGCGGGCGTCGGTCTCGATCAGGTCGCTGTCCGACAATCGCGGGGGGGGCGCGGCCGCGGCGGCCTGGTCCAGGGTCGCGTCCCGGGGCGGCCGGCCCGGGCCCAACAGGTCGGTCAACACCCCCCGGACCGACTCGGGGACCGGATACGACACCGCGTCGTCGCCCCAACCGTTCCATCGTCTCATCAGGCGTCTCCAGGTGGGATGACCAGCAGTTGGGCCATTGTGGACGGATTACGGCCAAAAATCAAGTCGCTCCGCCGGGATGGGTCGCCCCCCGCGCCGGCGCCGCACCTGAACAAGGGATTGACAAGCCGCACGCGGCGGCCATATATTAATCACTTCCTGCACTGTCCGGAGAGACCATGCTTGATTTTCGCCGCATGAAGAGGCTGCCGCCCTATGTCTTCGCCGAGGTCAACGCCCTGAAAATGGAGGCCCGGCGGGCGGGCGAGGACATCATCGATCTGGGCATGGGCAATCCCGATCTGCCCACGCCGCCCCACATCGTCGCCAAGCTGATCGAGGCCGCCCAGAAGTCTCCCAACCACCGCTACAGCGCCTCCAAGGGCATCACCAAGCTCCGGCTGGCCATCACCGACTGGTACAAGCGCCGTTATAACGTGGACCTGGATCCGGACACCGAGACCGTGGCCACCATCGGGGCCAAGGAGGGTCTGTCGCACCTGGTCCTGGCCACGGTCAGCCCCGGGGACGTGGTCTTTGTGCCCAGCCCGACCTACCCCATTCACGCCTACTCGGTGGTCATCGCCGGCGGGGACCTGCGGTCGGTGCCCCTCACCCCGGACACGGACTTCTTCCAGAACCTCAAAACCGCCTTCCGGCAGACCTGGCCCACGCCGCGGATGATCATCGTCTCGTTCCCCCACAACCCGACGACCGTCTGCGTGGAGCGGGAGTTCTTCGTCAAGCTGGTGGCCTTTGCCCAGGAGCACGAGGTGGCCGTGGTCCACGACTTCGCCTACGCCGACCTGTGCTTCGACGGGTACGTGGCGCCCTCCTTCCTCGAGATCCCCGGGGCCAAGGAGGTCGGCGTCGAGCTGTTCTCCATGTCCAAGAGCTACTCCATGCCCGGCTGGCGCCTGGGGTTCGCCGTGGGCAACGCCGAGATCATCGCCGCCCTGACCCGGCTCAAGTCCTACCTGGACTACGGGGTGTTCCAGCCGATCCAGATCGCCGGGATCATCGCCCTCAACGGTCCGGACGACTGCGTCAAGGAGATCGTCGAGGAATACCGCCAGCGCCGGGACACCCTGGTCACCGGACTGAACCGGGCCGGCTGGCCGACCGATTCCCCCCGGGGGACGATGTTCGTCTGGAGCAAGATCCCCGAACGCTTCCGGGAGATGGGCTCGGTCGAGTTCACCAAGAAGCTCATCTCCCACGGCAAGGTGGCCGTCAGCCCGGGACGGGGCTTTGGCGAGTACGGCGATGAATACGTCCGTTTCGCCCTGGTCGAGAACAAGGATCGGATCAATCAGGCCATCCGGGGGATACGTCGTTTCCTGCAGGCGGACTAGGTCCGCGCCACCGGGGAGGTCGCCATGGGTCACCCGGAACGGGACAGCATCGGCCTGGGACTGATCGGGCTGGGAACGGTGGGGACCGCCAGCGCCCGGATTCTCCTGGAGAGCGCCGACCGGCTCACCCACCGGCTGGGGGTGCCCCTGGTCCTCAGGCGCATCGCCGATCAGGACACGACCACCGACCGCGGCCTTGACCTGCCCCCGGGCCTGCTCACCGACGACGTCGAGGGCCTGCTGGCCGACCCGGACGTGGACATCGTCATCGAGCTGATCGGCGGCCTGGAGCCGGCCCGGACCTTTGTCCTGACCGCCCTGACCCGGGGCAAGCACGTCATCACCGCCAACAAGGCCCTGCTGGCCAAGCACGGCCGCGAGGTGTTCGCCGCGGCCGAAACGAGCGGGGCGGACGTGGCCTTCGAGGCCAGCGTCGCCGGCGGCATCCCCCTGCTGCGGAGCTTCCGGGAGGGACTGGCCGGCGACGAGGTCCAGAGCTTTTTCGGCATCCTCAACGGCACCTGCAACTACATCCTGTCCCGGATGACCGAGCAGGGCGAGGCCTACCAGGAGGTCCTGGCCCAGGCCCAGGCCCTGGGTCTGGCCGAGGCCGATCCGACCCTGGACGTCTCGGGCTTTGACACGGCCCACAAGCTGGCCATCCTCCTCGGCCTGGCCTTCGGCACCCGGGTGGGGCTGGACGATATCTACGTCGAGGGCATCGAGCGGGTGACCCCCCTTGACATAAAATTCGCGGCCGAGTTCGGCTATCGCCTCAAGCTGCTGGCCGTGGCCCGCCGCCGGAGCGAGGGGGGTGACCAGGGGGCCGGCGAGATCGAGGCCCGGGTCCACCCGACCATGATCCCGGCCGGCCACCTTTTGGCCGAGGTGGGCGGGGCCATGAACGCGGTTTACGTCACCGGGAAGTACGTCGGCCAGGTCATGTTCTACGGGCCCGGGGCCGGCGGCCAGCCGACCGGGACGGCCGTGGTCGCCGACGCGGTCGAGCTGGCCCGCAACATCCTGGTCGGCGCCGCCGGACGGGTGTCGCCTCTGGGCGTGCCCTGGAGCCGATTGGCGACGCGCCCGATCGTGCCCATGGACCAGGTCGCATCCAAATACTACTTCCGGTTCTCGGCCGAGGACCGGCCCGGGGTGTTGTCGGCCATCTCCGGCATCCTGGCCGACCACCAGATCAGCATCGAGGCCGTCATCCAGAAGGGACGCCAGGCGGGCGGTGCGGTGCCGATCGTCATGCTGACCCACGAGGCCCGGGAAGAGAGCGTGTCCGCGGCCCTGAAAATGATCGACCGGCTCGAGGTCATCGCCGCGCCCACGGCCATGCTCCGGGTCGAGGAGCTTCGGTCCTCACCGACTTAAATCGGGAGGAATAAAAAGTGATTACCAAACTCACGGTCAGCAATTACCGCAGTCTTGGAGATAATGTTCACCTGACCTTAAGGCCACTCACGGCCTTGGTAGGAGTCAATGGTTCGGGCAAGAGTAATATCGCCGATGTATTTCGATTCCTTGCTGATATCATGCGCCAGGGATTGGAGCCGTCCATCTCCCGCCGTGGAGGTATTAAATCAGTTCGACGATGGAGCCCGGGCCACCCCTACAACATGAAACTGGCTGTCAACCTGATTGTAGATGACAAGGAAGGATTCTATGATTTTGAAATAACAGGTTCGAGAGCAGACGAATACCAAGTAAAGCGGGAAAGGGCAAGGTTTGGGCCTCTCGGTGATCAGTCCGAGTTCGCTGTCGAATCACAGAAATGGCTAACTGGTCCAAAGGACCTGCGCCCCCAAATCGAACCAATGAGCTTAGTCCTTCCTGTTATCGCTGGCGACCTGAGATTTAAACCACTGGTAGATCACATCAAGAATATTGCCGTTTATAGTATCTTCCCGGACACTCTCCGTGAGCCGCAGAAACCAGACCCCACACGTCCGATGGATGAACACGGTTCTAACTGGGGTGACGTCGTCAGGATTCTGAAAAAGGGCAGATCGGCAGCGCAGTTGAAAGCGGCCTTAGCAAAAGTAGTGGGCGATCTTGACGATTTCAGGAGTAAACAAGCTGGCGGATATTTAGTAACTGAATTTCGACATGGAACGGCACGTAAGGGAAGCGAATCAAGGCAGAAATGGTTTGAATCGGCCCAGGAGTCTGATGGTACCCTGAGAATGGCCGGCATTTTGACAGCGCTGCTCCAGGACCCGCCATTGACTCTTCTTGGAATCGAAGAGCCGGAACTAACGATACACCCAGGTGTGATTCCGATTCTTTTCGATTTTTTAAAACAGGCTTCCCAAGTGCAGCAGATTTTAATAACAACCCACAGTCCCGAGCTTCTAGACCTATTGAAGGTAGAGGATATCCGGGTCGTGGCGAGAAAAGATGGGATTACGACTGTTCATCGAATTCACGAGAAACAGAGAGTACTTGTCAGAGATGATTTATTTAAAGTCGGCGATTTCATGCGAACCGGCGAACTTGAGCCTGGCGAACGTGATGGGGCCGCCGACCAATGAGGCGCGGCATAATTTTAGTAGAAGGTCATGGAGAGGTTGCAGCCGCGCCTAATTTGGTTGCTCGTCTCTGGCGAGACCTTGAATTGGATCAATTGACTTCTTGGGCAAAAGCCATAAGAGGAATCGGTCTGACAACAGAAAATGGGGTGAAAAAATATTGTGAATTGCTTCGGCGCGAAAATTGCCAAGTCGCGCTACTCCTTCGTGACTGCGATTTCGAGGGTGCCTGTCCGGCCGAGCTTGGCCCCCGGATTGCTGATTGGATCAGGGATCTCGGGCTTCCGTTTCCAGTGGCCGTTGTTTTAATGTATCAGGAATATGAGGTCTTATTTCTTCCTTGCTTGTCGTCAATGGCTGGTAGAGATATGGTCACTAAAGAAGGAATTGAAGTTAATGGACTCAAGGCCGGCGTTGAGTTTCACGGAAACCCCGAGTCGGTACGCGGCGTCAAGGAATGTATAACTCGTAAGTTTCCTGGGTGGGATGCCTACAAGCCAACTATGCATCAGCTTCCGATGACCAAAATGATAGATTTCGACTTGATAAGGATGGCGAACCCACCGGTGACATGCTTTGGTACCCTAGAACGCGCATTGAAATTTTTGTCCGACACTTCGGAACCTGGGTCTGTATATCCATGAAATACGTCATCCTCATCGGCGACGGCATGGCCGACGAACCCCGCCCGGAACTGGACGGCCGGACGCCCTTGCAGGCGGCCGACACCCCCCACATGGACGCCCTGGCCGCCCGGGGACAACTGGGCCTGGTCCGGACCGTGCCGCCGGGATTTCCCCCCGGCTCGGACGTGGCCAACCTGTCCATCCTGGGCTATGACCCGGCCCGCTATCACACCGGCCGGGCCCCCATCGAGGCGGCCAGCCAGGGCATCGAGCTGGCTGCGGACGAGGTCGCCTTCCGCTGCAACCTGGTCACCCTCGAGCCGTCGGATGCGGACGTGATCATGATCGACTACTCGGCCGGCCACGTCACGACCGACGAGGCGGCCCAGCTGATCGCCGTTCTGGACGAGCGGCTGGGCCAAGACGGCCGGTCGTTCAAACCCGGGGTGAGCTATCGCCACCTGCTGATCTGGCGCCACGGGCCCCTGGAGGCCGAGAGCCTGCCGCCCCACGACTTCACCCGGCAATCGGTCGGCAGCTTCTTCCGGGCCGGGGGAGACACGGCCCTGGTGGCCGACCTGGTCCGGCGGTCCTGGGAGATCCTGCCCGACCATCCGGTCAACCAGAAACGCCGGGCCGAGGGCCGAAACCCGGCCAACTCGATCTGGCTGTGGGGCCAGGGGACCCGCCCCCAAATGCCGACCGTCAGGGAACGGTTCGGACTGAGCGGGGCGGTGATCTCGGCGGTCGATCTGGTGCGGGGCCTGGGCGTTCTGGCCGGCCTGGAGACGATCCTGGTCGAGGGGGCCACCGGCTGGCTGGACACCAACTACGCCGGCAAGGTCGCCGCGGCCTTGTCGGCCCTGTCCCGGCTGGACCTGGTCCTGGTCCACGTCGAGGCCCCGGACGAGGCCGGTCACTCCGGGAAGCTCGACCTGAAGCTGCGGGCCATCGCCGACTTTGACGCCCGGGTGGTCGGGCCCGTGGTCCAGGGCCTGGAAAATCTGGGCCCCTACCGGCTGCTGGTGATGTGCGATCACGCCACGCCCCTGTCGGTCAAGACCCACACCCCCGACCCGGTGCCCTTCATCATCTGTGACTCGGCCCGGCCCACAAGCGCCCCCCAGGGGTACAGCGAGGCCGACGCCGGCCGGACCGGCCTGATGATCGAGGCCGGCCACGAACTGATTACACGACTGGTCGAGGGGACTGACTGATGGCCCACCGCCACCCCTACCGGATCATCTTCGGCGACGTGGACCCCATGGGCTTCGCCTATTACGCCAATTACCTGCGCTGGTTCGAGATCGGCCGGGCCGAGCTGATGCGGTCGGTGGGGTATCCCTACCGGCAACTCGAGGACCACGGCTTTCACTTCCCGGTGACCGAGACCGGCTGCCGGTATCTGCGGCCGATCCGGTACGACGACGAGATCATCATCGAGACCAGGATCACCGAGATCGGCCGGGTGCGGATCAGGTTCGAGTACCGGATCCTGTCGCCCGCCGACGACACGGTCCTGGCCGAGGGGTTCACCGTGCACGCCTGCCTGGACCAGACCGGGAAAATGGTCCGGATGCCGACCGATCTCAAGGGCCTCCTGGCCCCGGATCAGGCCGAGGCCGGGGGTTGACATTGGTTCCTCAGGTGTTATCATGAAGTTTCGTTTGATGCGGGGTGGAGCAGTACGGTAGCTCGTCGGGCTCATAACCCGAAGGTCGCTGGTTCGAATCCAGCCCCCGCTACCACGATCCAAACCGGGCCGGTCATTTTGACCGGCCTTTTTTTTCGCCGAAAATAATAGCCGGGGAAAGGGCCGGATGACTGATCGCGGACCGGAACCGAGACGCGCCGGCCGGTTGCTGGCGGCGGCGCTGGTCGCGGCCTGCCTGGTCGCGATGGGGCCCGGTGCGTCGGCCGCCTCCTCGGCCGGAAACTGGTGGTCGGCCGGCCGCAGGTTATGGCTGGATCTGGCCGTGCTGGCCTATCACTACGGCCGGGTCATCTCCGGCGTCCGGTTCGACCGCCAGGGCCGCGTCTGGGTCCGGCTCAAGACCGGCCGCCGCCTGGCGTACGACGACGGCCGGCCCAAGACGCCGGCCATGCGCCTGGCCGCCCCTGACCTGCAGGACATGCTGGCCCAGGCATATCCCCTGGGCCGTCCGAAACACTCTCCGGACCGATGGTTCGATCCGGGCCGGGCCCGGGTCGCGGCCTTTTTCAAGGCCGTGTACGGCCGCTCGGCCGCCGAGGTCAGGGCCAATCTGGTCCCGGTCCGTTTCTGCGGCCGGACCCTTTTGTTCAACGCCAGATCCGGGGCGGCCCGGGCCCTGGCCCGGGTGGGCCGGGACCTGGCCCGCCTGCTGCGCCGAGAACCGGGCTTGAAAAAATACGTCTTCCCCTGGGGCGGGACCTTTTGCTGGCGCCGGATCGCCGGGACCAGGCGGTTGAGCCCCCACGCCTGGGGCATCGCCATCGACCTCAACGCCCGGCCCGGCGGTTACTGGCGCTGGGACCGGGCCAGGACGGGCCGGGCCCGACGATTTCCGTACTCGATCGTCCGCGTCTTCGAGCGGCACGGCTTCATCTGGGGCGGCAAGTGGGGCCATTACGACTTGTTCCACTTCGAGTTCCGGCCGGAACTCTTGACCCTGGCCCGCCTCCTGACCGCCGACGGCCGTCCGGCCCGGTGGTGAGTTTTGCATGACAAAAAAACGGCCGCCCCTTGAAGGGGCGGCCGTCATCGAGAGAGGAGAACGACGAGGGCTACATCCCGCCGAGTATCCGGCGCAGGATGACGAACACGTTCATTTTCCGTCTTTGGGCGGCCACCTGAAGGGCGGTCCGGCTCCAGCGGTCCCGGGCGTTGACATTGGCCCCGTGGCGGATCAGCATCCGGGCGATGCGGGGCCGTCCGAAATAGGCCGCGTAGTGAAGCGGCGTGGCCCCGTACCGGGTCCGGGCGTTGATGAAGGCCCCGTGGGCCAAGAGCACCCTGACCAGACCGGGCCGGTTCTGCTTCACCGCCAGGTGGAGCAGGGTCTCGCCGTAGAGGTTGCGCCGTCTGACCGCCATGGGATCGGCCCGGAGCAGCATCCGGACCCGATCCAGGTCCCAGGGCATGGGGAACAGATGCCCGCCGTGGCTGTATCTCCCCACGGGCAGCCGGGGCCGGAAGACCGGCGGCCGACCGTGCCGGAATCGTCCGAGCCACCTTCGGCGAAGGTCACGCCGGCCCAGGGGCAGGCGGGGCGGCAGGGAGGAGGCCCGGGGGGAACGCGGATGGATCGGGGGCAGGGGCCGGCGCAGGCGCGGCAGTCCGCGCCGACGAAGCGGTCGGGGAACGACCCGGAATCGGGCTCCGGGTCCCAGATTCGGTTGCGGCCGCCCAGGGTGCCGGGGACCGACCATGTGGTTCCGGTTGACCGGCGGCTGCGACCGGACGTTTCCGCCGGCGGCCACCACCAGACCCAAAACCAGGGCCGGTATCAGACTGAGTTTCCAGGACATGACGTACTCCTTGGCACAGTCCCTGAGCTTCCAGGCCCTAAATCGAAGCAGGGGCCATGCCAGATGTACGCAACATGACTTCCTATTTAATAACTAGCACAAATCACACAATAAACAAACAACAAAAACGGCCCCCAAAGACCCGCTGACCCGGTTTCCATGCCTTTGAATTCCGGAAACCATCCTCGGCCCCTCTCCGATTCCAAAACCGGGAATGAAACTCGACGGGATGATTCGATTTTTCCCATTCACCGTCCGGGCCCGGCCCACTGGGTCCGGCCCAAAAATATTTGAACTCCCTGAATGATAATAGTAGAATTCGAATGTAAAGATCAAGGGTTGCCGTTGATCATGTTCCGAATGCACCTGTTTGGCCGGAAAATTACCCCGGGCCGCGCCCCATGGAGCCGGATTTATCGCGGACCCGGGGGCGCACCGCGCCACTGGCGGTCCTGGCTGGCGATCCTGGTGGTGCCTTTCCTGGTCGCGGGCGGGGCGCCCGCGGCCCGAGCCGTGCAAATCGATTTCGGACCGATCCAGAATTACCGGCCGCCGCTCCGGACCACCATCCTGGCCGACGACGGTCAGCCCATTGCCTACATATACCGTGAAAACAGGCGGTTGGTCCCGATCAGCCGCATCCCCCTCCTGCTCCAGAACGCCTTCCTCGCCAGCGAGGACGTCAACTTCCGCCACCATGGCGGCGTGTCCTACCGGGCCATCATCCGGGCCATGGTCGCCAACCTCCAGGCCGGACGGGTCATCCAGGGGGGCTCGACCATCACCCAGCAACTGGTCAAGCTCCTGCTGCTTTCTCCCCGGAGAACCTTTGCCCGCAAGCTGCGGGAGGTCCGGCTGGCCTATGCCCTGGAAAAAAAGCTGGGCAAGGATCACATCCTGTGGGTCTATCTGAACCACATCTACCTGGGCCACGGGGCCTACGGGGTGGCCGCGGCCGCCGAGAACTACTTCCGCAAGCCCTTGAACAAACTGAATCTGGCCGAGATGGCGCTGCTGGCCGGGATGACCCGGTCCCCGGGCAACGACTCCCCGCCCGATTGCCTGGCCAAGCGCCAGGCCCGCTGCCGGCGGCGTCGCGGCTGCGATCCCCGTGGCCAGAGGTGGCTGAAGCCGGCCCGCCGGGCCTGCGCCCTGCGCGCCCGCCGCAGGCAGTTGGTGGTCCTGGGCCGGATGCTCAAGGCGGGCTTCATCACCCGCGGGCAGTACCGCCGGGCCAAGGACACGGTGGTCACCATCTGGCCCCGGCGGAACCTGTTTGTAACCCGGGCCCCTTATTTCGCCGAGTACGTCCGCAAGTATCTCATCAAGAAATACGGCCGGGACCTGGTCGAGACCGGCGGGTTGACGGTTTACACCACGATCAGCCTCGCCCTGACCCAGGCCGCCCGGCGGGCGATCGACCGGGGCCTGCGGGCCTATGATCAGAGACACGGTTTTCGGGGGCCGATCCCGGCCTCGGCCGCGGCCCGTCTCGAGGGGACGGTGGCCGCCACCGGCGACCCGGTCCCGGATCAGCTCCGCCTGGTCCGCATCAAGGCCTTTGATCCCAAACGCAAGACCTTCTCCGCCCGGCGGGGCAAGCTCCGGGTGGTCATCGCCGAAAAGCAGTGGCGCTGGGCCCGGCGGGTGGACCGGGACTTCGCCCCCAAGGCCTACCAGAAGTGGCGCCGGCGGTCGTCCCAGCCGCTGAAAACTGGGGACCTGGTCCTGGTGCGGCTGTTGAAAAAGGATCCGGACGGCGGGTGGCAGGGCCGCCTCTCCCAGGCCCTGACCCGGAAGCCCCGCCCCGAGGTCGAGGCCGCCCTGGTCAGCATCCAAACCGGCACTGGCCAGGTCAAGGTCCTGATCGGCGGCCGGTCGTGGCGGGTGACCCAGCTCGACCGGGCCACCAACCCCCAGTCGGCCCGTCAACCGGGCTCGTCGTTCAAGCCGTTCCTGTACTCCACGGCCCTGACCCAGGGCCTGGCACCGACCTCGACGGTCGTGGACGAGCCGGTGGCCTACCGCCATCGGGGCGGGACCGCGGTCTGGGCGCCCCGGAACTACGATCACAAGTTCCTGGGGCCGATCACGCTGCGCGTCGCCCTGCAGCAGTCCCGCAACGTCCCGGCGGTCAAGCTCATGGCCCTCATCGGACCGGACAAGGTGATCGCCATGGCCCGCAAGTTCGGCTTCACCACGCCCATGGTCCACGATCTGTCCCTGGCCCTGGGCACGGCCGAGGTGAGGTTGTTCGAATCGACCCGGGCCTACTCGGTGTTCGCCAACGGCGGGCAGCTCATCGAGCCGGTGTTCGTGCGCCAGGTGGTCGATCGCGACGGGCGGGTGCTCGAGGAGAACAAGGCGCGGGTCGTCCGGACCGTACTCGATCCCGAGGTCAATTACATGATGATCAGCCTGCTGCACGGGGTGGTCACCCACGGCACGGCCACCCGGGCCCGGGTCCTCAAACAGTTCGTCTGCGGCAAGACCGGCACCACGGACAACCTCATTGACGCCTGGTTCATGGGCTTCACCCCGCGGCTGGTGACCGGGGTGTGGGTCGGTCACGACGACCCCAAGAATCGCCTCGGGCCGGGAGAGACCGGGGCCCGAACCGCCCTGCCCATCTGGCTGGACTACATGACCTTTGCCGTGGGCCACGACCCGGTCGAGAAGTTCCCGGTGCCGCCCGGCATCCTCGTCCGGGGCGGCGAGGTCTATCGCCGCGGGGCCCGGGCGGTCCCGGACGTCGAGTCCCGGCTGGCCAAGAAAAAGGGCGTGGGGTACTACCAGTTCATCATGATGGATCTGCAATGAGGGGGCATCCGGCGGGCCCGGGCTGAATCGTTACTGATCACACCCCGCCGGCCCGGGATAAATCGCGGCCATAGTCGTCCTCGAGGCGCTCGATATCATCTTCACCGAAATAGTCCCCGGTCTGGATCTCGATGAAGACCAGGTCCCGGGGGCCGGTGTTGGTCAGGCGATGGACGGTGGTCCGGGGGACGTCCAGGGCCGAGCCGGCCTTGATCGGCACCTCCCGGTCGCCCGATACGGCCAGTCCCTGCCCGGTGATGAAGTACCAGTGCTCGTCGCGCCGCGCATGTCGCTGGAGGCTGAACCGCTGCCCCGGATAGACCACGATCCGTTTGACCTTGTGATCCAGCTCATCCGCCAGGACCGAGTAGTAACCCCAGGGACGATAATCGGTCTCCATGCCTCCCTCAACGGCGTCAAGGCCCTGATCGGGCCCGGTTCCAATCAAGGATCGACCCGGGCCGGGTCTATTCCGAGGACTTGTCCAGGTCGATAATGGTCGAAACGCCGATATTGGGCCTGGGTTCCAGTCGGGTCAGCCGTTGGATGTTCCGGACAATCGTCAGGCTCCGCTGAAGGGCCTCATCCAGACCGGCGATACGCTCGCGAAAGGAATCGTCAGGCACGTCCAATCCTCGGAGATATTGGACCGTTTCGGCCAGCGTCTGCAGGGGTTGATTGAGTCCCTCGGCCTCGGCGCCGACCGTCTCGATCACGCCCCACAGTCGTTGCCAGTCCAGCCTTATCTCTTCGGCCCGCTTTTGTTCGGTGACATCTTCCAGGACCAACAGGACATGACCCCGGCCATGGAACTGAAACGGCGAGGCCGTGACCAGCAGGTCCCGCTCGATGACCACCTGGCCGTCGATCAGATCGACCGAGGTCGGCTGTCGAAAGACGTTGCTTCCCTGCATCGCCTCGGTCACCGAGTTCCGGATGACGCACTTGCCGCAGTCGGGGGAGTGGCCGCACCCCTCCGGTGTCTCGGTCGCATGGACGCAGTGGAGGACCTCGCCGCCGCGCCTGTCCAGGACGACCGAGTCAAAGGGGCCGAACAAATTCCAGGCGACTCGATTGCAGTTCTGGATCCGAACGGCCTCGTTGACGGTGAAGGCTGGGGCCGGAATGGCGTTGAAGAAGGTCAGGAAATAGTCGCCGTTGTTCTGAATCGGAGAGGCCACGATCTTTCCCGAGTTGAAGGAGTTGGCTGAAACCCGCCTGACCGGCGTCGGTTCATTTTAGCCCCTGACCCCGCGGGTCGCAAGTCGAGAATGGCTCAGGAAACTGAACAGGGGGCTGAACTCAATTGTTCAACCCCCTGTCCGGTGCACCGCCATAGGTCGTCAAGGTGCTGTTTGTTTATGGCGGAAGTGCATGGGAATCGAACCCACCTGCCGCCTTGCTCAGACGGCACACCGGATTTGAAGTCCGGGAGGGCCACCAGCGCCCTATCCACTTCCATGTTGGTCCATACCAAAACCGGCCCGCGCCGTCAAGGCGGCTTGCCAAGGTAGGCCTGAATCGGTATAAGATGCTACATGATATTGGGTCGATTGCCAATCTCGCCGCCACTGATGCTGGCCCCCATGGCCGGGGTGACCAATCCCCCCTTCCGGCTGATATGCGCCCGATCGGGGGCGCCCTTGTGTTACTCGGAGATGGTCAGCGCCGAGGGGCTGATCCGGGGCGACCGCAAGGGACTCCGCTTCCTGACCGGGCTGCCCGGCGAGGCGCCCCTGGTGATCCAGCTCTTCGGCGCCTCGCCCGAGTCCATGGGTGAGGCGGCCCGGATCGTCACCGGCCAGGGCCTGGCCGCCTGTCTGGACGTCAATCTGGGCTGCCCGGTGCGCAAGGTGGTTCGGTCCGGGGCCGGGGCGGCCCTGATGAAAGAACCGATTCTGGCCGGGAAGGTGATCGCCGCCGTCCGCCGAAACACCGACCTGCCCCTGACCGTCAAGCTCCGCTCGGGCTGGGACCACGCCACCCTGAACGCCCCCCGGATCGGCCGGATCGCCCAGGACGAGGGGGCCGACGCGGTCATCGTCCACGGCCGGTGCGCCAGGCAGGGCTTTGCCGGCCGGGCCGACTGGGAGATCATCGCCGCGGTCAAGGCGGCCCTGAGAGTGCCGGTGGTGGGCAACGGCGACGTCCGCTCCGGCTCAGACGCCGTGGACCTGATCAGGCAAACCGGGTGCGACGCGGTGATGATCGGCCGGGCCGCCCGGGGCGATCCCTGGATCTTTGGCCGGGCCGCCGCCCGACTGGCCGGGCGACAGCCCGAGCCCGTCAGTCCGAGGCAGCGCCTCGAGACGGCCCTGACCCACGCCCGACTCCTGGCCGAGGCGGTCGGTCCCCGGCGGGCGGTGTTCATGCTCCGGGCGGTCCTGGGCTGGTACGCCAAGGGCCTGCCCGGCGCGGCGGCCTTCCGGGCGGTGATCAACTCGTCGGTCTCCCTGGAGCTGACCCTCGAGGCCACGCGCCGCTTTTTCGCCGAAGGGTCCAGGGACGCCCCGGCCCCGGGTTCGACCGCCGCTCTTGGGACGGGGACGGTCGAGGTCCTGTCCGCCCCGCCGGGGACGTGAAACACATGGCTGAGTTCGTCACCGATCAGGAATGGGAAGGCCTCTGCCGCCGCTGCGGGGGGTGCTGCTACGAGAAGATCGAGCATGAGGACGGCTTCATCGAGCACACCGAGACCCCGTGCCGGTTCCTGGACACACGGACCCGCCTGTGCCGGATCTACGAGCACCGGTTCGAGGCCTGTGCGGATTGCCTGCCGGTCACGCCCGAGACCGTGGCCGAACTGAAATGGCTGCCCGAGGACTGCGGCTACGTGGTCTTCATGCGCCGGCGCCGGGGGGCGCCGCAAGACTGACTCTTACCGGGTGGGGGAGAATCCATGATCACCGAGGAGGCCTGTTTTTATCCGGATGCGGTGAAGTACTCCGATCCCCGGGATCTGGGACTCTTCGCCGAGGAACTGTTCTGGAGCGCCCCCGAGGGTCATCGACTCTCGGCCTGGCACATCCACCCCCAGGAGCCGGCCCTGGGCAAAACCGTGGTCCATTTCCACGGCAACGCCCAGAACATGACCGCCCACGCCTTTGGCGCCTACTTCCTGGCCCAGGCCGGGTTTCGGCTCATCACCTTTGATTACCGCGGCTACGGGGCCTCGTCCGGCGAGCCGAGCATCGACGGCATCATCGCCGACGGTAAAACCGCGCTCGAGGCGGTGTTCAATCTCTCCCAGGTGGACGGGGAGCGGGTCTTCGGTTTCGGACAGAGCATGGGCGCCTTTTGCCTGGCCCACCAGTTGCCCGAATTTCCCGCCCTGGCCGGGGCCATCCTCGAGGCCGGGCTGACCTCGTTCTTCGACCTGTTCACCCAGGCCTTTCCCGAGGTCGAGTGCACCGTCCCCCACCGGCCGACCGTCGAGCCCCTGTCCCGGTCGAGCACGCCCAAGCTGTTCATCCACGGCCTTGACGACATGGTCGTGCCCGTGGATCATTCCCGGCAGATGCACACCGCCGCGGCCGAACCCAAGGCCATTCTGATCCTGCCCGGCGTGGGGCATATCGACGCCCTGGAGACGGACAGCCGCCAGACCTATGTCGAGACCGTCTTCCGGTTTCTGGGCGGCGCCGGGCCCGAGCGGAGGTGACATGAATCCGAGCCTGGCGAGCGCGCTCGAGGCCCTGGACCAGGGCCGGGACCGGATCATCGACTGGCAGCGGGCCCTGGTGGCCGCGGTCGCCCTGGGGCCGGACAACGGCGGCGACGGCGAGGCGGCCAAGGCCGCCGTCATCGAGGGGTGGCTGACCGGGATGGGCCTGGCGGTCGAACGCCTCGACGCCCCGGATGACCGGGTGCCCGGAGGCCTCAGGCCGAATCTGATCGCCCGCCTGCCCGGAAAAACCGACCGAACCCTGTGGGTCATCGGGCACACCGACGTCGTCCCGCCCGGCGACCGGGAGAAATGGGGGGGCGACCCCTACGAGTTGCGCGTCAAGAGAGACCGGCTCTTCGGCCGGGGCACCCTGGACGACCACCAGGCCCTGTGCTCGGCCCTGGCCGTGATCAGCGCCGTTAACGACCGGGGCCTCACCCCGGAGATGACCCTGGGCCTCCTGGCCGTGGCCGACGAGGAGACCGGCTCCAAGTACGGCCTGGATTACGTCGTCGCCAGCCGGCCCGACCTGTTTTCCCCCGAGGACCTGATCGTCATCCCCGACTTCTGGACCCCGGACGGCCTGGCCATCGAGGTCGCCGAGAAGTCCCTGCTCTGGCTGAAGTTCACCATCGAGGGCAAGCAGTGCCACGGCTCGATGCCCCACCTGGGCTGCAACTCGCTGTACGCCGCGGCCCGGCTGATCGTCGCCCTGGACGAGCTGAAACGGGCCTATGACGCCGAGGACCCGCTGTACGATCACCCGGCCTCGACCTTCGAGTGCACCAAAAAGGAGCCCAACGTCGAGAACATCAACACCGTGCCCGGCCGGGACGTGTTTTATCTGGACGCCCGGATCCTGCCGCTCTACGATCCCGAGGCCGTGGTCGAGACGGCCCGGCTGATAGCCGGGGACGTCGAGATCCAGACCCAGACCCAGATCGAGGTCGAGATCGTCCAGAGGGTGGTGGCCCCGCCGCCCACGCCGGCCGACGCCCCGGTGGTCCAGGCCCTGACCCGGGCCATCAAGGCCCTGCGCCATCAGGACCCCAGACCGATCGGCATCGGCGGCGGGACCGTGGCCGCCTTCTTCCGGAAGCGGGGCCTGCCGGTGGCCGTCTGGGGCACCGGGCCCCACACCGCCCACATGCCCGACGAGTTCTGCCGCCTGTCCAACCTGATCGACGACGCCAAGGTCTTGGCTCACATCCTGTTCGAGGAACAACAGTGAAAATAATCTTTCTGGGCACGGGCGCGGCCTGGGGCTGCCCCGAGCACGACTGCGCCTGCCAGGCCTGCCGGGCGCTGAGCTACCGGGGAGAATCGAGGCTGCGGACCTCGTTCTTCATCGACGCCCGAACGTCGCTGCTGGTCGATCCCGGGCCCGACCTGGCCCTCCAGATGAGGCACCTGGGCCTGCCCCGGCCGGACGCCATCGCCGTCAGCCACGCCCACGCCGATCACTTCCTCGGTCTGGACGAGCTGTGGGCCTATGCCCGGCAGGTGCCCCGGGAGGATTGGCGGCCGATCCCCCTGGTGGCCACGCCCGGGACGTGGCAGGGGATCGCCGAGAGATTCGGCTATCTGGTCGGGCGGGTCATCGAGCGGCACGAGGTCGAGGCCGGGCGGACAATGGATCTGGGGGGCCTGAGCGTCACCCCCTTTGCCGTCAACCACGGACCCTCGGCCCCGGACGCGGCCGGGTTCATTATCGAGGCCGAAGGGAAAAAGGTGGTCTATACCGGAGATTTCCTCGAGGTCAAGGAGCCCTTTCCGGACCAGGCCCGGGGGGCCGACTGCCTGCTGCACCAGGCCAACTTCTTCAACGAACCCGAGGACAACCGGCCCCACCACATGAGCTTTCAGAGGGCCCTGGACTGGCTCGCCAGGTTCGAGCCCCGGGGGACGACCTACCTGGTCCACGTCGGGGTGGCCGACCCGGCCGACGAGACCGAGGTCGCCCGGTTCATGAAGAAGAGGACCCCGGCCGATCCCCTGCGGGACCCAAAGACCGGGGCGCCTTATCCCGTGCCCAGACTGCAGGACGAGTGGCAGCGGGCGGTCGAGGTCTTTGTCGCCGCCCGGGGACTGCCCTACCGCGTCCGGGTCGCCTTTGACGGGCAGATGATCGACCTCGGCTGATTCAGGCGGTCGTCGGCTGAATATTGAAAAGGGGACGACCGTGGTCGGTCGTCCCCTGATGCTCGTTCCGTCGAGGCGGAGCGGCCGGCTATTTATCCGTCCACTCGGGCTTGCGCTTGTCCAAGAAGGCCTGCAGGCCCTCCTGGGCGTCGGCCGTCTTCATCAGCTTGTCCAGATAGATCTTCTCGATCTTTTCGAGGGCCTTGTCCCGGTCGTCCAGCAGCCCCTTGAACACGGCCTTGCGGGTGTACTTGAGCACCGGCGCCGACAGTTTCGTAAATTGGCCGATGAACTTTCCGGCTGCCTCGTCAAGTTCCTCGGGCGGGACGACTATATTTATCAAGCCGAGGTCCTTGGCTTCTTGGGCCGTGACGATTCCGCCGCCGAGAATCAGTTCTAATGATTTCTTGAGACCAATCATCCGCGGAAAGGCCAGGGCGGCGATGGGCGGGAACACGCCGACCTGGATCTCGGGCTGGCCGAACTTGGCCTTCTCGCTGGCCACGACCAGGTCGCAGTAGGCCGCCAGCTCGCAGCCGCCGCCCAGGGCCTGACCGCCCACCACGGCGATGGACAGGACCCCCAGGTCGTCCATCCGGCGGAACATGCCGTGAAAGACCTCGATCATCTTCTCGGCCAGCCCGCCCATGTGCTCGGCCACCTCGACGCCCACGGAAAAGGCCTTGCCCTTGGCCTTGAAAACCAGGACCTTGATCACCTGGTCCTTGAGCGAGTCCAGGGCGTGGTTGATCTCCTCCATCATGGCGATGTTGAGCCAGTTGAGGGGCTCGCGGTTGAGGGTGATCGTCGCCACGCCACCTTTCAGGTCGAATTCGATCAGTTCATAGGCCATGGCTGCTCCCATTTTAAAAAATTACGGGGCCCCGACGGGGCCCCGGCGATTGACATTACGGGCGGCCCCGCCGGTTACTTCTGGGGCTGGCCCAGGACCTTGGCGTAGGTCTCGTCGCCCATCATGGCCCCGGAGGCGACCTCCTGGCGGAACTTTATGAAGTCGATCACGTCCGTGCCGGTGATCTTCTTGGTGTTGAAGGCGCCGAAGCCCAGGAAGGCCTCGTAGTTCATGTTGGCCATCAACCAGTGGCGGTTGGGGAGCTTCATCTGATCCCAGAAGAACTTTTTCTTGGCGCGGATGCCGTCAATGGACTTCATCAGGCAGCCCGGGAACAGGTTGGCGAACTTCCAGACGATCTTGCCCACCTCGGCGTCGAGCAGGGTGAAATCGACCTCGCCCGCCTTCTGCTTGCCCTTGACCCAGCCGGCGGCCTCCTTGAACTCGTCGCCGCTCTTGAACTCGCCGTAAACGATCTCGCCGCCGTCCACGTAGCGGTCGAGGATGACCTGGGGATTGCGGACCCAGTTGCCCTTGTCGTCCTTGAGGACCGGGACGACCTTGGAGATCAGGTTCTTGGCCCGCATCTTGTACGCCGACCACATCTCACAGGAGACGCAGTTCCACATGGCGTCTTCCATGGACAAAAACCACGGCAGGAAGTCGCTCGACCCGCCGTCGGGCGCCGAGCCGTGCCGCGGACCGGCCTGACCGTAGATGGCCAGGTCCGAGGACACGGCCAGGTCGCAGGCCATGCCGATCTCCTGGCCGCCGGCGACGCGCATGCCGTTGACCCGGCAGATGGTCGGCTTCTTGCACATCAGGATGGCGTCAACCATGCCGTTGAACAGGTCCATGTACTCGCCGTACTCGTTGGGGCGCTTACTGTAGTACTCGTGGTATTCTCGAGTGTTGCCGCCGGTGCAGAACGACCAGGGGCCGGTGGCCGTGAAGACCGCCGCCACCACGCTCCGGTCGCCCGAGGCGGCCCCGAAGCCGGCGATGACGCCCTTGACCATCTCGGTGGTGTACGAGTTGAACTGGGCGGGGTTGTTCAGCCTGATCTCGGCCCAGTACAGGCCGTCGATGACGTTGCCCTTGGGGTCGGTCAGGGGTTTCTTGGTGTACATGGTGCACGGCGCGTCGTCCTCGCCGCCCCAGTATTTGTCGTCGAACAGGGCATGATCCTTGAGTTCATCGTCTCGGGGCATCCATTCCAGTGCCATGGGTATCCTCCCTTTATAAAACGATTAAAAGTCCGGGGTCAGGACGATCCGCTTCACCAGCCTGCCCGAGTGGGCCTCCTCGAAGGCCTCCTTGATGGTGGACATGGGCCGGGTCTCCAGCAGCGGATCGATTTTGATCCGGCCGTCCTGGACCAACTTCAAGACCTCGGGATAGTACTTGGGCAGGCAAGCCCAGGACCCGAGGATTTCGGCGTCAAAGGCCATCAAGCGGCTGAGCATGTAGGTGTTCTTGGCCAGACCGAAGCCGATCACCACCAACTTGCCCACGAACCCGAGCAGGCCCAGGGCCACGTCCTGCATTGGACCGACGCCGGTGCACTCGAAGATCTTCCAGCCCACGTTGTGCTTGACGCCGATGTCCTTGCAGATCCCCTTGAACTCCTCCTGGATGGCCTTGAAGTCCTTGTCCTTGGTGTCGATGGTGTAATCCACGCCCAATTCCTTGGCCCGGGCCAGCTTCACCTCGCTGCGCCCCAGGCCGACCACCGCCTTGGCCCCCAGGGCCTTGGCCACCTGGCCCATGTAGGCGCCCACACCGCCGGTCACGCCGGTCACCAGGGCCAGGTCACCCTCCTTGAATTCGGCCCGCATCGCCGCCTGGTAGGGCGTCGTGCCCGCGTCGGCGACCACCGCGTAGTTCTCCAGGGGCCGGCCCTTCAGATCCTCAATGACGCACAAATCCGCGGCCGGGACAGGGATGTGGGACGAGAAACCGCCGTACAGCCCCATGGAGTTGCCGGGCATCTTCTGGGCCAGGCAGCGGTTGCCCCGGCCCTGGGCGCAGATGTCGCAATTGTTGCAAGGCATGACCGCCGGGATGATCACCTGCTTGCCGATCATCGAGGGCACACCGGCGACGACCGTGCCCGCGATCTCGTGGCCCAGGGTCAACGGCGGTTTGCTGACCGTGGGCACCCCGTCGTAGAAGTAGCCCAGGTCGGTGTGGCACACGCCGCACCCGGCCACCTCGACCAGGACGTCGCCCTCGCCCAGCTCGGGGACGTCGATCTCGGTCAGCTCCAGCCGGCCCGGGGCCTCGATCTTGCGGGTTTCCTTGTTGAACTTGGGACCTGCGACCATCTGCCAGGTCTTGATCTTGTCGGGTATGGCCATGTCATGCCCTCCTTTTGTGCGATGCCTCTCGGCGCGTCCTCGGCCGAGTATTTTTTTACTGCGGGCAGGCCCTCGTCCGGCCGGGGCCGTGCCCGGAGGGAAAAGCGGTGTTACTGCCGCGGTCGTCAAATCATGCCGTAACCGCCGTCCACGCAGATGAGCTGGCCGGTGACGTAATCGGCCTCGTCCGAGGCCAGGAAGACGAACATCGGGGTCACGTCGCCCGCCTCGGCGAACCGCTTGAGCAGGATGCGGTTCATGTAGATCTCCCTGAGCTTTTCGTCGGTCCGGATCTTCTCGGTCATGTCCGTGGCGACGATGCCCAGGCTGACGACGTTGCAGCAGACGTTGAACCGGGCCATCTCCCGGGCGATGGACTTGGTCAGCGAGATGACCCCGCCCTTGGCCGCGGCATAGTTGACCTGACCCACCGTCCCGACCACCCCGGCCACCGAGGTGACGTTGATGATCTTGCCCGCGTTCTTGGCCTTCAGGTGGGGCTGGGCCGCCTTGCTGCACAGCCAGACGCTCTTGAGGTGGATGTCCAGCACGGCGTCCCACTGATCCACGCTCATCTTGTGGAGCATGGCCGGCCGGGTGAATCCGGCGTTGTTGACCAGGATGTCCAGGCCACCGAAGTTGTCCACCGCGGCCTGGATCAGGGCGCCGGCCTCGGCCTCCCGGGCCACGTCGGCCTTGACCGCCACCGCGTCCGAGCCGGCGGCCTTGATGGCGGCCACCGCCTCCTCGGCCGCGGCGGGCGAGGACGAGTAGTTGACCACCACCCGGGCCCCTTCCCGGCCGTAGGCCTCGGCCACGGCCCGGCCCACTCCCCGGGACGATCCGGTGACCACGGCGACCTTGTCTTTGAGTCTCATCGAAGGCTCCCAGGTGTCTCGGACCGCCTCGGGTCCGGACGGCGCCCCTCGTGCCGGGCGCGGAATTCAGGTGACAGCGGAAAGTCGAATTCAAAAGACCACGGCGGGAAAGAAAGTATCCCCCCTTCCAAATTGGGATAACCCCCGCCCCGGGTTATAAAGTGACTATATTGTAGCTATGGAATATAGGGGCCTGGACGGCGACTTGTCAAGCAAAAAACAACGGTCGTTTTTTCCCCAGGGGGCGCCAGAGACTGTCAAGGCCCCCAGTAATGGCCTTGTCCCCGGACTAACCCAATATATAGTATATATTTGACACACGAACTCTAAATGCGGTAATTAACGACTGATGGCGGACCGGCGAGCCAATAACCTCCGGAGCCGGGCTGGGGCGGGCCATTGGGTGCTGCTGGCGGCCGCCCTGCCCCTGGTCGTGGCCCTGGCCGGGTGCGGCCCGGCGGAAATCGGGTCCCCCCGGGGCGGCTACACCTCGCGCCGGCCGTATCACGGCCGCCGGGTCCCGGCCACCCAGCGGCCGTACACCATCGCCGGCCGGACCTATTATCCGATCCATGACGCCACCGGCTTTGTCCAGGAGGGACTGGCCTCGTGGTACGGCCGGCGGTTTCACGGCCGCCGGACCTCGTCCGGCGAGATCTACAACATGTACGCCCTGACTGCGGCCCACAAGACCCTGCCCATGCAGACCTGGGTCAAGGTCACGTCCCAGAGGACGGGCCGGTCCGTGATCGTGCGGGTCAACGACCGGGGTCCGTTCGTCCGGGGCCGGATCGTGGACCTGAGCTACGCGGCGGCCCGGCACCTGGGGGTGGTCGGTCCGGGCACGCTCCGGGTGCGTCTGACGGCCCTGGGCTACAAGAAGCAGATGACCACCGGCGGCCGGGTCCGGGTGTTTTACGTCCCGCCGGCCAGTTACCGCCGGGGCCGGTTCACGGTCCAGGTGGGGGCCTTTGCCGTGAAGGCGAACGCCGACCGGCTGGCGGGGGTCCTCAAGGTGAAATACGGCTATTCGTCGATTCAGATCTACGATTCCCCGCGGGGCAAATTCTACCGGGTCAGGACCACGCTCTCGACCGAGCTGTCCCAGGCCAAGGCCTGGGAGAAGCGCCTCAGACAGACCGGGTTCCACGACGCCTTTGCCGTGGCCGTGGATTGATCCGGCCCGGCCCCGTCGCCGGGAGGGGGCTATTGGCCGGGAGCCGGTTTCTGCTGTCCGGTGCTGGCCGCCTTCTTCCGGGACGGTTTGGCCTGGGCCTTGATGATCGGGCAGAAGCCGTTGCCCCGCTTCATCTTCTGGGCGTAGTCACAGGCCCGCTCCGCCCGCCAGCGGGACTGCTGGCACTCGGCCCGGTCAAAGCTCGCCCCCGGGGCGCACTTCTGGCCCGCCTCGGCCTTGAAGTCCCGGCAGCTCCTGAAGACGCGCGCCTTGAGATAGGAGCATTCCTGGACCGGGAAGCGGTGCTCGATGAAGGGGCCGTGACGCCGGGCTCCGGGAATCCAGATATACCCGTTGAAGGGGTTGAGCCGGTACCACCGCACGCCCAGGGTGGTGTGGTCTTTCCAGTCCAGGTCCTCGTTGTTGGACCACCCGTACCAGGACCAGTAGATCATGAAGGCCTTGCCCCGGACATTCCTCAGGTCGGCGAAACCCCATTCCCGGGAATCGCTCGAGTTGTCCCGGTTGTCCCCCATCATGAACAACTTGCCCGGGGGAACCCGGTACACCGAGTCGGCCAGCCGCTGATGCCGGACGTGGGGCCCCTCCAGGAAGGCGAACCGCCTGAACTTGTCCTGGCCGGCGGGCTTGATCCAGATCTGGGAGCCATTGCGGAACTGGACCACGTCGCCGGGCAGACCGATCACCCGCTTGATGTAATCCTCGTCCCGACCGGGCGGCTTGAAAACGATCACGTCCCCCCGGTGGGGCAGGCGTTTGAACAGGACCAGGTCCGTGAACGGGATGCGCAGGCCGTACCAGAACTTGCAGACCAGGACCTGGTCCCCGACCAGCAGGGTCGGCTCCATGGACCCCGAGGGGATCTTGTAGGCCTGGACCATGAATGTCCGGATGAAAAAGGCCAGGATGATGGCGATGACGATGGCCTCGCCCCACTCCCGCCAGGCTGACCTGGACCTCTTTTTAGTCGTGTCTTTTTTCTTGAAAATCAAAACGCTGCACCTGTAAAAAAATAAAATGACCGCCCTGGGCGGGCGGACCCGAACCAACCACCGAAGTTTAAGCCCAGGCCGTCCGATTTGTCAACTTCAAGGGCCCCGGGCCGCTGACGCCGGAGTGAAGGACCGAACCGGACTCAGTTGATTTTTTTTATGGTTGTGGTATATTCAATTACCAATAACAACTCGTTTAGGGACGAACCGATGAAGGAACTAGGCGCCAAGATCAGGTTTCAGCGCAAGACATTGGGATATACGCTGAAGAGCTTGTCTGAAAAATTGGGGATATCGGTCATGACCCTGCAGCGGATCGAGACCGGTCAGATCAGCCCCTCGATCGCTCTGATGCAGAAGGTGGCCCGGGAACTGAAAAAGCCCCTGTCCTTTTTTGTCCATGAACGGGAGGCCTCGTTCGTCCACCTCGGTTCCGATCAACTCAAGGGATTCACCGAGGAAGGCCTTCAGATGAGCGAGGTGGTGCCCCAGGGCGCGGTGGACGACCGGGTCAGCGTGTTCATCACCCGGGCCAAGGACGGCCGGGTGATCAAACCCCGGACCAACGACAGCCACGAATTCATCTATCAGCTCTCCGGCGGCCTGGAGTTCACCCACGAGGGCCGGCCCATGACCCTCCAGCCGGGCGAGGCGGTCCTGTTCGACGCCTCGGCAGACCAGTCCTTCCGGGCCAAGGGGGACTGTGTGTCCGTCCAGGTGGTCATCCGGAAGTAAGCTCGACCCCCAGCCATCGCCCCAGGGTGATGAAATCCGGGGCGATCCACTCTGCATCCAGCTCGGGATTGTTGAACGAGACCAGCCGGCAGCCGGCCCGGGCGGCGGTCTGTTCGTCCACGGTCGTGTCGCCGACGTACACCGTTTCCTCCCCCTGAACGCCGAAGAGATCGAGGAGGTAGAGCAGCCCCTCGGGGTCGGGCTTGGGCTTGACCGAACCGGCCGTGACGACCGCGTGGAACAGGGGGCGCAGATCGAAGTGATCCAGGACCGCGTCCACGGTCCGGGTGCGATTGGTGAACATGGCCGTGGCGAACCGGTCCCGCAGGGCGGCCAGCAGCCGTCTCATCCCGGGGTGGGGGGTCATCTGATCGATGAACGGCCCGTAGTCCCGCCGCCTCTCAAGGGCCAGGGCCGCGTCAAGGCGGGGGTCGTCCCGGAACAGGTGCTCGACCGACTGCCGGCCGGTGTGGGCGTGGACGTAGTGCTCCTCGGCGGCGGACATGTCCCCCCGGCCGAAGGCGCCCAGCAGGGCGTTGTAATAGTTGACGTTTGCCTGCCGGGAATCGAACAGCACGCCGTCGCAGTCAAAGACGACGGCCTTGACATCCATGTCCGCCTCGTGTCAGGGTGGCGTCGATAATCATCCGGATTCGTTAGGTCATCCCCGGGCCGGCTGATGTCCCGCCGCAAACCATGGCCGGCGAGGCGCGGACCGGGCGCCGGGTGAAGGTCGATTATAGCACCTTTCGGAAGTCAGCGTGAAATACGAAACCGATTTCCTGGTCATCGGCAGCGGCATCGCCGGGCTGACCCTCGCCCGCAAGGCGTCCCGCTTCGGCAGCGTGGCCCTGGTGACCAAGAAGGGCAGCGTTGACGCCAACACCAACTACGCCCAGGGCGGCATCGCCGGCGTGTTCGACCCCGAGGACGACCTCGCCCTCCACGTCCAGGACACCCTGACATCGGGCGACGGCCTGTGTCACCCCGAGGTGGTCGAGACGGTCGTCCGCGAGGGTCCCCCCCTGATCCGGGAGCTGGCCGGGATGGGCGTCCGGTTCAATCTCAAACCGGGCGATCCGACCTGCTTCGACCTCCACCTGGAGGGCGGCCACTGCCGCCGCCGGGTGGTCCACGCCGCCGACGCCACCGGCCGGGCCGTGGAGGAGTGCCTCGTCGCCGAGGCCGAGCACAGCCCCGGGGTGACCATCTTCGAGAACCACATGGCCGTGGACCTGATCACCCAGACCAAGCTGGTCAGTCGCGGCCTGACCACCACCAACGCCGAGCAATACTGCTGGGGGGCCTACGTCCTGGACGAGAATTCCGGCGAGGTCCACACCTTCATCGCCCGGTTCACCATCCTGGCCACTGGCGGGGCGGGCATGGTCTATCTCCACACCACCAACCCCGACATCGCCAGCGGGGACGGTCCGGCCATCGCCTTCCGGGCCGGGGCGGCCGTGGCCAACATGGAGTTCGTCCAGTTCCATCCGACCAGCCTGTATCACCCCGGGGCCAACAACTTTCTCATCTCCGAGGCGGTCCGGGGCGAGGGCGGCCGCCTGGTGGACGCCGACGGCCGGGCCTTCATGGAGAAATACAGCCCCCAAAAGGACCTGGCCACCCGGGACACCGTCGCCCGGGCCATCGACGCCGAACTGAAACGGACCGGACAAAAGTGCGTCTTCCTGGACATCACCCGTCGCCCGGCCGAGTTCCTGATCGCCCGGTTTCCCAACATCCACCACAAGCTCCTGTCCTTCGGCATCGATCTGACCACCCAGCCCATTCCGGTCGTCCCGGCGGCCCACTACATGTGCGGCGGCGTCCAGACCGATATTTTCGGGCAAAGCACCCTGCCCGGCCTGTACGTCGTCGGCGAGGCCGCCTCGACCGGCCTGCACGGCGCCAACCGCCTGGCCAGCAATTCCCTGCTCGAGGCCCTGGTCTTCGCCCACCGGGCCGCGACCCACGCCGTCGAGCGCCTGCCCGCGGCCCGGCAGAAGCGGCTGCCGCCGGTGCCCGAGTGGAATCCCGGCGGGGCGACCGACATCGACGAGGCCGTGGTCATCGCCCACAACTGGGACGAGATCCGCCGCCTGATGTGGAACTACGTGGGCATCGTCCGGACCGACAAGCGGCTGGCCCGGGCCGCCCGCCGGATAAAGCTCATCCAGGACGAGATCAACGAATACTACTGGGACTTCCGGCTGACCACCGAGCTGCTGGAACTGAGGAACCTGGCCCTGGTGGCCGAGCTGATCGTGCGCTGCGCCCGGCGGCGCCAGGAAAGCCGGGGGCTTCATTACAACCTGGACCACCCTGACCGCAACGACCGGAAGTTCAGGCAGGACACCGTTCTCACCCGCAGTAACCCTTGACATCCCCCCCCGCCCCAAGCATAATGGACCGGTCACAGCAAGATCACGGGCGGAGGGAGACATGATCCCCTGGAATTTCGAGTGGCACTGGGATATCGGTCATTTCATCTTCTTCGGGTTGTTCTACGCCGCCTTGGCCGGGATATTGCTCGGACTGGTCCTGGCCGCCTTCATGACCATCAAGCACCTCAAGCGCCCGTCCGCCGGAGGCCACGAGGCGGCCCCCCCGGCCGAACCGACCGAGGCCGCCCCGGCCGAATCGGCCTGACCCCCGGGGCGCCCCCGGGCGACCCGGCCGCCTGATTGTGAGAGGTCCCTTCCCTTGCGGAGGGGCCTTTTTGTTTGGGGGCGTGACCTTTTTGTTTTAGAATCGACCTCGACGCCATCCGTTCCGACGGCCCGCATTTCCGGCAACAAAAAACCCCTCCTCCCCCAACCAGGGGAGGAGGGGTCGTCGTTTCAACGGGGCCCCGGGCCCGCGGCCGTCCTACTTGGCGTTCAGCTCGACCTCCTTGGGGAAGACCGGCAGGTACCGGTAGGCCAGGGAGTAGATGATGAGGCCGTAGCCGATGATCCCGGCGACGATGCCCCATTCCTGCCAGGTGGCGAAGTAGCGGATGAACCGCTCGAAGGGCAGCTCGGGCACGGCCAGGGTCTGGATGACGAACTCGAAGCGGTTGACGACCACCCCCAGACAGGCCAGGAACGCGGCCAGGAGGAACCAGCCGCGCCGGCGGCGGAACCGGGGCATCAGCAGCAGGACCGCCGGGACCAGGGTGCAGATGATGATCTCGAGCACCAGCAGCCATGTCCCGTACATCGGGTCCTTGAAGTAATCCCAGAAGCGGTGGCCGGCCGCGGGCGCGGTGAACGCGGCCCAGTAGATGGTGTCCACCACCTTGGCCAGGAAATAGGTCCCCAGGAGCCAGCCGCTGACCTTGCCCAGCAGGTCATAGGTCTGGGCGGGCACCAGTTTCCGGCCGCTGACCTTTTCGACGATCCGGGCGACCAGGACCGTGAAGCAGGGGCCGGCGGCAATGGCCGACCAGATGAACAGGAAGAAGGTCCAGGGCCAGATCAAAAACCCGCCCCGCAGGGCGTACGACCGGCCGTAGAGCACCCCGAACATGCCGCCCAGGGAGCCTTGGTGGAAGAAGGACAGGAAGGTGCCCACCGCGGCGAAGACGATCATGATCGTGTGCAGGTTGTGGGCGAAGAAGTGGGGTCCGGCCACGCGGTTGATCTGCCTCTGCTCCAGGACCAGCGGCACGAACTCGACGATCAGGACCACCAGGTAGGTGGTGATGCAGAACATCACCTCGGTCAGCATCGAGTGGATGTTGGCGTGCCAGAAGCCGAACCAGCCCCGGATGGGCTGACCGATGTCGATCCCCAGCATCAGGATGGCGCCCGAGTAGCAGATGAAGCCGATGATCACGGCGTGGTTGATGATGTTCTTCAGCTCTTTCTGCTTGAGGATGTGGGTCAAGAACCCGGTGAAGAACGCCCCGGCCCCCAGGGCGATGACCGCCAGATCGACCACGATCCAGACCCCGAAGGCGAAGTAGTCGTTCATGCCGGTCTGGTTGAGGCCCACGAGCAGACACAGCGCGGCCGACAGAAGCGCCCACAGGATCAGCAGCAGGCAGAAGTTCATCCAGCCGCCGAACCGCTTTATGTCGCAGCGCTCGACCCCTTCCGGAAACAAGGCCTTGTCCATTTCCTTACCTCGTCGAAACGTTCTGTCCGTCGCTATGATCCGGCCGGTTCGCCGCCGGATCAGGACTTGTACAGCTGGGCGGCAAAGGGCCGCGTCAGCGAGTTGTTGGCCGCGTCCATGATCCACTTGCGCCGGGTGATGTAGTGGATCTTGGGATTGGTGTGGAGGTTCTCCAGCAGCCGGAACTTGTACCACTTGGGCCCGCCCGCGGCCGCGGTCTTGTGGGTCTCGATGTAGCCGACCTTGATCAGCTCGGCCACCGGATCACGGGGATCGCTGATGATGCCGAAGTTGATCGCCTTGGCCGGGCAGGCCTCGGCGCAGGCCGTCTGGTACCGGGGCGGCGCGATCTTGACCGGCCCGGTCTTCTTGGCCTTGGCCGCGGCGATCTTGGCCTGATAGGTGGCCTTGGCCCGGGCGGCCATCAGCCGGTGGTGGCAGAAGGTGCACTTCTCGACCACGCCCCGCATCCGGGGGGCGACCCGGGGATTGAGGTAGCGCTCCATGCCGCTGGGCCAGTCGCCGTCGTACCAGTTGAAATAGCGGGCGTGGTAGGGGCAGGCGGCGATGCAGTACCGGCAGCCGATGCACCGGGTCGGGATCTGGCTGACGATGCCGCCCTCGGGCTCGTAGTCCGTGGCCGTGGGCGGACAGACGCTGACGCAGGGGGTGTCGGGCGAGCCGTGCTTGTCGTGTTCTATCTCGTCCAGGGGCCGGATGGGCCGCCCGTAGGCGTCGTGGTGCCGGCCCCCCTCGCAGTGCATGCACGGCCGGGGGATATGGGCCACCTCGTGACTGGGGAACTTCCCGCCCTTGGCCACCTGATAGACCCGCATCCAGGTGATGGACCGGACCTTGTTGGACTCGTCGGGCCGGACATTGACGTTGTTTTCCGAGGCGCAGGCCACCATGCAGGCCCCGCAGCCGGTGCACTTGTCAACGTTGATGACCATCCCGTACTTGACGATCGTTTCGCCCGATGAAACCTTCTTGGCGTGAGGCTTGTTGACGGCGCTCATAGGTGATTCCCCGCGAGATTAGGCCTTGACGATCTGGATCCGGCTCGTCGGCCAGACCGGCAGGCCGCTGAGCGGATCTTGGGCGACGGTGACCACGTCCAGGGTGTTGGCCCCCTTGCCCTTGATGAAATGGTCAAAGGCGGTGTGGCCCAGGCCGACCGGGGCGAAGACGTAGCCCGGCATGGCCCGTTCGGTCAGATCGACCCTGACCTCGATGCTCCCCCCCGGGCCGACCAGGCGGACCAGGTCGCCCCAGGACAGCCCCAGTTTCTGGCCCAGGGCCGGGTTGATCTCGACGAACGATTCGTGGCGCCTGAGCAGGTGGTCGTCCATGATCTTGGTCATGAACGGCGAGAAGGGCACCCCGTCCTCTCTCAGACTGGACAGCTCGTAGGGCACCAGCAGGTAGGGGTATTTCTTGTCCCCGGCGGGCAGCGGCTCGTAGTGGGGCAGGGCCGCCAGGGCCGGCTGGGCCAGCCCCTTGACCCTGGCCGCCGCCTCGGGTTTCCCCGCCAGCCGGGCGATCAGGCCGCTGACCAGCTCGATCTTGGGCGCCTTGGCCGCGGCCGCGTCACTCACCCAGAAGGCGTTCCTGACCAGGGCCTTCCAGAGCTTGTCCGGATCGGCCGGGGCCGCGGCCGGGCCGACCTGGCCCTTGCCCGCCAGGCCGGCGACGCGGTACTTGAGGACGTCCTCGAAGCCCTGCCAGGCCTTCATGATCTTTTTCTTCTTGACGACCACGGGCCGCTTGACGTCGAAGCTGCCGGCCACCGTGCCGCCCAGTTTCCGGGCGGCCTGGATCAGGACGTCGCCGGGGTGTTTGGACTTGAACTTGGTGACCTTGAACAGGGGCGACCCCAGGCTGTAAACGGGTTTGGGGAAGCCCAGGGGGGTGTAGGCGTCCTGCCAGGTCTCCAGGTAGAACGGCGCCGGCAGGACCAGGTCGGCGGCCAGGGCCGTCTCGTCCATCAGCGGCGTGAAGCAGACCACGGTCCCGATCTTCCTGAGGGCGGCCCGGGCCGCGCCCGTGTCCGGGGAGGCGAAGACCGGGTTGGCGCCGAAGACCAGGAGCAGGTTGACCGGATAGGGCCGGCCCTTGACCGCCGCCTCCCACAGGCCGTTGACCCGCCACCGGCTCAGGGGCGCCAGGGCCCCGTCGGCCCGAGGCTGTTTCAGGCCCTTCTGGGCGACGTCGTCCAGCTTCGGCTGGGGGAACCTGGTCAGCGGGAGATCGGCCACGGGCTTGACCGTCTTGCCCACGGCCCCGATCAGGGCGTTCAGGGCCAGGGCGGCCATGGAGTTGTACAGGCCGTCGGGCTGATTGCCCTTGCCCCGGCCCCAGATGACCAGGGGCCGCTCGGCCTTGAGGAGCGCCGCGGCCAGGTCGGACAGGATTTTCGTCTTGAACCCGAGGGCCTTCAGGCCGGTCAGGGCCAGGACCTTGTCCGGGGCATAGGCCGGCAGGACCTTCTTGGAAAACTCGGCCAGGCCGACCGTGCCGGCCGGGACCTTGGCCCCTTGGGCCGCCACCAGGTGGCACAGCCCCAGGGCCAGGACCCCCTCGGTGCCCGGCTTGACGGGCAGCCATTTGTCCGCGGCCGAGGCCGTGTTCGAGGCCCGGGCGTCGGCCATCCACAGGGGGACGTCCGGTTTGTCCGGCAGCCGTCTCAGGTCGGCGTAGGCCCGGCGGCTCCAAACCTCGTCGCCGAAGCCCTCCAGCAGCCCGGCCCCGAGGCTGAGGACGAAATCGGCCTCCGGGAAATCGAAGCCCACGCCGGCGGCCCCGAGCATGGCCGCCGCGGCGGCGGCCGTCGAGTCCCGCCCCGAGGGCATCTGGAGGAAGTTGGGCGAGCCGTAGGCCGTCAGGAAATAGGCCGCCAGCTCCTCGAGGGTCCCGCCGCCGGACTGGGTCAGGGCGGCCACGGTGTGGGCCTGGCCCTTGTCCCGCAGTTCCTTGAGGGCCTTGACCAGGCGGCCCATGGCCTCGTCCCAGGTGACGGGGACCAAGGGGCCCGTCTTGCCCAGGCGTGCCAGGGGCGTCTTGACCCGCAGGGCGTCGTCGTAGAGGTACTGGAGCGAGCTGAGACAGGTCGGGCAGACCCCGCCCCGGGTCACCGGATGATGGGGATCGCCCTCGACCTTGACGCCCAGACCGCCGACCTTGAGGCCCCCCTGATCGCCCTCCCCGTCCCGGGGGTTGACCAGCCGGACCCGGACCCCGCAGCCGCCGCGGCAGATGGGCGAGAAGGTGGTCGTCGAGGCCACCTCGCCGCCTTTGGGCACGGGCACCCAGGACCAGTTCTGGGTCCAGATAGCCACGTCGTCCATCAGCTTCCAGATCACCGGGGTGGCGTGGATGCCGACGACGCCTCCCAGAATCAGTCCTACGAACCCGCGACGATTGAAACCGTTAGCCATCTCGTCTTCCTCTTCGCTGACTACTTGTGGCAGGGGAAACAGGCCCTGGTGTCGTACTTGCGGGGCCGGTATTCGACCAGCACCTTGCCCCGCGGACCCACCAGCCGATACCCGTGGAGATGACATTTCTGGCAGGTCATCATCTTCATCCGACGGGCCGGATCGAGCGGCAGGAACGGGAATCCGCCGCCGATCCATTTTCCCCAGACGTTGCGGCTGACCCGGGTCAGGCGGTTGTACTGGTAAACCGGCAGCCGGACCGACTGGCCGTGATTACCGTGGCAGGTCCGGCATTGGACCGGATCGTAGCCGCCGTCGGCCTTGAGCGTGACGTGGGCGATGTGGGGGAAATAGACGCAGGGTTGCTGCTTGGCATACTCGAGCCAGTGGATTTTCAGGGTGGGGTTCTTCTTGTAGCGGGCCGCCCAGTAGGTCAAAAACGCCTTTTCGGCCTCGGTCGAGCCCTGGGCCTCGGAGTGGCAACTCATGCACTTTTTCAACCCCGGCACGCCGGAGAAGGTGCCGTCCGGCCGAAAGAAGTGACAGTCGGAGCAGGACATATTTTCCGCGTGAACGCGATGGTTGAAGTTCAGGGGTTGGTCCGCGGAGCCGTAGAGGACAAAGGGAAACAAGAGCCAGCCGGCGACCAGACTGGCCACGAACCCGACGCCGAACATGACCCAACCCGCGGTGGACGAGCGTTTGGTTTGTTTTTCTTCTTGCATGGAACCCACTGCCTCTGAGGGTGCATTGACTACCAGGGGTCACCCCGACCCGCCATATCTCGTCGGCCCCGGGGAGGACGGACGTCCTCCTCCCGGAGGCCGTTCCGGCCTCGCCGGGCGCCGCCCCGTCCGGGGAGCGGTCCTTTCGACTTTACGGGCTGATCTTGATCCTCCCCCCGCAAACGCCTTCCGTGGGCCGGTCAGCGCCGTCTCAAAGGACGACCCGGGTCCGGGCCGGCCAACAAATTCCTCCCCCCGACAAATCCGGCCCGCCTCGGGATAGAACCCACATTCACAGGGCCGGGCAATCAAGTCTATTCGATGTCGCGCTCCGTGGGGCGCCGATCAAGGGGGTCCGAATCAGGGCCCGGCGCCCGGGAATCAAGTCCGCCCTTCAGGCGCGCGGCCCGTCCCAGCAGGCCGGGGGAGAAAAACAGGGCGATCAGGCCGAGGATCAGGGGCGGGCCCAGGAAAAAGGCGGCCGCCGTCCCGACCAGAATCCATTCAAAAGCTCCCCAGGCGCCGAGGTCGAACATCCACCCTCCCCCGTGCTCCCCGGGGGAACCGGCGGGCGGGTCCGGCACCTGTCGGCCGAAACCCCCGGCCCGGTCAAACCCGGGGACCAACATGGTGGATTTCGGCTACCATAGCCGAAAACAGGGGGGGTGTCAATATAGAAACACCTGCAAAAAGATTAGGATAGCCGGGCCCGGAAGTCGTCGATGGTGGCTTTAAGACCCGTCTCCAGCTCGACCCGGGGCGCCCAGTCCAGGAGTTTGCGGGCCAGGGAGACGTCCGGCCGGCGGCGGACCGGATCGTCGGCCGGGAGGTCCTGGTGGACGATCCGGGACGTCCCGCCGACCGACTCGAGGATGAGCCGGGCCAGGTCGAGGATGGACGTTTCCCGGGGATTGCCCAGGTTGACCGGCCCCAGGGCCCGGTCCTGATCCATCATCCGGATCATCCCCTCGACCATGTCGTCCACGTAACAGAACGACCGGGTCTGGGAGCCGTCCCCGTAAACGGTCAGGTCCCGGCCGCCAAGGGCCTGGACGATGAAGTTGGAGACGACCCGGCCGTCGTCGGCGGCCATTCGGGGTCCGTAGGTGTTGAAGATGCGGACGATGCGGACGTCCACCCCGTTCTGGCGATGGTAGTCCATCATCAGGGTCTCGGCCAGGCGCTTGCCCTCGTCGTAGCAGGACCGGGGGCCGATGGGGTTGACGTGTCCCCAGTAGGTCTCGGGCTGGGGGTGGACCCGGGGGTCGCCGTAAACCTCGGAGGTCGAGGCCTGGAGCAGCCTCGCCCCGACGCGCTTGGCCAGGCCGCACATGTGCAGGGCCCCCAGGACGTTGGTCTTGACCGTCTTGACCGGGTTTTCCTGGTAGTGGACCGGCGAGGCGGGACAGGCCAGGTTGTAGATCTGATCGACCTCGACCATGACCGGGTTGACCAGGTCGTGGCGCAGGAGTTCGAATCGGGGATGACCGAACAGGTCGGCCACGTTCTCCTTGCGTCCGGTGAAGAAGTTGTCCAGGCAGGTGACGTCGTGGCCGTCGGCGATCAGGCGGCGGCAGAGGGCCGAACCGATGAATCCGGCCCCGCCGGTGACCAGGACCCGGCGGGGGGTCATGGGGTCCGCTCGCCGCGGAGGTAGTTTTCGGCCTCCGCCACGTCCTGCTTGGAACCGATGTAGAGGGGCACCCGCTGGTGGATGTCCAGGGGCTCGAGGTCGAGGATGCGCATCCCCCCGGTCGAGGCCGACCCGCCGGCCTGCTCGCAGACAAGGGCCAGGGGATTGCACTCGCACATCAGCCGGAGCTTGCCGGTCGGCTTGCGGGGATCCTTGCTGTCGGCCGGGTACATGAAGATCCCGCCGTAGAGCAGATTGCGGTGGAAATCGGCCACCAGCGAGCCGATGTAGCGCGAGGAATAGGGCTTCGAGCCGTCGGCGCCCTTGAGGTGATCGACGTAGGACCGGACGTCCTCGTCCCAGTAATAATAGTTGCCCTCGTTGACCGAGAAGATCTTGCCCCGCTCCGGGATGCGGATGTTCTCGTGGGACAGCAGGAACTCGCCGACCGAGGGGTCCAGGGTGAAGCCGTGGACGCCGTTGCCGGCGGTATAGACCAGCATGGTCGAGGAGCCGTAGATGATGTACCCGGAGGCGACCTGGTTGCGGCCGGGCTGGAGGACGTCGGCCATGGTGTAGCCCTCGCCCTTGCTGACCTTGTAGTAGATCGAGAAGATGGTGCCGATGGACACGTTGGCGTCGATGTTGCTCGAGCCGTCCACCGGATCGAAGATGAGGATGTAGTTGCCCTTGGCGTAGCGGTCCGGGATCTCGATGACGTCGGCCACCTCCTCGCTGACCATGGCGCACAAGTGCCCCGAGGTGCTCATCCGGGAGATGATGACGTTGTTGCCGTAGTCGTCCAGCTTCTGGACCCGCTCGCCCTGGACGTTGCGCTCGCCGGTCGAGCCCAGGACGTCCAGCAGACCGGCCTTGCGGGTCTCGCGGGCGATGATCTTGGCGGCGACGATCAGCTCCGAGAGCAGGCTGGTGAAGGCCCCGGTGGCCTCGGGCGTCTGGGCCTGCTCGTCGAGGATATACTCGGTGACGGTGGTCCCTAGTTGTTCCATGGCTCACCCCCCTGGCCGGGACGGCCCGGCCGCCATCCCTTATCGGCCATAACGCCGCCGGTCGACTCCGGCGGCCCGCCGCGGAAGCGTCGGCCGTTGACGCCCCGCGGTTAAATCGTCTCCGCCCGGGGCGGGCTGTCCCGGTCCAGCTCGAAGGCCTTGTGCAGGGCCCGGACCGCCAGCTCGGTGTACTTCTCGTTGATCAGGCAGCTGACCTTGATCTCCGAGGTCGAGATCATGTCGATGTTGATGTTCTCCTGGGCCAGACAGTTGAACATCCGGGTGGCCACCCCGGCGTGGGTGTGCATGCCCACGCCGATGATGGACACCTTGGCCACGTCGGTCTGACCCCTGACCTCGGCCGCCCCCAGGCCGTCGGCCAGCTCGGTGACCAGGTTCATGGCCTGGTCGTAGTCCACCTTGGGCACGGTGAAGGTCAGGTCGGTCTTGCCGTCGGCCGAGGTATTCTGGATGATCATGTCCACGACGATGCCCGCCTCGGCCACGGGAGTGAACAGCTTGGCGGCCACGCCCGGCTCGTCGTGCAGGCCCCGGACGGTGATCCGGGCCTCGTTCTTGTTATAGGCCACGCCGGAGACCATCAGTTTCTCGGCGATCTTCTCCTCGTTGACGACCATCGTCCCCTCCGTGTCTTCAAAGGTGGACCGGACGTGAACCGGAACGTCGAACTGCTTGGCCAGGGCCACGCTGCGGATGTCCAGGACCTTGGCCCCCAGGGAGGCCATCTCGAGCATCTCGTCGTAGGAGATGAAGTCCAGCTTCCGGGCCTCGGGGCAGACGTGGGGGTCGGTGGTGAACACGCCGGGCACGTCGGTGTAGATCTCGCAGACGTCGGCCCCCAGGGCCGCGGCCAGGGCCACGGCCGTGGTGTCCGAGCCGCCCCGGCCCAGGGTGGTGATGTCGCCGAAACGGTCCAGGCCCTGGAAGCCGGCCACGGCCACGATCTGCCCCAGGCCAAGTTCCTGACTGAGCCGGGTGGTGTCGATGTCCTTGATCCGGGCCTTGGTGTGCAGCCGGGAGGTGTGGATGCCGGCCTGTAAGCCCAGCAGGGACCGGGCCTTGTAGCCCAGGCTCTGGGCCGCCAGGCAGAACAGGGCGACCGAGACCTGCTCGCCGGTGCTGACCAGCATGTCCATCTCCCGGGGGTCGGGTTCGGAGGCCAGGTCCTGGGCCATGTTGATCAGACGGTCGGTCTCGCCGGCCATGGCCGACAGGACGACCACCACGTCGTTTCCCTCGTCCTTGACCCGGCCCACCCGGCGGGCGACGTTCTTGATTTTTTCGAGCGTACCCACCGAGGTGCCGCCGTATTTCTGGACCACGATCGCCATCAATCAACTCCCGCGGGTTGCATGTCGGTCAGCAGGGCCGCCAGGGCCGTGGGGTCCAGCCACCGGTCGGTGTCGTCGATCAGGGTCACCCGGCGGACGGTTTCCCCCGCCGGCTCGAGCCGGACGGTCAGGGCCCCGGCCGGCCGGGCCGCCCCCAGCCGCTCGGCCCATTCGACCACGGCCAGGCCGTCGGCGCCCAACACGTCCAGGACGCCCTCGGCCTCGAAGTCGCTGTCCCCGGTCAAACGGTAAAGGTCAACGTGGTACATTGTCAAGCGGGCGGCATGCTCGCCCACCAGGGTGAAGGTGGGCGAGGTGATCGCGTCCGGGTCCAGACCCAGACCCCGGGCCACGCCCTTGGCCAGGACGGTCTTGCCCGCGCCCAGTTCCCCCTCCAGCAGAATGGCGTCTCCGGGACCGGCCCGCCGGCCGAGGTATTCGCCCAGGGCCAGGGTCGCGGCCTCGCCCACCAGGCGTCCGGTCAGGATCATCGGCGGGGGCGCTCCCCGTCGGACTCGATCATCCGCCAGACGGCCGGCAGGAACTCGGCCAGGTCCCCGGCCAGGACCCCCCGGCCGCCCAGTTCCTCGGCGGCCAGGTCGGCCGCCAGGCCGTGGCCGAACACGCCCAGGCAGGCGGCCTCGAAGGGCCCGGCCCCCTGGGCCAGAAAGGAGCCGATCATCCCGGTCAGGACGTCCCCTGACCCGCCCGAGGCCAGGGCGACGTTGCCCGTCGGATTGATCGCCAGCCGGCCGTCCGGGGCGGCGACCAGGGTCCGGGCCCCCTTCAAGACCGCCACCTGGCCGCTCTCGGCCGCCAGGCGCCTGACGGCCGCCACCCGGTCGGCCTGAATTTCCTTGGCGCTCGCGCCCAGCAGGCGGGCCGCCTCGCCCGGATGGGGGGTCAACACCAGCCGGGCCTGCGCCCCCGCCAGGTCGCCCAGATGGCCGGCCAGGTGATTGAGGCCGTCGGCGTCCACGACCACCGGCTTGTCCGCCGAGGAAAGCACCCGCCGGGTCAGCTCGGCCGTGGCCGGGCCGGTCCCCAGGCCGGGGCCCCAGGCCAGGGCCGACCGGGCTTCGAGCAGGTCCCGGACCCGCCCCTCGGCCGCAGGGTCCAGGAAACCCTCGGTCGTCTCGGGCAGGGGCTCGGTCATGACCTCGGTCAGCTTGACCTCGAAGAAGTTGTTGAGCGTCGCCGGGCCGGCGACCGTCACCAGGCCGGCCCCGGACCTCGCCGCCCCGACCCCGGCCAGACACGGCGCCCCGCTCTTGCCCACCGAGCCGCCGACCACCAGCAGGTGCCCGAAGGTCCCCTTGTGGTCCTGGGGCCTCCGGGGCGGCAGCCAGGCCCGGATCAGGTCCCGGTCCAGAAGATCGGCCAGGATTTTTGCCTCGGCCACGAACCGGGGCGGGATCCCGATGTCGATCACGGCCAAGCGGCCGACGTGATCGATCCCGGGATAGAGGTGATGGCCGACCTTGGCCAGGCCGAAGGTGGCCGTGGCCGCGGCCTTGACCGCCCGGCCCAGGACCTGGCCCGTGTCGGCGTTCAGCCCCGAGGGCAGATCGACCGCAAAGACCGGGGCCGGGTGCTGGTTCAGCCAGTCGATGATTTCCCCCAGGAAGCCCCGCACCGCCGCGTTGAGTCCCGTGCCCAGGATGGCGTCCACGAACAGATCGCAGCCGGCCGCCCTCTCCCGGGCCCGGTCCCAGGCAACGGCGTCAGGGATCTCGAGCAGGGGCAGGCCCAGCCGCTCGACGATCTCCAGGTTGATCCGGGCGTCGCCGCCGACCCTGTCCCGGGCGGTGAGCAGATAGACCTCGACGGCCACGCCCCGGTCGGCGAGCATCCGGGCCATGGCCAGGCCGTCGCCTCCGTTGTTGCCCCGGCCGCACATCACCCCGACCCGGCGGGCCGTCAGGTCCGGCCAGGTCTCGATCAAATGCCTGACCGCCCCCCGGGAGGCGTTCTCCATGAGCACGATTCCGGGCAGGCCCAGTTCGTCGATGGTCCGCCGGTCCAGGCCCTGCATCTCTCGGGCGGTGCACAGCTTCATCATCCCTCCAAGACGACCGTGGCCACGGCGTAGTCGCCCTCGTCGGACATGGACACCAGCGCCCGCCGGCCGCCGCGGCGGCGCATGAGTTCGAGGGTCCGGCCGGTGAGGGTCATCACCGGCTCGCCGGTGGGCCGGGCCAGGGTCTCGACCTCGCGCCACCGGAAACCGTTTCTGATGCCCGTACCCAGGGCCTTGCTGGCCGCCTCCTTGGCCGCGAACCGGGAGGCGAAAAAGTGGCCCGGCCGGGGGCGCGTCCCGCCCAGGGCCCGCTCGGCCGGAGTGAAGATCCGGCCCAGGAAGCGTTCCCCCCAGCGGTCGATCACGGCCTCGATCCGGCTGATCCGGCAGAGATCGACGCCCAGGCCGACGATCAACGCCATTCCTCCAGCAGCTCCGGCTGCGGAGACTTGACCAGGGTGACCATCTCGGCCACGGCCCGCTCCAGGCCCACCAGGACCGCCCGGGAGATGATGGCGTGGCCGATGGAAAACTCGCTGACCAGACCCAGGGCGACCACGGGCTGGACGTTGACGTAGTTCAGGCCGTGACCGGCGCTGACCGACAGCCCCGCCTCCCGTCCCAGGTGGCAGGCCGCCTCGAGCCGCCTGAACTCGGCCCGCTGTTCTTCCCCGGGGGCGGCGTCGGCGTAGCGGCCGGTGTGGAGCTCGATGATCTCGGCCCCGACCTCGCCCGCCGCCCGGACCTGGTCCGGCTCGGGGTCGATGAACAGGCTGACCTTGATCCCGGCGGCCTGGAGGCGCGTGACGGCCGAGCCGATCCCGGACAGGTTCCCGGCCACCGAAAGGCCCCCCTCGGTGGTCAACTCCTGCCGCTTCTCGGGCACCAGGGTGGCCAGGTCGGGTTCGATCTCGGCGGCGATGCCGATTATCTCGTCGGTGGCCGCCATCTCGAGGTTGAGCTTGGTGGCCACCGTCTGCCTGAGCAGGCGCACGTCCCGGTCCTGGATGTGGCGCCGGTCCTCGCGCAGATGGACGATGATCCCCTCGGCCCCGGCCAGTTCGGCCAGGGCCGCCGCCCAGACCGGGTCGGGCTCGACCCCTCCCCGGGCCTGCCGCAGGGTGGCCACGTGATCCACGTTCACCGCCAGCCTCACCGCTCTCCTCCTTCCTCCTCGGCCAACAAATCCAGCAGCCGCCGGGACAGGGCCTCCATCTCGGCCGCGGCCCGCGGTCCGGCCTCGTGGTCGTGCCCCGTCAGGTGCAGCAGGC
This sequence comes from uncultured Desulfarculales bacterium, assembly GCA_964569795.1. GTDB lineage: Bacteria > Desulfobacterota > Desulfarculia > Desulfarculales > JAHJDS01 > JAHJDS01. Next base: position 12,080 of record CAZMVB010000004.1, on the reverse strand, counting down.
CGTGGACCAGAAGCTCGGTCAGCCGCCGCCCGACGTCCAGCCCGGCCTCCCGGGCCTCGGCCCCGGCCACCGGCGTGCAGATGACCACGTCGCCCAGCACCGGCGGCCAGACCGGGGTCTCGTCGCCCTCGGTCAGGGCGAAGGTCAGGACGTTGGTCGGCCCCTCCCGCCCCCGCCAGCGACGGTTGAGGGCGGCCATTTCGGCCTCATCGACCAGGGACAGGCAGACCTCGCCCTCAGTCACCCCCAAGGCGTTTAAGATTTTCCCGGTCCGCCGGCTCAGGTCCCGATGGTTGATCCGGACCGTTGTTTGCCGATCGCTGATGGTGATCTCCATTGCCCTTTCGCCTGCCCGGGCCGCCCTTGTCCACCGGCTCGGGGTATTCGATCCGCTGGTGGAACATGCCGGCCAGGACCTGGTTGAAGTTCCGGGCGATCTTGTGCAGGTCCTTGAGCGTCAGCTCGCATTCGTCCAGCTGGCCGTCGCTGAAGATGGTGTTGATGATCTTCTGGACCATGCCCTTGACCCGGGACGGCGTGGGATCGACCAGGGTCTTGCTGGCCGCCTCCACCGAGTCGGCCAGGAGCACCAGTCCGGCCTCCTTGGTCTGGGGCTTGGGGCCGGGATAGCGGAAGTTCTCGATGTTGACCTCCGCCCGCTGGCCCTTTTCCGCCCGGTCCATGGCCTTTTGATAGAAAAACTTGATGACGTTGGTGCCGTGATGCTGGGCGATGATGTCGGTGATCTCGTGCCCCAGGCCGTAGCCCTTGGCCAGCTCGACGCCGTCCTTGACGTGGCTGATCAGGATCAGGGCGCTCAGGGACGGGGCCAGTTTCTCGTGGCGGTTGAAACCGTTGGTCTGGTTCTCGACGAAGTAGAGGGGCTTCTTGATCTTGCCGATGTCGTGGTAATAGGCGGCCACCTTGGCCAGCACCGGATTGGCCCCGATCTCCTTGGCCGCCGCCTCGACCAGGTTGCCGACCACGATCGAGTGGTGGTACGTCCCCGGGGCCTGGACCATCAGCTCGCGCAGGGCCGGCCGGTCCAGACTGGCCAGATCCATGAGCTTGACCTCGGTGGTGTAACCGAGCAGCAGTTCGGCCAGGGGCACCAGGCCCGAGGCCAGAACCCCGGCCAGCACCCCACCCGAGAAGGCGAAGGACAGGGCGAGCAGGCCCTGGAAATGGAAAAAGGAGTCTTGGATCAGGAGCTGTCCGGCCACGACCAGGACGTTGGCCCCGCCGGTCACGGCCCCGGCCACCAGGAACCGGGTCCGGCCCCGGCCCTGATGGACGGCCATGGCCCCGGCCAGCGACCCGACCAGCACGAACAGGAAGTAATACATCTGCTGGGGCATGACCCAGGCCCCGACCACGGCCGCGCACACCCCGAACAGGACCGCCGGCCCGATGCCCATGAAGACGCTGACGATGATGGCGCCGAAGGCCATGGGCGCCAGCCACAGGAAGGACGAGGGGTGAATCGGCAGCATGTCCTTGGGCAACTCGGAGGCCAGAAAGCCCACTCCCCGGGCCATGACCGCCAGCAACAGGATGGTCGTCACCATCAGGGCCAGGTCCGGCAGGTGCAGGCCGGTGGTGCCCAGCTCCCGCCCGCCGACCCGGTAGGTGGTGTAGAACAGGGTCAGCAGGAGCAGGACCATGCCCAGGGTGACGAAAATGGTCTTGCCCAGGGGATTGGCGTTGCGCAGGGCCTCGAGCTTGACCCAATCGGCCGGGGCGATCTTTTCGCCGCGGCTGATGATGACGTCGCCCCGGAAGATCTTGATGATCTTGGGCTTGACCGCCCGCATGGCCTTGTCCCGCCGGTCGATGGTCTCGGCGGTGTTGATGGTCACGTTTGGTCGGAGCAGGCTCCGGGCCATCAAGACGATCGCCTCGGCGATCCCGGGCGTGAACCTACGGCTCAAGGCCCGGTACTGGGAGTTGATCCGGCGATAGGCCTGCCGCAGATCGGTCAGGCGATTCACGTCCTTGACCACCTGCTCGGTCCGGGAGGGGAGATAGCGCAGGATGATGCCCTTGAGACGCTCCCGGTTGAGGATGGACCGGTGGCCGACCACTCCGCGCGCCAGTTCGTCGGTGACCAGGGCCGCCACCTGGTCCCGGATCCGGGAGGAGTAGCCGGCCCGGCGCAGCCCGACCCAGGACCGGGTCGGGAGATCGAGGGTCAGGCCCCGGACCAGGTTGCGCTCCAGGGCCTTTTCCAGGCGGGCCAGCTTCTTCTTCAGAGCGGGCCGGGACATGATCCGGGCCAGGACCCGGTCGCCGTCGCCCTCGAGGGGAGGGGGGGCCCGATTCAGGTCGGCCAGGCGGGATTGGAACAGGTTGCCGGCCAGGTCGATCAACACCGTCGGCCACGGTCGTCGGGGCCTGGTCCTGACCTGCGACAGGAGGTGTTCGCCGGCCTGGTTCCAGGTCCGGAGGTAAAGGTCGAACTCATAGTTCCGGCGGGCCGCGGTGAAAAATTTCTCCAGCGGGACCATGGTCTTGTTCAATCCGGCCACGATCCGCCGGGCGGCCGACTGGTCGTAATCGAACACGGCCCGGGCCTGGAGGGCCGCCCGGTGTCTCAGTTCGGTCGTGGCCGCCTTGTCCACGATCCGGTAGTTGCGGTCGGCCAGGATGTCCCGGTTGACCGTTTCCCCGATCTTGTATTCGTGACGGACAAAAGGCAGGTCCGGCCACAGCAGGACGGTCAGGCCGAGGATCAGGACCATGATCAGGCTTATCCGCCGCAGGGGCAGCCGGTGGATCACCGGCAGCCGCTGCTTGGCCTCGTCCACCCGCTTGGCCGTCTGCTTGGCCCGGGGCAGGACCGACTTGATCCACCGATCGTCGGTCGGTTTTTCGGAACTCATTCCCGCTCCTCGCCGGCGCGTGACCGGCCGACCTCGTGGCGATCGTAGGCCTGGATGATCTCCCGCACCAGGCGGTGCCGGATGACGTCCCGGTGGTCGAAGTCCACGAAGCCGATCCCCTGGATCTCGCTCAAAATCCGCCGGGCCTCCACCAGGCCCGAGGCCTGGTTGGCCGGCAGGTCGATCTGGGTCACGTCGCCGGTGATGACCGCCTTGGATGAGAATCCGAGGCGGGTCAGAAACATCTTCATTTGCTCCGAGGTGGTGTTCTGGGCCTCGTCCAGGATGACGAAGCTGTCGTTGAGCGTCCGGCCCCGCATAAAGGCCAGCGGCGCCACCTCGATCACCCCCTGGCCCACCATCCGCCGGGCCTGCTCGAAGTCCATCAGGTCGTGCAGGGCGTCGTACAGCGGGCGGAGGTAGGGATTGACCTTGTCGTAGAGGTCCCCGGGCAGAAACCCGAGCCGCTCCCCGGCCTCGACCGCCGGCCGGGTCAGGATGATCCGCCGGACCTCCTGGCCGGTCAGGGCGGCCACGGCCATGGCCATGGCCAGATAGGTCTTGCCCGTGCCGGCCGGCCCGATGCCGAAGACCAGGTCAAAGGTGCGGATGGACTCGATGTACGCCTTCTGGTTGAGGGTCTTGGGGGTGATGACCCGGTGCCGGGCCGAGACGAAGACCGTGTCCAGAAAGACGTCCTTGAGGCTGGCCGAGGGGTCGGCGGACAGGATCCGGGCGGCGTGCTCCACGTCGGCCTCGAACAGGGGGTACCCCTCGACGAGCAGGCCGTACAGCTGGTTCAGGATGGACCGGCACAGCTCGACGTCCGGCCGGTCGCCCTTGAGCGTCACCGCGCCGCCCCGGGCCCCGATGCGCGCCCCGGTCAGCTCGGACAGCAGGCGGAGGTGGGTCTGGCCCGGACCGAACAGCCGCTGGGCCAGGTCGTTGTCCTCGAAATCCAGGCGGACGATCTCGCCGCCCGGAGAGGTAAATTCCGGTTCGGCCACTTGGACCTTACTCCCCCGTGACTTGGACCAGGACCCGGCGCTTTCGGGGGCGGTTGTCGAAATCCAGGACGACCACCTGCTGCCAGGTCCCCAAAACCGTCGCCCCCCCCTCGACCGGTACGGTCAGCGACGGGCCCAGAAGCGCCGCCCGGACGTGGGCGTAGCCGTTGCCGTCCCCCCAGCGGGCGTCGTGGGCGTACTCCATGTCCCGGGGCGCCAGCCGCTCCACGGCCTTGACCAGGTCCCCGATCACCCCGGATTCGTACTCGATGGTCGTCACCGCCCCGGTCGAGCCGGGCACGAACACCAGGACCTGGCCCCGGTTGACCCCCGATTCGGCCACCGCCCGGCGCACCTCGGGCGTCACGTCGTGGACATCGGTCCCGGCGCTGCCCGGCAGGGTCAGGTCAGAGGTGTAGAGGGTCATGCCCCACCCCGGCGCACAAGTTAACAACCAGAGTTATTTAGATACCACAAGGGCCGCCCCCTGGCAAGCGGCGGGGCCCCTCCCAGGAGTCAGTCGGACCGTTGGCCCCGACAGGCTACTGCTTGACAACTGACGGCCCGATCAGCAAACTTAGGGCCATGAAAGACTTCAATGTCTTTGACTGGATGGTGCTGGGCTACCTGGTGTTGTGGCTCATCATCGTCATCCGGGGCCTGGTCAAGGGACTTATCCGCCAACTGGGCGGCCTGGCCGGGCTGGTGGTCGGTTTTCTGGCGGCCAGCTGGTGGTCCCGGGACCTGGCCCGTCTGCTCAAGGCCAAGCTGGGCCCCTTTGACTACTGGTCCGTGGTCTCATTTGGCGTGCTTTTCCTGGCGGGCTTCATCGCCTGCGTCGTGGTGGCCTGGTTCTTCAACTACCTGCTCAATCAGGTCGAACTCAAGCGCTGGGACCGTCTGGCCGGCGGTCTGTTCGCCCTGGTCAAGGGCTTTGTGCTGGGCCTGGTCCTGGTGTTCGTCTTTTCCATCTTCTTCTCCGCGAAACAGCCGCTGGTCCGGGACATGCGGCTCAGGGGCACCGTCGAGAAGGTGGCCGGATTCGTGTATGACCGGTTTCCCCAGGGCTGGCAACGGGACATCCAGAAGACCAGAACGACCATCCGTCGGGGCCTGGGCCTGTCCCGGCCCCAGAGCATATTCGAACAGATGTACGATGATTTCACCGAATGGCTCCACCGCCAGTTGGATCGCCTGAAAAAGGGCCAGCCCTGGCCCCCGGCCGGATCCGGCCCCGGTCCGACCTCCCCCGCGCCCAAAAGGGCGCCCCGGTCCGGGACCTACCAGTGGTCGCCGGTCGGCGGGGGCAACCCGGGTTGAGTCCCGAAAGGGCCAGCGGCCTGGGCCGCCTCGAGACCATCATGGCCGTCCTGCGGGGCCGGGCGGGCTGCCCCTGGGATCTCAAGCAGACCCCCGAGACCATTCAAAAGTATATCCTGGACGAGGCCTACGAGGTGGCCGAGGCCGTCCAGGCCGGAGACCCGGCCGCGATCCGCGAGGAACTGGGCGACCTGCTGTTCTTGATCGTGTTCCTGGCCCGCCTGTACCAGGAACCGGGCCGCTTCGACCTGGGAGACGTGGTCGCCGGGGCGGCCGAGAAGATGATCCGCCGTCACCCCCACGTCTTCGGGCAAACCCGGGTCACCGGCGCCGACCAGGTCCGCGAGCGCTGGGAGCGGATCAAGGCCGGCGAGCAGGGGCACCGGGACAAGGGGCTCTTGGGCGGGGTGCCCCGGGGCATGCCCGCCCTGGGCCGGGCCCAGCGTCTTTCGTCACGGGCGGCCCGGGTCGGTTTCGACTGGCCGGGACCCGACGCGGTCTGGGACAAGGTCGATGAGGAACTGGCCGAGGTCCGCGCCGCCCGGCGCGGCGGCGATCCGGACCTCATCGCCGCCGAACTGGGGGACCTCCTGTTCACCCTGGTCAATCTGCTGCGGCATGCGGGCCTTTCGGCCGAGGAGGTCCTGCACCGGGCCAGCAACAAGTTCCAGCAACGTTTCACGGCCATGGAGGACCGGTTCCAGGCCGAGGGCCAAGAGTTGGCCCGGGTCTCCTCGGCCCGGATGAATCAGGTCTGGGATGAGCTGAAAAAGCGGGAGTGAGGGGCCGACCGCTCGGCCGGACCGGTCCCGATATCCCCACTCAATCCAGATATTTCTTGACAGTCCTCCCGGGCCTGGCTATAAATCGGGTTACGTTTGTCGCATTCGACCGCTTCACTGGGAGGGAGAAGCAAGATGAAACGGACGTTGACTGTTTTCTTCGTGGTTCTGGCCTTTGCCGTGGCCACCGTGGCCATGGCCGCCGTGTACAGCACTCCCGGCGGCAAGGTCTCCGAGGTCATCCATTTCAAGCCGCCCTGGAAGGCCAAAAAGAAGTTTGTGCCGTTCCACCACAAGCTCCACAACGTCAAGTACGGCGTCAAGAAGTGCCAGACCTGCCACCACACCTGGAAGGGGTCGGGCCCGATCAAGAAATGCTTTACCTGCCACAAGAAGACCTCCGCGGCCAGCCAGAAGTTGGCCAAGGGCGTGACCGCCTTCAAGGCCTTCCACAACAACTGCAAGAAGTGCCACAAGAAATTGAAGAAGGGCCCCACCAAGTGTAAGCAGTGTCACCCCAAGTAGGGGGCCTCCCGGACCATCGGGGGCAATGATGAATCAAAGCCGGTCCGAAAGGACCGGCTTTTTTGTGGGAAAGAGGGGCCTCGGCCGCCCCCGAAGGGTGGACTTCCGGGGGCCATGATGAGTCGGCCGGTCCGTGAGGGCCGGCTTTTTTGTGGGAAAGAGGGGCCTCGGCCGCCCCCGGAGGGTGGACTTCTGGGGCAACATGGAGCTGAAGCCGGTCCACGGGGGCCGGCTTTTTCATGCGCCGGGACCGCCTCGGCCTCGCCGGGCCGGCAAGAACGCCGGCCGATCTCCAAAAAAAGGGCCCCCCGCGGGGGGCCCGGTTGAAGGTCATGGCTTTGACTCGGGCCGGGGCCATGGAGACGCCCCGGCCCGCCGGCCGGATCAGGTCTCGATCTCCTCCTTGATGCCCACGGCGACCTTGTAGAGGACGGTCAGCACCAGGAACCCCAGGGCGTACACCCCCAGGCTGATCGTCAGCTCGGGAATAGTCGGGACGTACTCGAAGACGTGCTCCAGCGGGTTGGGCACGAAACCGCCCGCGATCATGCCCATGCCCTTGTCGATCCAGGTCCCGATGAAGACCATGGCGCAGCCCACGGCCAGAATCTTTTCGTTCCGGCGGACCTTGCGCCGCAAGAGCAGGACGATCGCCCCGACCTGCAATAAGTAGGACGCCCACATCCAGGCGACGTAGGCCCCCTTGCCGTGACTGCCCCAGAACAGGTACTCGAGGGGGCTCATGTGCTCCGGGATCTGGCTGTAGAAGGCCGTGAACAGCTCCAGGGAGAAGAAGAAGACGTTGAGGATGACGCAGTAGGTGACGATGGTCCCCAGGGTCTGGAGGGCCTCCTTGCCGGCGTCGAACTTGGTCATCCGCCGCAGCAGCAACGCCAGCAGGATCAGCAGGGCCGGCCCGGCGCAAAAGGCCGAGGCCAGAAACCGGGGGGCCATGATCGCCGTCAGCCAGTAGCCGCGGCCCGGCAGGCCGGCGTACAGGAAGGCCGTCACCGTGTGGATCGAGACCGCCCAGGGTATGGACAGGTAGATCAGGGGCTTGACCCATTTGGCCGGCTTGACGCCCCGCCGCTCCCAGCCCAGCAGGGCCCAGCCGATGATGATGTTCAGGAACAGGTAGCCGTTGAGGACGATCATGTCCCAGAACAGGATCGAGTTGGGCCTGGGATAGAGGATGATGTTGAGCAACCGGTCCATCCGCCCCAGATCGACCATGACGAACAGCAGGCACATCAACACCGCCGAGACCGCCAGGAACTCGCCCAGGATGGTGATCCGGCCGAAGACCTTGTGGTTGTGCAGGTAATAGGGCAGGACCAGCATCACGGCGCTGGCCGCCACGCCGACCAGGAAGGTCAACTGGGCGATGTAGAACCCCCAGGAGACGTCGCGGCTCATGCCGGTGATGACCAGGCCCACCTTGAGCTGGTACAGGAAGACGACGAAGCCGATCCCGACCAGGACCAGCAGCGACCCGACCAGCGCCCAGTATTTCCTTTCACCTTGTAATGCCTTTTCGAGCATGACTACCTCTACACCAGATAAAAGACGTGTGGATCGGTGCCCAGGAAGGGCTTGCGCCGGATCGTGAAATGATTGGCCAGCACCTTGCTGACCTGCGACTTGGGATCGTTCAGATCACCATAGACCATGGCGCCGCCCGAGGCCTCGACGCAGTAGGGCAGCTTGTTTTCGGCCAGCCTCTCCTGGCAGCCGTTGCACTTCTCCACCACGCCTCGTTCCCGGGTCGGGAAATTATTCGGGGCCAGTTTCTTGAGGTTCAAGAACTTCCGCGGGTCCTGCCAGTTGAAGCTCCGGCTGCCGTAGGGACAGGCGGCCATGCAGAACCGGCAGCCGATGCAGCGATGGTAGTCCATCATGACTATGCCGTCGGGCCGCTGGAAGGTGGCATTGGTGGGGCAGACCCGGCAGCAGGGCGGATTGGCGCAGTGGTTGCACATGGCGATGAAGGGCATCTGCCGGAAGCGGGCCAGCTGGGTGCCGCCCTTGAAGGGAAAGATGTGGGGAAAGGTGTCGGTCCAGATCCACTTGATCTCGTGCTGCTTGTCGGGCTTGCCGTTGCGGGTGACCGTGGGGACGTTGTGGTGATAGTGGCAGGACCGGATGGCCGCCTTCAGCCGGTCGGGCCTTTTCCAGAACTTGGCCATGTCGATGGCCATCGCCCACCGCCGGGTGGCCACCCGGGGGTCACCCTCGAACCGGCCCGCCAGGGCCTGGCCGGGCCGGAGCAGTTCGAATCCGGCCCCTCCCAGGGCGCCGGCGGCAGCCGAGTATCCAGCCAGCTTCAGAAAATCCCGTCTGTTGACTCCCATTACTTGGCCCCCCTCGGCTCGACGTGGCAATTCCAGCAGAAGGGCGCCACCCCCGCGTAGTTGTGGCAGCGATCGCAGAACTTCTGCTTGTTGGCGTGGCAGCGCAGGCAGGTATTGGTCAGACTCATGACATAGGACGCGCCGTCAGAAGCCACATAGACCCGTTTGGCCTTCCGGACCACCATGTTGCGCCATTCGTTGAGCAGTTGCATGTGGTTGGCCCTCATCCAGGCCTGGGGCTCGACACAGTCTCCTTTTTTGCCGGCCCGGACCTTCTTGACCACGGCCGGCTTGGCCTTTTCCAGGTCGGGCGGCTTGCCGGGCTTGCCCCCGGCGAACCAGAACGGGAAGGTGGCCACGGCCAGGAAGACCAGCAGGCCGGGGATAACTACCTTGGCGTCATACAGTTTCATGCCTCATCCTCCCCACCAGCCTCGGCCGGGCCTTCCTCCTCCTCGGTCGGCGCCCGGCCCGGGATCTCCTCGCCGCGCAGGTTGTACTCACGGTCCCCCTCGCCCTCCATGATCAGGGCGTTGCCCACCAGCTCGGTGATGCCGCAGACGTTCACCTCCGGAACGTAGTACTCCATCAGCGTCGGGAGGGCCGCCCGGTCGATGGCGCAGATGCAGGCCATCATGTTGACGCCGTGTTTCTCGTGAACGTGTTTGACGGCGTTGGCCCGGGGCATGCCGCCCCGCATCCGAAGTTCCATGTCCTCGCCGGCGTTCAAACCGCTGCCCGAGCCGCAGCAGAAGGTGTTCTCCCGGATGGTGCTGTCGGGCATCTCGGTGAAGTTGTTGCACACGCTCTTGATGACGTAGCGCGGCTCCTCCAGGAAACCCATGCCCCGCGAGGTGTTGCACGAGTCGTGGAAGGTGACGTGGAGATGGTCGTTGCGGCTGGGGTCCAGCTTGAGCTTGCCGTGACGGATCAGGTCCGCCGTGAACTCGCTGATGTGGACCATCTTGGTCGTCCGGGCGTTGTCGAAGACGGTCCCGGTGATCGGGCTCTTGGGGACCTCCAGGAAATCGGCCGGACCGTTGAAGGTGTCCATGTACTGGTGGACCACCCGCCACATGTGGCCGCACTCGCCGCCCAGGATCCACTTGACCCCGAGCCGCTTGGCCTCGGCGTACATCTTGGAGTTCAGGCGCTTGGCCATCTCCATGGAGGTGAAGAAGCCGAAGTTGCCGCCCTCGGAGGCGTAGGTGGACCAGGTGTAATCCAGGCCGATGTGCTCGAAGAGCATCAGGTAGCCCATGAAGGTGTAGATGCCGGGCTCGGCGAAGATGTCGCCCGAGGGGGTGATGAACAGGACCTCGGCCCCCTTGCGGTTGAAGCTGGGCTCGATCTTGACGCCGACGTACTCCTCGATGTCGTCCAGGAGGTACTCGGCGTTTTCCTTGAAGGTGTGGGGCTGCAGCCCCAGGTGGTTGCCTGTCCGGAAGCAGTTGCTGACCGGGGTGGCGATCCAGTCGATGTTCATGCCCAGCAGGTTCAGGAGTTCCCGGGCGATGATCGTCACCTCGGCCGTGTCGATGCCGTAGGGACAGAAGACGCTGCAACGCCGGCACTCGGTGCACTGGAAGAAGTAGTACCACCACTCCTTGAGGACCTCGGGCGTCAGCTTCCGGCCGCCGGCCAGGCGGCCCAGGATTCGTCCGGCGGTCTTGATCTCGCCCCGGTAGATGCTGCGCAGCAGCTCGGCCCGCAGCACCGGCATGTTCTTGGGATCGCCCGAGCCGATGAAGAAGTGGCACTTGTCGGCGCAGGCCCCGCACCTGACGCAGATGTCCATGAACACCTTGAAGGTCCGGAATCTGCCCAGGCGCTCGCGGATGCCGTCGAGCACGGTCTTTTTCCAGCCCTCGGGCAGGTTCCAGTCCTCGTTCAGGGGGTTCCACTCATGGGGGTTGGGCATGCCCACGCTCTCGAGCGAGGCCAGCTTGGCCGGATGACAGTACATCCCCGGTCTGATCCCGGGCTTGACGTCCATCCAGTTTCGCTGCGGCGGCCGGTGATCTACCTTCACCAGCTCGTCAATGGTCGGAGTCGGTTCTGCCATGGTTCTCGTGTCCTTATAATTTCAAGCTCAAGACTCTTGCTCGGCCGGTTTGGCCACGGGCTGCTTCTCGACCGGGAGGCCGGCCTCGACCATCTTCTCCCGGAACTCGTCCTCGTACTCGGCGTAGGTGTGGACCTTGACCGGGTAGCCCCAGGGGTTGAGGTGGCGCTTCATCCGGTTGTTGTTGGCCATGTTCCGGGTCGGGCTCATGAAGATCCCGCCCAGGTGGGCCAGTTTACTGAAGGGGAAGTAGGCCAGCAGGCAGCAGACCAGGAAGAGGTGGATGAAGAAGATGACCCCGATGTCCGCCAGGACCTTGACGTCGGGCTGGAAGGCCACCAGGCTCATGATGAACTGTTTGACCTGGACCACCTCGACCTTGAAATAGTAGCGCATCAGCAGGCCGGTGATGGCGATGGCTCCGATCAAGAACAGGGGGAACCAGTCATTGGCCAGGGAGATGTACCGGAGCTGGGGGATGACCACCCGCCGCAAGAAGAGCAGGGTCACCCCGACCAGGAGCACCACGCCGCTGATCATCAGCCCCGGCAGCCCGATAAAGGGCATCAGACCGTTGCCGATCATGACCGGGGCCCCGACCTCGAGGAAGCCGTCCACGTGTTCCACCCAGGTGACGAAGAAGGGGATCGGGTCGGTGAAGAACCGGAGGTGCCGGACGATGACCGCCAGCAAGGCCCAGTGGAACATCAGGGCGAACAGCCATAACCACTTGGCCGAGGCGTACCGCGACCGGTCGTCCCGGTAGTCCAGCTTGGCGTTGCGGAACAGGGACCGGAACACCAGGACCTCCAGGGCCATCCGGCGGATGACGCCCCACACGTTGGACGGGTTGTCGATCTTGTTCTGCTTGAGCCAGGGAAAGGTCTTTTCCTGACCGCAGGTGGTCGGGACGCGGAAGGGCACCGGCGAGCGGGCCCAGCCGATGACTTTCCAGATCATCCCGACCGCGAAGATCAGGAACGCGGCATAGGGGAAGATGACACCGAACAGTATCCGGAGGTTGGCTCCGTCCACGAGCACCCAGCTCGCGGCGACGAGGACGACCACCCCCAGAAAGGAAACTAACATCGCGCCCATAGAATTGACACCTACCTTTGGGTTAAGCTGTCGGACAACAGCGGTCTGCA
>CAZMVB010000003.1:53965-215868 GCA_964569795.1 uncultured Desulfarculales bacterium | reverse complement strand
ATGGGCGCCCTCTATTGACTTTCGCCTTTTGCTAACAAGTCAATATAGTGGTCCACTAACTGCCGATCTCTGCCGGACCCAGGGTCAGGCAGTGCTTCCGGAACTGAACGTTCCGCCGGCTCACGCCCACCACCTCGCCGATACCGTCCATTGGTTCCGCCTCCAAGACGGGTTTGCCCCCGGCCTCGGCCGTGACCCGTGCGATTTCATCTTCGGACAGGCTCACCTCGACGGTCACGTCGTTCCGGACCGGGTCCGAACCGCCCCGACCGGAGCGCCCCGGTTGCAGGACCCTTTCGGCTCCGCTATTAATTAATCAGAAGGAAAGCAGTCGGGAATAATCGACCGGGCGGAGTGGGGCGCGTGTCGGCGTTCAAGGAGACCAAGCAGCAACTCAAGGCCACCTACAAGGCAGCGGGCCTGGCCCTGGCCGAGGGCCGCCTGCCCGCCGGCGAACTCGCGGCCGCCATGAGGGACCGGGCGGCGGTCATGATCGACCTGGCCCGGCAAACGGGCATGGCCGAGCCGGAGCGCTACGCCGCCTTTGGCCGGGAGATGGAGGCCTTCCTGGCCGCCGTGGGGGCCGGCGATCCGGCCGCGGCCCGGCGGGCCTCTGACGCCCTGAAGTCCAGGAAGTCCGACTGCCACCACCGGCTGAGGTGATTTCAGTGAAAAAAATGTCCCTCCGGTTGGTAGGAACCGAAGGGACCAAATGCCTTGCCTTACCGCGTTTCCACGTCACCTGAAGTGCCGGGGTAGCTTGCTCCTTTTCCGCGCCCACCCACGGTGTCTGGCCGGCGAGCCGTGGTTATCCTCGCCAAAATGAGGTTTGAACCAGCACGTCCAAGAGTTTGGTCATAACAAACCTCCTATTTGGACAATAGAAAATTAAGAGCTCATCTGTACAATGTCAATGGTGGCTACATGCCGTGCTTCCGGACCTGAACGGTCTGCCGGCTCTCGGCCACCACCTCGCCGGTCGCGTCCCTGAGCTCCGCCTCCAGGACGAACTCGGCCTTGCCGGTCTCCTCGGCCTCGGCCGTGATCCGGGCGACCTCTTCATCGGACAGGCTCACCTCGACGGTCACGTCCGTCTTGGCCGGGCGGCGATAGCGGATGTACTGGTCCTTGAGCACCGGATAGAACTGGCCCACGTCGAAGCTGGTCAGGAACAACCCCCCGGCCGGGGCCTCGGCCAGGGTGAACAGGGCCCCGGCGTACATCGTCCCGATGTGGTTGCCGTTGCCCTCAAAGGGCATCTGTAATTTAACCCGGCCCCGCTCGATGTCCAGGGTTTTAAGGCCGCTGCGCTGGATGAACGGCACCGTCGATTCCAGGAGCTGCTTGATCACCTCTAGATTCATGGGCGCGCCTCGCTCGACCGGAGACCTACAACCTCTCGGGATGGACCTTCACCTTGACGTCTTTCACGCCGGGCACCTCGTTGGCCGCGGCAATGATCCGGTCAGTGACCTCGACCTCCTGCTCGACCGGGGCCTCGGTATCGACCTGCACCACCCCGCCCTCGGCCTGGACCCTGACGTTGGGCCAGGTCGTGACCACGGCCGCCTTGACCCGGGCGGCCATGACCAGATCGTCAAGGGTCTGCTGGGACTCGGGCGTGGTCTGAAAGTGGGGCAAGGCCACGGTGTGGCAGATGATGTCCACGGCGTCTTCCACGGTTATCTTCCGGATGTGGATCACCAGGTCGTAGAGGGACGAGTCAGCGGTGTCGATGCCGTACAGGGCCCGGGCCCAGTGGCGGCGCTCGTCGTCGTCCTTGAGGATCAGCTTCCGGGCCTTGTCGTCGGAGAGGTCCTCGCGCTCCATCTCCAGGCGGACGCGGTCCTCCAGGTCGGAGATGATCCGAACCTTGAGGGCGTGGCTGACGCCCTTGAGGAAGAAGTGGCCGGCCAGGCCGTGATAGACCACGTTGTCCTTCTGGACGTGGCCCAGGAAGGCCTCCTCGATAAAGGCGATGAACTTCTCCTTGCCGTAGGTGAACCGGCTCAGGATCGACGGGGCGTCGTGCAGGGCCCGGACCAGCTTGATCTCGGGGATGTTGAAGTGTTCCGAGGCCTCCAGCAGGACGTCGCGCGAGACGCATTCATAGTTCAGTTTTTGCGCGACTTTTTCGGCAATCTCTTTGCCCTTGCTATAGGAGCCGCGTGAAATGGTGATGATGGACATCGCCGAACCTCCGACATAATAAAAATGTTGCCCGGGGAAAGCCCCGGCTCAGAATAGACATACTGGTTTGAGATTTCTCAGTAGATCATGTTCGCCCCGCCGAGGCAAGGGCGTTGCATCTCCCGACCGCCGGCGGCGATCAGCGGGAGACCGGGTGCCCCAGGTTTCCCTTCAGCCGGGACAGGAACTGGACATGCCGCCCGCCGCCCATGTCCAGGTGGCGGTAGATCTGGATCTTGGCCCAGTCCTCGACAAAGAACCAAATGATGCAGTAGCCCCAGACCAGCCCCACCAGAGACCAGGGAATGGCCGAGACGAGGATGCCGAAACCGACGATCAGGGCCGCCACGGCCTGGGTTGTCAGCACGGCCACCAACAGTATCGGCGCCGGCCACGGCTTCCGCCAGAAGGGGCCCCGGGACCGGACGACGAACAAGGTGAAATGGCCGGCCACGGCCAGTTTGAGGTAAATGAATGACTGCAGTTGGCCCGTGGTCAGATTGAGCAGGAACTTGGCGATCAGCAGCAGACCGAAGGTCTCGACCACGCCGAGCAGTCCCAGGCCCGTGGCCAGGGTCAGCACCCGCCGCATGTTCCAGCGCACCGGTTGCGGGTCGAGCCAGGTGCGGTCGTAGGCGATGGTCAGGATCGGCAGGTCGTTGAGCAGGGCCAGGAGGATGATCAGGATGGTGGTGATCGGGTAAAAATTGAGGACGACCATGGCCAGGGTCACGAAGAACATGATCCGGATGGTCTCGGCGATCCGGTAGATGGCGTAGGTGTTCATCCGCTCGAAGATCTGCCGGGCCTGCTCCACGGCGTGGATGATGACCGACAATCCCGGCGCGGTCAGGATCAGGTCCGCGGCAGCCCGGGCGGCGTCGGTCGCCCCGGACACGGCGATGCCCACGTCGGCCTGCTTGAGGGCCGGGGCGTCGTTGACCCCGTCGCCGGTCATGGCCACCAGGTGACCGCGCTTTTGAAGGACCTTGACGATGCCGTACTTGTGTTCGGGCCAGACCTGGGCGAAGCCCTCGGCCTGCTCGATCTTTTCGGCCGTACTCTCGCTCAGGTTCGCCGGGTCGTCCTCCTTGGAGAAGACCTGCTCCGCGGACAGGATGTTGGTCTTGAGGCCCAGTTGCCCCGAGATCTCCCGGGCGATGGCCGTGTTGTCGCCGGTGACCATCCTGACCTCGATGCCGTGCTCGACGGCCCGCTCGATGGTCGCGGCCGAGTCCTCCCGGGGCGGATCGTACAGGGGCAGCAGACCGAGAAAATCCCATGCCCCGTCCGGCGGCCGGCGGCGGGCCACTCCCAGTGTCCGGAAACCCCGGGTGGCGAAATCGTCGATACTGGCCTGGGCCCGGCTCCGTCCCTGGTCATCGAGCTGGCAGAGGTCCATGATGACCTGGGGCGCGCCCTTGGACACATCCAGTGCGGCGCCGTCCGGGCCGGTGAGGGTGGCCTCCGTCCGCTTGTGGACCGGATCAAAGGGCACGAATTGCGTTGACTGGTATTTGTCCATGACCCCCTGGTCGGTCAGGCCCCCGACCACGGCCAGGTCAATGGCGTCGCGGTTGGCCACGTTCGAGGCCAGGGCGCCGGCCAGGATCAGGTCCTGCTCGTCGGCGGCGTCGAAGACCACGGGCTGGCCGAGGGTCAACCGGTTCTGGGTCAGGGTCCCGGTCTTGTCCGAGCACAGCAGGTCGATGCCGGCCACCTCCTCGATGGACTCCAGCCGGGAGACGATGGCCTTGTGCCGGGACAGGGCCACCGCGCCCAAGGCCATGGTCACCGACAGGACCGCCGGCATGGCCGCCGGGATGGCGGCCACGACCAGGATGAGGACGAACTGGAAGATGTCGATGAACGAGTCGCCGCGGAACAACTGGGTCACGACCAGGATCGCGGCCAGGCCCAGACTGAGGTAGATCAGGTAGTCGGCGATGGCCAGGACCGCCTTCTGAAAGTGAGACACGTTCCCCGCGCTGGCCACCAATCGGGCCGTCTGGGCGAATTTGGTATGCTCGCCGGTCAGGAGGACCATCGCCTCCATCTCGCCCTGCTTGGTCACCGCCCCGGCGTAGATGTCGTCCCCCTCCTGCTTGGTCACCGGCAGGGATTCGCCAGTCAGGGCCGACTGGTCCACGCTCAGGTAATCGGCGCCGAACACCCGGGCGTCGGCCGGAATGATGTCGCCGGCCCGGAGCCGAATGACGTCGCCCGGGACCAGCTCGGCCGCGTCCACGTCCCGCCAGGTATTGTCCCGGAGCACCCGGGCCTCCAGGGCCAGTTCCTTTTTCAGGGTCTCCAGGGCGTTGGCCGCCTGCCACTCCTGCCAGAAACCGACCACGGCGTTAAACACCAGCATGATCATGACGATGATCAGATCGACCCAGTGCCCGACGATCCCGGACAACAACGCCGCCGCCTCGATCATCCAGGGGATCGGCCCCCAGTAGTAGCTGAGGAACTTGAGCAGGATGTTCTCCCGTTTTTCCTCAACGGCGTTCGGGCCGTACTCGGCCAGGCGTTTCTCGGCCTCGGCCCGGCTCAGGCCCTTGGTCCCACTGCCCAGACGCTCGAATGTCTGGGCGATGTTCAACCCTGCAAAATTTTGCGGGGGGGTTTGATCATCAGCCACGCTTTTCCTCCTCGATCTTCAACATCATCGCTCCGCCCGGCATTGGCGGCGATCAATCCAACCGGCCCGACAGTTGATGGTTATCGGTTCATCGTCAGGCCTGACGCCTCTCCCTCGCCGATGCGATTTATCGTTAATTATACCACCCACCGGCCAAAGGGAAAGGCCCCCCGCACGGGCGGCCGTGTTTGTTTCTCGATTGTCCGTGAGTGTCCGGCGGGCGCGGGTCAGAGCCCCATGAACTTGGCCACGATGCCCCGCATGATCTCGCTGGTCCCGGCGAAGATGCGCATGACCCGCATGTCCCGCCAGTAGCGGGCCACGGGGTACTCCTCGCAGTAGCCGTACCCGCCGTGGAGCTGGACGCAGCCGTCGGCCACCCGGCCCGCCATCTCGGCGATCCAGGCCTTGGCCATGGACGTCTCGACGATGACGTTGCGCCCCTCCATGTGATCGGCGATCAGCTTGTCCAGAAAGGTCCGGCCCAGCTTGATCTCGGTGGCCAGGTCCACGATCTTGAACTGGTTGTGCTGGAATTTGGAGATCGGTTTGCCGAAGGCCGTCCGGGTCTTACAGTAGTCGATGGTCATTTCCAGGACGTGCTCGGCCGCGGCCTGGGCCATGATGGCGCACATCAGCCGCTCCTGCTGGAGCTTCTCCATGAGCATCATGAACCCGCCGCCCTTCTGGCCGAGGCGGTTGCCCACGGGGACGCGGCAGTCCTCGAAGAACAGTTCGGCCGTGTCCTGGCTGTGCCAGCCGACCTTGTCGATCTTCCTGCCCTTGACAAAGCCCGGGGCATTCGCCTCGACCAGGTAGAGGTCGATGCCGGCGTGGGCGTCGGCAACCTTGGGGTCCCGGGCGGCGACGATGCACAGGTCGCAACTGATCCCGTTGCTGATGAAGGTCTTCTGACCGTTGAGGACGACCTGGTCGCCGTCTTCGGCGGCCGTGGTCCGGATGGCGGCCAGGTCGCTGCCGGTATTGGGTTCGGTCATGGCGATGGCGGCCAGGACCTCGCCGCTGACGCATTTCGCCAAAAAACGCTGCTTGACCTCTTCCGAGCCGAAGGCGGTGATATAGGGCACCACGATGTCGCTGTGCAGGGGAGCGGCCAGGCCGAAGTGGTTGGTCCGGGACAGCTCCTCGGTGACGATCACCGAGTACAGAAAGTCGGCCCCGAAGCCGCCGTACTCCTCGGGCACGTCCATGCACAAGAAACCCTGCTCCCCCATCTTGAGCCAGGCCTCCCGGGGCACCATCCCGGCCTTCTCCCACTCGTCCACAAAGGGGACGACCTCCTTGGCCATGAATTTGCGGACGGCGTCCCGAAAGATGTTGTGTTCCTCGGTGTAGTTCAGGATGTCCATGACTCACTCTGCCTCGGGCTCGTGTTCCACGGCGGCGGCGTGGCGGTGGCCGGCCTGGTCATAAAAGATCACGCGGCGGACGCGGCTCCACCTGGTCTCGTCCATGGTGCAGTAAAAGCCCTTGGTTTCGCCCGGCGCCAGCCGCTGGGGGCCGTGGGGCATGAGATAATCGATCCGCTCCAGGCCGGCCTCGGTCTCCAGGTCGCACCAGCCGGAAACAATCACCGGTCCGGGACCGTCATTGGTCAGCAGAATCTCCAGATTCTGGTCAAAGGCCCGGGCCCCGCAGCAGGTCTTGAAGTCGAATATCTGCCCGACGCCGGAATTGATGATGGTCCTGATCCTCAGCCCGGCCACGTCTTACCCCGGCCTTGGCCTCAGGAGTTCAGGAGCCCGACGATGGCCACCGAGCAGACGCTCATGAACGGGGTGCCGCCCAGATTGTGGGTCAGGCCGTAGCGGGGATTGTCCAGTTGCCGCTCGCCGGCTTTGCCCTGCAATTGGAGGTACATCTCGTAGAGCATCCGCAGGCCCGAGGCGCCGATGGGGTGGCCGAAGCACTTCAGGCCGCCGTCGATCTGGGCCGGGATCTGCCCGTCGGCGTCGAAAAAGCCTTCCAGGGTCTCCTTCCAGGCCGTACCCCGGGGCGAGATGTGCAGGTCCTCATAGGTCACCATCTCGGTGATGGAGAAGCAGTCGTGGAGCTCCATCATCGAGATCTCCTGGCGGGGATCGGTGATGCCCGCCTCGTCGTAGGCCAGGGTGCTGGCCCGGGAGGTGGTCGGAAAAAAGGTGCCGTCCCAGTCGTTGTAGGCCATTTCCTCGGCATTGCTCACGGCCAGTTGGACGGCCTTGACCGTGACCGGATTCGAAAACCCCATCTGCCGGGCCTTTTCCACGGTGGTGACGATGGCGCAGGCCGCGCCGTCGCTCACGCCGCAGCAGTCGAACAGGCCCAGGGGATAGGCGATGATCGGCGCGGCCAGGACCTGATCGATGGTCACCGCCTTGCGCAGGTGGGCCTTGGGGTTCTTGACGCCGTTGGCGTGGCTCTTGACCGAGACGTGGGCGATGGCCCGTTTCAGGTCCTCGGGCTTGACCTTGTACTTGGCGGCGTAGGCCGTGGCCAGCTGGGCAAAGGCCCCGGGGGCGGTGAAATTGGGCAGCCACATGAAATTGAGGTTGCCCATGCTCGAGCCCAGGTTGGGCAGGCCGCCGTAGCCGGTGTCCTTGAGCTTCTCGACGCCCACTGCCAGGCAGATATCATAGGCCCCCGAGGCGACGCCATAGACCGCCCCCCGAAACGACTCGGTGCCCGAGGCGCAGAAGTTCTCGACCCGGGTGAAGGGGATGTAGGGCAGACGCACGGTCATGGACGCCCCCACGGCGCTCTTGCCCATGGCCTGCTCATCGAAGCAGGTGGCGACCCAGCCGGCCTGGATGTCCTTGGGATCGATGCCCGCGTCCTCGAGGCACTCGGTGTAGGCCTCGACCAGGAGTTCCTCGGGACCCATGTCCCACCGCTCACCGAAGCGGGAGCAGCCCATCCCGATGATCGCCACTTTGTCCTTGATGCCCGTCGCCATTTGTCTCTCCTCAGTAACCAAACCGGGCCCGCGCCCGTCCGGTCCCCGGGTGATTTAAAACTTGAACAGTTTCTCGATGAGCTGGGACTTCATGATGTCGCCCTCGATCCGGAGTTTTCCGCTGGTGAAGGCGCTCATGGGGTTCAACTCGCCCTTGATCAGGGCCACGAAATCCGTGTCGCCCATCTTGATGACGGTCGTCGGTTTGTCGGTCGTCCCCTCGGCCACCGTCAGGGACCCGTCCTTGACGGTCACGGCCCAGTCGCCGCCGCCCGGTCCCGAGATGTTGAACTGGAAGACGACGTCCACCCCGGCCGCGGCCCCGGCCTGGAAGGCCGCATCCATTCCGGCGAACACGCCGGCCACGGTCAGCTCGCCCGTGCCCTCGGCCGGGGCCTGGCCCGGCCTTTGGGGAGTGAAGGCCTCAAGCATGTCGGTCAGGGCGGCCAGGGCGTCCTTGTACTCGGTCGGATCGTTCAGCTCGTCGATGGCCTCGAAGTGCTGGTGGATCTCCTCGAGGGTGGGCGGGGTCTGGCCGTCGCCGATGACCACCCCGGGGCTGGTCAGGACCGCCGCCCGGTCCAGGTAGCCGGCGCCGGTGTTGAAGATCTGCCCGGTCACCCGGCACTCCTGCGAGGTGAGGTACAGCACCAGCGGGGCCACGAACTCGGGCTGGAGCTTGGCGAACAGGTCCGGCGGCATCACGTCCTCGGTCAGACGCGTCCCGGCCACCGGCGCCACGGTGTTCACCCTGACGTCGTACTTCTCCCCCTCGAGCTTGAGGGTGTTCATCAGACCCACCAGAGCCATCTTGGCCGCCGAGTAGTTGGTCTGCCCGAAGTTGCCGTACAGGCCGGCCGCGCTCGAGGTCAACACGATCCGGCCGTAGCCCCCTTCCCGCATGGCCGCAAAGGCCGGCCGGGTGACGTTGTAGGCCCCCTTGAGGTGGACGGCCATGACCGCGTCCCAGTCCTCGGGCTCCATCTTCAGGAATGACCGGTCCCGCAGGATGCCGGCGTTGTTGATGAGGATGTCCAGCCGGCCCCAGGTTTTTAGGGCGGCCTGGACGATGTTTTGGCCGCCCTCGGGGGTGGCCACCGAGTCGTAGTTGGCCACGGCCTCGCCGCCGTTTTTCGTAATTTCGGCCACCACTTCGTCAGCGGCCCTGGTCCCGGTGCCGGTGCCGTCCCGGGCCCCGCCCAGGTCGTTGACCACCACCTTGGCCCCCCGGGCGGCCAGCTCCAGGGCATAGGCCCGGCCCAGGCCGGCCCCGGCCCCGGTGACGATGGCCACCTGGTCGTCGAACCTGAGACCCGCCTCGCGGGCGGCCGGCTTCTTGCCCGGCAGGGGCACGGCCTTCCAGAAGTATCCGGAAAAGCCCCGCTCGTCGTCGGTGTACTTGAGCCGGAAGGACATGCTCAGCCGCTGGCCGACAAAGACGTCGTTCATCTCGCAATCGGTGAAGTCGGCCATGAACCGGCCGCCGTCCTCGAACTCGACAAGGCCGTACACCGCCGGCGGATCGACCGACACGGCCAGCAGGTCTCCGGTGAAGCTCTTGACCCGGGCCGGCTTGTCGGCGAACTCGTAGGGCTCCTGGTCGCCCACGGCCCGGCAGTCGGGATTGACGCAGATCTGGGTCCGGGGGAACTGGGGCGTGCCGCACTTGACGCACCGGCCGCCGACCAGGCCCAGGATCATGTCCCGCCGCCGCCACAGGGCGGTCAGGGCGGTCTGGACCGGGGCCTCGGCCCGGATGCCCATCTCGGTCTCGATCAGCCCCCGGAACTTGAGGAACTTGGCGTAATTGCTGGTGGTCAGCTTGTTCTCCAGCGAGCCCTTGATCCCCCGGCGCGGCGCCAGGTCCTTTATGGCGTCGGTCACCCGGAAATAGAGGGCGTCGGCGCCCTGGCCGAAGCCGCAGACCAGGATCCGCTGGCCCGGCTCGGCCTCGTCCAGGACCCGGCCGAGCATGACCAGGGGGTGGGCCGCGCCGGTCTCGCCGCAGACCTCGTGGAGGTTGCCCGGGACCTTGTCCGGGTCGGCCCCCAGCTTGGCCGCGATCCGGCGATGCTCGGCCTGAAACAGGCAGGGGAAGACGAACCGGTCCACATCGTCCATGGTGATCGACAGCTTGTCGAACAACCCCTCGACCGCCTGGGGCAGGATCTTGGAATAGCCCGCGTCGCGGACCCAGCGCTCCTCCCACATGTAGTCCCAGGGGTGCTCCAGGCCGCGGTAGTGATCCACGAAGTCATGGGTCACACTAAACGAACCCAGGAACTCGGCGATCACGCCCTCGGAGCCGACCAGGATCGAGGCCGCGCCGTCCCCGAACCACATCTCGTAGAAGTAGGCCGTCTTGGTCTGGCGCTTGTCCGTGGCCGCCACCAGGACGCTTTGCCGCCGGCCGCTCTCGACCGCCATGAGGGCCTGGCTCAGGGCCGTGGTCCCGGCCCGCAGGCCCGAGGTGAAATCGGCCGCGTCGATCTGATCCTTGAGGCTAAGGGCCGTCTTGACCACTCCGGCGTTCAGGCGGTCCTGGAAGGGCAGGGTCGTCGAGGCCAGGAACAGCCCGTCCACTTTGGCCTTGTCCGCCCCGATCAGGCAGTCCCGGGCCGCGGCCACGGCCATGGTCAGGGAGTCCTCGTCCCAGTTGCAGAAACTGCGCTCGCCCTGGGCCACGGTGATGATGGCCGGCGCGAACCAGCCCATGGTCTCGACGATGCTCATGCGGTTCAGCCGCAGCCGGGGGATGTAACCGCCGTATGAAGTGATGCCGATCATGTCCGGTTCTCCCTCAGAACTTGAACAGTTTCTCGATGAGCTGGGACTTCATGATGTCGCCCTCGATCCGCAGTTTCCCGGAGGTGAAGGCGCTCATGGGGTTCAACTCGCCCTTGATCAGGGCCACGAAATCCGTGTCGCCCATCTTGATGACGGTCGTCGGCTTGTCGGTCGTGCCCTCGGCCACGGTCAGGGTCCCGTCCTTGACCGTGACCGCCCACTGGCCGCCGCCGGGCCCAGAGATGTTGAACTGGAAGACCACGTCCACCCCGGCCGCGGCGTCAGCCTGGAAGGCCTGATCCATACCGGCGAACACGCCGGCCACGGTCAGCTCGCCCGTCCCGGTTTCGGCCGCCTCGGCCTGCTTCTGGGGGTTCAGGGCGTCCAGGATCCGGGTCATGGCCCCCATGACGTCGGCCAGTTCCACCGCGCCGTCCATCTTGGCCAGCCGGCCCACGGCCCGGCCCACGTCCTCGGGCGAGGGCGGGGTCTGGCCGTCACCGACGAGCACGCCCGGGCCGGTCAGGACCGCCGCCCGGTTGAAGTAGCCGGCCCCCGCATTGTAAACGTGGCCGGTGACCGGACAGATCTCGCTGCACAAGTACAACACCAGCGGGGCGACGAATTCGGGCTGGAGCCTGGCGAACAGGTCCGGCGGCATCACGTCCTCGGTCAGACGCGTCCCGGCCACCGGCGCCACGGTGTTCACCTTGACGTCGTACTTGTCCCCCTCGAGCTTGAGGGTGTTCATCAGGCCCAGCAGGCCCATCTTGGCCGACGAGTAGTTGGTCTGCCCGAAGTTGCCGTACAGGCCGGCCGCGCTGGTGGTCAGGACGATCCGGCCGTAGCGCGCCTGCCGCATGGCCGCAAAGGCCGGCCGGGTGACGTTGTAGGCCCCTTTCAGGTGGACGGCCATGACCGCGTCCCAGTCCTCGGGCTCCATCTTCAACAGAGACCGGTCCCGCAGGATGCCGGCGTTGTTGATGACGATGTCCAGCCGGCTCCAGGTTTTCAGGGCGGTCTGGACGATGTTTTGGCCGCCCTCGGGGGTGGCCACCGAGTCGTAGTTGGCCACGGCCTCGCCGCCGTTTTTCGTAATTTCGGCCACCACTTCGTCAGCGGCCCTGGTCCCGGTGCCGGTGCCGTCCCGGGCCCCGCCCAGGTCGTTGACCACCACCTTGGCCCCCCGGGCGGCCAGCTCCAGGGCGTAGGTCCGGCCCAGGCCGGCCCCGGCCCCGGTAACGATGGCCACCTGGTCGTCGAAGCGGATCCCGGCCCGCTGGCCGCGGGCCTGCATCTGCTCGGGCGTCATCCACTCGACCACGCCCCGGTCGATGACCACGTCCCCGGTCTGGTCGTTGATCGTCCGGAACACGGCCCGGCCCTCGTCCAGCTTCCAGATCTGGGTCGAGATGGGCACCCCGGGATAGAGCCAGGCCGAAAATCGGTTCCTGAAGCGCGTCATCCGCTCCGGCTGGCCGGGGAACAGGTGCTTGATCACCGCCCGGCAGGCAAAGCCGTGCGTGCACAGGCCGTGCATGATCGGCTGGTCGAATCCGCTGCGCCGGGCGAACTCGGGGTCCACGTGCAGGGCGAAGACGTCCCCCGAGAGCCGGTACAGCAGGGGCTGATCCGCCGAGGGGAGCGCCCGTTCCACGAAGTCCGGCTCGCGCTCCGGGAACTGGACCTCCTCGGCCGGGCCCGGATCGCCCCCGAAGCCGCCGTCCTTGCGTCCGAACAGGGTGAAGATGTTGGTGAACAGCTTCTGGCCCCTGCCGTGGAAGGTGTCGGCCTCGGCCACCACCAGGGCCCCCTTGTCCGCGCCCTTGTCGTACATGGCCGTGATCGCCCCGGAGGTGATCAGCTGGCCCTCGGCCGGAATGGGGCCGTGGAAGATGATGTCCTGCTCGCCGTGCAGGATCCCCGACAGGTCGGCGTTGGACTTCATCCCCACCTCGGCCAGGAAATCGAAGATGGCCCCGATGGCGAAACTGGGAATGACCTTGAGTCGATCCTCGTACACGTACTCCAGCTCGTCGAATCCCGCCCCGACGCCCAGGGCGTAGAGGACCACGTCCTTCCAGGAGTAGTCCTTGGTGACGGGTCCGATCTTCTCCCCGATGGCGCCCAAGTTCAGAGCCATCCCGTCCTCCCTTCCAGGCTTTTTGCAGGCCGCGGCGACGCGCGATGAAATGAATGACCATTCATTTTTCCCAAAGACTAGCATAAATCGCCGGACAACACAATCAATCAAAGGTCCCCCGGCCATAAAAAAACAGCCCGAGGAAACGCGGCCCGGGAAGGACTGTTGCTTTGATTTGATTCAGGATATATTCCGACCTGTTCCCTGGAAGCGACGACCCGGGGGACGGGAGGGGGAGGCGACATGGTCGAGGTCTTGGGTCAGATTGTCGAACGACTGATGCAGGTCGCCACTGACTGGGTCCGGGATCAGCAGCGCCGGTTGAGCCCGGGGTCCCGGCCGCTGAGTCGGACCGAAACCGCGGCCCTGGCGGCCTGGTTCGAGGCCGAAACGCTGGGGGCGGCCCGGGTGGTCCTGGTGGAGCGCTGCCCCCGGCCCGAGTTCCTGACCCCGCAGTTGACCGCGCAACTCACGGCCCTGGGCGCGGACCCGGCCCTGCTCCAGATTGACCGGATGGCCGGGATCACCTTTGGCGATTTGATGGTCATCGCCACCTTCGGGGTGTCCGCGTTTCGACTTCGTCCGAAACTCCTGTTCCACGAACTGGTCCACGTGGCCCAGTACCGGGAGTTGGGGGTGGCCGGCTTCATGGAGGTCTATCTGCGGGGCTTCACCACGGCCGGTTACCGGGGTACGCCGCCCGAGGTCCAGGCCTACGCCCTGACGGACCGGTTCCAGCGGGGCGAGTCGTTCTCGGTGGAGGCCGACGTCAGAGACGTCTTGGGCCGCCGGGCCTGACCGGGGGACCGTGGTGCCCAGCGATCGCCGCGTCCGCCATCCCGGGCCGGGCGGCCTTTGGCACCCTCTTGATGTGTCTTTATCTCAGTCCGGCGGTGGCGGGGCCTGGGCCTTCAAGCGGTTGATTTCCCGGGGCTACGCCCTGGGGGTGGAGGGTCTGCTGGTGGCGGCCGCCCTGCTGCCCTGGTTCAGGGCCTGATCCGCCGGAACCTCCTGGCCGGGCCCCCGGGCCTATTTACTGCCTTGCTTCCACCAGGGCGTGGTGTCATAGGGGTCCTCGGAAGCGGGCTTGGCCTGGCCTCGCCCCTCTGGCGGGGCCGATTCGGCCTGAGGACCGGGGGGGGCCGGGGTCGCATTGTTTGCGGCCCGGGGCCGGTAGGCGGTCTGGACCCGGGCGCGGAGCACGCCCCAGGTCTTGGCCGAGAGGGGCTGGAAGTGGTACCTCGCCTTCAACTGGCCTCGTGAAACCGTCTCCACCAGACCGGTGGGCTGGCCCTTCTCGTCCAGGAGCATCAAGGTCGCGCTGTCCTCGAACACGGCGCAGGTCGCCCACAGGGAGCGAGAGGTCTGCTGGGACCCGGCCGTAATGCCCGTGCCGGTCCGGAACGATCCCTCGAAGATATAAACGCCTTCCTCAATCATCGCCGTCCACCCTGCCCTTGACCTCGAAGCCGGCGTCCGGCGAGCTGGCCGCGATCTGTCGCAAGGCGTCCAGGGTCTTCTGGGCCTCTTCCTCGTCCACCCGGTGAATGGCGAAACCGGCGTGGACGATGACGTAGTCCCCCACGCTCAGGGGCTCGGGCAGCAGCATCGTGGACACCATCTCCAGCCGGGTGCCGTACATGTCCACCTCGGCCAGGTCATCCCCGGGCACCAGCTTGATGACCCGCATCGGTACGGCGACGCACATCGTTTCCTTCTCCCGTCTCCGACCGCTCGGTCGGGAGGTCTCAGCTCAGCGGCAACGGCTCGCTCGAATCGAAGTCCTTGACGGCCACGGGACCCAGCCCCAGGGCCGTCAGTTCCTCGACCACGGCCCGCAGCAACTCCGGCATGGCCCGGGTCGCGGCCGAAGAGAGCTCGACCCCGTAGGGGTCCAGGTCCTCGGGCTCGATTCCAATTATAGTCACCGGCGGCTCATGGTCAAATACTTCCCGGCAGATGTTGATCGCCTCGACCAGGTCCGTCTGATGGATCGAGGTCTTGTAGGCCACCGTCTTGGGCAGGTCCTGGTCGGTCAGACGATGGATCGTCCCCGGGGCCGCCCGGTTCTGGACCGCGTCCAGGACGATCAACCGACCGGCGTCCCGGATGACCGACAGCAGCGACAGGCCCAGGGTCCCGCCGTCCACCAGGGCCACCTCCTCCGGAAAATCGTACCGCCGCGCCAGCTCCTGGACGGCCCGGATGCCGAGGCCCTCGTCCCTGAGCAGGATGTTGCCCACCCCCAGGATGACCGTCCTTCCTTGGAGATTCTCGATGCCCACCTGGACCCCTGACAGCCCTTGGTCGCCGACTCTCTAAAAAAATACCGGAGCGGACATAGTTAACATCCGCTCCGGCACAGTGTCAAGTCCGGCGGGCCGATCACGTTTCAGTCCCGGCCCCGCCCTTGAAGGACGCGGCGGCCCGAGGCCGCCGCGCTTGATTCACCTTAGGTCACGCGGAACTTGCGGACCTCGTTGCTCTCCGGATCGATGACGTGGACCGCGCAGGCGATACACGGGTCAAAGGAGTGGACCGTCCGGATGATCTCCAGGGGCCGCTTGGGATCGGCGACCGGGGTGTTGAGGAGGGCCTCCTCGACCGGCCCCATCTTGCCGCGTCTGTCCCGGGGACCCAGGTTCCAGGTTGACGGGACGACGTACTGGTACTGCTTGATCTTCCCGCCCCTCTGCTCGATCCAGTGGCCCAGGGCGCCGCGGGGCACGTCGTTCCAGCCGTAGCCCCGGGAGGACTTGGGCACCTTGTACTTGGCGGCCACCTTGAGGTCGCCCTTCTTGACGCCGGCCAGCAGTTCATCGCACCAGCCGGCCGTGGCGTCGGCGATGGCCTTGGTCTCCAGGGCCCGGGCGGCGTGACGGCCCAGGGTCGAGAAGCAGGCGGACACGGGCACGCCCAGTTTCTTGAGGGCGTAATTGACCAGGCCCTTGATCGTCTTGTCGCCCCGGCCGTAGGCCACCAGGACCCGGGCCAGGGGGCCGACCTCCATGGGCTGACCGCGGTAGCGCGGGGCCTTGAGCCAGGAGTACTCGCGGCGGAGGTTGGGCTTGGCGCCCCCGACGGGCCTGGCGTCGGTCCGGCCCCGGTAGGGATGGAACGGGCCGTTGCTCCGGTACCAGGACCGGGTGGCGTCCTCGGTGATCCGGCGCTGATCGACTCCGGCGACCCGGCCCACGTTGCGCTTGAAGATGGCGCCCCGGGGCAGGAACAGCTTGCCCCTGGCGTCCGGGAACTCGCCGTAGGCCAGGTAGTTGGAGCAGCCGCCCCACCCGGCCCAGTCCTTGTAGAAGCCGGCCACCGCCAGGATGTCCGGGATGTAGAAGGTGTCGATGAATTCCCGCATCTCGTCGATGATCTTGCGGAACTGTCCGATCCGGGCGGCGTTCAGGTCCCGGATGCAGGATACGCCGCCGGCCACCAGCGACTGCAGGTGCGGGTTCTTGCCGCCGAAGATGGCCATGGCCTTGGCGGCATCGATCTGCTTCTGCAGGGCCAGCAGGTAGGAGTTGACCGCGATCAGGTTGACCTCGGGCGGCAGCTTCATGGCCGGGTGGCCCCAGTAGCCGTTGGCAAAGGGTCCCAGCTGACCGCTCTTGACGAAATTGGTCAGGCGGTCCTTGACCTTCTGCAGGCCGGCCGCGGTGGCCTTCCGCTTGGGATGAAGGCTGTTGGAGATGTCGGCCGCCTTCTTGGGATCGGCCTTGAGGGCGCTGACCACGTCCACCCAGTCCAGGGCGGACAGGTGATAGAAGTGAATCGGATGGTCGTGGATGAACTGGGCGGCCATCATCAGGTTTCGGACCAGTCGGGCGTTGTTGGGGATCTTGGCCCGATAGGCCGACTCGACGGCCTGGATCGAGGCCGCGCCGTGGACATAGGTGCACACGCCGCAGGAACGCTGGGTGAACAGCCAGGCGTCCCGCGGGTCGCGGCCCTTGAGGATGTTCTCGATACCCCGAAACAGGGTCCCCGAGGACCAGGCGTTCTTTACCTTTCCGCCCGCCACTTCGACTTCGATGCGAAGATGGCCTTCGATTCGGGTGATGGGATCGACGACGATTCTCTTACCCATATTTGCGGCTCCTTCCTAGAGCTGGTTCGAGGCTTATTCCGAGGCCACGTAGAACGGACTCATCTTGTCCCAGAAGTCGGGTTCGCTGCACCCGATGCAGGGATGGCCGGCCTGGACCGGCCAGCTGACGCCGTCGTTCCACTTGACCTTGGGACAGTTGTTGTACGTATCCGGACCCTTGCAGCCCATCTTGTACAGACACCAGCCCTTCTTGGCCCCCTCGTCATTCCAATCCTTGACGAACTCCTCATTGTCGAAGTGCTTCCGGCGCTCACACTGCTCGTGATTGGTCTTGCCGTAAAAGACGAGCGGCCGGCCGTACTTGTCGAACTTGAGTGGTTTCTTGGTCAGCAGGGCGACCAGCGAGCCGACCATGTTCACCGCGTTGGGCGGACAGCCGGCGACATTGATGGTCTTGATGCCCAGGGCCTTGCTGACGGGCTTGGCCCCGGTCGGGTTGGGCTTGGCCGCCTGGATGCCGCCATAGGAGGCACATGTCCCGACGCAGACCACCGCCGCCGCCTTCTTGGCCACCGTCCCGGCCAGCTTGATCATGGTCTCGCCGCCGACCCGGCCGTAAACGCCCTTGGCCTTGGTCGGGATGCCACCCTCGAAGATGGCCACGTAGCCGCCCCGCGCCAGGGCGTCGTGCAGCGACTTCTCGGCCTGGGCCCCGGCCGGGGCCATGACCGTCTCGTGGTAGTCCAGCGAGATCACGTCCAGGATGATGTCGCCGATCCACGGATTGGAGGCCCGCAACAGCGACTCGGAGCAGCCGGTGCACTCGGCCATGTGCATCCAGACCACACTGGGACGCTTCTTGTTGGCCAGAGCCGAGGCGATCTCCGGGGCCATGGCCGCGCCGCCGCCGAGCAAGGCCGCCATGAAGCCGCACCACTTCATGAAGTCGCGCCGGCTTACCCCTCTCAGCTCCAACTCATGGTAAAAATCGTCTCCCTTGTGCATTCCTTCCTCCCTTCTTGAGAACCTCCAGCCGGCTTCGGCCGACCATGGCACCAAGGACCATAATATATTTCATGGCCGGCCCCGGCACCGGCCCATATATTTCCTGGCGAACCGGATTGAAATGCAAACCTCGACAACCGGATCAGCCCCGGTCTCCTCGAGGATATGCCTGAATGAATCGCCCCCCAAGGACTCCCCTCTGGTGTCCCAAACTACCTGATTGCGCTAGTATTCGCAAGCAAAAAATTCCCTTGGTTCACCCCTTGTATCTCCTATTAAACCTATCGGAATACTAATGTTCCCTGGGCAGGGGTTTGGACCCGCCGGGCAAGACCTTCGGGGTGGTCAGCCAACAGCCGATGAGGTATCATCAGCCCGGCGCCGTCCCGAAGGGCGCCTCGGGAGCCAGCCGTAACAGGATCTGTCTCGATAACCCGGAGAAACTAAAGCCGTGCCCCAACCGCCCCGCCTCCTGCTGGCCTCCTCCCAGGGCACGATCCGGGATCACCCCGGCCTGAACCTGGCCGGGCGGTCGGGGAGGACAATCCGGCCCCCCCGGGAGGACGAACTGATTCCCCTGCCGCCGGGCAGCGAGCTGTTCGTGCTGCCCGGGCGGCGGCCGGTGGGTCTGGACGATCAAGGCCGACCCCGGGTGGTCGTCTCCCGCCGGGGACGGCCGGTGTGGGCCGTGGCCGCCTTTGTCGCCCCGGCCCATACCCTGACCCTGCTGGCCGCCTGGCGGCGTCTGCCCGGGGCCCCGGTCCTGCCTTTGTTCGCTTACGGGGCGGTGGGTTATCGCCGGGGCCGATTCTACGTCTGCGCCCGCCGGGTGGACCCGGATAGGCGGCAGGACCCGGACCGGTTCGATTATGACCTCGTCCGCCGCCGGGCCGGGCAAGTCGCGGCCGGCCTCGAGGGCAACCGGCTGGCCGGACATTTGATTCAAAACTGCGCCCTGACCTACGGCTGCCCGGCGGCCAGGAATTTTGTACTTGGCCGTGACGAGGCGCCCCTGCCCACGACCCGCGTCTGCAACGCGGCCTGCCTGGGTTGTCTGTCCCTCCAGGACCCGGGGTCCCCGATCTGCGTCACCCAGCCCCGGCTGACCTTCAGGCCCACCCCGGAGGAGGTGGCCCAGGTGGCGATCGGTCATCTCCAGACCGCCCCCCGGGCCGTGGTCAGCTTCGGCCAGGGCTGCGAGGGCGAGCCGCTGCTCTCCGCCGACCTGCTGGCCGAGTCCATCCGCCTCATCCGCCAAGAGACCTCCCGGGGCACGGTCAACCTGAACACCAACGGCTCCCGGCCGGAGGCGGTGGCCGCCCTGGCCGAGGCCGGCCTGGACAGCCTCCGGGTCAGCCTCAACTCCCTGGACCCCGGCCGCTACGAAAACTATTACCGGCCCCGGGGGTACGGGATCGAGGACGTCCGGGAATCGCTTCGGGTCATGAAGCGGGCCGGCAGATTCGCGTCGATCAACCTGCTGTATCTGCCCGGGGTGACCGACCTGCCCGCCCAGGCGGAACCCCTGGCCCGACTGGTCGCCCGGGAAGGGGTGGACCTGATCCAGCTGCGCAACCTGAACATCGACCCGGATTATTACCTGGAACTGGTCGGGGAGCCGGGCCCGGAGCGACCCCTGGGTCTCACCGGCCTGATGGACCGCCTGACCGAGGCCGCCCCGGGGCTCAAGTTCGGCTACTTCAACCCCTGTCTGGACCCCGGCGCGGGGGGCGGCCTTGACCCTTGAGAATGCCCCGGGCCTGGGCTATAATCGCATCGTCATGGAGGGCGGTTTCCTGAATCAGGCGGTCCGGTTCGCCCGGGACACGCGGCGGATTTTCTGGCAAAGTCTGGGCGCGTTCTGGCACGACGGCTGTATCGAGCTGGCGGCGGCCCTGTCGTTCTGGATGCTGCTGGCGATCATCCCCATCCTGTTTTTGTTTTTGTGGGCCTTCGGGCTGGTCCTGGGATCGTTCCCCGAGCTGTATCACCAGCTGGACCTGTTTGTGACCCAGTCCATGCCCCAGTACGCCGCCTTCATCATCGGCGAGGTGAAGAAGATCAAGCTCGAGGCCAGCTGGGTCGGGGTCTGGGGCTTTCTGTTCATGTTCTGGATCAGCTCGTTCATGTTCGATTCCCTGGATTTTTCGCTGTCCCACATCTTCAAGGCGGACAAGCACCGCAACTTCTTTCACGCCAAGCTGATCTCGTTCGGTCTGATCCCCTTGACCGGGCTGATGGTCCTGCTCTCGGCCGGGATCAGCGGCGGGGTGGAATTTCTGGCCAGGCTGATGGACGCCCTGTCCCTGACCCGGGCGGCGGGGTCGTGGACCCTGGGCGCCTGGCTGAACGGCGGCTGGTTCGCCTCGCTGCCCACGGCCCCCTGGATGACCTTCGGCCGGTCGCTGGTGTACGGGGTCTTGCTCAAGTACGTCTTTCCCTTCGTGATCATCTGCCTCAGCCTGACCGGCATCTACAAGCTGATCCCTTACACCCGGGTGCCCTGGCGGTCGGCCCTGTACGGCGGCTTTTTCGGGGCGGTGTTCTGGGAGATGGCCAAGACCATCTTTTCCCACATCACGACCCATAACCCGGCCTACAGTTACATCTACGGCTCGATGACGACCTTTATCCTGTTTTTGATCCTGATGTTCTTCTTCTCGTGCGTGGTCCTGTACTGCGCCGAGCTGGCCGCCCACCACCGCTATCTGCGTCCGGCGTCCATCAAGTCCGACGAGGGGAATTGACATGGAGGTCGCCCTGATCGGTCTGCCTGGGTCGGGCAAGACGACCCTGTTCTGCGCGGTGACCGGGCAGGACTACGACGCCGCGACCGGGGCCGTGGCCCGGGACGGTTTTGTCCGGGGGGTGGTGCCCGTGCCCGACGAGCGCCTAGAGGCCCTGGCCGAACTGTACCACCCCCGGCGCAAGGTGGCGGCCCAGGTGACCTTTATCGACGGCGGGGGCCGGGTGGACAAGGACGACCGGCCGGCCCGGACCACCCTCGATCTCGGCCCCAGGATCAGGTCGGCCGAGGCCCTGGTGGCCGTGGTCCGCAACTTCGCCCGGGCCGACGCCGGGGCCGATCCGGCCGGGGACCTGGCACGGATCGAGGAGGAGCTGATCATCAGCGACTCGCTCCAGGTCGAGGCCAAGCTGGAACGGCTGGCCGTTGACCGGCAGCGGGGCAAAAAGATCGATCCCGAGGAAAAGGCACTGCTCGAACGGGCCGGCCAGGTCCTGGCCCGGGGCGTCCCCCTGCGCGACGAGCCCGAACTGGCCTTGGCCCCCCAGCTCAAGGGCTACACCCTGCTCTCGGCCAAGCCGCGCCTGGTGGTGGCGGCCAACGACGACGAGGACGATTCAGTCCCTGACCTGGCGGCCGAGGGGGTCGAGGTCATCCGGTCCCGGCTGGAAATGGAGCTGATGCGCATGGAGCCTGATGAGCAGGAGGAGTTCGCGGCCGACTACGGTCTGACCGAGCGGGCCGCGGGACGGGTCCTCCGGGGGGTGTACCGGGCCGGGGGCCGGATCAGCTTCTTCACCGTGGGCGAGGACGAGGTCCGGGCCTGGACCCTGCGCGGGGGCGAGACCGCCCTGGACGCGGCGGCCGCCATCCACTCCGACCTGGCCCAGGGTTTCATCCGGGCCGAGGTCATAGCCGCGAGCGACCTGCTGGACTGCGGCTCCCTGGCCGAGGCCAAGAAACGGGGTCTGCTCAGGCTCGAGGGCAAGGAGTACGTCGTCGCCGACGGCGAGGTGGTCCACGTCCGGTTCAATATCTGACCGATATCGTCAAACGTTCAGCTTGTCCCACTTGAGGACCCAGGCCAGGGCGAACCCGACCATGAACCCCACGGCCAGATTGGTGGCCAGGGTCAGTCCGAGCATGACCACGGCCACGAACCAGTCCCGCCGCGCTCCCAGATCGATCACCGACAGGGCCAGCTGGGCCCCGGCAAAGGTCAGCAATACCCCCAGCACCGACAGGGGCAGCAGCGACAGGACGGCCACGGCACTCGGTCCCAGCAGGACCGCCATTACAAAAAACGCTATCCCGATCATCAGGTTCGAGCCGGCCGTCCGGGCCCCGAAACGGTAGTGGGCCGCCAGGCCCCCCGCGCCGTGGCAGACCGGCATCCCGCCCACCAAAAAGGCGGCGATGTTGGCCAGGCCCATGCTCAGACACATCGAGCGATAGGTGATCCGCCGTGATTTTTCGCCGAAATACTCCCGGGACAGGTCGGTCTGGGCGATGACCGCGTTGCCGATGGTCATCGGCGCCTGGGGCAAAACCAGCACCAGCAGGGCCAGGGTCAGGTCAGGCCAGGTGGGCCAGCCGAAGGGCAACAGCCGGGGCCGGTGCAGCCCCAGGCCGAGCTGGCCCAGGAGGCCCGGCTTGGCCAGAATCAGGCCCAGGACCAGGCCCAGGACGACCACCACCAGGGCGGCCGGCAGTCGCCGGTTCGTAAGCAGCAACAGGGTCAAGATGACCGCCACCCCCCCGATGACGATCCCGATGGGGATCGGTCCCAGGGTCTGAACGATCAGGTGGGGCTCGGCCGCGCCCTGGAGGGTCTGGAACTTGGCCGTCCCGACCATGAACCTGACCCCCTGGGCCAGCAGCAGGACCCCGGTCGAGAGCTGCACGCCCCGGACCACCGCCGCCGGGGTGTAGCGGCCGATGAGGCTCATCAGCCCGCTGCCGCCGATGATCAGCAGAAAAAGGCCCATCATCAGACCGGCGCTGGTGATCTGGACGGCCGAAATCCCGGTGGCCACGGCATAGGCCCCGATGACCTTCATCGGCTGGACCGGGACGGTCACCCCGAAGTAGGCCCCGGCCAGGACGTAGTACAGGCCGACGGTCAACAGCAGTCCGGTGGGATCGAGCTTGTTGACGACGATCATGCCGATGGCCAGGGGCAGGAGCGTCCCCAGATCGCCGAGGCTGCCGGCCAACTCCATCCGGTTGAACTGGTAGCGTTCGCTCATCCTGGTCCCCCCGGCTGGGCGAGGTTTTTACAAAAAACTTGATGCAGGATACTCGAGTCCGGCCGGGAAGTACAGGGGTTGATTGTGGCCGGGCGGCCGGTCGTGGTAAGTTTGAGAAGGCCGACGCCGGGATCGGCCGCAAACGAGGGCATTACGTCCGGGAGGGCAGGGATGAATCGAAAACAGGTATCAATGCTGCTGGCCGCCGCCCTGGCCGCCGGTTTCGGGGGCGCGGCCCTGTTCCACCAGTTCCAGGGCGAGCCGGCCCTGGCCGCCACGTCCCAGACCGTGATCGCCTCGCGGCTGGTCCTGGTGGACGGCTCGGGCCGCCCCCGGGGGTCGCTGGCGGTCAAAAAGGGGGCGGTGGTCCTGACCATGCGCGACGGGCAGGGCCTGGCCCGGCTGGCCCTGGCGGTGACCGATAAGGGATCGGTCGAGGTCGGACTCATGGACAAGCGCCATCAGCCCCGACTGGTGATCACCGGCCGGCCGGGAAGGTTCTACGGCCTGGTCCTGAGGGACGATCAGGCCAAGCCCCGGGTGGCCCTCGGCCTGGCCGGTTCCAGGGACGCGTCGTTGATGATTTTCGACTCGGAGGGCCATCGCCTGTTCGTGGCCCCCTTCACCCCAATGCCCAAAGTCCCGGTCAAAAAACCATGACCAGACGTCACCGCATCGGCCTGATGGTCACGGCCGGGGCGGCCCTGGCCGCGGCGGCGATCGTGGTCTCCCTGACCGTCAGCCTCAGACGGGCCGACCCGCGCCTGGCCGGGCTGATGGAGCAGGCCAGGCAGGCCGAGACCGAAAAAGACTACCGGCTGGCGGTGAGACTGTATCGCCGGGCCCTGATGATCGAACCGGCCGCCCGCGAGGCCCAGCAACGGTGGTACGCCCTGGCCGCCCGGCTGAACCGGCCGACCCCGGCGGCGATCAGACGGCGGCTTTGGGCGGCGATCAAGGCGGGCGACACGGGGGGGGTCACGGGCCTCCTGAACGGAACCCCCCAACTCGTCACCGCCCGGGACAAGTCCGGCCAGAGCGCCCTCCACCGGGCCGCGGCCGAGGGCCGTCCGGCCCTGGTCGAGCTGCTGCTGAGGAGCGGCTCGGCCGGCGACACGCCTGATTACTTTCAACAGACCCCGCTGCTCCTGGCCGCCTTTGCCGGGCACCTGGCCGTGGTCAAGGTCCTGGTGAAATACGGCGTCAAGGTCAACCCCGCCCGGCCGGGGGTGACCACCGCCCTGCACTGGGCCGTGATCCGGTGGCAGCCCCGGCTGGCCGATTTTCTGGTCAAGCACGGCGCCCGGGTGAACGCCAGGGACGCCGGGGGCCGGGCCCCGCTCCACCTGGCCGTGGCCCAAAACAACCCGGCGGCCGTCAGGTGGCTCCTGTTGCACGGGGCCGATCCAACCCTGGCGGACAGGTCCGGTGACACGGCCCTCCACGTGGCCGCGGCCGAGGGCCGGGCAGGCCTGATCAAGATCCTCTTGGCCAAGGGCGCACCCCTGAACGCCGTCAACCGGGCCGGCCTGACCCCCCTGGCCGCGGCCGTGATCGAGGGCCAGAAGCCGGCGGCCGCCTTGCTGCGCCGCCGGGGCGGACGGCTGCCGCCTGACCACAGGATTCTCTTGGCCGCGGCCGAGGGAGACGCCGCCGCCATCAAGAAGCTGGCGGCCCTTAAGCCCGGGGCGGTCAAGACCGACGTGGTTTACGGAAAGACGGCCCTGCACCTGGCGGCCCGGCTGGGCCGGACGGCGGCGGTGCAGGCCCTGCTCGCCGCCGGGGCCGACCCCAACGCCGGGGACGACCTGAAGAACACCCCCCTCCACCTGGCCGCCGAGAACGGCCGGCTCGGGGCGGTCAAGCTCCTGCTCGCCGCCGGGGCCAGGCTCGACCTCAAAAACACGGCCGGCCAGACGCCCCTGGCGGCCGCCCTGGCCGCCGGGCAAAAAAAGGCGGCCGAACTGATCCGGAAAAAGGCCGGAGGAAGGTAGGTGCCGGGTTTCAGCCGGGGAAGAAATTTCTAAAAACGGTTGTCAGGTGGTGATATCGATCCGAGGGGTTCAGGCGGAGGGGGTTCAGTTTCGAGCGCCGCTGCGAGTAAACCTGGCCACGAGCAACCCGGCCGCGAACCCGCCCAGATGCCCCATCCAGCTGATGCCCGGCCGGGGGATGACGGCGGTGAGGATCGCCCCGCCGTAGAGGACCAGGACCACCAGGGCCACCAGCATGGACCGCCACGACCGCCTGAACAGCCCGGCCCCGATCAGGAACCCGATCAGGCCGAAGATGACGCCGCTGGCCCCGCCGTGGATCCCGCTTTTGCCCAGGACCCAGACCACCAGCCCGCCCAGGACGACGATCGCCACCAGGGCCCGGGCGGTCAGCCGCCGGGAAAAGCTGAGGGACACGAACAGGAGGATGACCAGGGGCAGGCTGTTGGACAGGATGTGGCCCAGGGAGGCATGGATGAACGGGGCGGTCAGGATCCGCCACAACCGGCCCACATCCCAGGGCACGATCCCGAAGAAGCGGTACAGCTTCATTGAGGTCAGGCTCTGGCTGATCAGGGCGTCCAGGCCGAACACGGCCCAGATGACGCCCAGGGCGATCAAGGAGATCTGAATGTTTTCGCTGAGCTTCTCCCGCACGGCGGCGCCCCCGTGGAGGTCCTTTCGGGCCGGTCGGGCCCCGGCCCGAGGTTGCTCCTAAAATAACCCAGCCCGGGGCGTCCTGACAAGCGGCCGGCGTTGACCGTTGCCCCGAAGATGTTAAACTGAACAAAAAACCCCGAGGACGAAATCGCGGAGCGGGCATGAGCATCTTCGAGCCGCCTCAGATACCGATACGCTATCTCAATCCCTGGTGGACCTGGGCCCTGGCCGGGGCCGTGGCCCTGGGGTCGTTCCTCGGCCTCAAGCTGGCCCGGGCGATCCTGCTCAAGTATCTGAAAAAGATGGCCGAGCGAGTCCACAACCTGGTCGATGATTACCTGATCGAGGTCCTGTCCCGCCGGACCCGGACCGTCTTTCTGGTTATCTTCTCCCTGTACCTGGGGACCCTCCCCCTGAACTTCCCGCTCCGGTGGCGGGTCCTGGCCGGCGAGGTGGTCCTGACCGCCCTGCTGCTCATGATGGCCCTCTGGGCCAACGAGGCGATCAGGTTCTGGTTCACCCGCCGCTTCGACGCCCGGGTCCAGGAGGACCCCGAGGGCTCCTCGACCCTGGTGGCCATGTCCTTTCTGGCCCGGGTGGCCCTGTGGAGCGTCCTGTTCCTGGTGGTCCTCCATAACCTGGGCGTCAACATCACCACCCTGGTCACCGGCCTGGGCATCGGCGGCGTGGCCATCGCCCTGGCCGGCCAGACCATCCTGGCCGATTTCTTCTCGTCCTTCGCCATCGCCCTGGACAAGCCCTTCCGGGTGGGCGACTTCATCATCGTCGGCGAGTTCAAGGGCACCGTCGAGCGGATCGGGCTCAAGACGACCAGCGTCCGGAGCCTGGACGGCGAGCAGATCGTCTTCTCCAACGCGGACCTGCTCAAGAGCCGCATCCGCAACTACAAGCGCATGACCGAGCGCCGGGTGCTGTTCCAGATCGGGGTGACCTACCAGACGCCGCACCAGCGGCTGGCCGACATCAAGCAAATCATCCGGGAGGTGATCGAGGCCATCGATCAGACCCGGGTGGACCGGATCCACTTCCTCAAGTACGGCGACTTCGCCCTGATCTTCGAGGTGGTCTATTACGTCCTGGACCGGGACTATAACCTGTACATGGACATCCAGGACCGGATCAACTCCGAGATCTACGGCCGCTTCGCCGAGATCGGGGTCGAGTTCGCCTACCCGACCCGGACCGTCTTCAACATCAGCGCCCAGACCGACTTCCCGGACAAGGGGCCGGCCGGCCCGGCGCCTCCCCCGGCCTGAACCCGAACGATCTGACCGCCTCAGATCCAGTGCCGCCGCCGGAACCAGACGAGCATCAGCCCCGTGGCGCCGATCATCAGGCCGAACACCGCCGGGTAGGCCCACCACCAGTTCAGCTCGGGCATGTGCTTGAAGTTCATGCCGTAGTAGCCGGTGACAAAGGTCAGGGGGATGAAGATGGTGGCGATGATGGTCAGGACCTTCATGATCTCGTTCAGGCGGTTGCTGACGCTGGACAGGTGGACGTCCAGCAGGCCGGCCAGGATGTCGCGCTGGGTCTCGATGGAGTCCATGATCTGGATGGTGTGGTCGTAAACGTCGCGCAGGTAAACCCGGGTGTTGTCGGCGATGAATTCCGACTCGCCCCGATGGAGCAGGCCGATCATCTCCCGCATGGGCCAGACGCTCCGCCGCAGGGCCAGGGACTGGCGCTTGATGTGATGGATGGCGGCCACGGTCCTGGAGCCCGGACGGGTCAGGACCTCCTCCTCCACGTCCTCGATCCGTTCGCCGAAGGCCTCCAGGACGTTGAACAGTCCGTCGATGGCCGTGTCCAGCAGGGCATAGGCCAGGTAGTCGGCCCCCATCCGGCGCAGGCGGCCCCGGCCCTGGGCCAGGCGCTCCTGGACCTTGTCCAGGGCCGAGACGGGCCCCTCCTCGAAGGTGACGACGTAGTGCGCCCCCAGGATCAGGCTGATCTGGTTGGGGCGCAACTCCCCGGCCTCGTCCCAGTCGAAGATCCGGATGACGGCCAGCAGGAAGTCGGGGTACTCGTCGATCTTGGGGCGGTGCTGGGTGTTGACCACGTCCTCCAGGGCCAGGGGATGGATGCCCAGCTTCTTGCCCAGGCGCTCGATGACCTCGACCTGATGCAGGCCGACGACCTTGATCCAGGTCACCGTGTCCTCGGCCGCGGCCCGGTCCAGGTCGGCCTCGCCCGGGTCGTCGATGACGTTGTAGTCCTGGGTGTTGTAGTCGATGACGGTCAGGCGGGCCCGTTCGGTCCTGACCTCGCCGACGTGGATCAGGACCCCGGGCGGCAAGGCCGTCTTTTCGGTCACGGTGGTCACGGTGGCGCTCATCTCCAACCCTCCCTGACTGGCGGGGCGACCCGGCCCGGGCCGGGTCTGATTTGACTGCGGTCTCTTCCTGGCCGATAGGGTAATATAGATGCGGGCCGGTGAAAAGGGGTCCGGCCGGTGGCACCGCCCATCGGCCGGGGGAGGGTCCATGAGATTGGTTTCTTGCCAAAAGATCATCCTGGGGCTGGTGGTGGCGGCCCTGGCCGCGACCGCCTCCGGACCGCCGCCCCCGGCCCGGGCCGCCGGAGACCTGGCCGCCTGGTGTTCCCGGGTGGGGCTGACGCCCCTGCCCGGCCCGGCCAAGCTCCGGACCGGGTTCAGCTTCAAGGCCCGGATCGTCGGCCGGGCCAGCTATCGACAGCGCTTCAAGGTCGAGGACATCCGCCAGGGGGACCTGGTGGTCGTGACCCTGCTGGCCGTGTTGCCCGGCAACCGGGGCTGGCTCCAGATCATCAACCTCCGCAGCGGGGGCGTCGTCTTGATCAAATATTGAGGGGTCGCCCGGCCCGACCGGTCCGATCGGTTTCAAAGGCCGTTCCCCCCTTTACCCCGGCCGCTCGAACTGTTACAATGTAGCACTTTCGGTTCCCCCGCATGACCTTGGGACAGGTGGGATGCGAGCATGCCGCTGCCTCAGTTTGCCCTGACCGGCCGCCGGGACGCCCTCCCGAAACGGGTCGAGCCGTCCGGCCCGGAGTCA
Organism: uncultured Desulfarculales bacterium; assembly: GCA_964569795.1. Classification (GTDB taxonomy): domain Bacteria; phylum Desulfobacterota; class Desulfarculia; order Desulfarculales; family JAHJDS01; genus JAHJDS01. The sequence continues at coordinate 187,381 of CAZMVB010000003.1, read as the reverse complement.
CAGGTCCGCCTGGTCCGGTGGCTCCAGGACCGGGGCGACGAGATCATCGACGAATGGGTCGTCCTGCTGTCCAGACTGTCCCCGGCCTATCGGCGGCGATTGACCAGCGAGTTGTACGAGACCGTGACCCGGGCCTTCCGGGCCAACTTCCAGGTCCTCGAGTCCGACCGGCGGGACCTGCTCGAGGACTTCATCGGCTTCATCACCCAGAAGCGCCTCCAGAGCGGCTTTCCCCTGTCCGACGTCCAGCGGGCCTTCGAGCTGTTCAGGACCATCGTCCTGCGCCGGCTCAAACAGGAGGGACGCCTGGGACTCCTGGCCGAATGCATCGGCCCCCTCAACGACCTGCTGGCCTACACCATCCACCGGTTCTCGGACCACTTCCAGCACATGGCCGAGAGCGAGATCCGCCGCCACGCCAAGAACCTGGAACGCCAGGTCCAGGTCCGGACCGCCGAGCTGGCCGAGAGCGAGCGGCGCTACAAGACCCTGGTCAACGAGATCAACGACGGCTACCTGATCGTCCAGGGCGAACGGGTGGTCTTCGCCAACCAGGCCTTCAGCCGGATGCACGGCGCCGTCCGGGACGAGGTGGTCGGCCGGCCCTTCTCCGACTTCGTCGCCCCGGAAGGCCGGGACCAGGTCTCCGCCTCGCGGCGCGACTCCCTGGGCGGACGCTCCACGGGCGGCCTGATCGAGTACGCCCGGACCGGCTGCCCGCCCGAGGAGGCGGCGACCGAGCTGCGGTACCGGGTCGTCGATCTGGGCCAGGGCCCGGTCATGATCGGCATCTGCCGGGATATTTCGTCTCGGAAGGCCATGGAGGCCAAGATCAGGGAGCACGAGAAGATGGCCTACATGGGCCACATCGCCGCCTCCCTGTCCCACGAGATCCGCAATCCCCTGGCCACCTGCACCCTGAACATGATGGTCCTGAATGACCGGTTGGATCTGGAAGGCTTCGACCGCCGCCGGCTGGAGATCACCGTCCGGGAGCTGACCCGCCTCGAGGCGATCCTGCACCAGCTCCTGGACGCGGGCCGGCCCCTCAGCCTGAAGCTGGTCCCGGTCGATCTGTCCGAGGTGGCCCGGGAGGTGGTGGACCTGCTGGCGGCCAAGGCCGCCGAGGCCAAGGTGGTCATCCGGCAGCGGCACCCGGCCGAACCGACCCTGGTGAGGGCCGACTTCGGCAAGATGGAGCAGGCCCTGCTCAATCTGATGCTCAACGCCCTGGAGGCCCTGGAGCCGGGCGGCCGGATCGTCGTCTGGACCCGGGCCCTGGCCCGGGACGGGGACCGCCGGGTCGAACTGGGGGTCCACGACAACGGCGCCGGCCTGGACCCGGCCCGCCGGGAGGAACTGTTCACCCCGTTTTACACCAACAAGAGCCGGGGCACCGGCCTGGGCCTGAGCAACGTCAAGCGGATCATGGAGGCCCACGAGGGAAGCGTCGAGGTCAAGGGCCGGCCGGGGCTGGGCGCGACCTTTATCCTGAGATTGCCATGGCGGTGACGGACAACATATTACTGGTCGAGGACGACGACTCCCTCCGGGAGTCCCTGGAGATGTTTCTCCACGAGCGCGGTCTGGCGGTGTCCGCCGCCGCCGACGGCCGGCAGTGTCTCCGGCTGTGGCGGGAGCGGTCGCCCCAGGTGATCATCCTGGACATCAAGCTGCCCGATACCTCGGGCCTGGACCTGCTGCGCCAGATCACCCGCCAGGACCCCGAGGTCAAGGTGATCATGATCACCGCCTTCCACGACATGGAAACGACCATCGAGGCCATGCGCCTGGGGGCTTATGATTACATCCAGAAGCCCCTCAAGGCCGCCGAACTGGACGAGGTGGTGGCCAAGGCCCTGCACATCGCCGCCGCCACCCGGAACCACCAGCCCGTGGTCAAGATCGACCAGGGGGCCGACGGGGGCCGCCGGATCGTCGGCAACACCCCCGAGATGAACGCCATCTTCAAGACCATCGGCCTGCTGGCCCGCAACCGGGCCACGGTCCTGATCACCGGCGAGTCCGGGACGGGCAAGGAGCTGATCGCCCGGGTCATCCACGACTCCTCGGCCCACCAGGACCAGCCCTTCGTGACCGTCGATTGCACCACCCTGGTGGACAGTCTCCTGGAATCGGAGCTGTTCGGCCACGAACGGGGGGCCTTCACCGGGGCGGTCGAGACCAAGAAGGGCCGCCTGGAACTGGCCGGCCGGGGCACCATCTTCTTCGACGAGGTGGGCGACCTGCCCCTGCCGCTCCAGGCCAAGCTCCTCCGCTTCCTGGAGTACCGCGAGTTCACCCGGGTGGGCGGGACCAAGACCCGGCGGTCCCAGGCCCGGATCATCGCCGCCACCAACCAGGACCTGGGCGAGATGGTCCAGCGGGGCCGTTTCCGGCAGGACCTCCTGTTCCGGCTCAAGGTGGTCGGCATCGACCTCCCGCCCCTGCGCCAGCGCCTGGACGACCTGTCCCGGCTGGTCCACTATTTCCTGGGCCTGATCAACAACGATCTCCACACCCGGGTGGACCGGGTCGAGGACGAGGCCCTGGACCGGCTTCGGGACCATCCCTGGCCGGGCAACGTCCGCGAACTCAAGAACGTCCTGACCAAGGCCGCCCTGGAATCCCGGGGTCCGGTCCTCCTGGGCGAGGCCGTGGCCGCCGCCCTGAGCGGCGCCGGCCCGGCCCGGTCCGAGCTGGACAAGCCGCGCACCCTGGACGAGGTCGAGCAGGAGCACATCACCAACGCCCTGTACAACCACGACTGGAACATCACCGTCACCGCCCGGGTGCTGGGCGTGTCCCGGCCGACGCTCCGCAAGCGGATCGCCCGCTACGGCCTGAAGCGCTCGGCCTGACCACGCCCCGGGCCGGTCAAGACCGGGCCCGGCGGGGTGGCAAAATTCTTTACCCCTGGTTGGCAAGAGGCTTGCCGCCTCGGCGCCCCGGCCGGGGCGAAGGCGGGGGGGACCAAGAATTTTAGCTGATATCCCGGCATGTTGCCCAGCGACCGCGGCTGGCATTATTTTTGCCCTTCCGGGGGCGGGGGAACAAGGAGGGTAAATGGCGACCCAGTCGCAACTGGTCGTGGACACCGTCTCCCTGTCGTTCGGCGGGGTCCAGGCCCTGAGCGAGATCGGCTTCGAGGTGGCGCCCGGGATCATCCACGCCATCATCGGCCCCAACGGCGCCGGCAAGACCTGCCTCCTCAACTGCATCAACCGCTTCTACAGGCCCCAGGAGGGCCACATCCTGTTCGAGGGCCAGGACCTGATCCGGCTCAAGCCCCACCGCATCGCCAAGCTGGGCATCGCCCGGACCTTCCAGAACATCGAGCTGTTCAAGCACATGATGGTCCTGGACAACATCAAGCTCGGCCGGCACGCCCACCTGAAAAACGGCCTGTTCTCCAACCTGATCTATTACGGCCCGACCCACCGGGAGGAGGTCTCGCTCCGGCGCGAGATCGAGGAGGAGATCATCGACCTCCTGGAGATCGAGGCCATCCGGAAGAAGACCGTCGCCACCCTGCCCTACGGCCTCCAGAAACGGGTCGAACTGGCCCGGGCCCTGGCCATGAAACCCAAACTGCTGCTCCTGGACGAGCCCATGGCCGGGATGAACCTGGAGGAGACCGAGGACATGGCCCGGTTCATCCTGGACGTCAACTCCCGCTGGGGGGTGACCATCATCCTGGTCGAGCACGACATGGGCGTGGTCATGGACATCTCGGACCACGTCTGCGTCCTGGAGTTCGGCTCGAAGATCGCCGAGGGGTCCCCCCGGGAGGTCCAGGAGGACCCCCACGTCATCCGGGCCTATCTGGGCGAGGACGAATCCGCTTACTCGAAACTGGGGACCTGAGCCGTCGTGGCCGCCACCGATAACAAGACCACCCTGCCCCACCTGCTGAGGCGCAACGCCCAGACCTTCGGCCACCGCCGGGTGGCCCTCCGGGAGAAGGAATTCGGCCTGTGGCAGAAGTTCACCTGGGCCGATTACCAGGACCGGGTCGCCGAGCTGGCCCTGGGGCTGATGGACCTGGGGCTGGTCCCGGACGAGAAGCTGGCCGTCATCGGCGACAACCGGCCCGAGTGGCTCTTCTCCGAGCTGGCCGCCCAGTCCCTGGGCGTGGTGCCGGTGGGGGTCTATCAGGACTCGATCCTGGCCGAGGTCAAGTTCATCATCAACCACTCGGACGCCCGGATCGTCATCGCCGAGGACCAGGAGCAGGTGGACAAGATCCTGGACATGAAGGACGACCTGCCCCGGATCGAGCGGGTGATCTACACCGACCCCAAGGGCCTCTGGGATTACGAGTCCCCGCTCCTCACGGACATCGAGGAGGTTTACGCCCGGGGCCGCCGGATCCTGGAGTCGGACCCCCGGGCCTATGACGCCCTCCTGGAGAAGCTGTCGCCCGAGCGGCTGGCCCTGATCTGCTACACCTCGGGGACGACCGGCGACCCCAAGGGCTCGATGCTGACCCACCACGGCGTCCTGTCCATGGCCGCCTACCTCAACGAGGCCGACCCGCGCACCCCGGCCGATCAGTATCTGTCCTTCGTGCCCCTGCCCTGGATCGTCGAGCAGATGATGGCCGTCTATTCGGCCCTGGAAGTGGGCTACACGGTCAACTTCCCCGAGGAGCCCGAGACGGCCATGGCCGACCTGTACGAGATCGGCCCCGAGCTGGTCGTGGCCGCCCCCCGGGTCTGGGAGGCCCTTTCCCGGCAGGTGATGGTCAAGCACCTGGACGCCTCGTGGTTCAAGCGGATCATCTACCAGGTGTGCCTGCCCATCGGCTACCGCTGGGCCGACTTCAAGTTCGCCAAGCAGCGGCCGCCCCTGACCTGGAAGGTCCTCTACGGCCTGGCCTACACCGGCCTCTTCCGGGCCCTCCGGGACCGCCTCGGCTTCTCCAACGTCAAGAGCGCCATCACCGGCGGGGCGGCCCTGGGACCGGACGTCTTCCGCTTCTTCCACGCCCTGGGGGTGAATCTCAAGCAGATCTACGGCCAGACCGAGATCAGCGGCTACTCGACCATCCACCGCACCGGGGACATCAACTTCGACTCGGTCGGCCCGCCCGTCCCCGGCTGCGAGGTCCAGATCACCGCTGACGGCGAGATCGTCAGCCGCGGCCCGGGGCTGTTTCTGGGCTACTACAAGAACGAGGCGGCCACGGCCGAGACCATCAAGGACGGCTGGCTCCACTCGGGGGACGCCGGCTACTTCACCGAGGCCGGCCACCTGGTCTGCATCGACCGGGTCAAGGACCTGATGGTCCTGGAGTCGGGCGAGAAGTTCTCGCCCATGTTCATCGAGAACAAGCTCAAGTTCTGCCCCTACGTGGTCGAGGCCGTGGTCCTGGGCCACGAGCGCCCCTTTGTCACGGCCATGATCTGCATCGACTACAAGCACACCGGCAAGTGGGCCGAGGACCGCCGCATCTCCTACACCACCTACACCGACCTGGCGGCCAAGCCAGAGGTGTACGACCTGATCGAGGACGAGGTCTTCCGGGTCAACAGCGCCCTGCCCGACTCGGCCCGGATCACGCGCTTCCTGCTGCTCTACAAGGAACTGGACCCGGACGACGAGGAGCTGACCCGGACCAAGAAGCTGCGGCGCAACTTCATCAACCAGAAGTACGAGCGCGAGATCGACGCCCTGTACACCGAGGCCGGGTCCGTGCCCATCGAGAGCGTCATCCGCTACCAGGACGGACGGACGGCCACCCTCAGGACGGACCTCCAGATACGAACCATGCGGGACGACGACTACTACGCCGGCCGGCGGGCCAAACGCCGGTGGCGGCGTCGGGGCAAGTGATGGTCGAAGCTGCGGCATTCATCCATTTGGTGACGGGCGTCAGTGCCAGCCCCCTGTCCGGGGCGATGGTCGGTTTCTGGGGCCTGGTCCAGGGCGGCGACCCGGGGATCGTGGCCGCGGCCGCGGCCCAGCCGTGGCAGTTCGCCGACTGGCTGCGGGACCTGCTCCAGTTCTGCAACTCGGGCCTGGTGGTCGGCTCGATCTACGCCCTGGTGGCCCTGGGCTTCGTCTTGATCTACAAGGCCACCTCGATCCTGAACCTGGCCCAGGGCGAGTTCCTGATGGTCGGGGCCTACGTCTGCCTGGCGGTCATGGTCGAGCTGCACCTGCCGTTCATCATCGCCTTCGGGATGACCATGCTCGTCTGCATCGTCTTGGGCCTGGTCATCGAGCGGGTGATCCTGCGGCCGATGATCGGGGAGCCGATCATCGCCGTGATCATGGTCACCATCGGGCTGGGCTACGTCATCAGGGGCGGACTGATCACGCGCTGGGGCAACGACATCAAGCAGTTCCCCCAGGTGTTCCCCATGACGCCGATCAACGTCGGCGGGGTTTACTTCAGCCTGGTCGAGACCCTGACCATCGCCCTGGCCATCGCCCTGCTGATCCTGTTCACCCTGTTCTTCAAGTACTCGCGAACCGGGGTCTATATGCGGGCCACGGCCAACGACCAGCAGGCCGCCCAGAGCATGGGCATCTCGGTGAAACGGGTGTTCGCCATCAGCTGGTGCATCTCGGCCGTGGTCAGCGCCATCGGCGGGATCATCATCTCCTTCAAGATCGGCGTCGGCCTGCCCCTGGCCGAGTTCGGGCTGAAGTGCCTGCCGGCGGTCATCTTCGGCGGGCTGGACTCGATCCTGGGGGCGATCATCGGCGGGGTGTCGGTCGGCGTCCTCGAGGAGATCGGCGGCGGTTACCTGGACCGGTTCATCCCGGCGGTCAAGGAGGTGGCCCCGTTCGTGATCCTGGTGCTGGTGCTGATCATCAAGCCCTACGGCCTGTTTGGCACCAAGGAGATCGAGCGGGTGTGAGGGCGAAGGGAACGTTCCCCGACCTGCGGGCGTAACCAGGCAAAGGACTAACCATGCCGGCCGGACTGTTTCACGAGACCTACCGCAGCGACGAGCGGATCTTCCAGACCAAGTTCGTCTGGTTCTGGCTGACCCTCTTCCTGGCGGCCTGCGTCTTCGTCCCTCCCCTGCTGTCCAAGTACATCCAGATGGAACTGATCAAGCTGGGGATCATCATCATCGCCGTCCACGGCCTGAACATCCTGACCGGCTACACCGGCCAGATCTCGCTGGGCCACGGGGCGTTCATCGCCGTGGGGGCCTACACCTCGGCCATCCTGACGGCCAAGCTGGGCGTGCCCTTCCTGGTGGCCCTGCCCGCCGCCGGGCTGATGGCGGCCACCGTGGGCCTGGTCTTCGGCCTCCCCTCGCTGCGGCTGCGGGGGCTGTACCTGGCCCTGGCGACCATCGCCGCCCAGTTCATCATCCTGTTCGCCATCCGGCGAATGCCGGCCCTGACCGGGGGCACCGAGGCCATGGACGTGCCCCACGCCGCCATCGGCCCCTGGACCATCAACCCCAACACCAATCCCCTGGCCTACTACTACCTGGTCCTGGTCGTGGTCGTCCTGGCCACCTGGGCCACCAAGAACCTGGTCCGCTCCCGGACCGGCCGGGCCTTCATCGCCGTCCGGGACCGGTACCTGGCCGCCGAGGTGATCGGGGTCAATCTGTTCAAGTACCGGCTGATGTCCTTTGCCGTCAGTTCCTTTTTCGCCGGGGTGGCCGGCTCCCTTTTCGCCCACTACATCGAGTCCATCAGCTGGGAGCAGTTCACCATCGGCTACTCGATCGAGTACCTGGCGATGATCATCATCGGCGGCCTGGGCAGCGTCACGGGGGCGATCTTCGGGGCGACCTTCGTCGTGGTCCTGGAACGGAGCCTGGACTGGGGGGCGATGATTGTCCCCATCTGGTGGCCGGGGCTCCTGAACATCATCTCCAACCCGGCCTCGGTCAAGGAGATCATCTTCGGGGGGATCATCATCGCCTTTCTGATCTTCGAGCCCGACGGGCTGGCCGCCCGATGGCGGACGGTGCGCTCGTATTGGAAGTTGTGGCCGTTCAGTTATTAGGTTAATCTAACCTGGCGAAGCCGGTTCGGGAAACGACCCCGGTTTCATAAGCCAAGCAACCTAAGACAGGGGGAGAACATGAAACGAATGGTTTTGGTGCTGGCGGTGCTGATGGCGCTGGCGATGGCCCTGGCGGGGCCGGCCTCGGCGGCCAAGCCGCCCGTCAAGTGGGGCGTGCTCATCGACCTCTCGGGCCCCACCTCGGACTGGGGCAAGCAGCAGGCCGTGGGACAGCAGGACGCCGCCGCCTGGATCAACCAGCACGGCGGCATCAACGGCCGGCCCCTGCAGCTGATCGTCATCGATGACGGCTACAAGATCAGCCGCGGCGTGGCCGGATACAACAGCCTGGTCAGCGGGGAAAAGGTCCTGGGTCTCTACATCCAGTCCACGGGCACGACCATGGCCCTGCGCAAGAAGATCATCGCCGACGGCGTGGCCACCCTGGGGGCCTCGTTCACGGCCAAGATGCAGAATCCCAAGAAGACGCCCTTCTCCTTCTTCGTGGGCCCGTCCTATTCGGCCATGGGCCGCATCGCCCTGGTCTGGATCCGGAAGCACTGGAAGAAGAAGCGCATGCCCCGGATCGCCTACCTGTACCCGGACAACAAGTACGGCCGCGACATCCTCAAGGTCTGCAAGGACTTCGCCAAGCGGCTCAAGATCAAGGTCGTCAGCGACCAGGTCATCAACTGGCCGACCACCAGCGCCACCACCCAGTTGATCAACATGCGCCGCGACAAGCCCGACTTCGCCTACGTCACCACCACGGCCATGAACGGCGCGGTCATCTTCAAGGACGCCCGGCGGCTGGGGATCAAGACCCGGTTCATCTCCAACATCCGCAACTTCGAGGAGTCGCTCATCCGTCTGGCCGGTCCGGCGGCCAACGGCACCTACGGCATGCAGCCCTTCGCCCCCTACGGGGCCAAGGTCCGCGGCATGAAGAAGATCGTCGCCTGGGTCAAGAAGCATCGTCCCGGCTTCCATGGCTCGGCGGTGTACGTCGAGGGCTGGGTCAACGTCCTGGTCATCGCCGAGGCCCTCCGGAAGGCCGACAAGGCCGGCAAGCTGACCCCGGCCGGCGTCCGGGCCCAGCTGGAGAAGCTCAGGAACTTCTCCACCGGCGGCCTGGCCATGCCGATCACCTACACCGCCACCGACCACCGGGCCTCGATGTGCTGCCCGGTGTGGGTGATCAAGAGGGGCCGGATCGTGCGCACGGGCAGGCCGATCTGCCTCAAGCGCAGCGACATGAGGTACTTCGGCAAGTAACCACCTCTCCCGGGGACGCCGCCGGCGTCCCCGGGACCAACCAGAGGATCTGAAGTGTCCGCGGAAGACACGGCCGTCCTGCTGTCGGTCAACAACATCGAGGTCGTCTATGACGACGTCATCCTGGTCCTCAAGGGGATGAGCCTCGAGGTCAAGGAGGGCCAGATCGTGGCCCTGCTGGGGGCCAACGGCGCCGGCAAGACGACGACCCTCAAGGCCATCAGCGGCCTCTTGAAGACCGAGGAAGGCGAGGTCACCGACGGCAACATCACCTTCCAGGGCAAGGACATCACCAACCTGGACCCGGAGAAGATCGTCCGCAAGGGCATCTTCCAGGTCATGGAGGGCCGCCGGGTCTTTGACGAGTTGACCGTCGAGGAAAACCTGATCGCGGCCACGGCCACCGTCCGGAACAAGTCCCGGATCAAAAACACCCGGGAGCGGGTGATGCACTACTTCCCCCGCCTCAAGGAGCGGGGCAAGGTCCTGGCCGGATACCTCTCCGGGGGCGAGCAGCAGATGCTGGTCATCGGCCGGGCGATGATGGCCGACGCCCGGCTGATCATGCTCGACGAGCCCTCGCTGGGGCTGGCCCCCTTGCTGGTCTCCGAGATCTTCGAGATCATCCGCCGCATCAATCGCGAGGAGGGCAAGACCGTCCTGCTGGTCGAGCAGAACGCCCGGATGGCCCTGACCATCGCCGACCACGGCTACGTCATGGAAAACGGCAAGATCGTCCTGGACGACACGGTCGAGAAACTTCGGGACAACGCCGACGTCAAGGAATTCTACCTGGGCCTGACCGAGGTCGGCGGCCGCCGCTCCTACCGCGACGTCAAGCACTACAAGAGACGGAAGCGATGGCTGACCTGAGGTTCGAGGTCCCGCGCCAGTTCAACGCCGCCGTCTGGATGGTCGATCGCCATCTGGCCGAGGGCCGGGGCGATAAGACGGCCCTGCTGTGCCAGGACGAGAGCTACACCTACGCCGAGCTGTCGGACAAGGTCGATCGCTGCGCCCGGGCCCTGACCGACTGGGGGCTCTTCCCCGAGCAGCGGGTGCTGATGATCATGGCCGACGCCCCGCCCTTCGCCTTCGTCTTCCTGGGGGCGATCAAGATGGGGGCGGTGCCGGTGCCCCTCTCGACCCTGCTCAAGCCGGAGAACTACCTGGCCCTCTTGAACGACTCCCGGGCCAGGGTCCTGGTGGTGGACGCCGAGTATTACGGGCGGATCGAGCCTGTTTTGGGGTCGGCCCGGTTCGTGGAGGAGGTGATCGTCGCCCGGGGCGACGTCCCGGGACGAAGGCGGCTGGAGGACATGATCACCGCCGCGGCCGGAGATTTTACGGCCTGGCCGACCACGGCCGACGACGCCGCCTTCTGGCTCTATTCCTTCCGCAATCCGGCCTTTCCCATGGGGGCGATCCACCTCCACCACGACATGCGCCTCTGCACGGCCCTCTACGCCCAGAACGTCCTGGGGATGACCGGGGCTGACGTCACCTTTTCGGCCTCCAAGCTGTTTTTCGCCTTCGGCCTGGGCGGCGGGCTGTATTTCGCCCTGGACGCGGGCGGCACGGCCGTGCTCCATCCGGGGCCGCCCCGGCCCGAGCCGGTCTTCGAGGTCATCGCCCGGCACCGGCCGAGCGTGTTTTTCGGGGCGCCGACCCTGTACGGCTACCTGCTCGATCACGCCGCCAAGCCCGAGCACGCCGCCGCGGTCAAGGAGGCCCTGGGCAACCTCCGGGTCTGCGTCTCGGCCGGCGAGGCCCTCCCGGCCGACATCTACCGCCGCTGGAAGGAGGCCTTCGGCCTGGACATCCTGGACGGCGTGGGCACCACCGACCTGGGACACATCTTCATCACCAACCGGCCGGGCCGGGTCAAGCCCGGCAGCACCGGCCAACTGGTCGAGGGCTACCAGGCCCGGCTGGTGGATGAACAGGGGTCAGAGGTCCCGGCGGGCGAGGCCGGCGAGCTGTGGATCAGGGGCGACACCACCGCCGCCGCCTACTGGAACCGTCACCAGCAGACCAAGGACTACATCGTCGGCCACTGGTTCAACACCGGGGACCGCTACCGGATCGACGAGGACGGCTTTTTCTGGTACATCGGCCGCAGCGACGACATGCTCAAGGTGGGCGGCATCTGGGTCGCCCCGACCGAGATCGAGGCCACCCTGAACGAGCACCCGGCCGTGGCCGAGTCGGCCGTGGTCGGCCAGGCCGACGCCGAGGGGCTGATCAAGCCCTACGCCTTCGTCGTCCTGGCCGAGGGACAGGGGCCCTCGGACGACCTGGCCGCCGAACTCAAGGCCTACGTCAAGAACCGGATCGCCCACTACAAATACCCCCGCTGGATCGAGTTCTGCCAGCAGATCCCCAAGGCCGGACCGTTCATCCTCCGCCACGTCCTGCGGGACCAACTGGCGGCCGGAAACGGATAGGCCGGCGGGCGGGAGCCCCGGCCGGGCCTCGGGCCTGAAAAACGAGAAAGGGACGAACATGACCAAAGTCGGGATCATCAGTTGCTACAACGTCAGCGAGGAACACGGCTGTGTGATGATCGGCTGCCTGAACCACGCCCAGGCCAAAAAAACCTTCTTCGAGCGCCACGAGGGCGACGTGGTCCTGGTGGGGGTCATCAGCTGCATGGGCTGTCCCACGGCCGTGGGCACCTCAAAAATCTTGCGGCGGGTCAGGATGCTGGTCGATTACGGCGTGGACGCCATCCATTTCTCGTCGTGCATGGTCCAGCTCTGCCCCTTCCTGGACCAGTTCGAACAGCACGTCAAGGACGAGTACCCCCACCTGACCATCGTCCGGGGGACCCACCCCTACGTGGACGAGGAGGCCTTCAAGGCCGGCATGGCCGAGGTCAACGCCGCCCGGGTCCATCCCCCCCAGGACGTCAACGACATCGTCTTCAAGCGGATCGAGTTTTCCGAAGATCAATAAATACAGCGGGGCCGGCCGCCGCCCGGTCTGGACGGCACCGGCCCCGTTCCTGTGGAACCAACTACCAAATACCTAAACCCGCTCGATGAACTCCTTGCCCAGCAGCCCCTCGGGCCGAACCAAGAGCATGACGATGATCAGCAGGAAGGCGATGCTCTGCTTGAAGTGCATCAGGCCGATGAAGGCGCACAGGTTCTCGATCAGACCCAGGCTCAGCCCGCCGACGATGGCCCCGGGCAGGCTGTTGAGTCCGCCCAGGATGGCCGCGGCGAATCCCTTGAGGAAGGGCTCGAGCATGAACACCGGATCGATCAGGAACTTCTTGGCCATGAAGAACCCGGCCAGGACGGCCAGCAGGGCGGCCATGCCCCAGGAAAAGGCCAGGACCCGGCGGGTGGGAATGCCCAGGGTCTGGGCCGCCGGCAGGTTCTCCGAGGTGGCCCGCATGGCCAGGCCCAGGGGGGTCTTCTGGACCAGCAAATAGAACAGCAGCGAGCCCAGGACCCCGACCGTCAGGGCCCCCACGTCCAGGGGCGTGATCGGCATGCCCTCGATCACCAACAGGGCGTGACTGCCCAGGTCCGACAGGGGGAAGGGGAAGGCCTTGGGCTCGGTGAAGCCGAACCGGACGATCAGGCCCTGGATCACCAGGCCGAAGCCCAGGGTGAGCATGATCTGCCCCAGATGGGTCGCCTCGCGGCGCTGGGCCGGAATCAGGATGCTGAAATAGAAGACGACCGAAATAAAGGCCCCCAGCAGCAGGGCCAGGCCCAGGCCCAGCCACCACGGCAGGTGGAGGGCCATCAGGCCGAAGGCGATGAAGGCCCCGGCCGTGGCCATGTCGCCGTGGGCGAAGTTGAGCACCCGGCTGGCCCGGTAGATGACCACCAGGCCGATGGCCACCAGGGCGTACAGGCTGCCCTGGGCCAGCCCGACGATCAGATACGGAAAAATGATGTGCATGACGTCGATCTCTCCCTAGCGGAAAGGCCAGTTCCGGACGTAGAGCCTCGCCTTGAGCCACATGCCGGCCAGTCCCAGCGGCTGGAAGATCATCACCCCGACGATGGCCGCGCCGTAAACGATGGGCACCAGCCCGGCCGACTCGCTGAAGAACTGCGGGATGATTATGACAAACGCCCCCCCCAGGATCGAGCCCTCGACCAGGCCCAGACCGCCGACGACCACCCCCACCAGGATGTCGAAGATGTTGGTCAGGGGGAACATGTTCTGGGACAGACTGCCCTGGAGCAGACAGATCAGCCCTCCCTGGATGCCGACGTAAACCGAGCTGATGCCGAAGGCCAGCAGCTTGTAGAAGGTCAAATTGACGCCCATCACCTCGGCGGCGATGTCGTTGTCCCGGATGGCGATGAAGGCCCGGCCCATGTAGGACGAGACGATGTTGTAGGTCAGCAGGGTGAACAGCGCGGCGATGAGGAAGCAGGAGTAAAAGGCGGTAACGTCCTCGCTCAGGCCGAACAGCGAGCCGATCTGGGGCACGTCCAGGGGCATCCGGCCGCCCGACAGGGCCGGGAAGTACGAAAAAATCTGGTGGGCGGCCAGGCCGAAGCCCAGGGTGGCGATGGCCAGGTACGGCCCCTTGAGCCGCAGCGACGGGAAGCCGACCAGGACCCCGAACAGGCCGGCGGCCAGACCGGCGGCCAGCAGGGACACCGGCCAGGGCAGACCGGTCCGGGCCAGGTGCCCGAAGACCGCCGCTCCGACGATCAGAAAGCCGATCTGGCCGAAGCTGATCTGGCCGGTGTAGCCGATCAGCAGGTTCTGGCCCATGATCCCCACGGTCCAGACCATGACGAACGTGATCAGGGAGAGGGTCATGTTGTCGGCAAACCATTGCCCCAGGGCGGTCAGGCCGAGGGCCGCCAGGAGCCAGCCGATCAGCCCGGTGGTCAGTCCCCCCAGGACCAGGGTGCGGATCCGACTGGACGGCATCCGGATCAGCAGGCCCATTCCCGGGTAGATCAAGGCCAGGCCCACGGCCCAGGCCAGGGTCCACAGTCCCAGGGAACCCACGTTGGAGGGGTACCAGGGATAGAGGGCCACCCAGTACACCGCGCCCCAGACCCAGGACAGGGTGAAGGGTCGCCGGACCAGCTGGAGTTCTTCCTTGTAGCTTTCGATCAGGTCCATGGTTCGATCAGCCTTGGTACATGTCTTCGATCATATCGGCGTAACGCTTCTCCAGGGAGCGGCGCTTGACCTTCTTGGTCGGGGTGACGTCGCCGTCCTCCTCGTAGAACCGGCGGGGGAGGAGGCGGAACTTCTTGATGGTCTCGACCCGGGCCAGGGTCTTGTTGACCTCGGCCACCTCCTGTCCGATGAGCTTGTTGATCTCCTGGTTCTGGGTCAGATCCTCGAAGGTAGTGAACGGGACCCGGTTGTCGGTGGCGTACTTGGTGACGTTGTCCTCGTCGATCAGGATCAGGGCGGTCAGGAACTTGCGGTTGTCGCCGATGACCACCGCGTCCTGGATGTAGGTCGAGAACTTCAGCTTGTTCTCGATGAAGGCCGGGGTGATGTTCTTGCCGCCCCGGGTGATGATGATGTCCTTCTTACGGTCCAGGATCTGGAGGTAGCCGTTGTCCAGGGCGCCCACGTCGCCGGTGTGGAGCCAGCCGTCAACGATGGTCTCGGCCGAGAGCTTGGGGTCCTTGAAATAGCCCTTGAACACGCCGTCGCCCTTGGCCAGGATCTCGCCGTCCTGGTCGATCTTGACCGTAAGGCCGGGGATGATCTGGCCGACGTAGCCGTAGCGGGGCGCGTCCACGGTGCTGACGGCGATGACCCCGGTGGACTCGGTCTGGCCGTAGCCCTCGCGGAGCTTGACCCCGATGGCGTTGTACCACTGGAACAGTTCGGGCGAGGCCGGGGCCGCCCCGCAGATGGCGTACCGGATCCGCTCCAGGCCGAGCTGGCGGCGCAGGTGAAAGAGCACCGTGAAGTACATCAGCCAGTAGGCCAGGCGCAGGCCGGGCGAGAGCTTGCCCGCGTTCCGGGCCCGGACGTACTTGAGGCCCACCCCGATGGCCAGCCGGAACAGGACTCGCTTGACGATCGTCGAGTCGGACATCCGGATGTGGACCGCCGAGACGAATTTCTCCCAGATCCGCGGCACGCTGGCGAAGATGGTCGGGCTGACCTCCCGCAGGTTCAGGGGCAGGGTGTCCAGGCTCTCGACGAAGTTGACCGTGGCCCCGTTCCAGATGGCCATGTACACGCTCATCAGGTTCTCGTAGATGTGGGCCAGGGGCAGGTAGGACAGGAGCTCGTCGTGCTCGGCCGGGGGCTGCATCGAGACGAAGGCCTCGGTGATGAACAGGATGTTCTTGTGGGTGAGCATCGCCCCCTTGGGCCGGCCGGTGGTCCCCGAGGTATAGACGATCATCGCCGTGTCGTCGGGCTGGATGGCCGCGGTGCGGGCGTCCAGTTCCGCGCCCCGGGTCTCCAGGAACTCCTTGCCCCGGGCCATGAACTGGTCGTAGAAGATCAGCCGGGGATGGGAAAAACCCCAGAGGCCCTTGGGATCCCAGATGACCACCTGCTCGCAGGTCAGCTCGTCGATGATCTGGAGGATCTTATCGACCTGCTCCTCGTTTTCCACGAACAGGATCCGGGACTCGGAGTGGTTGACCACGTAGGCGATCTCCTCGGGGGCGTTGGTCGGGTAGATGCCGGTCGTCGCCCCGCCGGCGGTCATGGTCCCCAGGTGGCAGACCTGCCACTCGGGCCGGTTTTCGCCCAGCACGGCCACCCGGTCCCCGGGCTGAAGCCCGGCGGCCATCAGGCCGGCCGCGGCCTGGCGGACCAGTTGGCCGTACTCCCGCCAGGTGATCCGGTTCCAGATGCCGTAGTCCTTGTGCCTGAGGCCGATGGCGTCGCCCTTTTTGGCGACCTGATCGAAGAACAGTTCCGGGAGGCTCCCTGCGCGCGGCTCGCTCACCAGGTTCTCCTTTTCTTGTACAGGCGCCAGCCCTTGGGCGAGGTCTCCTCGCCGCCGACGCCCAGGTAAAGCTCCTGCACGTCCTCGTTCTCCTTGAGTTGGGCCGAGGTCCCCTCGAGGACGATCCGGCCGGCCTCCATGATGTAGCCGTAGTCGGCGATGTTCAGGGCCATCCGGGCGTTCTGCTCGACGATCAGGATGGTCGTCCCGGTCTCGGCGATCTTTTCGAGGGCGTCGTACACGGCCCGGGCCACCAGGGGGGCCAGGCCCAGGGACGGCTCGTCGAGCATCAGGAGCTTGGGGCGCCGCAGCATGGCCCGGGCCATGGCCAGCATCTGCTGCTGGCCGCCCGACAGGGTCTCGGCCTGCTGCTTGTGCCGCTCCCGCAGGATGGGGAACAACTCATAGACGAACTCCAGGTCCTCCTTGACCTCCCGGCCCCGGCGGCCCCAGCAGCCCAGCTCCAGGTTCTCCCTGACCGTCAGCTCCCGGAAGAGGCCCCGGTCCTCGGGGACGTAAACGATGCCCCGGTTGGAGATGCGCTCCGGGGGGTAGCGGTGGATGCGCCGGCCCTCGAACTCGATGACGCCCTTCTTGGGCTGGTCCTTGAGCAGGCCGGCGATGGTCTTCAACAGTGTCGTCTTGCCCGCCCCGTTGGGGCCCAGGACGGCGAAGATCTCCCTGGCCTTGATTTTGAGCGTCAGCCCGTGCAGGGCGTAGATCCGGTCAAAGTAGAGCGTCTCGATATTGGCGATGTTGAGCAGGGGGGGCGCCTCGGCCCCCCGCTCCACCTGGCTTTCGGCCGGCTGACTCACGTTGTCCTCCCCGGAGGAAATTCAAGCGGCGGTTTGCTCGTCGCCCAGGTAGGCCCGGACGACGTCCGGATGGCGCTGGACCTCGGCCGGGGTGCCCTCGGCGATTTTCTGGCCGTTGTCAAAGGCGACCATCCGGTCGGCCAGCCGCGAGGCGATGCGCAGGTCGTGCTCGACCAGCAGGATCGTCGTCTTGAACCGGCCCCGGATCTCGTTGATCAGGTAGGCCGTCTCCTGCTTCTCCTCGGCGGTCAGACCGCTGATCGGCTCGTCGAGCATGATCAGGGCCGGCTCCAGGGCCAGGGCCCGGCCCATCTCGGCCCGTTTCTGCACGCCGTAGGGGCAGTCCGAGATGCGGGCCGAGCGGTAGGCCTGCAGTTCCAGGAAATCGATCAGTTCCTCGACCACGGCCCGGTGCTCCAGTTCCTCCCGGCGGAGGCGCAACACGGCCGCCACCGGATTCTTCCGGAACCTGATGTGCCGCCCCAGCATCAGGTTGTCCAGGACGGTCATGTTCATGAACAGCCGCAGGTTCTGGAAGGTGCGGGCGATCCCGCGGCAGGCCACGGAGTCGGGGGAGAGCCTGCGCAGGCTCTCCCCCTGATACATGATCCGCCCGCTGCTCGGCCGGTAGACCCCGGTGATGCAGTTGAACAGCGTGGTCTTGCCCGAGCCGTTGGGCCCGATCACGGCCAGGATCTCCTCGGGCACGACCTCGAGGTCTATGTCGGACAGGGCCTGGATGCCGCCGAAGCTGATGCTCAGGCCCTCGATTTCGAGCAGCGCCATTTGGTCCGCCTAGAAGCGAGGTTTGAAGATGGTGTAGCCCTTCAGGCCCGGGGTCAGGGGCACGATCTTGCCCTTAATGGCCCGGCTCATCCGGACGGAGTTGACGCCGTGGTGCCGGTTGCGGGTGTAGGTCACCGGGGCGCCCAAGCCTTCCGGCCGCCAGTTGTGGATCGTCTCCAGGGCCTTGATCAGGTTCATCCGGGTCAGGCGGGGACAGGCCCTCTTGACGCCCTCGACGAAGTGCATCATCGACACCGCCCCGAACACGGCCAGGTATTCCCGGCCCTTGAGCTTGGGGTTGAACTTCATGAGGATGTTGGCCACCCGGTCGGCCGCCGGATCGACCCCGGGCATGCCGGTGTTGCCGGCCGCCGAGATGTAGATGCCCTCGTAGGCCGGACCGGCCAGCTTGTAGAAGATCGGGTCGCCCACGGTGAAGTTGGTCAGGATGTGGGGCTTGTAGCCGATCTTGGCCATGGTCTTGAGCATGATGATGGTGTGGATGGGCGAGGTGGTCAGGATGACCGTGTCGGCGCCCGAGGCCTTGAGCTTCAGGGCGTAGCTGGTCAGGGCCCGCTCGGTGAACTCGTAGGAGATCGAGGCCACCAGCTTGGCCTTGCCCTTGAACTTCTTCAGGGCGTCCAGCACGCCGGCCTTGGCCTGGTTGCCGAAGTCGTCGTTCTGATAGAAGTGGGCGATCTTCTTGGCATGGAGCTTGGTGATGGCAAAGGTGGTCAGCAGGGCGTTCTCGTTCTCGTAATCCGGGTAGGTGATGAAGTACCAGCGCCGTTTCCACTTGGGCTGCTTGGCGAAGATCATGCAGTTGGCGTAGGCCGTCACCAGCGGGATCTTGTACTTGGGGAAGAAGTTCTTGGCCGCGGCGTTGGGGGCGCTGCCCAGCAGGCCGACCACGGCGAAGACCTTCTTCCGCATCTGCTTCAGGTTGAGCATGGTCCGGGTCGGGTTATAGCCGTCGTCCATGATGATGAGGTGGATCTTGCGCCCGCAGACCCCGCCCCGGCTGTTGATGTAGTCGGCCCAGGCCTTCATCCCCAGGGCCGTGGTCCCCCACAGGGCCGCCCCGCCGGACAGGGGCGTGCTCACGC
Source organism: uncultured Desulfarculales bacterium (assembly GCA_964569795.1). Classification (GTDB taxonomy): domain Bacteria; phylum Desulfobacterota; class Desulfarculia; order Desulfarculales; family JAHJDS01; genus JAHJDS01. The sequence goes on along the minus strand of CAZMVB010000003.1, from coordinate 168,490 downwards.
CGACGGTGATGGTCTTGGCGGTCAGGCCCGGAACCTTCTTGCCCCAGGCGAGCGCCGGCGCCAAGAGCAGGAGCGCCATGGCGAACACCAGTATCCTTTTGGCTGTCACGTCGAATCCCTCCCTTATGGCCTGTTGTTCAGAGAGGTCCCTGACGCGTCACCCCGCCCTGGCCGGGGGTCGGGCTGCCATAAGCGGTCAGGGACCCGCTCGTCTCGCACTGTTCCGCCGGGGTCGGCAAGGCCCCCTGTCCCAGTGTCGGGCCCGGTCGGGCCCGGGGCGCTTCCCTAAACCCCTGTCCGGTCCGGACCGCCCCCCAAGGCGGGCTCCGGACCAATCAAACTCCGTCTGAGGCCGTACCCTTGGCCACTCCCCGGGCGATGATCTCGAACGCCGTCTCCAGGGTCGGCCTCAAAAACCGCTTGCGGGGGTCCAGGAGGCGCTTGGCCTCCTCCCACAAGACCAGCCCGGTGAATACTCCCCAGACCATGTCGGCCACGGCCACGGCCCCCAGGTCCTCGAAGGCCCCCCGGTCGGCCCCCTCCTGGAAGATGTGGGCGATGGCCCGCAGGGCCCGGGCGGACAAGGCCTTGATCTCCTCCAGCGTGGCCGGGGCCAAGCCGCTCAAGGCCTTGGTCGATTGCATGTGCAGGACGTTGAACAGGATCAAGGGGTCGTTTCGATAGACCCGGTACAGGGCGTCGGCCAGGCGGGTCACCCTCTCGGGGTGATCGAGGTCCGGCTCGTCCCGGACCTCCTCCATCCGCTTGACCAGATAGCGGAGCATGGACAGGTTCAGGGAGGCGAACAGGTCGTTCTTGTTGTTGAAGTAGAGATAGAGCGTGGCCGGGCTGAGTTCCGCCTTCTGGGCGATCTCCTCCATGGTCGCCCCGCCGAAGCCCTTCTCAGTGAACACCTTTTTGGCCGCGTTCATGATCCTGGCCCGGCGCTGGCGCTTTTCCCGGTCTTTGCGCTCGGCGATGCCCATCTTGTCTGGAGAAACCCCTGTCCCGCCAATGAACTCTGAAGATTGTTCATTAACTTAATTAAATTCATTAACAGAATGCCGTTCATGTGTCAACCCTTTTTCCGGGGCGGCACCGATGTGGTCGGCCGGGGCCAAGGCCGACGGCCCCGGTCACGACCGGAGCAGGACCCCGCCGATGGTCACGATCTCGGCCTCCTTGGTGCCCTCGTATATCTCCAGGATCTTGGCGTCCCGGTAGTATTTCTGGACCGGATATTCGTCGATGTAGCCGTAGCCGCCGTGGATCTCGACGGCGGCGTTGGCGCAGAACACGGCCGTCTGTCCGCCGAAGTACTTGGCCATGGCCGCCAGGGTGAAATCGGGTTTGCCGGAGTCGATGGTCCAGGCGGCGCGATAGACCAGTCCCCGCAGGGCCTCGATCCGGATGGCCATCTCGGTCAGCTTGGCCTGGGTGAGCTGGAAGGCCCCCAGGGGCTGGCCAAAGGCCGTCCGCTCCCGGGCGTACTTGACCGCCTCGTCCAGGCAGGCCTGGGACAGGCCCAGGGCCTGGGCGGCCACGCTGGGCCGGGTGGTGTCGAAGAAGTGCATCAGTTGATAGAAGCCCCGCCCCTCCTGGCCGAGCAGGTTTGACCGGGGAACCCGGACGTCCTCGAAGCTGACCTCGGCCGTGTCGCTGGCCCGGATGCCCATCTTGCCGTGGATCTTGGTCCGGGTCAGGCCGGGCGCGTCGGCCGGGACGATGATCTGGCTGAACCGGGCGTGACGGCCCTCGTCGGGCTGGGTGATGGCCTGGACGATGAACAGGTCGCAGACCGTGCCGTTGGTGATGAACATCTTCGAGCCGTTGATGACGTAATCGTCCCCGTCGATCCGGGCCCGGGTCTTGTATCCGGCCACGTCGGTCCCGGCGTCGGGTTCGGTGAAGGCCCCGGCGCTGACCAGCTCGCCCTGGCAGAGGGGGGGCAGGTATTTCTTCTTTTGCTCCTCGGTCCCGTAGAGCCAGATGGCCTCGGAGCCGAAGGAGGCGGTGATGATGTTGGTGCAGTTGCCCATGTCCGCCCGGGCGAGCTGCTCGGTGATCAGGGTCCAGCCCAGGATGCCGACCCCGGACCCGCCGTACTCCTCGGGGATCCAGGCCCCGACCAGGCCGACCCCGGCCGCCTTCTTGACCAGCTCGGGCATGTATTTTTCGCCCGCGTCGCACTCGGCGGCCACCGGGGCCAGTTCCTTTTGGGCAAATTTTTGGGCCATGTCCTTGAGCATGGCGTGTTCTTCGCTCAGTTCGAAGTTCATCGGACCCGCTCCTTGAGAAATAGGCCTACTTGGCCTCCATGCGGATGGCGCCGTCGAGGCGGATGGTCGTCCCGTTGAGCATGGGGTTGGTGATGATCTGCTCGACCAGGAGGGCGTACTCGACCGGCCGTCCCAGGCGCGGCGGGAAGGGGACGCTGGCCCCCAGCGAATCCAGGACCTTCTGGGGCAGGCCCATGAGCATCGGGGTCTCGAACAGTCCGGGGGAGATGGTCACCACCCGGATGCCCAGGGGGGCGAACTCGCGGGCCGCGGGCAGGGTCAGGCCGACGATGGCCGCCTTGGACGAGGAGTAGGCCGTCTGGCCGATCTGGCCCTCGAAGGCGGCCACCGAGGCGGTGTTGACGATCACCCCCCGCTCGCCCTCGGCGTTGGGCTGGTTATCGACCATCCTGGCCGCGGCCAGGCGGATGAGGTTCATGGTCCCGAAGAGGTTGACCTGGACGGTCTTGATGAACGGGCCCATGTCCATGGGGCCGTCGGCGCCCAGGACCTTGGCCGGGACGACCAGCCCGGCGCAGTTGACCAGGATATCGACCCGCCCGAAGGCGGCCACTGCGGCCTCGACCGCGGCGGCCACCTGGGCCTCGTCGGTCACGTCCACGCGGTGAAAGATGGCGGCCTGGCCGAGGGCCTCGGCCGCCTCCCGGCCTCTTTTTTCGTCCAGATCGAACAGGGCCACCCGGGCCCCGGCCGTTACCAAGTTCTCGGCCGTCTGGCGGCCCAGGCCCGAGGCCCCGCCGGTGATCAGGGCGACGCTGTCCTTGATGTCCATGTGTCGCTTCCTCGCGCGGGCCGGGTCCCGTGCGGCCCGGTCCCGTCAGTTCAGATGTTCCAGGCTGATGTTCTACGCCAGAGCAAAGGTCAGCACCCGGCACTCATCCGCGCCGTAGGTTTCCAGATCCAGCTCCTTGGAGCCCATCTGGACCTTCCGCCCGATCAAGTCCAGGCCGGCCTCATCCGGCGGAAAACCCTCGAGGTTGCCCATGACCCACGGGCCGTCCTCCAGTTCGACCAGGGCCACCATGTAGGGCGGCGAAAATCCCTGGGGGGCCACCCGGATCACGGTGAACGTCCGGATCTCGCCCGCGCCCTTGACCTGGACCGGGTCCAGGTTCCGCGAACCGCAGGCGGCGCAGGTCGATTTGGCCGGAAAGGTGACCCCCTGGCAGTCCCCGCACTTGAGGCCCAGGAACCGGTCCTGGCCCACGGCCTGGACGTGGTCTTTCAGGATGAAGGGATAGGCCATGGCCTCAGCTCCTCAGAATCAGGTTGCAGACCGTGCCCAGGTCGCCGCCCAGGGTGTCCACCAGGCCGATCTTGGCCCCCTCGACCTGGCGCGGCCCGGCCTGGCCCCGGAGCTGCTTGGCGATCTCATGGACCTGGGCCAGCCCGGTGGCCCCGATGGGATGCCCCTTGGCCTTGAGGCCGCCCGAGGGATTGACCACCACCTTGCCGCCGAGGGCGGTCTCGCCCCGGGACGCGGCGGCGTAACCGCCCCCCGAGGGATAGAACCCCAGGGCCTCGACGGCCAGGATCTCGGCGATGGTGAAGCAGTCATGCAGCTCGACCACGTCCACGTCGTCCGGACCGATCCCGGCCTGGGCAAAGGCCTGGCCGATCGAACTCCGGCGGGCCGCCACCCGGGTCAGGTCTTGCTGGGCGTAGAGCGGCCCGGACGAGGCCTGGCCGGTGCCGACGACCCACACCGGCCGGCCCGCCCATTTCTCGGCGACCTCCCGGCAGGCGATCACCGCCGCGGCGGCCCCGTCCGAGAAGGGACAGCAGTCGAACAGTTGCAGGGGATCGGCGATCATCGGGCCGGTCAGGACCGTCTCCTCGTCGATCTCCTTTTGGAACTGGGCCAGGGGATTCATGGTCCCGTGATGGTGGTTCTTGACGGCCACCGCGGCCATGTGCCGTTTCAATTCGGGCAGGGGCAGATCGTACTTGGCGGCGTACTGATGGGCGGCCATGGCGAACACGCCGGGAAAGGTCAGGCCGCTGGGCCGCTCGTGATAGGCGTCCAGGGCCATGGCAAAGGTGGTCGTGGCCAGGTCGGTCCCCATCCGGGCCGCCCGCTCGACCCCGGCGCACAGCACCACGTCATAGACCCCGGCCGCCACCAGCAGGACCGCGTGCCGGGTGGCCACCGTGGCCGTGGCGCAGGCCGCCTCGAACCGGGTCGCCGGGGCGTTCACCGGCAACCCCAGCTCGGCCGCGGCAAAGGGGGCCATGTGGAGCTGGCCCTCCTCGAAGGCCCCCAGGCAGTTGCCCAGAAAGAGGGCCTCCATGTCCCGCGGTGAAAAGCCCGATCCCTCGATGGCCTCCAGGGCCGCCTCGGAGAGCAGTTCCAGGTTGGTCTTGTCGGTGATGCCGAACGGGGTCATCCCCACGCCCAGCACGGCCACGTCACGCATCTCGCTCCTTTCGGGGCGGGTTCACATCCGCCGTCAGGCCGGTGGTCATCAGGTCCAGGGCGAACTTAAGCGTCGCCTGGAAGAATTGCTTGTCCGGGTCGAAAAAGCGCTTGCTCTCCTCCCACAACACGATGCCCGTGAACAGGGACCAGACCGCGTCGGCCATGGCCGCCGGGACGTGGGGCCGGAAAACGCCCTGGTTCAGCCCCTCCTCGAACAGCCGGGCCAGGGCCCGGATGCCCGTGGCCGCCAGGTCGTTGAGGGCCAGCATGGCCTCGGGGGACATCCGCGAGAAATCCTGACTGGCCTGGAGGTTGAACAGGCTCAGCAGGACCGGCGGGTCCAACTGATAGATCCGATCCAGGATCTCGGGCAGCCGCTGCACCTTGGCCAGGACGTCCAGGTCCTGCCGGGCGCCCAGGGCCTCGATTTCCTCGGTCACCTCCCCCAGCAGGCTGGCGCAGAGGCTGAAGAGCAGCTCGTCCTTGCTTTTAAAGTAGAGATAGAGGGTGGCCGGCCTGTAGTCGGCCTCGAGGGCGATCTCTTCCATGGTCGCGCCGCGAATCCCCTTTTGGGCCAAGACCTTGCTGGCCGCGTCCAGGATGTGGCGGCGGCGCATCTCGAATTCACGTTCGCGGCGTTCGACGGTCCCCACGCCCCGGCGCCCCTCCCCCGCTGACAATGCACCGAACAAGATTCATTTTAATGAATTTGATTCGGGTGTCAATCAAATAACGTGCCTCCCCACAGTCTCCACCCAACTTTTTGTCTGACTCGGACCGCCGAAGCCGCCGCGGTCCCGTATCAAAAAATCCAGATCAAGACCGATCGAAGGCCCCGTGTCTTCCCTGTCCGCCGACAAAGCGGGCGGCGCCGGTCCGGGTCTCGGCGATCAGGGGTTCGAGGCCGCGGCGGCCCTCGAACTTGAGGGCGGCGGACAGGGGCAGGTCCCACTGCTCGATGGCCGAGCGGCAATCGGTGCGCATGCATATCTGGGGGAATCCGGCGATGGTCCGGGCCAGGTCCTCGGCCTGGGCCCGGGCCTGGCCGGCGGGGACGACCCGGTTGGCCAGGCCCCAGGCCAGGGCCTCGTCGGCCATGACCGGCCGGCCGGTGAGGATCATGTCCAGGGCCCGGGACTGGCCGATGAGTCGAGGCAGGCGGACCGTGCCCCCGTCCAGCAGGGGCACGCCCCAGCGGCGGCAGAAGACGCCGAACACGGCCGTCTCCGAGGCGACCCGCAGGTCGCACCACAGGGACAGCTCGAGCCCTCCGGCCACGGCGTGTCCCTCGACCGCGGCGATGGTCGGTTTGGACAGGAGCATCCGGCTGGGGCCCATGGGGCCCGGTCCCTCGGGCTGGTAGCGATCGACGACCTGGTCCTGGGCGGCGACCTTGAGGTCGAATCCTGCGCAGAAGGTCCCCTCGGCGCCGGTCAGCACGGCCACCCGATAGTCGGGGTCCTGGTCGAACCGGGTGAAGGCCTCGACCAGCCGGGCGGCCGTGTCCGGATCGACGGCGTTTCGGGCCTGGGGCCGGTTGATGATGACCGTATAGACCGGCGGGTCGCCTTGGATGAGGACGGACATGTTACTTCCCCGTGAGGGTCGGCCATGACGCGGGCCCCGCGACCGGCGGGGCGGACCGCGAATGACCCAGCCTAACACCTCCGGCCGCGGGTTGCCAGGGGGGGCGGCGGCAGCGGGCCGCCCGGCCCTGCTGTTGACAGGCATCCCTTGGTTGTGCTGTTATGGGACCCTGTAATCTATAATTTTGGAGGGAGGGTTTCGAGGTGAAAAAAGCGATCGTCTTCTTCCTGGCGATTTGTCTATTGGTGGTCTGCCCGTACATTGCCCTGGCCAGGGTCGTGCCCCAGGGGGCCGCCGCCGGGATGACCGCGAGCGAGGCCGGGGACTACGCCTCGCTGCAGACGAACACCCCCCACCTGCCCCTCCTGACCGCGGGCGGCGGGTCGGCCTGGGCCGAAATAGGCGTGGGCGTGGTCCTGGTGGTGTTGGTGATCGTCGTCGCCGCGGTCGTGATGAGCGGCAGTTAAAGGCCGTTCCGACCCGAATCGCGGGACGCGTCCTTCAACAACCTGCGGCGACGGCGGGGAATTGTCGTCCCCGGCCGTCGCCGTTGTGTTTCCAGGCCCGTCAGATGCGGGCTAGTCGAGCCGGATGGTGCTGCCCGGGGGGAAGTCGGCCACCGTCCGCCGCCCCCGGGGCAAGGCCAGCGAATATCGGGCGTGGACCGAGACCACCCGCACCTCTCCGATCAAGCGTCCGGGGATGCGATAGGTTCGGCCGGTGGCCGTCTTGATGGGCTGGCCCGGACGAAAGACCTCGAAGACGTCTCCCGGGGAAACGCCCGAATCCCGGCCGATGGCCAGGACCAGGTACTTGCCCCGCCGGTCGGTGACGAAGCCGGTCCAGGGAATCCTTTTCAGGCCGCGGGTCAGGTCCCGGGCCAGGAGCTTGCACAGCCGCAGGACCATCTTGTCCACGCCCTCGCCCAGGGGCAGCTTGCCCCGCTGCATGAGCATCCGCTCGATATCGGTCATCTCCATCTCGGCGTGGCGGGAATAGCGGGCCACCAGGGTCTCGTCGGCCACGCTGTAGGCCCGGACCTCCATGTCGAGCTTGAGGAAGGGGGCCGGCTCCCGGAAGCCCCACAGGCCCACCAGGCGGGTGGACACGGACAGGTCGGTCACGGTGCCGAACAGGACCACGTTGACCCCGGCCTTCCGGCCGGCGACGACGATCTTCTCGGCGTACCAGTCGTTGATGCCCCCGGCCGGGACCGGCGGCAGCGACATCACGCTCGGCGGCAGGACGACGTAGTGGCCGCTCCGTTTCAAAAGTCCGGTCAGCAGCTTGGTCGCCTGGACCTGGAATCGGCGATGGCGCTTGACAAGCAGGGTGTGAAAGGGCAGAACGACGATTCTCTTCTTGAGGGCCGGGGAGGAGATGCCGCCGGCCACGTAGTCCAGAACGGCGTCCTTGACCCGGGTGTAGGTCTGGCACGAGGCCAAGGCGATCAGGCCGATGACGGCCCCGCCGATGATCAACCGTTTAAACATGTCACTCCCGAATGATGGGTGTCACGGTCTGGGTCGGTGCCTCGGACCGCCCCCAGTGAGATTTAATCATAATTGATCCGTAACTATAGCCCACCAACCCGACCGAACACAAGCCTTATCCGGACCGCGGCTCAGTGTCGGATGGCGAACCGGTCCAGCCTCTCGGTCGGTTCGGCCCAGTCGGCGTCGATGCGATCGACCCGGGCCAGGGGCGGCCCGGCGTAACACCAGTCGATCAGGGCCTCGATCCGCTCCCGGGGACCCTGGGCCAGGACCTCGACCCGGCCGTCGGGCAGATTCCGGACCCACCCGCACAGCCCCAGGGACACGGCCCGCTCCTGGGTCGAGGCCCGGTACCAGACCCCCTGGACGCGGCCGGAAACGACGAATCTGGCCTGCTGTATCTCGGACATGGGCCCCTCGCGGGTCAATCCGCCGGCGGGCCGACGGCCTGGATCAATCTCTTGATCTCCTCGACCAGTTCCGGCGGGGACTGGGTGAACCGAACGCCGATCTCGACCTTGTCCTCGCGCTTGTCGTTGACCGAGACGACCACGGCCGCCAGGTTATTGAACGAACGCCCGGAGGGCATGCCAAAGGAAACCGTCAGGGGTTCCTGGCTGCCGGGCCGGGCCGAGGTCAGGATCCTGGCCCCGCCCTCGCTCAGGTCCATCAGGACCCCCGGGGCGGCCAGCTCGCCCAGGCCGGGGCCCCGGACCGTGGACGGGATCGAGGTCCGCAACCGGGGCTTGGCCCGGAGGTTGATCTTCTCCACGTCCGGGGGAAACTCGAGGAACAACAGGGGCGCCGGATCGTAGTGGATCTGGATCACCCGGCTGGTAAAACCGACCACCCGCCCCTCGTCCACGAAGCGGACGACGCACGGCTCTCCGGAGACGGTGAAGGCGGACGTCCCGTCGAACAGGGGCATGTCGAAGATCAGGAACTTGCCCGGCTTGAGCCCGATCAGCCTGGTTTTGGCCCGGAGCTTCTGGGACCCCATTTCCCGTTCGATAAAGACTTCCAAGCCGGGGTGGAACATGACTCAGTCCTCGGCGGCCGGGGCCGGTTCGAGCATGGCCAGGAAGGCGTCCTCGTCCACGACCCTGACGCCCAGTTCCCGGGCCCGGGCCAGCTTGGACCCCGGGTTTTCCCCGGCCACGACCAGGTCGGTCCTGGCCGAGACCGAGGAGGTGACCTTGCCTCCCCGGCGGCCGATAAGGTCCTTGGCCTCCTCCCGGGTCAACCCGGACAGGGTGCCGGTCAGGACCACGGTCCGGCCGGCCAGGGGGGACGCCCCGAGCCGGGCCCGGTCCGGACCCCGGATCTCGAGGAGTTCGATCAATCGCCGGCCGATCCGCCGGTTCTGATCGAGACTGAAGAAATTGAGGACGCTGTCCGCGGTCCGGGGTCCGATGAATTTTATCCTGGGCCCGCCCGAATCGTCAAAGAAATCGTCCCGGCCGGCGGTCATCAGCCAGTCCAGGGTCCCGAAGTGGTCGGCCAGGAGGGCGGCGTTGGTCTCGCCCACCAGGTCGATGCCCAGGCCGTAGATCACCCGGGCCAGGGTCGTTTTCCGGGCCCGGTCAATGGCGCCGACCAGGTTGGCCGCCGACTTCTCGGCCAGCCGCTCCAGGGGCACCAGGTCCGCCTCGCCCAGTTGGAACAGGTCCGGCGGGGTCTGGACCAGGCCCTGGGACAGGAGCTGCTCGATGACCTTGGGGCCCAGGCCGTCGATGTCCAGGGCGCCCTTGGAGGCGAAGTGGATCAGCGCCCCCAGCCGGACGGCCGGGCAGTCCAGGTTGAGGCACTTGAGGGCGACCTCGCCCTCCAGGCGGTGGACCGGGGCCCCGCAGCGGGGACAGGTCCCGGGCCGGGCCAAGGGTTCGCTCCGGCCGGGCCGGTCCGGGTCCAGGACGGCCACGATCTCGGGGATGACGTCCCCGGCCCGCTGGACCAGGACGCGGTCGCCCGGCCGGACGTCCTTTTTCTCCAGTTCATCGAAGTTGTGCAGCGAGGCCCGGCTGACGGTCACCCCGCCGATGTTGACCGGGGCCACCACGGCGATCGGGGTCAGGACGCCGGTCCGGCCGACGCTGAGCTCGATCCGCTCGATGGTCGAGGACTTGCGGTTGGCCGGGAATTTGTAGGCCAGGGCCCAGCGCGGGCTGCGGGCGGTCTGGCCCAGGACGTCCCGGAGGCCGAAGTCATTGACCTTGACCACCATGCCGTCGATCTCGAAGGGTATTTCCTCCCGCCGGGCGGCCAGGCGCTCGAAGTCCTCAAAAATTTGATCCAGATCCCGGCAATGCCGCCAGTCCGGATTGACCTTGAGCCCCCAGGCGGGCAGGGCCGTCAGGAGCTGGACCTGGGAGGTGACGGCCGCCGGCTCCATCCGGCCCGTGGCGTAGAAAAAGGCGTCCAGGGGCCGGGCCGCGGTCACGGCCGGGTCCAGTTGCCGCAGCGACCCGGCGGCGGCGTTGCGGGGGTTGGCGAAGACCTTTTCGCCGGCCTCGAGGCGTTCCTGGTTGAGTCTTTCAAAGGCGGCCAGGGGCAGGTACACCTCGCCCCGGACCTCCAAGAGCCGCGGCGGGGCGAGATCCCCCTCGGCCAAAAGGCGCAGGGGGATCGAATGAATGGTCTTGACGTTGCCGGTCACGTCCTCGCCCAGGCTGCCGTCGCCCCGGGTCGAGGCCGTTCTCAGGCGGCCGTCCTCGTAAACCAGTTCCAGGCTGACCCCGTCCAGCTTGGGCTCGGTCACGAAATCCAGGGGGGTCTCGAACAGCTCCCCGGGCTCCCCCCCGGCCGTCCGCCCCAGGAGGCGCCGGAGCCGGGCGACCCACTCCCGGACCTCCGGTTCGTTCAGGGCGTTGTCCAGGCTGAGCATGGGCACGACGTGGGCCACCGGAGCGAACTTGTCGGCCGGCGGGGCGCCGACCCGCTGGGTGGGGGATTCGGGCGTGATCAGTTCGGGATGGGCCGCCTCGAGTTCGCCCAGCCGCCTCAGCAGCCGGTCGTACTCGTCGTCGCTCAGCTCGGGGGCGTCCTTGACGTAGTAGAGGTAATTGGCCCGGTCGATTTGGCGGCGGAGAGATTCGATCTCGCCGGCCGGATCGAGATCAGGCCCATGTCGGTCCTCGGGGCTCACCGGTCCCGTCCCAGCGTCTCCGCGGTTTGCATCACCAGATCGAGGGCCTGATCCCGGGCCCGGGCGAACCGGGCCGTCCGAAAGCCGTGCTTCCATTTCAGGGAGTGCAGCTCGTCGGACACGACCAGCATCAGGGCCAGCTCGACCCGCCTGAAGGCGGCCACGGCCAGCAGGGCCGAGGCCTCCATGTCCACCGCCAGCACGTCCCGTGCCTGAAACCGCCGCACCGCCGCGACGGTCTCCCGAAAGGGGGCGTCCGTGGTCCAGACCGTCCCCTCGGCGAATTCGGCGCCGGCCCGATTCAGACAGTCCCGGAGGCCGGCCGTAAGAAGCGGGTCGGCCGCCGGCCGCCTCCGGCCCAGGGGGTAGTGCCGGGAGGTGCCCTCCTGGCTGACGGCCCGCCGGACGAGGACGATCCGCCCCACGCCCAGCTCGGGGCGCAGCGAACCGCACCAGCCCAGGACCAGGAACCGCCGCCCCCCCAGGGCGATCAGCCGTTCCAGGACCAGGGCCGCCTGGGGCGCGCCCAGGGCCGGTCCGGCCACGCTCAGGGTCCCCTGGCCCAGTTGCCGGCCAAAGAGTCGGTAGTGGCCGAAATCCTTCAATATTTCGCCGCCGAACAGGTCCAGCCACCGGCCCAGGTCGGCCGTGGTCAGGATGAGCAGGACCAGCGGCCCGATGGCCGGGTCATCCCTGGCCCGCCGGGGATCGATCAGGCATGGCTCATCCTCCCGGGAAAAGTAGCGCACCCCCCTCTCCGCCTGTATCCGACGTCGGAATTGTAGGTTGGGGCGCCGGGTTTTGTCAACTCGGCCGGGGGGGTTAGATGACCTATTTTGGCCGGCGGGGCTTTCCTTGCGGGAACAAATGGGATATGATTATTTCTGTTAGAAAATGATCATTCTTGACTTCATTTTCGGGGGAGGGCATACTGACGGTTTCGATTTCCCCAGGCTGAGCCGGACCCCATTCGGTCACGGCGGGCCGGGGCCCTGGAGTTCGAATCAAACGCGGCGACCAGGCGGGGCGAATCAGGGAGCGAGTCAGGGATCATGTTCGAGGGACTGTCCGATCGACTGGGCCAGGTCTTCAAGCGGCTGCGGGACCGCGGCAAGCTGAGCGAGGCGGACGTGACCGCCGCCCTGCGGGAGGTCCGTCTGGCCCTGCTCGAGGCGGACGTCCATTACAAGGTCACCAAGTCGTTCGTCGAGTCCATCCGGACCCGGGCCGTGGGTCAGGAGGTGATGGGCTCGCTGACGCCGGCCCAGCAGGTGGTCAAGATCGTCCACGAGGAGTTGACCGCCCTGATGGGCGGGGCCTCGGTGGATCTGGACCTGTCCGGTTCGGGGCCGCGGACGGTGATGCTGGTCGGCCTCCAGGGCTCGGGCAAGACGACCACGGCCGGCAAGCTGGCCAAGATGATGCTCGCCCAGGGCCGGCGGCCCCTGCTGGTCCCGGCCGACGTCCAGCGCCCGGCGGCCATCGCCCAGCTCCATAAACTGGGCGAGCAGGTGGGCGCCCCGGTCTTTGACAGCGCCGCCGACATGGGGGTGGTCAGAATCTGCCAGGCCGCCCTGGGCCGGGCCGCCCAGGAGTCCCTGGACACCCTGATCGTGGACACGGCCGGCCGGCTGCAGATCGACGAACCGCTCATGGACGAGCTGGTCCAGATCAAGTCCCGGCTCAAGCCGGCCGAGACCCTGCTGGTGGCCGACGCCATGACCGGTCAGGAGGCGGTGGCCGTGGCCGGCGAGTTCCACGCCCGGCTCGAGCTGTCCGGCATCATCCTGACCAAGATCGAGGGCGACGCCCGGGGGGGCGCGGCCCTGTCCATGCGCCAGGTGACCGGCTGCCCGATCAAGCTCATCGGCGTCGGCGAGAAGCTGGACGCCCTGGAGGTCTTTCATCCGGAACGACTCGCCTCCCGAATCCTGGGCATGGGCGACGTCCTGTCGCTGATCGAAAAGGCCGGCCAGGCCGTGGACCAGGAGGAGGCGGCCCGGCTGGAACGGAAGGTCCTGAGGGCGGAGTTCACCCTCGAGGACTTCCTGGATCAGATCAAGAAGATCAAGAAGATGGGCTCGGTCGAGTCCCTGCTGGGGATGATCCCCGGCCTGGGCCGCCTGAAACCGGACCAGGCGGGCGATCCCCGGGAGCTGGCCCGGGCCGAGGCGATCATCAACTCGATGACCGTCGAGGAGCGGCGGCGGCCGCAGATCCTCAACGGCTCGCGGCGCAAGCGCATCGCCCTGGGCTCGGGCACGACGCCGACCGACGTCAATCGGCTGCTCAAGAATTTCATGGCCATGCAGAAAATGATGAAGCGGCTGGGCCGCGGCCTCAAGGGCCAGAAGGGTTCCCGCCGGCAGGCGATGAACCAGCTACTATCGGAGCTGCAACAGCAGAGGAGGTAAACAGGTCAGATGGCGGCCACAATGAGACTGAAACGAATGGGGGCCAAGAAGCGTCCCTTTTACCGGGTGGTGGTGACCGATTCCGAATCGCCCCGCGACGGCCGGTTCGTCGAGGAGGTGGGGACCTATGATCCGGCGCCCGACCCGCCGGCGGTCAATCTTCAGGTGGAACGGGTCCAGTACTGGCTCGACCGGGGGGTCAAGCCCAGCGACACCGTCCGCAGCCTGCTCAAACGAGAGGGACTGTGGGGCCCCTCGGGTCGGGAGGATTCCGACGCGGCCTAATCGAACACCGAACCGAGGTCTGTGACTGGGAGGCGAGAAATGGGCGAGATGAGCGATCTGATCCTGTACATGGCGCAGGCGCTGGTGGACAATCCCGACCAGGTCGAGGTGACCGAGATCGAGGGCCAGCAAACCTCGGTGATCGAACTCAAGGTCGCCAAGGAGGACCTGGGCAAGGTGATCGGCAAGCAGGGCCGCACCGCCCGGGCGATGCGGACCATCCTGTCGGCGGCCTCGACCAAGATCCGGAAGCGGGCCTCGCTGGAGATCATCGAGTAGGTCGGCGCCATGCCCCGGGCGGCCTGGTTCAGGTTGGGCCGCGTCCTCGGGACGCACGGCCTCAGGGGACGGCTCAAGGTCAGCTCGGACGCCCAGTCGGTCGAGTCGTACCTGGCGGCGGGCCGGGTGCGGCTGGGAGAATCGCCCGAGGCGTCGGCGGACTTTGTCGTCCAAGGGGCCGTGGCCGCCAAGAACCACGTCCTCTTGGACCTGGCCGGGATCGACGACATCGATCAAGCCCAGCGATTCGTCGGCCAGGACGTCTTCGCCGCCCGCGACGACCTGCCCGCTCTCGCCGAAGACGAGTACTACTGGGCCGATCTCATCGGGGCGGCCGTCTTTGATCCGGACGGCCGGCAGGTGGGCCGGCTGGTCCAGATCATCAACCCCGGCGCCCACGACGTGTTCGTCGTCCAGCCCGAGGGGGACGGGGACGAACTGCTGATCCCGGTCGTCGATCGATTCGTCCTGGATATCGATCCGGCGGCCGGGCGGATCAAGGTCCGGGTGCCCGAATTTCAGTGAGCCGCCCCCGCGGTCCCGGATCGGTCATGCGTTTTGCGGTCATCACCATCTTCCCGGACATGTTTCACGCCCTGGACTACGGGGTGGTGGGCCAGGCCCTCAAAAAGGGCCTGATCGCCCTCGACGTCATCGACCTGCGCGATTTCACCATTGACAAGCACCGGACCACCGACGACAAGCCCTACGGCGGCGGGGACGGGATGGTGATGAAGGTCGAGCCGGTGGCGGCCGCCCTGCGCTCCCTGGACGAGCCGGGCGCCTCCCGGCCGACCCGGATCCTGCTCACCCCCCAGGGCCGGCCCCTGGATCAGGCCGCGGTCCGGGACCTGGCCGCCCGGGATTTTCTGGTGATTGTCTGCGGCCGGTACGAGGGCGTGGACGAGCGGATCCGGTCCCTGGTGGACGACGAGATCTCGGTGGGCGACTTCGTGCTGACCGGGGGCGAGCTGGCGGCCATGGTCCTGATCGACGCCGCGGCCCGGCTCTTGCCCGGGGTCCTGGGGGGCCAGGACTCGGCCGAGGCCGATTCCTTTGCCGACTCGCTCCTGGAGCATCCCCACTACACCCGGCCGCCCGAATTCGAGGGCATGGCCGTGCCCGAGGTGCTCCTCTCGGGCGATCACGCCGCCGTGGCCCGCTGGCGCCGCGAGCAATCGCTGCTGCGGACCCTGACCCGGCGGCCGGACCTCCTGGCCACCGCCCGGCTGAGCCCGGCCGACCGCGAGTGGCTGGCCAAGCACGGCGGGCCGCCCCCCCGGGACTGAACCCGATTCAGGCGAGGGGCAAAAAGCAGTTTTTCTTTGACAAACGTCCGGCCCTTGGTGTAGTGGTTAATATTTCCTAGAAGAGACGACGGCCCGGCCCGGGGCCGGGATGGAGATAGCGAGATGGAAAGGTTGAGACGACTGGAACAGGAACAGATGCGGTTGGACCTGCCCGACTTCAAACCGGGCGACACCCTGGCCGTCCACGTCAAGATCGTCGAGGGCGACAAGACGCGCATCCAGGTCTTCAAGGGGGCCTGCATCAAGCGCCGGGGGGGCCGGACCGGGGCCTCGTTCACGGTCCGCAAGGTGTCCTACGGCGTGGGGGTCGAGCGCATCTTTCCGCTGCACTGCCCCAGCATCGACAAGATCGAGGTCCTCACCCGGGGGCGCGTCCGCCGGGCCAAGCTGTACTACCTTCGCCAGCGCCGGGGCAAGGCGGCCCGCATCAAGGAAAAACGTTACTGATCCGTCCGCGGCGGGGTAGAGTTCGCCGGCGGGGGCCCGGACCTGAGCCGGGACCGGCCGCCGGGTCAGTCCGCGGGAGGGCCTTCAAGCATGTCCGCGGGAGAGCCGCCCAGACGACAAACACCGCGCCCCGACTTCCGGTACGAGCACCTGGCCCGGTCCGGGTTCCAGGTCGTGGCCGGGGTGGACGAGGCCGGCCGGGGTCCCCTGGCCGGGCCGGTGGTGGCCGCGGCGGTGATCCTGCCGGCCGAGAGCGAGCAGGACTGGCTGGGCGTCCTCGATGATTCCAAACAGCTTTCCCCGGGTCTCCGTCGGGACCTGTACCGGAAACTGATCGACTCGGCGGCCATCCTGGCCTGGGCCGAGGTGTCGGTCCGGGTGATCGAACGCCACAACATCGCCGTCGCCTCGCGGCAGGCCATGGTCCAGGCCCTGGACAAATTGCCGGTCCGTCCGGACCTGATCCTGGTGGACGGCACGGACGGATTGCGCTATCCGATCGCCCACTGGCCCGTGATCAAGGGCGACTCCCTGTCGGCCTCGATCGCCGCGGCGTCCATCGCCGCCAAGGAGATCCGGGACGGGATCATGGACCGGCTGCACCGCCGGCACCCGGCCTACGGCTTTGACCACAACCGGGGCTACGGCACGCCCGACCACCTGGCCGCCCTGGAAAAGTACGGGCCCTGCCCGGCCCACCGCCGGACGTTCGGCCCGGTCAAGGCCGTCATCGGGCGCCGGTCCCGGCAGCGGGGCCTGTTCAACCATGAACCCTGACCCCCGGCAGACCCTGGGCCGCCGGGGAGAGGGCCTGGCGGCCAAGGTCCTGCGCCGCCAGGGTTACCGGATCGTGGCCACCAACGTCCGGACCCCTTACGGCGAACTGGACCTGGTGGCCCGCCAGGGCCGGTGGGTGGTCTTCGTCGAGGTCAAGGCCCGATCGAGCGTCGCCTTCGGCGCCCCCGAGGAGGCGGTCGGCCCGGTCAAGCGGCGGCGCTTGAGCCGAAGCGCCCTGCACTGGCTGACCGAGAACGGCCTGGCCGACGCCCCGGCCCGGTTCGACGTGGTCGGGGTCATGGACTCGGCCGCCGGGGTCGAGGTCAACGTGGTCAAAAACGCCTTTGACCTGGAGGTCGGCTAGGTGACCCCGGCCGGGGACCGGGCGGCCCCGGGCCGGCTGTTCGTCGTGGCCACGCCCCTGGGCAACCTGGCCGACATCACCCGGCGGGCGATCGAGGTCCTGGGGTCGGTCGATCTGGTGGCGGCCGAGAACCTGGGCCGGACCCGGAAGCTGCTCAGCCGCTACGGCCTGTCGGCCAGGGTGGTCAGCTACCGGGAACAGAACCGGGGCCCCCAGGGCCGGCGGCTGATCGAGGCCCTCGAGGGCGGCCGGGACGTGGCCCTGGTGACCGACGCCGGGACCCCGGGGATCAGCGATCCGGGCCGGGACCTGGTCCGGCGGGCCCACGAGGCCGGCCTCCGGGTGGTGCCCGTGCCCGGGCCCAGCTCGGTCTCGGCCGCGGTCAGCGCCGCCGGTTTCGAGGCGGCGTCATACGTCTTCGTCGGCTTTCTGCCGGCCAAGGCCTCGGCCCGGCGCAGGATTTTGACCCAGTGGGCCCCCTGCCCCTGGCCCCTGGTCTTTTTCGTGCCGCCCCACCGGGCGGCGGCCGTGGCCGCCGATCTGCTGGCCGTCCTGGGGAACCGGGAGGTCCTGGCGGCCCGGGAGATGACCAAGGTCCACGAGGAGGTCGTCCGGCTGACCCTGGCCGACCTGGCCGCGCGGACCGAACGCCAGGGGGCCGTGGGCGAATGGACCCTGGTCGTGGCCGGCCGCCGGGAACAGGGCGGCCGGGCCGGGTGGGCTTCGGCCGAGGCCGAAACGCCCGGCGACGAGGCCATCCTGGCCGCCCTGGCCAAAAGGACCGATCTGCCGCCCGGCCGGCGGGCCAAGGCGGTGGCCGGCGAGCTGGGCGTGGACCGGGACCGGGTTTACCGGTTGCTGGTCCGCCGGTCGTCTTGACAAGGCCCGGGGGTCGTGTTGTTCTATTATCACCGCCCTTGTTGCGGCGGGAGAAGAAGGCAAAAACAAGCGGGTTACCGTTCATTCTGAGATAAACCGAACGTCACCGGCGGCGTTTCCAGAGGGGCCGCAGCGCGGAACGACGGCCGCCGTGAGGGCGTTGGTTGTGGTTTGGTCACCGTGTCACCGAGCGTCACCAAGAAACTGATCGTCACCAATCCGTTAGGCATTCACGCCCGGTCCGCCGCCAAAATCGTCAAGGTTTTGGAGCCGTTCGCCTCGCGGGTCACCTTTCGCAAGGACGGCCTCAAGGCCGACGGCCGGTCGGTCCTGTCCATCCTGACCCTGGATTGCCCCGAGGGCTCATCCCTGGAGGTCGAACTGAGCGGCCACGACGCCCAGCAGGCCGGAAACGCCCTGGAACACCTCTTCACCTCCCGGTTCAAGGAAATCAAGTGACCGAGGACGCCACCCGATTCTTCACCGGCGTGGGGGCCTCGGGCGGGATCGCCATCGGCCCGGCCTACCCGGTGGACCGCGACCGCATCCGGTTTCCCCGGCAGGTGATCATCGCCGAGGACCGGATCGACCAGGAACTGGAGCGCTTCCGGGAGGCGGTCCGGTCGGCCCAGGCCGAGCTGAAGAGCAGCCTCAAGCACGTCCCCGACGAGGTCCGGGAACATGCCTTCATCATCGAATCCCACCTCCTCATTCTGGACGACAGCTCCTTCTTCGACCGGGTCGTCGAGACCATCGCCGCCAGGCGGATCAACGCCGAGTGGGCCCTGAGCCAGGTCGAGGACAAGATGCAGGAGGCCTTCGCCCGGGTCGAGGACCCCTACATCCGGGGCCGGGTGGCCGATATCGATCAGGTCTGTCAACTGATCCTCCGGCACCTGACCGGCCGGGGACAGTGGGACTGGAGCCGGATCGAGGAGCCGGTGATCGTCGTCGCCCACGACCTGTCGCCGGCCGACACCATCGAGATCAACCGCAGCCAGTTGATGGGCTTCGTCACCGACATGGGCGGC
Source organism: uncultured Desulfarculales bacterium (assembly GCA_964569795.1). Lineage (GTDB taxonomy): Bacteria > Desulfobacterota > Desulfarculia > Desulfarculales > JAHJDS01 > JAHJDS01. The sequence goes on along the minus strand of CAZMVB010000003.1, from coordinate 149,757 downwards.
CGGACCTCGCATACGGCCATCCTGGCCCAGGCCCTGGAGATCCCGGCCGTGGTCGGCCTGGAGCGGATCACCGAGGAGGTCGAGGACGGCCAGCTCCTGGTGGTGGACGGGACGGCCGGCCTGGTCATCGTCGATCCGGACGAGGCCACCCTGGCCGAGTACCGGGCCAAGCAGGAGCGCTACCTGGCCCACACCGCGGCCGTCATCCGCGACGCCCACCTGCCGGCGGTGACCCTGGACCAGCACTCCCTGATCATCGCCGCCAACATCGAGTTCGCCGAGGAGACGAACACGGTCACCGAGTACGGGGCCGAGGGGGTGGGCCTGTTCCGGACCGAGTATCTGTACGTCTCGCGGCCGACCCTGCCCGACGAGGAGACCCTGTTTAGAAGCTTCGACGAGGTGGCGGCCAAGCTGCACCCCCGGCCGGTGACCATCCGGACCCTGGACATCGGCGGGGACAAGTTCGCCTCGGCCCTGACCCTGGCCCCGGAGATGAACCCGGCCCTGGGGCTGAGGGGCATCCGGTTCTGTCTGCGGGAGCCGGGCATCTTCAAGACCCAGTTGCGGGCCATCCTCCGGGCCGGCGTCCGGGGCAACGTCCGGGTGATGTTCCCCCTGATCTCGGGGGTGACCGAGTTTCGCCAGGCCCGGGCCGTGCTGGAGGAGGTCAAGGCCGACCTGGAGGCCGAGGGGGTGGCCTACGGCCGGGAGGTGCCGGTGGGGATCATGATCGAGGTCCCGGCGGCGGTGGCCATGGCCGACGTCCTGGCCCGCGAGGTGGCCTTCTTCTCCATCGGAACCAACGACCTGATCCAGTACGCCCTGGCCATCGACCGGGTCAACGAGCACGTGGCCCACATGTACCAGCCCTTTCACCCGGCCGTGCTCCGGCTGATCCAGGCCACGGTCCTGGCCGCCCATCAGGCCGGCATCCCGGTGGCCCTGTGCGGGGAAATGGCCGCCGAATCCCTGTGCGTACCTCTGCTGGTGGGCTTCGGCCTCAACGAGCTGTCCATGCCCGCCGCGGCCATTCCCCACGCCAAGCGCGTCATCCGGATGCTCAGCTACGACCAGTCCCAGCGGCTGCTCCACGAGTGCCTCCAGTTCGCCACCTCGGTCGAGGTCAACCAATACGTCATCGGCCGGCTGCACGAGCGGTACGGCGACGTCTTCCTGGCCAACGGCTCGCTCCGGGTCTGACCGAAACATGGCCAAGAAACCCTCCCGGGAGCCCCAGAAGATAATCGCCCAGAACAAGTCGGCCGGGCGGGACTACGAGCTGCTGGATCGCTTCGAGGCCGGGCTGGTGCTGACCGGCAGCGAGGTCAAGTCGCTCCGGATGGGCAAGGCCAATCTCAAGAACGCCTACGCCCAGATCCAGGGCGGCCAGATCTGGCTGAAGGACTGCCACATCGACGAGTACCCCTACGCCACCTCGGGCGGTCACCTGCCCGAACGGGACCGCAAGCTCCTGCTCCACAAGCGCGAGATCAACAAGCTGGGCGGCCAGCTCCGGGAAAAGGGGCTGTCCCTGATCCCGCTGAAGCTCTATTTCAAGGACGGCCTGGCCAAGGTCGAGCTGGCCCTGGCCAAGGGCAAGCGCGCCTTTGACAAGCGCCAGGACATCAAGCGCCGGCAGAGCGACCGGGACCTGGCCCGCCAGTGGCGGCGGGGTTCGCGTTAAATCTTGTTTTCGGCCGGGATTGTGATTAAAATTAAGTATGAGGCCGCGATGGTGCGGCCGGGGATTGATCTTTGAAAACGACCTTGGTCATCAAGGCCCAGGGTCTTTGGGGGCGAACAAGGGTTCGACGGAGACAATTGAGGTTCAGGTGGCATGCCGGTGTCTCGTCGGTCCGTTAACCGGTGGGGCCTAAAGTAATCGCAGACGATTACGCATACGCCCTGGCCGCGTAAATAGGCCAGCGTTCCTCCCGTCCTCGCCCGCGGGGCGGGAAGGGGCGTCGTGCAGCGGGCTAGTCCCGGGGGAGGGCCTCCGCCTTTCGGGATGAAACTCTTGGAGGCTGGCCGGGTCGGCATCCTGCCTTTGGGAGTCCGGTCCCGGCGAGAACAAAACAGAGGCTAAGCATGTAGAGGCCTGGGCTGAAGGTTTTCGGACGCGGGTTCAATTCCCGCCGCCTCCACCATTAATTAATTGAATTTAATACAAATGTCATTGTGAATCACCGGACATCGACCGGACAAAGCTACCGTTCACCGTCCTTCAGACGTACGACTATGTCCTTCCAGACCGGCACCAGTCTCGTGGCATCCTGGCCGACGTAACGCCGTGTGGTTGGGGTTGTGGTGTGACCGGCAACTTCACTTACGAGGTCGAGCGACATCCCCTCGCGGAGTTTCTGCGTCACAAACGTGGGAATGACCGTTGATTGAAAAACTGCGCCCTGTTGGATTCGAATCGAGGTATTCCCCGAATACCTTGGCGGACATCGACCAAAGTAAAAATCAAGATATATCTCTCAGGACAAGACTCTCCTGGCGGCGGCACCGCTTCCAGATATGGCCGGCGTGCCAGACTCTCCCATGATTGCAGCCACGAAAAAGGCAGTCGTCAATCGAGGGGGCCAATCGATTGACTTTTCGTAGGGGGGCAGGGGGCAAGGGAGGTATTCCATATCATTGCCGCTTTTGGACACAGGGAATCGCGCCTCGAACGCCGGGCCAGGGTGAAGCACCGAACCTTAGCCAGTCGCCGGTGGTACAATGCTGACCGCTCAGCACCAGAGGGGACCAGCACTCCAGCTTGAAAACCAGCCCCCAAAATTGCCACAACCGCTGACGACCTGCCCGGTGACCAGGATCTTAAGAAGCCCGTCAAGCACCATTGATTTCGCGTCGCAAGGGTAAACCCGTTCGTTTACGGGACCGATCAGGGGCCCCGATCCGGCCGGCGGATGGGGCAGGCCGGGCGCCTGGTCTGCCAGGTGCCCGGCCCGTCGTCACTAACTTACTTTTTCTTCATCCAGGGCGGAAGCTGGACAGTGCCCTCGGCGATGGACGGCGGGAAGATGATGACCCGCTTGCCCTTCTTGGACCACTGGAAGACGCAGCCCACGGCCGTCTTCTTGGGATGGCTCCCGAAGATGACCTGGTTGGTCTTGTTGAACCTGATCCGGCCCATGACGCTCATGGTGTCGGTGGTCTTGAGGGCGGCCACGATCTTGTCCGGATCGAGCGAATTGGCCTTCTCGATGGCCGCCTTGAGCAGATAGACCGCCACGTAGGCCGGGGCCGGGCCGTGCCCGGATTGGATGTTCTTACCGTACCTCGTGCGGTAGTCGTTGAAGAACTTGACCGAGGCCGGGACCTTCTTGGCCGGGATCTCGCCCACCTCGGTGATGGCGTTCATCAGGCCGACGATCTTGCCCCGGAAGCGCTTCCAGGCCCCCTGGCCGGTCATGGGCGAGATGTAGCCCGCCAAAACCGCCGGGACCCGCAGGGCCTTCCACTGCTTGAGCAGGACGCCCGACTGGGGCATGTCGAACACGGGCATGATCACCTGGGCCTTGGCCTGCTTGGCCTTGAGCAGCCCGGCGGTGAAGTTGGACGCCCCGGTGGGATAGACCTCGTGGCCGACGATCTTCCAGCCCAGTTTCTTCAGGATCTTGCCGGTGATGCCGGCCGTGGCCCGGGCCCAGGCCACGTCCTGGTTCATCAGGAAGATCTTGTTGAACCCGAACTTCTTCTTGAGGAACATCTGGAAGCCGACCAGGTACTTGACCAGATAGATGGCGTTGAGGCTGACCCGGAAGATGTACTTGTACTTGGCCGGATTCTTGGCGATCCGCTTTTCGGTGCCGGGGCTCATGGCGATGGTCCCCAGCATGGGCACCTTGTACTTGGCGATCATGTCCATGCCGGCGATCAGGGCCTCGGACCGGAAGGGCCCGACGACGATGGCCGTGGGATGGTGCTGGGTGATGATCTTTTCCAGGGCCAGCAGGGCCGAGGCCACGGGCACGCCGGGGGCCGCGTCACGCAGGTCGATGCTGACCACCTTGAACGGCCGCATCACGCCGCCGACCTTGACCCCGCCGCGGGCGTTGATCTCGCTCACGGCCATCTTGACGATGTTGTAGGACTCCCGCCCCTCGAGAAAGGTGAGAGAGGTCGGCACGGCGATGATGATCGGCTTTCCCATCTTGGCCATCGACGGTGCGGCGAAAAGACCGACGACCAGCAGTCCCACGGCCAGGGCCATTGACATCCCAAACGTCAACCGATGAATCATGGCACTCCTCCCCATTTTAAGGAACTGGTTTTTTCAGGCGCAGATCCTCACTCCCCCCAGCGGACCGGCGTCTCGAAAATACATAAATATATATGTCAGGTCAAGTGACCTGCCGGTAACCCCGACCGGCACCCATCCCCTTTTTGTACGGCTGGTCACCGTCCGGCGGCCAAGCAGCCCGGGTCAGTATTGGCCGTATTCCTTGCCGGTCTCAATAAAGGCCTTCAAAGTGTCTTCCCTGGCCTCATCCATGGCGCAGCCGATACTCAGGATATATCCCCCGTTCCCGGCGGCGGTGTCCAACAGTTTCTTGGTTTCCTGCTCCACCTGATGGGGAGTGCCGGTGATGATCAAGGACACCGGGAATCCACCGCCGATGCAGGATTGGCCGCCCAGGATTTCTCTGGCCTTGGACATGTCGGTTTTGTCAAAGATGAAAAGGCAGGTCCCTTGGGGCAGATCGGTCAGATACTCCAACCGGTCATTGTACGCCCCTTCCACAAAGCAGCAGGGGACGCATCCGTTTTCGATCAAGCCCAGCATCACCGCCCTGAGGGTCGGCCAATAAAACTTCTCGAATTGCTCGTTGGACATGAACCCATCGGCGCCCTTGTGCAGGGGGATGAAGACGATGGGGTTGTTGTTGGCCTGAGCGGCGGCCGCACCGGTTCCGATCATGAGGGGGACAAGTCTTTCGACCGCTTCCAGGACCTTTTCAGGCCGGCGGTAGAGGTCCATCATCAGCGGCGTGGTCCCCCTGAAGGAATCGCCCAGCACGTCAAAAGGCGCCTTGGTCGCCCCGCCGGCATACCCCGGATAGCCCGAGGCCCTGATCTGCCCGATGTAGTGACCCAGAGCCCCGATCCATTCGAAGCATTGTTGGCCGGCCTCCAGGAGCTTTTTGAATGCGGCCTGGACGGACGGTGCGCCCAGGCTGGCCAGATATCCCACGGACATGGGCAGCTCCATGGTGCCATAAATGGGCGCAAGATCCGCCAGAGGAGCCAGCTCTCCACAGATCCTGGAAAACCAGATCCGGAACCAGTAATCCGTGGGGTCGCTGATGAAGTGATCGTACTCATCGGCCTTCATGTATTCTTTTTCGACGAACTGATAGGACAATTCATCCTTGACTCCGTGCCCCGGCCATTTGTAGAGCCGGTAATCCAGCGTTTCCAGGGCCGGACCGTACATGACCATGGGGGCGGCGCCGGCGGCATCCACGTCGTATTCTTTGGTGAAGTCCAGGTAGATTTTCCCCAGGGTATGGGGATCATACATGGCCTCTTTTCCGGTGTGCCCGTAAAGCATGACCGGTGCAAAGACTCCCAGCGGTATGACGGGCACCCGGTCCGGCGTTTGCTTCAGTTGAATGGCGTCTTTGATGATTCCGGCTCGGTATTGATAGGCCTGTTCTGCATCTTCATCTACGAACTCGACTCCCTCCCCCGAGGCCCATCTACTCAGGAAATCCTCCTGCTTTTGTTCAGGAGAAACCGCCTCCGAGTTGTTACTGGCCATGTCAGCCTCCTTAATCACTTCGCCCCCCGCGGTGAATTTCTGGCTAGCTCATCCATTGTTTGCAGACCTTGATGCCAGCCACGGCGTCGATGACCCAGGCGTCCGCGCCCACGTAAGTGCAGACCCGTTCGTCCATTTGGCCCCCCCCAATGATCACCTTTTTCTGGCCCAAGCCCTCGGCCTTCAAGGTGGACACGACCTCTTTCATGGGCTCGAAAGCCAAGGTCAACAAGCCGCTCAAGCCGACGATGTCCGCCCCCAAGTCTTTGGCCTCCCGGACGATCGTGTTGACGGGCACATCGACGCCCAGGTCTTTGACCTCAAAACCGTTCAGCGACAACAGGGTGCTGGCGATATTTTTCCCGATATCATGGATGTCGCCCTCCACCGTGGCCATCACGATCTTGCCCAGGGTCGGCTGATTATCCCGCCCCTCTCCGTCCTTCAGGTACGGTTTGATAATGGCCATGGCGCTGTTCATCATGGCGCCGGACATGATCAGCTCCGGGATGAAATACACCCCCTTTTCAAACCGCTGGCCGACTTCCGTCATGGCATCCTGGTAGGCCTTGAACACGGTCAAGGCGTCGGTGTCGCTTTCCAAGAGCTGCTTGGTAAGCTCCAGGGCGGTGTTTTCTTCCATCTCCAAAATGGCCTTGGTCAGGGCTTCAATTTCCTTCATGAATCCTTCTCCCCCTCGGCGTTAAAGCCGTTTTCTTCTCGGGCGTCATTTCCGGGGGCCGATGCGCCCCGCCCGATAGGCCTTGTTGAAATCCAGGCAGGAGCGGTCTTGGCCCATCAGCATCTCCGAGGCCAACATGGTCGTCATGAAGTCACGGTTACTGGGGTCGGCAATGGCACTGTCCAGGCCTGCGGCGATGCACATGGCCAGGAAGGTGTGATTGATCACGCTCCTCAGGGGCATCCCGAAGGAAATATTGCTCAGGCCGCTGGTGATGTGGACGTCGGGATAGGCCGCCTTGGTTTCCCTGATCGTGGCCAGGGTGATTTTGGCGTTTTCCGTACCAGTGGCGATGGTCGTCACCAGCGGGTCCACCCACAGTTGGTCCGGGGAGAGCCCGCCACCGTGCGCCAGGCCGATCAGTTTGTGAATGATCTCCAGGCGCTCCCGGCTGGTTTCGGGAACGCCCTTGGTGTCGTCCAGGGCCAGCAGGATCAGGTTGGTTTTATATTCCAGGGCCAACGGCAGAACATTTTCGAGCCTGGCCCTCTCGCCCGAGACCGAATTGATCATGGGGGTTTTGGTGACCAATTCCAGGCCGGCCCTCAGGGTCTCCGGGTGGGCGCTGTCTAGACATAGGGGCAAGTCGGAAACCGCCTGAACATTCTCGACCAGCCAGGCCATGTCGTCCGGTTCTTGGTTCGGAGGTGTGCCGGCGTTGATGTCCAGAAAGGTGCTGCCGGCCTCGGTCTGGTCGGTGGCCAACTTCTGAATGGTGGCGGGATCTCGGTCCCTGATGGCCTTCCCGACGGCCTGGCGCGTACCGTTGATTTTTTCGCCGATAATGATCACGGTGTTTTTCCCGAGCATTCGTTAGAAGAAAGGAACCGGCTGGCCCGGTGCGGTAATGACAAAAGCCGGCTGATCCCGCGGACCCTTTATCAGCCGCTTCAACAGATGGAGGTCAGTTGAAATTCGCCGCACCGTTAGGTCATGTGCCTGGGCATAGGCTTCACAACGAAGGACGGCCCGGGGATCGGGTTGGCCGGAGACCAGCATGGCGATCGTGCGGTAGTGCTTCAAGGCCAGCCCCACGATCCGCCGCCTGCCTTCCGCCGTGAGATGGTCCATTCCCCGGACAAGTTCGCCGAATATATTCATTTCAGTGTCGAGCCAGGTCGGCTCCATAAAGAAGGCTCCGGGAAACTGCTTGAGGATCCTGCGGTGGCGCTCCTTGGACCCCAAAAGCGCCCCGACACAATCGTCAATTCTGGGGATGATCAGCCTGGTCTTGCGGGAACACAGACCTTCCAGCCCGCGGCCGCACAGGCCATAGCCCAGGCAAAGATCCACGCCCTTGTCCTCCATGGACGTGACCTGTTCCTGGATGCGCTCCCGAAGGCGGTCGGGACTGGCATGCAGACCGATATCCAGGACCTCAACATCTGTGTTCGGACTGATGAGGGGGAGCAACATTGGCGCCAAGGCGTTGCAGGTGATTAATCTGAACTTTTTTCTGGTCACTGGACTTTTCCTGGCAAGGAAATTGTGGTATAGTCTTACAGTCTTATAGAGGAGTGTCAAGACTTTTTGTAACTCAAATATTTTATTGGTCTTTTAGGCCACTTCAAGGCTGTCACGGTCCAGCCCGGCCCTGTTCCTCCTGGCCGGTCTGAACCATTGGCCTGACAAAAACAAGAAAAAGCGAAATGAAAGAAGACAACATGGCCTCATTCGATCTTTCGCCGGAAGACGAACTAGACAAAAAAAGCTACCTGCCGGCCTATGTCCAGGTCGCCAATGTCCTGAAGCAGAAAATTTCAAGAGGCCTCTACCAGCCAGGGTCCCGGCTTCCTTCGGAAGCGGCGATCGCCCACGGTTTCCAAATCAGCGCCATGACCGCCAGACAGGCCATAGGTCTTCTGGCCGAAGAAGGATTGATTGACCGGATTCAGGGGCGCGGCACATTTGTCAAAAGACTGCAATTCACTTCCAGCAATTTCGGACTGGACTCTCTGGCCAGAATTTTCGCGACAAAAGATGATATCTCGATACGAATCCTCGAGGCCAGTGTCCAGACGGCCGCTGAAGATGTCAGTAATAGATTGCACCTGGAATCCGGATGCTCGGTCATCTTGGTCAGACGCCTTGTTCTGCACAAACATGAACCGGCGATTTATCAAACCAGTTATGCCCTGGCCGACCCTGAGTCACCCTTTGTGGAAACGATGCTGGAAACCGATGAACTGACAGGTTTTCTCCTGAAAGAGGATCTTTCCAGCTTCAAGAAGGCCGAGCTCAAACTCCTGCCCGCTTCTTTAAAGCCGGAGGAAGCCGAGCAGCTTCATTTGCCTGAAGGGGAAAGTGTGTTCAAGCTGGAGCACATCTACTACGATTTTAACGACTCACCGTCCGCCTGTGGCTGGTTTATCATCTCCCCGGAAAAGATGCCGCTCATAAGCCGACTGGGAGTGTGGAACCATGAATAACCGCCGGACCGGACAAAACTCTTCTGATGACGCGGTCAAACAAAGGAAGCAATTGGTTGAACTGATTGCGGACCTCAAAGAACAAGAGGCCATGGCGGTGGTCAAGGATATGTTGGCCTCCGGTGTCGAACCTACCCAGGTGATGGACATCTGCATCCAAGGCATGCATGAAGTCGGCAAGCGATTCGAAAGGCGGCAATATTTCATCTCGGCCTTGATCATGGCCGGCGACATAATGCGCCAGGCGACCGAGATCATGGAAATCAATTTCCGGCAACGGAAATCCGATGAATCAAAAGGAGTTATTCTGTTGGGGACCATTCAGGGAGATATTCACGATCTCGGCAAGAACCTGTTCGCCATCCTGGCGCGCTGCGACGGATTTGAAGTCGTTGACCTGGGCGTGGACGTGGCCCCTGAACGTTTCTTGGCAGAGGCCAAAAAGATCAAACCGGACTTGATCGGCATAAGCTGCCTTCTGACCTCCGTGCTGCCGGAATTGAAGTCCGCGATCGAGTTGCTACGAAAAGAATTTCCGGAACATAATTCCAGGGTGATAATCGGAGGCCATTGCATAGATGAGCACATTTTCAATCACGTGCAGGCAGACTATTGGGCCGAAAACGCTGTCCAGGGCCTGACAATTGTAAAAAACATGGTGTCCAAAAAGGCTAAAATGATCTGACCAACCCTGATTGGCTTTGCTAAATATGGTCCAGGTACAAAGTTAGATTAGTGGCAAGATCAAGGCACGGGTAGAGAAGAATGACCTGGCCAATAATGATTTGATGTCAAGCGGAACAAATGCGGTCATCCTGAACATACCTTAAAGGAGATTGCCTTTCGCCAGGGGCAGGGGGTCAAGGGAGAGGGTATATACGTCCCCCTGCCGGCCGGACCAATCAAACGATATTTCACTTGACATTAACAGATTAAAAATATATAGTACATTGTGGAGGGGTAGGTAAAATTCATATTTGCATCTATCGTTGAGGGCCTTGCCCCCCTTTCCCATGAGAGAGGGCACAGCCAGGGGGTGCGCGGTTACCGATCATCACTCAGGGTCAATCACCGAAGATGGCTGGGGCCGGCTTTTTGCCGCCCCAGGGATTTACTCCTCCGAAGGCCGAGGCTGACCTTTCACCAAGGCTGATGGTCTCAGATGTGGGCCCCGTTTCCACGAGCGCGGCCAACATCTCTGGGCGGGCAATGGTTGCCGCCAAAAAGCCCTCCCGAATGAAGTCGGGCGTCTTTGACCGGGAAGACCATGTTCTTACCAGACCGTGACCATAAAACTCGGGCCGATTCAATGGATGGACTGCCCTCCCCCATATTGACTGATGTGTTGGGGGTTATCAGTGCAGCCAATGAATCCAGGGATCATCGGATGGTCAGGCAGAAGGCCTTTGAAGCCCTTTTCCGTACAATTCCCTCTGAAGGTGCGGTCTTTTTCCTGCCAGACGGGAAGGGGCAATTCACCCATATCAAACTTATAGACCTGGATAGAATATACTGTGAATACTTTAAAAATTACTTTTATCAATTCGACCCTCTGCATCTTACCAAAGGTATAAATACGAAAATAGGATCAAACCGGCAGGTAACAACATTTAGCTATGATTCATTCCTATCAACAGAGTATTACAATGACTTTCTGAAACCGCAAAAGATACATCACAAGCTCATCGTCAACCTGGTGGCTGAAGAAGAACTTCATGGCAGGATTGTATTGACTCGGCCGCGGAGACGCAACAGCTTTACCAGAAGTGAAGTACTGACGGTTAAGACCATCGCTCCCTATTTGGCGCATGCCTTGGCGCATAACAATCTTCGCCGGAAAATAAGACTGAATGGAACCATACTGGATTATATCGAAAGACAATCATCGATCGGGATGATCCTGCTGGATGAAAACCTTCACCTTGTCTACAGCAATGATATGGCAGAAGAGGCGATCGGCAATTTGACATTGTCGGGGTCGGCTTTCGATCACAATGTCAAACTCCCCCCTCAGTTATTGAAGGACTGCCAAGAAATCAAGGCGAGATTGAAGGACTGTCCGGCAAGTGGCACGACGATCTCGAGACAAACCACCATCCAAGGCCGTGATCAAACCAATTTTTCCATCACTTTAAGAATACTGGACCGAGGACTGGACTGGGAAGGCTCCCGCCTTCTCATGGTCTCCATCGAAAAGGTGTTATCTGCGGAAGAAAAGTCACTAGCAAAGATCAATATTCAGCATATTATGGATGAGTTTAATCTGAGCAAAAGAGAAATTGATGTGGTCGAGTTGCTTTTCTTGGGATTGAAGAATGCCGAAATTGCCCAGAAGCTGTTCGTCAGCGAAGTAACCGTAAAAAAACATCTCCAAAATATTTATGAGAAAGTCGGGGTCTCCAATAGAACCACCCTGATCAATCGCATATTGGCCGCTTAGCATCATCCCGTCGGTCGCTGCCAGAGGAATAATCCGCGTGATGGACCACTTCGCCTTTTTTCGCTTGGGGGTCAATCACTAACGTTGGCCCGATGGCGGCCAAAATGCGGCTAAGTCAACGGGAATAAGCTATTCGGAGATGTCTTCAGTCCGCGATCGGCCACCACCAGAATGGGGCCCGATCTGACGCGGCGAAAAAGGGGCTTGACAACCGGCGACGCTCGGTGCCATATATTGACTGAACGTTCAATCAAATCCGGAGCCTTTGTGGCCAGAAACCAGGACCTCAATCAAAAAATGAGGGAGCACCGACGGGAAAACATCCTGAACCAGGCCCTCGGACTGTTCGCCGCCAGGGGCCTGGCCGGCACCAAGATCGCCGATATCGCCGCCGCCTCGGGCATGTCCCAGGGACTGATCTACCACTATTTCCGGTCCAAGGACGAGGTCTTTGTCGAATTGATCCGGACCGCCTTTGAAAAGATGAATGACGCCTGTCGCTATTTGGAAGGCCTGGCGGATCCGCCCCGGGCCAAGATCAGGCTGGCCCTCGAGGGCCTGTTGGAGATCATCGATAAGGATCGAAACGCGGCCCGGTACTTCCTGCTGATCGCCCAGGCCACCGTGTCCGAGGACATCCCGTCCCGGGCCAGGCGGATCATCGACCGGGAAAACAGCTTTCCCTATGAGGTCATGACCCGGATCATCAGGGCGGGCCAAGAGGACGGATCGATCAAGAACCACGACCCCGAGGACTTGGCGCTTTTGTTATGGACCTCGATCAACGGCCTGGCCATCAACAAGGCCGTCCACGGCCGGAGGTTCAAGACGCCTGATCCCGACATCATCATGGGCCTGTTTTGCTAGACGATTCACGGTCATTTTCATATGCCGGCCCCAGAGGCCGGCCTGGAGTGTAAGACAATGCCCAGTTTGCGAAGCAGATTGTTCCTGTTCGTACTGCGACACCGGCACCTGTTGCGATTCAAATTCAGGGGCGAGACCGCGGTCGATTGGGAGAATAACCTGGCCCAAGTGCGCCGATCGGCCGACAAGGCGGCCCGAATGCTGGGCCGCGTGCCCAAGGGCGTGGCCTGGCGTCCGGTGTCGATCCACGATGGTCTGGCGGCCGAGTGGATCCTCCCGGCCGGGGCCGGGGCGCCGGACCGGGCGATATTGTATTTTCATGGTGGCGGGTACGTACTGGGGTCGATCCAGGCCCACCGGGGAATCGTGTCCAAGTTCGTCAAGGCCAGCGGCCTGGGGGCGCTGCTGTTCGATTATCGGTTGGCCCCGGAGCACCCCTTTCCGGCCGGGCTCGAGGACGCCATGGCCGCCTATGAGTGGCTGCTGGACCAAGGGCTGTCGCCGGCCCACATCGTATTTGCCGGCGATTCGGCCGGGGGCGGGCTCGGCCTGGCCTGCCTGATCGCCCTGCGGGACCGGGGCCTGCCCCTGCCGGCGGCGGCCGTGGCGCTGTCGCCCTGGACCGACGTGGCCTGCACGGGCGAGTCATATCGCACCCGGGCCAGGGTGTGTCTGTCGCCACCCGGTTCCTGGGAGGCCAGCCGCAAACACTACGTGGGCGACGGGGACCCTTGCCGGCCCCTGGTATCCCCCCTTTACGGCGACCTGGAAGGGCTGCCGCCCCTGCTGGTGTTGGCCGGCGAGGACGAGGTCCTGCGCGACGACTCGATCCGCTTTGCCCATAAGGCCGAGCAAGCCGGGGTGGACGTCACCCTCAGGGTCGAGGCGGGCATGTGCCACTGCTATCCGGCCTGCGCCCCCCTGTTCCCCGAGGCCAGTCGGGCCATGGCCGAGATCGGCGCCTTCATCCAGGCCCATGTTGACCAACCCCGGCCGTAGGCCGCGATGCTCATCACCCACGGGTCAGGGCCCTCCACCAGGCCTCGACAGAACAGACGATCGGCCGGGTTTGGCCGAGCCAGGCGGTAACAAGTATATATAGTTAATTATATCATCATGTTATCCGGCTGCGGCCGGAGGAATCGACTCTGGAGACATCACCTGGCCCCGGAGGGAAACCAACAACACGATGGTCAGACCTCATATGCTAATTTAAAAATAATATCGATATATTGCACTTCTTTCCCTGCCATGCGCCCCAGAATACTCCTTTCGTATAATTGACCCGCCCCGATCAAAACATTTAACGTATTAACAAAAAGGGACGGATGGCATGTCAAGGCGCATGTCACCCGGCAAACGCCGCCCTAATGTAACGTGATTTAAAGGTGTTGGCAACAATCTGCCACGGGCAGGGGGGACGTCATGGAAATCAGGGCCGCTGTCACGCATGAAACATCAGCGGAATTCAAAATCGAGCCGGTGCAACTCAGTGATCCCAAGGATCATGAGGTCCTGGTTCGTATCGTCGGGGCCGGTATCTGCCACACTGACCTGGCTGCCCGGGACCAGCATTTACCCTTCCCGCTTCCTGCTGTCTTGGGGCACGAAGGGGCCGGTGTCGTGGAAAAGGTCGGGGCGAGGGTGACCAAGGTCAAACCGGGCGACCATGTGGCCCTGAGCTGGATGTGCTGCGGATCATGCCCCTCCTGCCTGGCCGGCCAAGACCCCTATTGCCACAATTTCCTGGCCCTCAATTTCGGCGGAGTCCGGCCGGATGGGACCACGACGCTGAAACAGGGGGATCAGGTGATCCACGGGAACTTCTTCGGGCAGTCGGTTTTCGCCGAACACGCCCTGGCCGAGGAACGTAACACGGTGAAGGTGCCTGACGATGTTCCCCTCGAGATTCTCGGCCCCCTGGGGTGCGGCATTCAAACGGGCGCGGGTGCGGTCATCAATGCCCTGAAGGCCCGTCCCGGAACCTCCATTGCCATCTTCGGGGTGGGTCCGGTGGGGATGAGCGCGGTCCTGGCCGCGGTCGTCAGCGGATGCACCAATATCATTGCCGTGGATCTCAGTCCGGACCGGCTCAAGATCGCCGGGGAGCTGGGTGCCACCCACACCCTCAACGCCAACGAGGTGAATCCGGTCGAGGCCATTCTGGACCTGACCGGCGGCGGCCCTGATTTCAGCCTCGAGTGCGTCGGAAATCCAGCCGTCTTTCGCCAGGCCGTGGACGTGCTCCCCTTGTTGGGCGTGTGCGGTTTGTGCGGCGTGGTGCCGCCCGGGACCGAAGTGAACCTGAACATGGATCTGATCATGAACGGCCGGACGGTCCGGGGGGTCATCGAAGGGGACTCCATTCCGGACCTGTTCATTCCCAAACTGATCGAACTATACCGGCAGGGCCGGTTCCCCTTTGACCGGATGATCACCTTCTATCCCTTCGAGGACATCAACAAGGCGGTGGAAGACATGGAAAAAGGGCGCGTCATCAAGCCTGTCTTGAAGCTTGGCTCATAGCCAAGGAACCCTGGAACACCCGGCAGGAGTACGCTCAGGAAAGCACTCTTTGGGGTCGGCGTCAGGTCGGGAACTTTGGAAAAAGCAGGTCCCTAGAAAAAGTGAGGAGTCATGAAAACTTATCAGTTGTTCATTGACGGTCAATGGGTGGACGCCGTTTCCGGGGAAACATTCGACGACTTCAACCCCTACTCCGGGGAACTCTACGCCAAGGTGGCCCAGGCCGGCGCCCCGGACGCGGACCGGGCCATGGCCGCCGCCTTCGCGGCCCGCAAGGGATGGGCGGCCACCCCGGCCATAGACCGGGCCAAGATTCTCAACAAGGCGGCCCAACTCCTCGAGGCCAAGACCCAGGAGTTCGCCGACGTCTTGATCCAGGAGGGCGGCGGCTCGGTCGGCAAATGCATGTTCGAGATCTTCCAGACCGTGGACCTCATCGAGACGGCCGCCGCCGACGGCAAGCGCATTCTGGGGGAAACCTTTCATTATGACCCCACCAAGTTCTCCATGACCATCCGCCGGCCGCGGGGCACCGTCCTGGCCATCTCGCCCTGGAATTTCCCGCTGGTCCTGTCCATGTACAAGGTGGCCTACGGCCTGGCCACGGGCAATACGGTCGTTCTCAAGCCGGCCAGTCAGTCGCCGGTCATGGGGCTCAAGATCGGCGAACTCTTCGAGGAAGCCGGCCTGCCCGCGGGCGCCCTCAACGTCCTGACCGGTCCGGGGAGCGTCCTGGGCGACGCCCTGATCGATGATCCGCGCTGCTCCTTTGTGGCCATCACCGGCGAGACGGTGACCGGGCGGCACGTGGCCCAGAGGGCCGCGGCCCAATTGAAGCCCTACAGTCTGGAACTGGGCGGGAAAAACCCCCTCATCATTCTGGCCGATGCCGACTTCGAGTACGCGGTCAAATCCGCCGCCTTCAGCGCCTATCTGCACCAGGGCGAGATCTGCATGTCCACCGACCGGATCATCGTCGAAAGGCCGATCGTCGAGGCCTTCAGCCAGGCCCTGACCGGGCTGGCCTCCCATCTACCGGTGGGCGATCCCGGTCAGCCCACGACCTTCATCGGGCCGGTCATCAGCGATGAGCAGGTCAAGAAGATTGACGACCACATCAAGGACGCCGTGGCCAAGGGCGCCAAGCTCCTCACCGGGGGGACCCACGAAGGCCGGCTGTACCAACCGACCTTGCTGGCCGATATCACGCCCGACATGAAGATTTACTACGAGGAGACCTTCGGGCCCGTGGCCTCGATCATCGCGGTCGAAAACGCGGAGCAGGCACTCGAGGTGGCCAACGACACCACCTATGGGCTGTCCGCCGGCGTCATCACCCAGAACCTGGAAAAAGCGATCTTCCTGGGTGAGGGCCTGGAGGCCGGCATGGTCCACGTCATGGACGGCTCGGTCGATGCCGATGCCTGTGTCCCCTTTGGCGGCTGCAAGGCCAGCGGGGTCGGCCGTGAAGGCGGACACTATTCGGTCGAGGAGCTGACCGAACTGAAGTGGCTCACCATCCAGAAGACCAAGCGGCAACTGCCGTTCTAAGTGGTGGCCGGTTCAATGATCCGGTCGGCTGACCGTCCGCATGTCTCCCGGCGCAATTGCCCGGGACCGCGGCACCTTTCTTTGACCAAGGAGGAAGGAAATGCCCCAGAAAGAGGGTGAAACCGACTATAAGTACGAGGATTACGCGGCCGACATGGCCTTTCATCGTATTCCGGCCACCAGTGACCTGGTCGGCCGGCAAATGAAGATCACGCTGGACAACGGCGTGGCCTTTGATCTCGACTTCAAGGGGCCCAACCAGGTGGCCTGGCAGAGCGGCCAGGAGAGCGGCACGGACTGGTGCGAGGTGATCGAGGTCGGGACCAAGGTTTACTACATCGACATGACCTTTGCCAGCAATGTCAGAAAGTGCGTCACGTTCGTCGTCAACACCGTGACCCGGCAGGTTCTCGGTGTGGACACCCTCATGCGCGAGGGCGAGATCGGCCACGAGCCGCGGGCGGTCCAGGAGTTCACCCCGGGCGTGCTGGGCGATCCGTCGGTGCCTCCCACGGGGATGAAGCCGCACCCCACCCGCGACCTGATCGGGCTCCGGGCCTTCTACACCTACAACCCCAATCAGTGCTTCGAGCACGTCTACCTCAACTCGGAGCGTTACGCCTGGCACTGCCTCGTCGGCCCCTTGAAAGGCCAGTCGGACGTTGAACTGGTCATCATGTACAAGTTCGACGTCAATCAATACATCTTCTCCTGGCGCGAGTTCGGTCTGCCGGTGTGCACCGTGTTCTTCCACAACTGGGATCAGATGAAGGAAACCGGCAAGTTCTTCGCCATCGGCGAGGACGGCCAGATCGCCAACACGCCCGCCGGGGCCCTGATCACGAAACTCTCGGTGAGCTTCTACCCCGAAGACAAGCAGCCGCTGTAGGGGCTGGATGAATCCCCACGATCAAGGGGCCTGGCTAGGAGGAAAAAGGTGAACCTGGAAGGCAAGACAGCTCTTATCACCGGCGGCGGCACGGGCATCGGCACCGCCATTGCCAAGCGGTTCGTGGCGGACGGGGCCAAGGTGTGCATCACCGGCCGCCGCGAGGCAAAGCTGGAGGAAGTGGCCAAATCATTGCCCGCGGGTTCCATGTCCATCTGCGCGGGGGACGTCTCCAAGTACGAGGACGTGGAGCGGATGGTCGCCGCCGCGCTCGAGATGTCAGGCCGGCTGGACGTCTTGGTCAATAACGCGGGGATCGATCCCGGGGGCACGGTCACCGACGTGGACCTGGCCGTCTGGAAGCAGGTGCTCGAAATAAACCTGACCGGGACGTTCCATGCCATGAGGGCCTCCGTCCCGCACATGATCGAGGCCGGGGGCGGATCGGTCATCAACATCTCGTCTTTGGGCGGGGTCCAATGCCTGCCCGGCATGGCGCCCTACTGCACCTCCAAGGCGGCCATCAATATGTTGACCCGGCAGGCGGCCCTGGACTACGGCCGACATAAGGTCCGGGTCAACGCGGTCTGTCCGGGAGCGGTGCGGACCAAGATGCTGGAGACCTCGCTCACTCCGCTGACCGAGGTCCTGAAAACGGACGTGGACGGGGTGTTCGGTGTCATCGCGTCCAATGTCCCCCTGGGCCGAGTCGCTTCGCCGGACGAGATCGGCGGCCTGTGCAGCTACCTGGCCAGCGATGACTCGTCTTTCATGACCGGGGCCGTGCTGCTGATCGACGGCGGGTCGGCCGTGGTGGACGTTTCCGGCGCGGCCCTGAGCAGCGCCGGCGTCAACTGGGGAGTCTAAACAGACACACCGGGGCCAAGGGGTGGCGTGGTGTGTGATCGCGGTTCTTTATGGTACCTAACCATTTGGAGGAGGGAAAAATGGTCAGGAAGGGTAGCCTCTGGAAAGGGGGCATAATTCTGTTGGCGGCGGTGGGGCTGCTGCTCGGCACCACCTCTGCCGTCAGTGCGAAGAAAAAGTGTCCGAAAAAGATCGTTTTCGGTCAGGTGTTAGCCCTGTCCGGGCCTTTGGCCGGCGGGGTGGCCATCTCCGGAGGCAAGATCTACCAACTGTGGATCGAGCAGGTGAACAAGCACGGCGGCATCTACATCCGCGAGTGCGGCCGGAAGATACCGGTGGTCCTGAAGCGGTACGACGACAAGAGCGACATCGGCACCAATCGGCGCCTTTTGGAAAAGATGATCGTCGAGGACAAGGTCGATTTCATCCTGCCGCCCTGGGGCACGGCCTGGCTCTTTGCCGCCGCGCCCATCGCCAACAAGTACCACTACATCCTCATCGGCGGCCCGGGCGGGGCCAAGAAGCTGACCACGCTCAATTTGCCCTATTTCTTCCAGGTCCTCAACCACTCCGAAACGCAGGCGCCGACCCTGGCCAAGATCTTTCACGAAGTGGGCGTGAAAAGAGTGGCCGTGATCTGGAGGGCGGACCTCCACGGGATCGAATACGGCCGGGCCTTTGTTCCCTACTTCAAGAAGTACGGGATGAAGGTCGTGATGAACAAGAGCTATCCGCCGGGCATCAAGGACCTCTCGGCCCTGTTGAAGCGGGCCAAGGCCCTCAAGGCGGACGCCTTCGTGGCGGCCTGCTACCCCCCGGGCGGGATGCTGTTGACCGGCCAGGCCATGGGACTGGGCATCAACTTCAAGGCCTTTTTCATGACCGTCCTGCCCTTCTCCCCGCCCCTGTTCAAGGGGACCTTTGGCGTGAGAGGCGTCGAGGGCGTCATGGGCGGTGGCGCCTGGAACGCCAAGACCTCTCCCGGCGCCGCGAAACTGGTCAAGCTGTTCGTGAAGAAATTCAAGGTGGAGCCCGACTACTGGGGCGGCCTGTATTACTATGCCTCGCTGCAGCACTTCAAGCAATGCATCGAAAAGGCCGGCACCCTGAACCAGAAGAAGATCCGGGCGGTCATGGTCAAGGCCAAATTCCCCACGTACCTGGGGATGTTCTGGTACAATAAAAAGCGCCAATTCGTGAACCATCCGGGCGAGATCGGGCAGTGGCAAAAAGGCGTGTTCGAGGTCATCGATCCGGGCCCCAAGCGCACCGCCAAGCCGGAATACCCCAAGCCGCCCTGGCCGAAGAAGAAGAAGTGATCTGATCCAAGGCGACAACAGACCTTCCCCAAAGGCGCGGGATGGCTCCGCCCCCCATTTGGCTGGAACTGGGAGCGGGCATCCAGCGCCTTTGGGGCGGCCCTGGGCCGCCGGCGGCCCCCGCCCTCAGGCCCCGTTGTATACTTTCCCCCGCACGGGTTAAATAAGGGCGTCATTCCCCATGGCGGCGAGACGGCCTCGGTGCGGCAATCTGTGGTGTCCCATGCGAAAAAGGCAGAGAGAAGGCGATTCGATGTCTTACCCGACAAACCAGCGGACCGGCACAGATAAACCTGGGATCAGTCCATCATGTTCTTGACAATACTGGATGTCCTCATTTCCGGCCTGTTGCTGGGGGGCATCTACGCCCTGATTGCCGTGGGCCTGAGCATGCAATACGGCGTCGCCCGGGTGTTGAACATCGCCCACGGCGAGTTCATCATGGTCGGCGCCTTCATCACCTGGTGGTTGTTTACGTCCCTCAAGATAAACCCGATCATCGCTTTGGCCATTACCGGTCCCACCATATTCGTACTGGGATTTGTCCTCTACCGGACCATATTCAGCCGTCTGCGCAGGATTTCGGCGACCCTGGACGCCTTCGAAGGCAGCTCCATGCTGGCCTGTTTCGGCCTCCTGTTCATTATCCAGAACCTGGCCATCATCATCTGGGGCGCCGCCATGAAAGGATATAGCTACTTAGCCTTTCCCGTAATCGTTGCCGGGGCCAAATTCGCCGCCAACCGGCTGGTGACCCTCGGGTTCGCCCTGGTGTTTTGCCTGGTGTTCTATCTCTTTCTGGCCCGGACCCGCATGGGCAAGGCCATCCGGGCCGCGGCCCAGGACCCGGTTGCGGCCGGCCTGATGGGGGTGAACATCGAGATGGTCTTGGCCCTGTGTTTCGGCCTGGGCGCCCTGATGGCCGGACTGGGCGGCACGCTTTTGAGCATGTCTTACATCATCGAGCCGACCATGGGGCTCGAGTACACCATGATCGCCCTGATCGTGATCGTGCTGGGCGGCTTGGGCAGCATCACCGGCAGTCTCATCGGGGGACTTATTCTGGGACTCATCGGCAGCATCGTCACCTATTTCGAACCGAGTCTGTCCATGGTGGCCTATTATGTGATCTTCATGCTCCTCCTGCTCGTCAGGCCGACCGGCCTCTTTGGGAAATAAAGCCATGCACCTAGCGCGTTTCATCTTCAATCGGACCTTCGGGGTCTGGCTCCTGCTGATCGCGGCGGTGGCCGCGACACCCCTGTGGGCCGGGGAATACGAAATTATCCTTGCGTCCTCCATCCTGATGTACGTGGTGCTGACGGTCAGCTGGACCATGTTTTCCGGGCCCACCAAATACATCTCCCTGGCCTCGGCGGCGTTTTTCGGCGTGGGCATTTATGCCGCGGCGGTCCTGGGAAACAAGCTGCCCCTGCCCCTGGTCATGATCATCGGCGGTCTGGCCAGTTTTTGCCTGGCGGTACTCGTGGGCGCCATCACGCTGCGGTTGAGGGGCATATATTTCGTCATGTTCACGTTCGGCCTGGTCGAACTCATGAAATATTTCATCCTGTGGTTTGAAGTCAATATAGACGATACCACCGGACGAATCGTGGCCGTGGTGGACAACACGGTCGTCTTCTTCATCATGCTGCTGATTTTTACCGTGTCGCTCGTGACCGCCTATCTCCTCAAGAATTCCAAGTATGGCCTGGCCCTGGTGAGCATCGGTGAAAACGAGGAGGCCGCCGCCCATACCGGACTGAACGTGACCGCCCTGAAGATCATGACCTTCGGCCTCAGCGCCTTTTTCATGGGGGTGGCCGGGGTGGTCATGGCCACCCAGAAGACTTATATCGACCCCAAGATCGCTTTCAAATCGGTCAACTCCTTTATGCCCGTACTCATGGCTATTTTCGGCGGGATGGGAAAGATCTACGGGCCCATAATCGGGGCGGCCATCTTCAGTTTCCTGAACGAGGTGTTGGGGACCGCCCTGACTTACTACTATATGCTTGCCTTCGGCATAATATTGGTTGTTTCCATTTTATATATGCCCGGCGGGCTGGTGGGGCTGGCGCAGGACATCCGCCGGAAATTGACGGGGAGATAGCATGCCGTTGCTCGAGTGCCGGGAAGTGAGCAAACATTTTGGAGGCCTGGCCGCCCTGACCGACGTCGATCTGACCGTGGAACCCGGCGAGGTGGTGGGCCTGATCGGACCCAACGGGGCCGGCAAGACGACCCTGTTCAACGTCATATCCGGCTCCTTCCCCCCCAGATCAGGGACCATCAGGTTCAAGGGCCAGGATATCACCGGCCGTAAGGCCTTTCAGATCTGCCGGATGGGATTGGCCCGGACCTTCCAGTCGGTCAAGGTCTTCAGCAACATGTCGGTCTTCGAAAACGTGGTCCTGGGCTGCTTTTTCGGCAAGAAGGAACAGACGTCGGCCGAGGCCGCCGGATATGACGCCGCGGAGTTGCTGGAATTCGTCGGGTTGCGGGACAAGATGACCGATCTGGCCTCCAGCCTCACCCTGGCCAACCAGAAACGGCTGGAAGTCGCCCGGGCCCTGGCCACCAAACCCGATCTGCTCCTGCTGGATGAGGTGATGGAGGGCCTCAACCCCACCGAGGTGGCCCAGTCCATGGAGCTGGTGAGCAGTATCCGGGGCCGAGGGGTGACCGTGGTCATGATCGAACACGTCATGAAGGCCATCATGAAGGTCTGTGAACGGATCGTCGTGCTTCATTATGGCGAGAAAATCGCCGCCGGGACCCCCGAGGAAATCGCCAGCAGCGAGGACGTCATCAAGGTGTATCTGGGAGAATGAGTCCATGCTCGAGTTGAAGAAGATCAACACCTTTTACGGCAAATCACAGGCCTTGCATGACGTGTCGATGACGGTCAAGGAGTCGGAAATAGTGGCCCTGATCGGCTCCAATGGGGCCGGAAAAACCACGACCCTGAATACCATATCCGGGCTGGTCCATCCGGCCTCGGGAAGCATCGAATTTTTGGGCAAGGAAATAACCCGGCTGAAGACATACTCCATCGTGGAGGCGGGGATCTCCCATATTCCCGAGGGCCGAAGACCGTTTCCCAACATGTCGGTTCGCGAAAACCTGGAGATGGGGGCCTATCTCCCCCGCGTCTGGAAGACCAAGGAAGCGGCCCTGGAAAAGATATACCAGGTCTTTCCCGTATTGAAGAAAAGAGAAAAACAATTGGCCCGGACCCTGAGCGGCGGGGAACAGCAGATGCTGGTCATGGGGCGGGGCATGATGTCCAATCCCAAATTATGCATGATCGACGAACCGTCGTCCGGCCTGGCGCCCATATTGATGGCGGAGATTTTTCGGGTGGTGCAGACCCTTCGGGACCACGGAGTGACCATCTTGCTCATCGAGCAGAACGTCAGGCATAGTCTGGAGATTGCTGACCGGGGATACGTGATCGAAAACGGACACGTCATTTTGGAGGGCAACAGCCAGGAGTTGCTGGGGAACGAAATGATAAAGAAGGCCTACCTGGGGCTTTAGGCATTGACATACGTGACAGGGGGCGGCGCGGCACCAGTTCTCCAGGGGGTTGACGTCCAGCGTTCAATGAGGCCAGAGTTAAATGCTTTCAGGTCGGCTCGCAACGATGGTTGAGGCCGGGGGAGGCGGGCCCAGCCTTGATCATCCAAGAAATCGTCTCTTTTCCGGAGACCTGTGGCGCAACGACACCCTGGGGGCCGAGGGGTTGGCATCGTTCAATTTCAGGAGACAAGGATAATGAACCTGGCATCCAACCTGGAACGGTCCGCCGATCTGTTTCCCGACCATGTGGCGGTGATCCAAGGCGGAGAGCAGATCACCTATGCCCAGCTGGAGTCGTGGGCGGCCCGCATCGCCTCGGGCCTTGCCGGTCTGGGACTGAAGCCCGGAGACCTGGTGGCCCTGTGCGCCCCCAATTCGGTGGACTGGCTGGCCTTTTATTTCGGTGTGCTCAAGGTGGGAGCGGTGGCGGTCACCCTGTCCGCCCAGTTGTCCGACCGGGAACTGGAACTGCTGGTGTCTCACGCCCGGCCCCGGGCGATATTCTGCTCCGCCGATCGGGCGGCCTCCATTGATAAACTGCGTCAGTCGTTCGGTTTGGAATTCGTGATCGGCCCGGAAAGCGAGTTGAGTCTGAACCAGCTGGAGCAAAAGGGCGATGCGCCTCTGAGGTCGGTGGATCGCGACCGCGATGACACCGCCTGCGTGCTCTACACCGGCGGCACCACCGGCATCCCCAAGGGGGTGGAGCTCAGCCACGAAAACATAAACACGGCCATCGGTCTGGTGGCTCACATGGAGCGATCCACGGAGCGAGATCGGGGCATTTGTTTTCTGCCGTTCAACCATGTCTTCGGCCAGATGCACATCATGAACGCCACCGTATTGATGGGCGGCGGGCTGGTGCTCCTGCCCAAGTTCGACCTGAACCAGGTGCTGGCGGCCATCGGCGAGCACGGGGTCACCAAGCTCTACGCGGTGCCCACCATCTACGTGCGCCTCCTGCAGCTGGACGACCTCAAGGCCAAGCTGGGCCAGGTGCGTTACTGCTTCAGCGCCGCCGCGTCCATGGCCCGCGAGGTGGTGCGCGAATGGCGGGAGCGGACCGGCCTGGCCATCCACGAGTCTTACGGCATGACCGAGACCGCCTCCATGGTCACCTTTAATCACTACAGCCGCCACGTGGTGGGGTCGGTTGGTCAGACGGTGGGGACCAATGAGGTCAGTATCCGCGACGCCCAGGGGACCGAACTGCCCCGGGGAGAAAGGGGCGAGATATGCATTCGGGGCCGGGGGGTCATGAAGGGCTACCTCGGGGCCGCCGACGCCACCGAAGAGGCCTTTTATGGCGACTGGCTGCGGTCCGGGGACGTGGGTTACCTGGACGAGAGCGGATACCTGTTCATCGTGGACCGGATCAAGGATTTGATCATTACCGGTGGCGAGAACGTTTATCCCCGGGAGGTGGAGGAGGCCCTGTTCGAGTGCCCCCAGGTGGCCGAGTGTTCCGTGTTCGGCCTGCCCGACCCGGAGTACGGGGAAAGGGTGGTGGCGGTGTGCGTCCCTGCGCCGGGAGAAAGAATCGAGGCCGGCGAGTTGCGCGCCTTGCTGAAATCCAAGCTCAGCGGATTCAAGGTCCCCAAGGAGTTCATTGTCAGGGACGATCTGCCCAAGAGTTCTTCCGGCAAGATACTCAAGCGGGAGATAAAAAAGGAACTGGCCGGAAAGTAGGGGCGCCTTTGGAGGCGTAACAAGACCTGATCGGTTGATCCGCATGGGCAAACTGTTCCGAAACAACGCCGCCGCCCCAGTGGGGCTCTGAGCCTATCCAAGGCCCCGAAATTGGAGGCCGAAAATCAACCTTTCTAAACAGCAGAGGATGGGGTTTCGGGATTTGGGCCCGGGGACCGGCTGGCCTCGAAATATGAGAGATATATGTTGACTCCCCGCGACGGCGATGTTCGCCCAGGTATGTTCGGGATATAGCAACTTTTTCCAAGCCGGTTAATTTCCCCTAGGCCATGCCATTCCCATGCATTCTGTAACGCAGTGCTTACTAACGGAAAAACCTAACGCCCGGAGGATTTTCAGCTTGGCAATTGGTGCATTTCATCTCTTGACTCTTGAATGTTTTATTCCCCATCCATTGGTGACATTAGGCCGGTCATTGTAGCGAAGCCAACGCCTCTTTGGTCTTGCCCGGCCAGTAGTCCATGCCCATTTCCTGGAACATGGCCTCGGCCCTTTTCAGGTTCTCGAGGGCATTATCCCTTTGGCCGACATTGGCGTAAAGCTCACCCAGATAGAAAAGACCCACGGCGTAACGCGACCTTATTTGCAGTTCATCGAGCAGATTCAGCCCCTCGATTATCAATCTCTGCGCCTCGTCAAATTTCATTCTGTCCGTAGCGGCGATTACTCTTCCCAGGGTTATCATGGCTTCCGCTTCAAAATGCCTTTCGCTATTCTTTCTTGACAGACCCACCGCCTGTTCTGCATGAATCATGGCCTTCTCAAGGTCGCCCAGGTCCAGCAGAATGCTGCCCATCGCGCAATGACAAAAAGACAAGAGGAGTTCAATCCCGCTATCACGATACATCCGGAGACCCTCTTCAGCCTGTCTTATGCCGGTCTCAGGATCTCCAAGAAAAGAATGCACATGTCCGAGGGTACATAAGGCCATGGCTACTCCGACACGAAACTTGGCTTCTTCACTAAGTGCTACGCTTTTCTCAAGGTGATCCTCCGCAGCCTTGAAGTCTCCTTTGGCATAAAAAAACACTCCGTAGTCAAGTTGAGTTATTCCCAAGGTTGCTGAGTCATCGACCTGTGTCGCGTTGCGAAGGGCCTTCTCAAGATAGGCCTTTCCTTTGTCGAAGCGCCCTAAGTAGCCCCAGGCCAAGCCGCAGTGTCCACAAATATAGGAATAAGGATTCAGGACTATAGCAAAGAAGTCGGATTTCCTCTCTGTTTTCTCGACAACGTTAATCACCTCCGGCATTTTAAGGACGATCTTTTCGAACTGGCCTGTCACTGAGTAGGTATTTGAAAGAGCTTGGCCAAGAGGCATCACCAACTCGATGTCCTGGGCCTTTCGGGCCTCCTCGAAACCCTCTTCCGTATACCTGAGGGCCGTAAGGTGGTTCCCAGCATGACTGTAATAACTTGCTATCCCTGAATAGATAGCTGCAAGGTTTCTGGCGTTTCCCAATTCCTTTGCCAGCGTTTCACCTTGCTGAAAGAACTTGAAGGACCCTTCCGGAAAGCCCAAAAGCGTCAGAGGAACTCTCATTGACCGTATCACTTTGAAAAGTTCTTCCTTATTCTCTCCCGTTTCAGGTAGTCTCTGGAGGAGTTCCACTGCTTCTTTATAGAAGGCGTAGGCTTCCCAAAGGGCGTGACTCCTCGCTGCCTTATTTCCTGACAATTTCAAGTAGTGGCAGGCCTTTTCAAGCTCTTCACCCCGTGAATAATGATAGGCCAGCACCTCGTAAAATTCCTCCAGGGTTTCGGCGTAAAGTTCCTCGATGGCGCCGCCGATCCTCTTGTGGATCTCCTTGCGTCTGTTCGAAAGAAGGCTGTTATAAGCTACCTCTTGGGTGAGGGCGTGTTTGAAGATATATTCGAGCTCGGGAAAAAGGCTCTTTTCGTAGATGAATTCCAGCCCCTGGAGATTCAAGAGCTGGGATTTGAGGTCTTCCCTCATGCCGATTATGGCTTGGAGGATTCTGAAGGCGAACTCCCTTCCGATTACCGAGGCCACCTGCATGATTCTTTTCAGGTTCTCCTCTAGCCGGTCGATACGCGCGGCGATGATTCCCTGGATGGTGTCGGGCACATGGAGGTCCGCCGGGATCCGGGCAAGGACATATTGCTGGTCCTTCATTTGAATCGAACCGTTCTCCAGAAGCGAGTGGGTCAGATCCTCCATAAAGAGGGGGTTTCCGGCCGCCCGGTTCAAAATAAGGTTACTGAGCTCTGGGGCCGTCTCCCCTCCCTCAAGGATGGCCTTCACCAGTTCCGCACTGGATTTGAGGGTGAGTTGATCCAACCCGATCCGGCTGAAGTAGGACTTGCTGCCCCATTGGGGGGTGTATTCGGGCCGGTGGACAAGGATCAGCATGACCTTTACAGTGGCAAGCCAGCCGATAAGATAGTCCAGGAATTCCTCGGAGGTCTTGTCGATCCAGTGGAGATCCTCTATGGCGAGGATCAGAGGTTGTTCCTGGCTCCCCCTGAAGATTAAATCCCGGAGGGCCTCGAAGACCTTTTCCTTTCTCTGTTTGGGCTCGAGCTTGAGATAGGCCTCATCCTTCACCCTGAGCGACAAAAGGTCCTGAATCGGCGGGAGGGTCCCCCGAAGTTTCTCGTCGAGCCCGATGATCCTCTCCTTTACCCGCTTCCCGATGACGACCTCACGCTCTCCCTCCCCGATCTCAAAGTAGGACCTCAGGATGTCGAGGATGGGGAGATAGGGCATGGCCCCACCAAAATGAATGCAGCGACCCTCAAGATAACCAAACTTGCCCTGGGAAAGGCGGTTCCGGAACTCGAAAAGGAGCCTGGATTTGCCGACCCCTGCCTCTCCGACGATCCCCACCACCTGGCCTGTGCCGTTCTTGACCTTCTCGTACGCCCCCATGAGGGCCGCCATGGAGTTCTTCCGGCCCACGAACTTCGTAAGCCCCCGTGCTACCGCTGCCTCCAACCTGGTTGCCGCTCCGCCGGCCTTGACCAGCTCAAAGGCTTCCTGAAGCTCCCCTTTTCCCTTCACCTCCAATTTCCCGAGGGACTTCAGATCAAAGTAGTCCTTTACAAGGTGTTGAGTGTTCATAGAGAGAAGGGCTGTCCCGGGCTGCGCCAGGCCCTCCATGCGGGAGGCGAGGTTCGTCGTGTCCCCCACGGCGGTGTAGTCCATGCGAAGGTCATCACCTATTGCACCTACAATCACCGGGCCGGAGTTAAGACCGATGCGCATCTTGAACTCTATTCCGTAATCCTTTGCGACCCTCTCTCCGTATTCACCCATTGATTTCTGTATGGAAAGTGCTGCATGAGAGGCCCTCTGCGCATGGTCCTCGTGAGCCACCGGCGCGCCGAAAAGCGCCATCACCCCGTCGCCCGTGAACTGGTTTATGGTGCCTTCATACTTGTGGATTTCGTCCATCAGGATCTTAAAGCACCCGTCCATGATCTGGTGGACCTCCTCCGGATCAAGGTTCCCGAACATGGCCGTGGAACCGGCCACATCGGCGAACATGACGGTCACCAGTTTGCGCTCGCCTTCGATGGAACTCCGAGAGGTGAGGATCTTGTCGGCCAGATGCCTTGGGGTGTAGGAGCGTGGCTGGTCAAAATCAATGGCAGGCATTTTTATGGACCGGCTCAGATCTTGTCCGCACCCACCGCAAAAAGCATCACCCGGGAGATTCTCGAAACTGCAACCGGGACAAACAAGGGAGAGTTTGGCGCCGCATTTTCGGCAGAACTTTCTTGATTCCTCATTTTCGGTCTGGCAATTCGGGCAGTCCATGCCTCCCCCGAGGCTGGTAATTAATCTGAATAGGTCGCCATCAAAATACAGGGTCTGCTACCAACACGGCGGCCGGGGTCAACCTGGTCCAGGGTGAATGTGTGAAGTGAATTGAATCGCGGCGTGAGGGACACGATGAACTCGGCAGGGCGCGCTCTAAGGAAGCTCTGTTTCCGGTCAACTGATCAGCCGTCTTCGCAACATCGCTAGTTTCACATACTGTTATACTATGGTCCGCCAGTCATGACTGTCAAATGACAAAAGAGCTCTTCACCAGCCTGCCCTCGACTTGGCCTCCGGGAATGGATTTCCGGGATGACAGCCCGGCTCAACACCCCGTGATCCGTGCCTTAGGTCGGGCTCAAACGAGGTCAATAGATCATTCGCCTCCCTTGAGTTCGGGAGACAGCAGAAAAGTCAATATAATGGTCCAGATACGAGACTACCGCCGAATCCATATATCTCCCCGAAGGAGGCTCGACGCTGGGGGCAGCGGATCGGTTCGTCTATCCTGCAAGGGGGCCCGCCATTCAGGCCGGCTTTGCCGGGAACCCCAAAGGGTGATCCTGCGACACCGGAATCTATCGACGACCCAGCGGTACCTGGGGCCGGCAAGTGACACTGAGGCAGTGCATTGGATCGAGAGCATCCAGACCTGGTGCTCCGTCTGACGAGGTCGGGGTCGATGTACCCGGCCCCCTTTTCAGATATGGCCTTTCTGAATGCCAAGGCGATATAAATCCATTCGGCCTCAGTTCCTTCGATCGCCTCGGACAGGCCACCTACGCCTTCATCACCGCGGAGGATTCTGAGGTGATCATATCTGGAATTAGCCGAGAGTCTAGGTTGGAGAGATATATCTTGATTCTCTCCGCCTATCAGTTTCATCCAGGTATGCAATTCATATCTGGCCCAGCGGCTCCTCCCCGTGGTTCGAAACTCGAATCTCTCCCCGTTTGCCTGGCCGCCAGTTCAAAGAATCGGCCCAGGTGTTTTTCAAGGACCTGAACGTCCTCTGGTGAAGCTCCCTTTTGAGGCCCGAAGACCACTGCCGCTCCGTTTTCGCCCAGGGCGGGGTTGTCCACGTCACAGGCGACTACGACATTTACTTGTTGAATGCCTGGGTCCAGGGTGGAGACATCTATTTTGTGGAGGCGTTCAAGGGCTCCTGCGCCAGGTGGGATATCCTGCCCCTGATGATCGACCAGCCTTATGCCCAGGGCTTGGAGACACCCGGCCCCTCCGTCTACAGTGGCGCTACCGCCCACGCCGACTATTATTTCTTCTACTCCCATCCGCGCCGCCTCGATCATCAATTGGCCCACGCCATGGGTCGAGGCCTTCATCGGATCACGTTCCTCAGGTGCCAGTAATTTCAGGCCAGCAGCCCGGGCCATTTCAATGATCGCCGTTCGGCCCTGGTTGGTGAGGCCGTATGACGCACGTAATGGCCGCCCCAGGGCGTCTGACACCTCTACGTGGCGGAGTTCACCCGACTCGGCCATAAGTACGTCCAGCGTGTCGTCACCACCGTCAGCGATGGGCATAATGTCGATTTCGGACTTCAGCCCGGAACTCTTGATGCCCCGGGCTATAGCATATGCTGCGTCGATCGCCGACAATGATCCCTTGAAGGCGTTTGTCGCGACCAGGATTTTAATTGCTTTTGTCATCAGGTCGCGATAGATCTTTCAATGTTTCTCGGCGCCAGGCGGGAATTGTGCTGGCGGGAAGCGCGCCTTTGGATGATCTCGGCGATGATACTGAGATTCGGCCGAACAATGCCCTCAGGTTAGTGCCCCCGTTCAAACGTCTGTATTCTACTGATTGAAACAGGCCATGATGCCTTCGAGGACCGACCCGCCCAAGGCCCGGGCCTTGTCGCTGATCGTGTGCAGGTACTCGACCTTACCCCGAGGGTCTATGTCCCCCACCTTGAGCCCGGTTTTCACATGGGTGCACGAACGAATCAACCCTCGCAGAATGCCGCTCACCTGGGCCACTACCTCGGCGCTGTCTACCTGGGCCACAAGGTCCCCCTCCATCACCTTGTCGCCCAATTGGCGTTCAGTGACAAACACTCCGTCCTTCGGGGCTCGCAAGACCCGTTGGTGGGTGTAGCCAGCCATCTCTCCGGGAATACCCGTGTCGGGTGACGGGCTGCCCTGGTATATCAGCCGGCCCAAGTCGTGACCGCGCATGGTTTCAATGGCCAGGTGTACATCGTCGGGGGTGACGAAACCCGGCCCCAGTCCAATGGTCAATGTGGCCATGTCGCGGTGCAGGCCGGTGTTGCGCTTGGCCAATAGAGCGTCGACGATTACCTGCGGCCCGAGTGCCTTCAAGCACTGCATCCCGGGATCGATCAGGACCGGCAATTCCCCCCGTTGCCAGACAGAAGGCACCTCCTCCCGCCTCTGCACCCAACACGCGGTGATTCCCTCCACCGTCTTACGCCTATCATGCACCGCCTCGCAAAAGCTCACCGCCCGGCGTACGGCTAAAGGACCTGCCACCTCGGTCATCAGCACTCTAAATCCGCTCCGGGCCAGCCGGTGGGCCACACCGCTGGCCATCTCACCGGCACCCCTGACAAGAACCTTCAGGCCAGCCAATCGGGGATTGAGGATTGACTGAGGGCCGCCAGGTTTCAATACCTGTGAGGGCATGCTGTCCTCCCGGTATAGTTGATTTGACGCCTCTTCTCATTCGGCTCGACATACATTTTTTGTTCTACAAGTCTCGCTGTAGCACTCGGCATACCTCTTCCAGACTTCGGATGCTGTAGAAGGGAAGGAAGTAGTCCACATAAGGCAGGACCACCCGGGCTCCCTGACAGATTGGCTGATAGTCCGGGAAGGCCAAGAGAGGATTGAGCCAAATGACTTTGCGGCAGTGGCGCCTGATTATTTTAATGGCCTCCTCAAGTTGCCGGGCGTCCCCGCAATCCCAACCGTCACTTAAGAGGAGCATGACGCCCCGAGACGAGGCATCCGGCAGCAGGTGATCGTGGGCGAACTGTAACAGGGAAGTCCCCATGTCGGTTCCGCCAGACCAATTCACATCCAAGTCCAAGGCGTTTGTGTAAGCCTCGGTCAAAGGATGGCTCTTTAAAAGTCGGGTCACCGGACTGAGCCGGGTGCTGAAAAGGTATGACCGTGCGTTTTTCAGGGTTCGTTGCAGTCCGTACATGAAGACGAGGAAAAAGTACCCGTAAATATCCATGGAACCGCTGATGTCCAATAAGGTATAGAGGCGGTTGCGCCTAATCTTGCGTTCTCGATGGCGCAGGGTCACCAGTTCCCCCCCGCGACCGAGGGCTCGTCTCAGGCTCAAGCGTATGTCAACCCGGCCACCTTTAGTCGACGGCTTGTAGCGTCGGCTCAGGCGCCGTCCCAACCGACGGGCCAGCTTGAGGATCATGGCTTCAATTTCGTCCCACGCCGTTGCTTCGAGGCCGATGAAATCCTTTCGGGCCACCACCTCTTCCAGACCGGCCTTGACCCGGTCCGGCTCTTCGTCTCCCGGTGGCATCTCGCCTAAGGCCAGCGGTTGCATGTCCCCATCGGGCGGTTCGACCAGGAGTGTTTGGTCCGGGTTCTCTATTGGTGCTCCCTTCTTCTCCCAAAACTGGAAGAATAATTCGTCAAACCGAATGAATTCCCCTGGGCCGGAGGCCAAGTTTGCCCGTAGAAGGTTTTTAAACTGCCATTTACTGTCAAGTTGGATCCAGGAAAGGCCGCGAAGTGCGTCACGCAAGTGGGCTGAGGTGACTTTGTAGCCCGCTTCCCTCAAGTAGTAGCCGAAATGGATGAGGGCATTGACCAGATTACGATTGGGAGAAAGATGCATTTCCCCGCCCTAATCTTTGTTCAGACTACTCGAGGAATGAGGAACAGCCTTCCTTGAAGCGATTCTGGTCCTGGCGGTATTTGAACAGGCAACCTCTGGTTTCCACCACCGTTCGTTCGTCCAAATGATCGCGATGCAGGAGAATCAGCGCCTCGGCCCAGTCCAGGGTCTCCGCGATCCCGGGCGTCTTCAGGAAGGTCTCCTGACGAACCCGGTGCATGAAACGACTTATTTCATCCGTCAAACGGTCGCTGATGCCCGGCACCTTGGCCTTTAGAATCTGGCTCTCTTTCTCCACGCTGGGATAGTCGATCCAGTGGTAAAGACAGCGCCGTTTGGTGGCGTCGTGGACTTCCCGGGTCCGGTTGGAGGTGATAACTACCACCGGAATTCGGGTGGCCCGGAGGGTGCCCATCTCCGGGATGGTGACCTGAAACTCCGAAAGAAGCTCCAGCAGGAAGGCCTCAAACTCCTCATCTGCCCGGTCCAGTTCATCAATCAGAAGCACGACCGGTTCACCTTCGACCTCTGACTCGATGGCCTGCAGCAGGGGTCGCTTGATCAGGAAATCCTTGGTGAATATGTCGTCCAAGGCTCTGGTTTTTGTCCCGGAAACCTCCTGCCGCTTTATTTCCAGAAGCTGCTTCGAGTAATTCCACTCGTAAAGGGAGGAGCTGACATCCAGGCCCTCGTAGCATTGAAGCCTGATCAACCTCCGTTGCAGCCCCTGGGCCAGCGCTTTGGCCACCTCTGTCTTGCCCACGCCGGCCGCACCCTCCAGAAAGAGGGGTTTTTCCATATTCAGGGCCAGGAAAATCACCAGGGCCAGGTCCTGCTCGCAAATGTAACGCTGTCCGCCCAGGATGGCCGTCACTTCTTGGATCGTCTTGGTCATTCACCCAACCTATTTGCCGAACGAACAGCATGGAAAGTGACACTGGGGGCAGTTCTGACAGTAACCACCGTGCCCCAGGGCGGCCATCTCTTCTTGCATCAAGGTGTCACCGACCAGGATACGTGGTAGGACGAGGTTGAAAATGGTGGTTGTATGGTGGAATACGCAAGCCGGCAATCCCAGGACGACGGCGTCCCGCAATTGCCCGTACAGGAACATGGAGCCCGGTTGTATGGGTGTTCCGTAAAAATGTATGACCGCCCCGGCTCGCTGGATGCCGTTTACCGTGGCATCATCTGGATCGACTGAAAGTCCGGCCGTCACCACAATCAACTCACACCCGGCCTGCGCTAGTTCTTTCAGGGACCGGGCAATGATATCGGCGTCGTCAGGGGCGTACAGTTTTCTCCAGACGGACTGCCCATGGCTGTCTATTATCGCACCCACGGTATGGTCAAAGGCATCACGGATCCGGCCCTCAAATACTTCGCTCCCGGTCACCAGGGCACCGATCCGCCGTTGAGGATAGGTCAGAAGTTCCAGGGCCGGACCCCGCCTCGAGCAAAGATCCTCCACCTGCCGTATCATCGATTCCTGGATGGTCAGGGGAATGATGCGCGTCGCCCCAACCGCCTGCCCGGCCTGACACGGGGTGTTGTTGTGGAGAGTGGACAGGGTCACTCCTTGAATGCAATTGACTTCCGTCACCAGCTCGGCCTTGACCTTCAACAGACCGCTTTTCAGGGTGGAGAGGGTGAACTTGCCCTCACGCGGACCATCGATCTCCAGATTGGCGCCCGCAAATACGCGGGCTAATCTCAGGCCGGCCTCATCCTCATGAATCTCCCCTGGGGCCAGTTCCATGACGTAGATGGTTTTCTTGCCCAGATCGAGTAGCGGCTCGATGTCTTCCTTACAAATGCAGTGGCCCCTCTTGAAGCCGACGCCCTTGAAACTCCCTGGCACGATCTTGGTTACGTCGTGGGCTAGCGGCAAACCCAAGGCATCCTCAACCGCTACTTTCTTCATGAAATCCCCCTTCTTGGTCTGCCACTGTCCGGATGTGCCGGGGTAATATCCGCCCGACTCAGAAATGGGTCTGATCGATCCCCTTGAGTCTCAACATTTGCCTGGCCTCGTCCGGAGTGGCGGGCGTCATGTCAAGCGTGTCCAGGATTCGGGCCATTTTTTCGACCTGCTCGGCGTTGCTTTTGGCCAAGCGGCCCTTGGAAAGGTAAAGGTTGTCCTCCAGGCCGACCCGGGTGTGTCCGCCCATCAAAGCGCCGACCGTACACAGGTTGAACTGGTGCCGGCCGGTGGGCAACACCGAGAAGACATAGTCCTGGCCGAACAGCTTGTCCGCGGTGTTTTTCATGAAAATCAGGTTTTCGATCGAGGGCTGAATGGCGCCCATGATGCCAAAAATGAACTGGAGCCACAGCGGTGGGTCGAGTTCGCCTTTTTCGAGCCAGTGGGCGGTATTGTAGAGATGGCCAACGTCATAACACTCCAATTCCGGCTTGGTCCCTGTCTCCCGCATGATGGCGAAGATGCGCTCCTGGTCGAAAAAGGTGTTTTTAAAAACGTTGTCTTTCGACCTTTCCAGGTAGTCTTTCTCCCAAGGGAATTTGTATTTGGTTATTCTGTCCATCAAGGGAAACAGCCCGAAATTGATGGAACCCATATTTATGGAAGCCAGCTCGGGCCGAAGGTCTTTGACCCCGACCATTCTCTCTTCAGGGGTCATGGTCGGGGCCCCGCCGGTGGTGACGCATACCACCACGTCGCTTCGGCGTTTGACTTCGCCGCATACCTCCCGGAAAAGCCCCAAATCCATGGTCGGCTCACCGGTTTCGGGGTCGCGGACGTGAAGGTGAACCGTGGCCGCTCCGCACTGGGCCGCCGCCACGGCGTCCCGGGCGATATGCTCCGGAGTGACCGGAAGATAGGGGCTCATGCTCGGAATGTGGATGGCGCCCGTAACCGCGCAGTTGATGATGACCTTACGACCCATTCACTCCTCCTCCTGCCTCGGCTTGCCCTGATTAGCCGGCCTGGCCGTCATAGACGCCGTTTGGTGTCGGACCACAAGTAAAGAGCCCGGGCGGCGGCGGTCCAGGCCCTGATGTCACTGAGCATGGTGATGCCTTCCGCCTCCATCGCCCGGGACATGCGCTGGGTGTAGGGACCACCGGCCGCGCCACCCAAAATGGGCTTTTGATATTGACGTCTCAAATCGCCGATCAATTTGGGGGCGGACTCATCCAGTGGGGTGTCCTGAAAAACGAACCAGGGCATGATGATATCGACCGCGTCGTCTAGCAAGAACTGCTCGATGACAAAGGCGTAATCAGCCGCCGAGGCCGAGCCGGTCACGTCCACCGGGTTTTCCACCAGGTAGAAGATGGGAAAGTGGTCCCGCATCATTTGGACATGGCGCCGACCAAGGGTGGCCAGGTCCAGACCCATCTCTCCCAACAAATCAATGGCGCAGATCATCGGTCCAGCGCCGTTACTGACCATGGCCACTCGGTTGCCGGCCGGCAAGGGTTGTGACGCCAGGGCCTGACAGGAGCCGAAAAATTCGGGGAAGGTGTCGGTATCGATGACGCCGTGTTGGCGGAACACGTCCCGATAAACGGCGTAGGACCCGCCGTAGGCGCCGGTGTGCCCGATGGCCGCCTTGGCCCCGCGCCGGCTGCGGCCAGCCTTGAACACGACCACCGGCTTTTGGCTTTCCTTCATAATTCTTCGGGCCGTCTGGACGTACTTGCGGCCGTCACCCAGGCCCTCGATGTAAGAAGCCAACACCCTTGTTTCGGGGTCACCGGACATGTGTGCCAGCAGGTCCGCTTCATCGACCTCGACCCGGTTTCCGTAACTGACCATTTTATGGACACCCAGTTCCTGGGCCGCTTCCAAGAAGAGACAGCCCCAGGTGCCGCTCTGGGCCGTCATGGCCAAAGGACCGTCCGGTGGACGAATGACACGCTCGTGGGTATAGAAAAAGGTATCGAACCGGGAGGACCCGCAAAAAGAGCCGATGCAATTGGGGCCGATGACGCGAAGGCTGAACTCCCGGGCCTTACGACTGATTTCAGCCTCCAAATCGGCCCGTTCCGAGCCCAACTCCTTGCCGCCGCCGGAAATGATCAACATCGCGTGCAAATCCCTGGCCTGACAGGCGTCCATCATGCCCGGAATCAGGGCTAGGTCCACGACCATGATTACCAAATCCACCTTCTCGGGCAGGGCCTCGATGGATGGATAGCACTTCAGACCAAACAATTCCTCCCGGTTGGGTGTTACCGGATAGACCGTTCCTTTGAACTCGTGGCAGAGCAGGCTGTCCATCACCACGTAGCCGATTTTGTCCGGTGTTCCTGAGGCCCCCACCACGGCCACGGAACTTGGCGTGAAAAAGCGCTCGAGGTATCCTGTGTTGGGCGGAGGCGCCTGGAACTCCGGTTCCCCATTTTCAGGCTTGAGGATGATCTTTACATCTAGCGCCGTAGCCCCTTTGGGGCCCACCACCATTGGGTTGACGTCAACTGACTGAACTAGGGCCGCGGTTTGCATGGCAAATCGCGCCAGGGCCATGGCCGCGTCAACCACGTGTTCAGGGTCGCAGACCGGCCTTCCCCGAAACCCGTCGAGCAGCCTAAAGCCTTTGAGTTGCCGCAACGCCCGTTCGATCTCGTCCGGCCCAGCGGGCAGCATCACGAAGGCGACGTCCTCAATAAGGTCGGTCAAAACGCCGCCCGAGCCGATCATCAGGCAGGACCCGAACTGGAGATCGTGCTGAAGGCCCAGGATAAATTCGATCCCCCCGGGTTCCATTTTTTCTACCAATACAGGAGAATCCTGGAATCTGTCCCTAAGGTCTGCCACGGCTTCCGTCAGTTCCGATTCGTCCCTGATGCCCAGCTTGACACCACCTCGATCGGTCTTGTGCACCAATTCCGGAACCAGGGCCTTGACCACCACGGGATAGCCCAGTTCCCCGGCCGCCCGGAGAGCCTCTTCTGGTCCTGTGGCCCGAGTTCCGGGCGGTACGGACAGGCCGAAATCGGCCAAGATGCTCTTGCCCGTGTCCTCGGGAACTAACTCAATGCCTTCAGCCTGAGCCTCTGACAGTATGGTGAGATAATCCATGGGGCCGCTTTCCGCTGCAGTTGGTTATTGATGACCACTCGGCGCGTGGTTTAAGAGGTTTTGCGCCATCAGGCGACACGATTGGCCTCGACCGATATTCTTTCTCGAGCCCTGCTCCGGCCGGCTATTTTTCGGTGATCGCCACCGCGCGGATGGGTGATCCGGTGCCGTCTTTAAACCTCAGCGGCAGACCTACGAAAAAGAACTCGTGCTTGGGAATCAGGTCCACTCGTCCCAGGTTCTCGATATTCAATATCTCACGCTCGCGGCATACAATGTGGGCCGGCTGAATCATCACCGTCTTGACCTCGGCGTAGCTGTCTATACTCGGGGCGTCAGCCCCAACGCAGATCACCCCTCGGTCGGCCAAATACTCCATAGCTCCTCGGTCCATGCCGGGATAGTCCTTGATGTACTCGTAGGGCTCGTCGGCCCATTTCTTGGACCATCCCGTGTAGTAGACCATCACGCTTTGGTCTTTGATGGTGACCTTGGTCTTGTCGATGGCCTCCTTGACGTCATCGACCGTGATGTACTCGTTGGGTTCCTTATGCGAGAAGTCGAACCAGACCCCAGGCGCCATGGACCACGAAAGCGGCAGCTCGTCGACGGCCCTTGCCCCGTGTGTGGTCACGATGTGATTGATGGCATCCACGTGAGTCGAGGTGTGGTCACACATCATGAATCCGGTGACCCGGTAGCAATAAGGCTCCTTGGTGTAGCCCAGCTTTATGGTTTCTTCCATGGACAGGTGTTCCCAGATCACGGTCCGCAGGTGTCCGGGAAAGGTAGGATTGTCCATGGCGATGTTCTGGCTGATATCGGTGATCACGCACTCTTTGCCCAGGATGTTCACTTCCACTTGAGGAGTGTATTCCGGGCAAAGCGCCTTGGGATGCTTGGGCTCATTCATGATGTTTCCCCTTTCATTGTGGCTACGGCTCGACCACCACCCGGATGCACTCCTCAGGTCGGGCTGCCTGGGCCAAGGCATCTTCAAACTGCGCCAGAGGGAAGCGGTGCGAAATGAGGGGCGCTATCTGAATGATGCCGTTGTCGATCAAGTCACGAGTGGCCCGGCCGCAGAAGGTGGCCGAGAAGCTACCCACTATTTCCAGGTTTCTCTTGTTGATCTCGAGAGGATTGATACTGGCCACCTGCTCCTTGGGGGTCATGCCGAAAACCAGTATCGTGCCTCTATCCCTGACAAGTCTGAAGCATTGCTCGAGCAGTTTGGCCTGGCCGACGCACTCCACGACCAGATCGAATCCGTAGGGCGTCAGATCCTTGAGGGTCTCTTCCTGGCTCTCGTCGGCCAAAACGGTTTCGTCCGCGCCCAACTCCAGGGCCACATTAAGCCGGTTTTGGGCGCGATCGGTAATGGCCACCAAAGAGGCACCGGTGGCCTTGGCCAGCTGGACGTATAACAGCCCCATCGTCCCGGCACCAATGATCAGAATGTTGTCGCCCGGTTTGAAGGCCGCTCTTCTCAGGCCGTAAACCACGGTATTGAGGTTAGGCAGAAAAGACGCCTCGTGGAAGGAGGCCTTTTTGAAGACATAAACGTTTCTCCGGGGAACGGTGACATACTCGGCGAACCCCCCCTCAAGCTTGACACCACCCCGGCTGGCCGACATGCCGATCACCATGCCGTTCCGGCAGGCGTTATAGTCTCCCATCTGGCAGTAGAAGCAGTACCCGCAAGCGATGAAGGGCTCGATGCTGACCACGTCGCCCTCGTCGAGGTCGGTTACCCCGGCCCCCAGTTTGTCAATGGTTCCCGAAAACTCGTGTCCCGGAACGACCGGGTACTGGGTGCCGGCTATGTCTCCGGCCACAATGTGTTGATCCGTGCCGCACACGCAGCAGGCCTTGACATTTATGGTTAACTCGCCCGGGCCCGGCTCCGGATAGGGCCGGTCGCCCACACTGAACGAGTTAGGGCTTTCTACGACTAGTGCCTTCACTTTTACACCCCTCAACCCTGAAGTTATTTCCCATTGATGACCGCCGGTGTCTCACCGGAAGGCCCGCTATGACACGGCTGCAATCAAATCGAGCAAAATGGTGCATCCCGGCACCAGATGTGGTCCCTCGATTTCCACGGTCGTGCTGGCCGGCGGTGATTCGGGGAAGTACTCCTTCCAGACCTCGAAGGACTGGTCCAACTCTGTGATGTCGGTGTGGAATACAAGCCGCTTGACCATGTTGTCTAAAGAGGTGCCGCCGGCCCGGCAGATGCCTTTGACCTTCTCTAAGGTGTAGATCATCTGCTTCTTTATGCTCTGGCCGTAGTAAGGCACCGCTGGGTGAAGCTGGGCCTCGTCAGCCAGCCCCTTTTCATCAAAGGGCATCTGTCCAGACAAAAATAAAAGTCCGCCCGCCTTTACGGCATGAGGCTCGTGGGTCAACTGCCTCGGCACGCCCGAGGCATTAATGGTCTCGACGCGGAGACCCCCGTCCTTGGTCACCGCCATGGCGCTCAACTGGACCAGGCATCCGACCACTCCCAGTCCGCCCGTTTTGACCACTGTCCTGGCCGGAGGATTTGTCGGGAAATACTCCATCCACACTTCTTCGAAGGCCGAGAAGTCATGCAGATTGAGCAGGTCCACCCTGACTTTGACCACATGCTCCATCGAGGAACCGGCTTCGTCCAGGATGCCGGCCAAGTTCCCCAGTATGTGCCGGGCCTGTGCCTTTATGGGGGACCCGTACCAGTTGTTCTGGTCGATCCGAGCCTCCTCGGCCACCCCGCGGACGTAATCCGTGGCCATCAAACCGGACACGAACACGAAATTTCCTGCCTTGACGGCCTGGACCTCGGGCCCTTGGGGAGCCTTCTTGGTGCTGATCACTTCCCGTTTGAAACCGGATTCATCGGTAAAGGCGATCGCGTCCACTTCCAGGTTGCAACTGGGAATGATAAACGGGTTGACCACCATGGTGGATGCCGCCGGCCCGTCTTCACCCAACAGATCCCGTCTGGCTTCGATATATAAAGAGGCCTCGTTCCAATCGTCGAGATACTCGTCGACCTTGACGATGTTTCTCAGCGACGAGCCGGCGGCCGTTGTCAACTTTTCAATGGCCCGGAATACGACCCGGGCTTGCGGTTTGATGTTACTACCTAGGTAAGGCAGGTCGGCCTCCGCCGCCAGTCCGCTACGATAGTCAGTGGCCAGAGCGCCGGAGGTGAACACCAGGTCTCCGACCTGAATGCAAGAAGAATAGTGCATGACTGGTTTTGGTACGTCGTCCGGTCTGATGGCTCGTTTCATACTGCTGCTCCCTGGGGTCGATACGGCAGATACATCCCCCTCCACCCCGATCGTGGGGATGCCCATTACCAAGGGGACATATCGGAAACTGGCCTGCCGTCTAGTGGCCGGCCTGAGACACGTCCTCCACGTTGGCGTGGACAAATTCCCACTCCACCTTGGCCTCGCAACTCAGGCAGACCGGGAGACGATTATGGTCAGACCAGATGGTTACTTCCTCTCCGCAGGACTTGCATTTGTAAATGCCCATCTTGCGGGCCCGGTTTCCGGACTTGAACCCGAACGCGTTTTGCGCGTACTCGGTCGTGTATTCAATTACCTTCATGCTTGACACCTCCCAACATCAGGACGAATTGACGGCTTCCAGTCATTAAGGACGCCCCGGTTGGCTCAGGACGCATCCTTCGCCTTGAGAGCCGCCAAAATACGCTCGGGCGTACATGGCGCGCTGGGAATCCTGACGCCGATGGCGTCGTGAATGGCGTTGGCTATGGCCGTACCGGAGCAGTTGGCCGTAAACTCGCCGATGCCCACGGCGCCGTAGGGGCCTACGGGGTCAGGGTCGTCAACAAGGGCCAGCTTGAGGGGAACCACGTCTTCGCTGGTCGCGATCAGGTAGTCTGCCAGGTTGGTCGCTTGCTGGTAGACATTGTAGTCTGACGATAGGCCTTCTACCTCTGGGTAATATGGGTGGAGGTTCTCCCTCAATCCGAACCCGACCCCCATCATCATGCCGCCGTCAGCCTGGGCCTCGGCCAGCAAGGGGTTGATGATCCGGCCCGACTCAATGGCGGTATAAAGCTGAAGCACCTCGACCATTCCGGTCTCGGTGTCGACTTCGACATCGGCCACCACCGCCTGGTACTCATAGGCGGCAAAGGGCTCGCCCCGGCCGTCGACCGGACTGATTCCCTTGCTAATGTTGGGGATGTGCCATCCTTCGGCCACCATCGGAATACGACGATCCCAATGGGTCACGCTGGCCACCTGCTTGAAACTGACGCTCTTCGAAGGGGAGCCGGCCACAGACAGGTTACCGTCCTTGAAAACTATGTCATCGGGGTTGGCTTCCAGCAGTTCGGCGGCGGTCTCCTGCATTGTCTTCTTGAGTTCCTGGGCGGCCGATCGCACGGCGTTGCCTCCGATGTGCGTCTGGCGGCTAGCGATGGCCCCGACGTCATTGGGACACGTCTCTGTGTCACCGGAGATGACACTAATCTCCTCCAGGGAAATCCCCAGTTCCTCGGCCAGGATCTGAGCCAGGGCCGTGTTCGACCCCTGGCCCAACTCGGTACACCCGGTGGCCAGGTTGACACTACCGTCCTCTCGAACGCTGATGTAGACACCGGATATGCCTCCGGCCATACTGCTAGTGGGATACACCGTGGTCGCGACGCCACGTCCTCTTTTTTTCATGACTTCCCACCTCCTAAACGTTGATTTCCCACCCGGACATCTCGGCCACTTTCCGCAGACACTTCTCGATGCCTACTGAGCGCAGTTTGCTTCCCGTCTGGCCCAGATCGCCGGTGTGAAGGCAGTTGATGATCCTGAATTCCAGGGGGTCCATCCCCAGTTCGCGGGCAATGACGTCCATGTGGGAGTCGAAGCCCCACGTCGCCTGGCCGATGCCGAATCCCCTGAAGGCGCCGCCGGGCTGCTTGTTGGTGTAGACCACATAACCGTCAAACCAGTAATTGGGCACCTTGTACGGGCCGCAGCCCAAAATGCCGTGTTTGTGCATCTGCATGCAGCCCCAGACGATATAGGCGCCGTTGTCGGCGATGGCCTCGATCTTCTTGGCCGTGATCTTGCCGTCTTTTTTTACGCCGGTCTTGTGCTTCATCACGTAGGCGTGCCGCGTGTCCCAGCACTGCATGTCTTCCTCGTGGGTCCAGGCCCACTTGACCGGCCGACGTGTCTTGAGGGCCAAGAGGCCGACATGCGGCTCCAAAGAAGGACCGTTTTTCCCTCCGAAGGCGCCGCCGCTCTGGACTGCTACCATGCGCAGCTTGGACAGTGGCATCTTCAGGGCGCCACAGGTGTCGCCGGAATGGTAGAAAGGCATTTGGGTGATCGACCAGATGGTCAGCTTGCCACTGTCGTCCACTTGGGCCATGGCGGCGTGGGGTTCGAGATAGGCGTGCTCCTGGACCATTGAGGTAAAGGTGTGCTCAAACACATGGTCCGCTTCGGCAAAGCCCTTGTCTACATCGCCGTTCCTCAACTGGCACCGGTTGATATTCTCGGCGAAGGGAACGATGTTGTCCGGAAACTGCTCGTGGATTGACGGCGCGCCGGGCTGCATGGCGTCGCGTGGATCAAAAAGAGCCGGCAGTTCCTCGTACTCGACGTCGATCAGCGTTGCAGCCTCTTCGGCGATCTCGAGGGTTTCGGCCGCCACCACCGCGATCCATTCCCCGATGTAACGCACCTTCCCCTCGGCCAGACAGGGATGGTCCGGAATGTATTCCTGGTACTTGTTGTGGGGAAAGTCCTTGCCGGTAATGACTGCTTTGACGCCGGGCAGTTTCTCGGCCTTGCTAGTATCGACCTTGACCAGCTTGGCGTGAGGGTGCTTGCTGTATACGCCCTTGCAATGCAGCATATGGGGCAAGACCATGTCGTCCACGTATTTTCTGGTTCCGAGAACGTTTTGCAGACCATCGACCCGAGGCCGCTTTTGGCCCACCTCGCTTCCAGCGTCCACCAGATCGTGGAAGGTTTCATAGAGCTTGGCTTGCATTTTACTTACCCTTCCGTAAAAGTTTCGGGTTTGGGGCAGTAATTAACTACCGCGTGCCGGCCAGTTTTTTGCTGGCGGTCATCACCGCTTCGATCGGCTTGTAATAGCCGGAGCACCGACACAGGTTTCCGCTCAGGGCGCTTTTCACCTGGTCCACCGTCGGACGCGGGTGGCGATCCAACAACGCCTTGGCGCTGAGAATCATGCCCGAGGAACAGAATCCGCATTGGGTAGCAGCCGTCTCATAAAAGGCCTCCTGAAGAGGATGAAGATCGCCGTTCGAGGACAGCCCCTCGATGGTGGTGATCTCCTTGCCTTTGGCGTCCATGATCAGCACTAGGCAGGAATTCACCGGCACTCCA
Source organism: uncultured Desulfarculales bacterium (assembly GCA_964569795.1). GTDB lineage: Bacteria > Desulfobacterota > Desulfarculia > Desulfarculales > JAHJDS01 > JAHJDS01. The sequence continues at coordinate 105,984 of CAZMVB010000003.1, read as the reverse complement.
TCCAGCAGAACTGTGCAGGCCCCGCAGTCTCCCTTTTCACACCCGCGGTTGGTCCCATACAGGCCCAGTTCGTTACGCAACACTTCCATAAGAGTCCGATGGGGTTCGACCAGGACCTGGTGCGTTACCCCGTTGACCTTGAGTTCTATTGCTTGAGCCATAATTTGCCCCTTTTATATTCTGTTGACGCCAATTCAGGACAAAGCGGTCTTGATGCACCGTTCCACCAGGACCGGTGTGACCTGTTTGCGGTACCACGCGGTAGAGCGGACGTCGGTGATAGGGGTGATCGCCGCAGCCACTTCCTCCTTGACCTTGATCAGCAGGTCATCGTCCGCGACTTGGCCTTCCAGCAACTTTTCGGCTGCTTTGACCCGCATCGGTACCGGCGCCACCGCCCCCACCGCAATCCGGACGTCCTTGATACCCTTGCCGCTGGCCTTGGTAAAGGACACGGCCGCGCTGCACACGGCCAGTGTGTTGGCCTTGCGCTTCATGAGTTTGACGGAATCCCCCGACTTTTTGAGGGACTTGTCCGGAATCACGACTTGGGTGATAACCTCGTCTGCTCCCAAAGCGGTTTCGCCTGGCCCTTTGAAGAACTCATCCAAATCAATGGTCCTTTCTCCAGAGGACCCCAGAACCGCAAGTTGGGCGTCCAGAGCCAATAGGGGAGGAGCCGAATCCGCCGCCGGAGAACCCCAGGCCAGATTGCCCGGCAGGGTGGCCACGTTTCTCACCTGGGGGTTAGCCATCAGGCCGATTATCTGTCGTAGCAACAACGGAATGCGCTCTTCCACCGAGGCGGCAAACTTGCGCCGCCGAGGCACATCGGTCTGGGCCAGATCGGACAGACGAACTAGGGCTCCGATGCGGATTCCGGACTTGTCCTCGTGCACTTCGTCCAGGCCCTCGATGCCCTTGAGGTTGACGATGCATCCAGGAGTTCTAGTCCGCGCCTTCATGGCCGGGACCAGGTTCGTTCCTCCGGCCAAGAGGCGCGCGCCTTCACCCCACTCCTTGAGTGCGGCGATTGCTTCTTGCAAGGTTTTCGGTTCGAGGTATTCAAAGGTTTTCAATTTTGCACCCCCTGTTCAGAGTGGCCGGTTATATGATTAAGTGAGATTTCACGACCTCGTCGCTTTCCAGTTCAGCGACGTCACCTTGGGCCACGATACAACCCTTCTCCATAACGTACCCCCGAGAAACCGTCTCCAGGGCCATGTCCAGGTTTTGCTCTACCAGCAGGATAGCGAGGTCCGTCTCCCTAACCAGCCTTTTGAGGACCTCGACCAGTTCCTGGGTGGCGAGGGAAGACAATCCCTCGGAGGGCTCGTCAAGGAGAACGGCTTTCGGGAAACTTGCCAAGGCCCGGCCCACGGCCAGCATCTGCTGTTCCCCTCCGCTCAAGGTGCCACCCTTCTGGTTTAAGCGGTCCTTCAGAACGGGGAAGTAATCGAAGACTATGTCCGGCACCCGCTTTGCTTTTCCGCTACTGGCCATGGTGCCCAGTTTCAGATTGTCCGCCACGGAAAGATTGGCAAAGATCATTCGTCCCTGTGGCACGTATCCCATTCCCTGGCGCGCCACCTCGAAGGGCTTCTGCCGGGTTATGTCTCTACCCTCGAATGTTTTGGTGCCGCTCCGGTTGGCCAACAAACCCATGATGCATTTGAGAAGCGTGGTCTTGCCCACCCCGTTGCGTCCCAAGAGACACACGGCCTCACCCTTGTCCACTCCGAGGCTCACGCCGGTGCAGGCGCAACTCTCTTTGTAAAAAACCGACAGATCGTTCACTTCCAGCAGCATCTCTAGCCGCGCCTTCCCAGATAAACGTCACGGACCAGGTCGTTGTTCTCGATCTCCTTGAACGTGCCCTCGACCAGAATGCTTCCCTTGTGGAGAACGGTCACTTCCCGCCCGATCTCCTTCAAAAACTTGATGTCGTGCTCAATGACGACCGTGGTGATGTCCTGGGAAGCCTTTCTGATTATTTGCGACGTTGTTATGGTCTCATGAGGCGACATGCCGGCCGTGGGTTCGTCGAGAAGCATCAACCGGGGCCGCCTGGCCAGGGCCATGCCGATTTCGAGCCACTGGCTTTGACCGTGGGAAAGTCGGGAGGCCAGGGTACCGTTCAGGTCCGACAGACCGATCAGTTCCATGATCGATTCCGTTTCGTCCTTCACCATGGCCACAGCCTTGTTCGACCAAGCAAGTTTACGAAGCTTCTTGTAGCCCAAGGCGGCTAGTTTCAAGTTGTCAGCGACTGTCAGTTCCTCAAACACCGTCGGTACCTGGAACTTACGGACAATGCCACGTCGGCTGATCTGGAAGGGGCGGAGATTGGTGATGTCCTCGCCGTCGAAGATGACTCGTCCCCCGTCCGGCTTGATCGCCCCGGTAATCAAGTTGAAAAGAGTGGTCTTGCCCGCCCCATTGGGGCCGATGATGCAGCGTAGGGTACCGGCCTGGAAACGAAGGCTCACGTCGTTGGTGACCACCAGGGCGCCGAAACTTTTGCTCAAGTTCTTCACCTCCAAGAGGGCTTCGGCCATGATTACTCGCCCCGCTTAACGGCGTTATCATGGCAGACCAGATCCTGGTCCGGTTCCTGGGGCAGACGTCTCCTGACAAGCCTGTACAGGCGGTTGTATAGACCGATCAGGCCGTCGGGCTCGAAAACGACCACCAACACGAAGAAGACGCCCATGAACAGGACCCACAGATTGCCGAACTGTGTACTCAGCCAGAACTGCATGTAATTGACCACCAATGTGCCCAAAATGGCGCCCCATAGATTGCCCCGGCCTCCGACAGCCACCCAGATGATGACCGAGACCGAAAACATCATCCCGAAAACCGGCGGGGCCAAAAAGCGGATGGGCACCGACATGCACCCGGCAAAGCCGGCCATGCCGCAGGCAATGGAGAAAATCCAGGTCTTGATCTTGGGCACGTTGTAACCCAGGTATGTGAGCCGATCCTCGTTGTCCTTGATCGCCAAGAGGATCTTTCCGATCGGTCTTCGGAGCAGAAACCGGCAAAAGGCAAAGGACAGGACAAACCCCACCATGGCCGTATAGTAGTTGGCCACATTGGTCACCAGGGTTCGTTCGTATTCCCACAGACCGGGGATGCCGAATTTCGGCCGGAGGAAGGTGCCGTAAAGCCCGTTTTGCCCGCCGGTGACTAGAAAGGTGGAAATGGCGAGCGACATGCAGATGGTTGTGAAGGCCAGGGTGATGATCCCGAAGTAGATCCCGCTTACCTGACCGTAAAAGAGGAAGTACCCTAATATGGCACCCACGGCCATAGGACCGAAAATACCCAGGAGGAGCCCCAGGTAGGTCACCCCAGGGAAATCGAGGTACTTGAGCGTCAGCCCCAGGGCGTAGCCACCCAGTCCAAAGAAAGCGCCGTGGCCGAAACTTAAAAGTCCGCCCACTCCCCAAAGCAAGTCGAGGCTCATCGCCAGAATCGCCAGGCATAGGAACCTGGCCACAAGAACCGTGTGAAGGTCTCCCCCCACCAAAGGGAACAGCAGCAAGGCAGCTAGGGCCACGGCGTAGACCAGTTTCGGTTCGCCGTTGTTGGTGGAAATCAGGGAAACTACCACTACCCACCCCTCGATTGTCAGGTCGGCGCCCCGACGGCGAATTTAATGAACCGATCGCGACTCATTTGGCCGCAAATAGACCTTGCGGTCTCATGCGCACCACCACAATCGCGATCAAAAGGATAATGACCTTAGCGACCACCGGGTTCAGGAAATACTCGACCACGCCCTGAGAACCTCCGATCACCGATGCTCCCCCGATGGGGCCCCAGATGCTGCCTACCCCTCCGATGACAACCACGAAGAAGGCACCCACCAGCCATTCCAGGCCCATGTATGGACCGGCAATGAAAATGGGCGCAATCAAGGCGCCGGCCAAGGCTGCCAGACCGGCCCCCATGGCAAAGGTGATCATGTTAACCCGATCGGTGTTGATGCCCAGCGATGAGGCCATCTCCTTGTTGGCCAAAATGGCACGGGCCTTCAAGCCGAAATCCGTCCGGAGAAAGAACACTAGCACGCCGATCAGCACCACGATGGCCGCGCCGATGATGAACAGTCGATAGGCCGAGTACTCGATGCCCAGGAAAGAAACGAAACCGGTGAACGGGGCTTCAATGACCTTGTTGTTCTTACCAAAGATGGTCATTACCAGTTCGCGGATGACGATGCCCAACCCCCAAGTGGCCAGGATGGTGTCCATGGGCCGGTGGTACAAATACCTGATCAACACGCGCTCGATCACCAGACCGAACAGGGCCACGGAAACGACCGCCAAGACGACCCCAACCCAGAAATTGGCGAAGACGAAATTGGAAAGCCAGACTACATAGGCCCCCAACATCAGAAACTCGCCGTGGGCCAAATTGATCACCCCCATCAGGCCGAGGGTGATGGCCAATCCGACGCCGATCAGTCCCAGGATTGCCGCATAGCTGAGACCGTTGAAGAACTGGACCAGGGCCGATTCCATTTTACCCTTGTCCCTCTTGGAGGGCCGGGGGCCGAAGCCCACCGACCACGAAACACGTTCAAAGTCTAGGCCCGCTCCGAAGCGGCTCCCCAGCCCCGACCATGGAGGTCAGCGGTCGGAGCCGGAGCGCCAAAGGAGTAGGGTGGTTTTAACCACCGGGGAAGGGAGGACACTTCTTCTTTTTCAAGGGCCGACAGCCATACTGGACCGAGGCTACACAACCGCCGTAACGTTTCGGAATAACCGGTTCTTGATTGGGCCATGTCTCCAGAATCTTGAAGGTGCCATTGGCCTGACACTTGGTGAGATACGTCGTCACCACGCAGTGGTGATTCTGCTTGACCACCGTGACCTTGCCGGAGGGGGCTTTGACACTAAGGCCGTATTTCTGGCCCGGACCGCCTTCTTGGGCCCTGACCACCGAGCTCGGGTTGGTCGTGCCCGCCTTGGCCACGCCCTTGGCCCAGATCCACATACACGGAGCCACCGCTTCCCCGAAGTTGGTCAAAATGGCCTTCTTGCCAAACTTCTTGCGCAACCGGGCCAGAAACTTTTTGTTTTCTGGAGTAGGAACGGTCATGAAGTAGGTGTTGCAAGAGTAAAAATCCTTGCGGACCTCGGGTTTCAGACCGGGCATCATCGCCTCGTCATAATGCCCCATGACCACGGCCGTATGCTTCTTGAGGCCGGCGGCGGTGAACTGTTTGAGGAAGGCGTCCTGGTCGGTCCCGGCCTCGTAGGGCACGACTACGTCGGGCTTGGCCCGCTTGATGCGCATCAACATCGAGGAAAAGTCCGAGGTGCCGATCGGGTTGTACTCCTCCCCGACAACCTTACCGCCGGCCCTCTTCAGGGCCGCCTTGCAAGCGGCGATGGAACCGCGCGGCCATTCGTAGTTGTCGCCCACGAAATAGAAGCGTTTGCCGTATTTCTTGAGCATCCAGGGGATCATCCGGTCGATCTGCTGATTGGGCACGGCGGCCATGTGGAAGAAGTAGCGGCCGCAGATGCTCCCCTCGTAGAAGCTGAAATTGTTCATGACTATCTTGAGGGGTTCGGCCACCTGGTTGTCGACGGCAATCCGAGAGTTGGACATCAGGTCGCCGCAGATCATCACGCACTTGTACTTCTTGACCAGACGCTCCGCTGCCGGCACCGCCGTGTTGGGCATGGTGCCGTCATCTTGGATGAACAATTTGACCTTGCGTCCCAACACCCCGCCGGCCTCGTTGATCATCTCCACAGCCAGCTCGCCAGCCTGGGAGATCTCCTTGCCATAGATGCTGGCCACACCCGTCAGTGGAGGCAAAAGACCGACGTGGATCGGGCCCTTCTTCCGGTCGGCCAAGGACAAATTTGGGACGAAAATGGTGATTCCAGCCCCGGCCCCGACCGCGCCGCTGGTTTTCAAGAACTGCCGCCTGGTTACTTCTCGTCGCTCGGGTTTGTCAGTCGATGGACTTTTTCCCTGGTGCTTTCCCCAGTACTTTTCCATTAGGTTCCCCCTGTGTTAGATTGCCAGGACAGCGTCAGATAGGTTTACTCGCAGTTAACCTGTTCGCTGTCACTAAACCACATGACGCTATTTGTTCCTTCTCGCCCCCCCCAAGGTCGGTTGGCTTTACTTTGGCCTTGCCTGGTCTAAAAGGACGGGGGACTCATCACCCAAATGAGTCGAATAGGCTCGTTTTCGCAGACGCGCCAGGAATGCGGGAAGTGACACGGGAAGTAAATGGCGTCCCCTTGTCTTAGTTCGTAACTGACGTTCCCGACCGTCACTTCGACGCACCCGCTCAAGACCAGTCCGAATTTCTCGCCTGGTGGGTCCACTATCAGCTCATCGCCCGAACTGGCCCCTGGTTTGGCCCGAAGGTAAAGGACTTCAATTCGGCGGTTGAGGTCAGGCGTCAATAGGTCATAACTAAGGGGCGATCCCGGGAAGGACAAGCTTTTGCGGCGGCCCCTCCTCACGACCTGGATGTCTTCGCGGTAGGTGCTTTTCAGCGGCTGGTGCCCTCGATGATTGTTAGGGACGCCCTCTGTCTGAGGCATTGAGGATGGATAGGTTTGGTGCGCCACGTCATCGGCGACCAAATCGATGACATTGGTTCCAAGATGTCTGGCAATTTTCTTGAGGGAGGAAATGGAAGGTTCAGTAAGTCCGCGCTCGACCTGGCTGAGGAAGCCTTTCGAGAGACTGGTGCCTTCGGAAACCTGGGCAAGAGTATGCCCCGATTTCTGACGGGCCTTCCGAATTCTGGTCCCCATTTCTTCGCCCATGAACAGACCTTACATGAGACGTTTTTGGCTGAGGCTAGGTTCCTGTGGCCCCGGTATATTCCAATATAGATCACTCAGACTAAACTTGTCAAGGAAAATGTTTTGTAATGCTTAATATTTTTTACCTATATCTAACATCGTGAAATTACTACCATGTCTGGGACAATTGTTCTCACCAAGGTCAAACTTATGGGTCGTTACAAACAGTGAAGCCCCTCCTTCACCTTGACGAGGACCATCAATCAAAGTGCCGCAACGTGACTGCCAGCACACACATGGCCGCGAACCTGGCTTGTACCTGGCCACAAGGCTTTTGAAATCATCTGCTTGAACATCGGGACCGAGGAGAGTGCGTTGGCTCCGACCGGAATTGGTAGGTCGTCAACGGGTGTGAGGGCAGGGAGCAATATCGGCCAAGGGTCTGACATTCCCCTTTAAAACAAACCATGTCTCGGATGATCCTTGAACTCCAAGGCCTCGCGCCGTGGTCCAGTAAGGCATGGAACCTTGGCATGAAAGCCGGCCTCCAAGGCCGGTGGTCCCAAGGAACTGTTCGGCCAGCAGTAATGGACACCCTCTATTGACTCTCGCACGTTTGTGAAAAGTCAATATAATGGTCCACTCGCTTGACGACTGGCCTTTTTCGCGGCTGCAGTCCAGGCCGAGCTAGGCTAGCCGATCATATCTTGAAAGGATGAGCCCGGCCCGAGAGTCTCGGCTCGAGAGATATATTTTGACTCTCGGCAAGGGCGATATCCGCCAAGGTCTGTTCGGGATAGCTGAATTGGTTCGGTTTGACTTCATAGCATGGCGGCCCTTATCGCCCCTACATTCATGCGCCCAGATTCTTTGATATCCACCTGCTGGTCGGCTGATGTCGGGTGATCTCTATACTCACCAGCAGGTGGACGACCAGTCAGGGAGAATGTCTGGCCTAAATTACTAAATGTAGTATAGTACTAGGGGCATCATCACTAAGTCTTGTTATATAGCCCACTTCAAATAAAAAATGATAACTTTTTCCTTGACAGAGAAAATGAATGTATGCTTTCAATAAAGTACATCGGGGGCAAGCGATACCACAATAATAGGGTGAGCATCGGACCAGACACGCCGGTTGATCGGTGCGGATCCCGTTGGGCTCATCTCAAACAGGACGCTGTTCCTCAATTCCTCACAGATAATCAGTTATCCCCCAAAACAATGGTACTGGTCCGTCTTGATCGTCGCTTGGGCCGTGGTGGCCGAGTAGCGACAGAACCCTCTTTTGTCGGCGACAGGAACAGACTGATTACAGGACCCGGGGGGAGTCCCATCACCAGGAAAAACCGTAAGCGTCGGCCTTAGCTGGCTTCAGGCCTAGAAGGGCCGGTGGTTGTCCTCTCTTCACTCGGGTGAGGGAGGGAGTGACAATCCGCCACCCGACTTCTTTCGTGGCGGCATCGTCAGCCTGGGCGAGACGGTGAAACAGTCAATGGGGAGGAGAAATGGCGGAAGGCAAAAGGTCGATCGAACATCCTGTTTACAACTGTCACATGCACCTGTTCAACTTCGCGATCACCCCGGACGATTATTACGACTCTTTTTTTTACCGTCTGCGTTGGATATTCCCCTGGCTCAGGACGTCGACGGGGTTGATTTCCCAACTCTCCAAGGCCCGTTTTTTAGCCAAAATTTCCGAATCACTGCCGTCGAGGTTGAATGAAAGGTTAATCAAGTCACCAACGATACGAGTCTTAGCCGAATTGGCTTCGATCGTGACGGGCGTCCCCCATGCCCTAGGGTTCAGGAGGCTATTGGGGCGGCGGGTGTCTGAAATGTTAAACTTGTTCAAAATGGACATGAACGATGTGGCCGATTATTACGTCTCCCAGATGGACGAGGCCGGCATCAACGTGGCCACGCCGCTGATGATAGACCTGGGACGTGCCATGAGTTCCAGCCGGGCGGAGGTACCTTTCGAATATCAGGTTGCTCTGATCCAGGAGCAGATGATCCGCCATCCGGGCAAGTTTTTGCCCTTTGTGATGTTTGATCCCCGGCGCGAAGAAGGTGTGAGGATGGCCAAGGACGCCGTAATGCGTCTGGGCTTTGGCGGGGTGAAGGTCTATCCGGCCCTGGGTTTTCACCCGGACCCCGAATCGCCGGTCAACGATATAAATACCTGCCAGGCCCTGCGTGCTTTCTATCGTTGGGCTGAGGACGAGGGGGTACCGATAACGGTCCATTGTTCCCAGGGCGGGGCGGTCTCGGACATCGTCAGCTACGATCCTTCTTTGAGAAACAACTTGGCCCGACCCTACAACTGGCGTCGGGTGCTGGAAGAATTCCGTCATCTGGTGTTAAACCTGGCCCATTTCGGGGGATATTACGGCCAGGAAAGGAGGCTCACCAGACCGGTCGGTGTGTGGGGTCGAGGTTTCTTAGGCCACTCACCCCTGGATTTGTCCGACGATCGACGGCGGTCCACGCAGGTAGCCAGGAGGACGGCCGGTCGAAGGCGGATCAATTACGCCCAGCGGTCTCGGCGCTGGCGCAATGACATTCTGGATCTGATGCGGAGCTACCGCAACGTCTATACCGATGTGTCCTACCACGACCGGGCCCTGCTCGACCCTGACGACTATTTTGACGAACTGATATTCCTGTTGACCGATGAGAAGACCAAGCAACTGATGCTGCAACAGAAGTGGGAGTTCGATGAAAAAACGGCAAAGGCCAAGCTTGACGGCCTGAGAATCGACCCTGAACTGGTCGAGATGTTAAAGGACCCGGCCGGGAAGGGTTACCCGGTTGACGAAAAGATCCTGTTTGGTTCCGATTGGCCCCAGACGGCCCACACCTGGAACGACAAGGAGTGGGCCAGGCCTTTTCAAGACCAGGCCAAACTTCCCGCCCCTTTGTTCAAGAAACTGGCCTATGACAACCCGACCCGATTTTTGAAGCATAGCCTGTTGCGCATCGAGTCAGTACCCTCCCGGTGGGGAGTTCTTGAGGGAGAGCCACAGCGAGTGAAGGACCTGATCAACCGAGGGGAGCTTTAGTCCGGGGAACATCGTGACCTGGCCACCGAATAGTTGGCGATTACTGACCGCGGGGGGGTAACATGACGGACCAGCTATCGCCGCCCAGACATCAGGTTTACAATTGTCACATGCACCTGATTAACTTCGACAGCATTCCCGACGAGTATTACTACCACGCGTTCTACAAGCTGCGCTGGATATTGCCCGGGCTCAAGGCTTCGGCCACTATCGCCTCCCGGTTACCTGGAGGCAAAATGGTTGAAGGGTGGGCAAAAAAATTACCATCCCGGTTAAATAAAAGGTTCATCAAATCATATCCGATGAAAGTCGTCTTTTACCTGTTGTCTATAATATCGGGCGTCGGCTATGCCGTAGGACTTTCCGGCCTTCCTGGTCGGCGGTTGTTCGAGGCAATACGAATATTCAAAGAAAACCCGAGCAAAGTGGCCGATCTTTACGTCGAGCAAATGAATCGAGCCAATATTGATGTGGCCACGCCGCTGATGTGGGACGCCACTTTTACCAGCCTGTCCAGTGAAGTGGTGATGGAGTATAACTACCAGGTGGCCGTGATGCACGAGCAGATGCTCCGCCATCCGGGTCGGTTTATGCCTTTTGTGATGTTCGACCCCCGTCGCAAGGGAGGCCTGGTGACGGCCGTGGAAGCGGTTTCACGTCTGGGTTTTGGAGGGGTCAAGCTTGATCCAGCGCTGGGCTTCCACGTCGTGCCGGAGTCGCCGGTCAATCAGGGCCGGGCCCGCCGGGCGCTAAGCGAGTTATACACATGGGCCGAGTCCGAAGGGGTTCCCATCACCGCTCATTGTTCCCCGGGGGGCGCTGTGTCGGACGTTCTCAGCCGGGCGCCCGGCCTGCGCAGCAATCTGTGCCGGCCCTACAACTGGGCCCGGGTCCTGGACCAATTTCCCGGCCTGGTGCTCAATCTGGCCCACTTCGGAGGCCATTACGCCAGTCGGCATGCCGCCGATGACCCTATTTTTTCGGAGGGACAAGATCCATGCCGGCATTTGAGGGAAGGTATTGACGCCGGCCTTTCCCGGCCTGGCAAGCCGGGACAGGACACGTCCAAGGATTTGAAATACGAACGGGCGCGGAGGGCTCGTCGCTGGCGTAATGATATCGTATGTCTGATGAGGAAATATCCAAATGTCTACACCGACGTGTCATATAATGACATAGCCCACGTCAAACCGCGTCGCTATTTTTCGGACATGAAGTATCTGCTAGCCGATGAGTCTAAAAGAGACAGCGTGCTCTCCTGCCCGGACTCCGATGTCGATCCTGACCTGGTCGCCATTTTGTCGAACAATGGTTCCCGGGTTGACGAAAAGATTCTGTTCGGTTCCGATTGGCCCACCACGGCTCACACATGGAATGAAGAGGAGTGGATAGCACCGTTCAAGGATAAGAGCAACTTGACTGATGATATGTTCACCAAACTGACTTACCACAATCCCAGGCGGTTTCTAAAAGCCAGCCTGGAGCGCCGGGCCGACCTGAAGTAACGCACCCTGGCCCGGCGTCGGTGGTACAACGCTAATCGCCCACGACTGGAGGGGACCGGTACTCTAACTTAAAAATCAGCCCTGAAGCGGCCGAACTCGCTGACATCATGCAGGCGGACTGATTCAGGATTATTTCCTGTCCGGGGTGACAAAAGACCGATCATCGTAGAGACGCCAACACCTCTTTGGTCTTGCCCGGCCAGTAGAACATGCCCATTTCCTGGAACATCTCTTCGGCCTTTTTCAGGCTCTCGACGGCCGCGTCCCTTTGGCCTGCGTTCGCGTAAAGCTCTCCCAGATGGAAAAGACCCACGGCGTAAAGCGGCCTAATTTCCAACTCCTCGAGTATGCTCGTCCCCTCTAATATCCGTTCTTGTGCCTCGTCAAATTTGGTCTTGTCTCTGGCTGCGATGACCCTTCCCCAGGTTATCCGGCTTTCCGCCTCAAACATCCTTTCATTGTTCTTTTGTGACAGATCCACCGCCTGTTCGACATGGATCAGGGCCTTTTCGAGGTCGCCCAGTTGCAGATGAATCTCACCAAGGGTCAGGTGAATGCTTCCCAGCATAAATGGCGCACCAAGGTCGGTGTGCATTTTCAATCCCTTCTCCGCGCATTGGAGAGCTGTGTCGGTCTGACCCAAAAAAGAGTAGCCCCGGCCCGACCAGGCCCATGCCGGACCCAGTAGGATACGGAATTGATTCTTCTCCAGGGCCTCGATGGCCGAGCGAAAATGATTAACCTGGCTTTCAGCATCACCCTTGGTAAAGCAAAACCTGCCATAACCCATTTCGACAAGGGCGAGGCTGAGTAGGTTATCAATTTCATGGGCAAAGGACAGGCCTTTCTCGAGCAATCGCTCTCCCTCGGCAAAGTTCCCGATTTCCCCGAGGCTCATCCCCCACAGGCCATTCATCACCGAATATACGTTATCCAGCCGGCCGAACTGTTCACGTTCGGTATGTGTCTTCTCAATGAGGTCAATAACCTTTGGCGCAACCTGGCACACTGTTAAGAGCTTCCCTTCAGCAAAATAGGAATAAATCAGGTCCATTGATACGGGAATTACGATTTCAAACTCCCCTGACAGTTCGGACTCACCCAGGCTTCTCTTGATATACCTTCTCCCCTTTTTTGGATCACTACCCGAAATGATGTAGTAGATCCCAATACTGGTCTGGAAGTGAGCAAGGGCTTTTCGATCCCCCAGGTCTTGAGCCAGGCTTTCGCCCTCCCTTAAGATTTCCAACGAACCCTCAAGATGACCCAGGACTAGTATTTGACGGGCCATTGCCTGGAGAATCTCCAGACGATCCCGGATGTTGTCGCTGGTCTCAGGCTGATTGCGAAGCAGGTTGGCGGCCTCCCTGTAAAAACTGAACCCTTCCGACGTTGAGAAGTTGCCCCTGGCCTTGTCGCCTGACAGTTTCAGATACTGACAGGCCTTTGAGACGTTTTCACTCTTGGAATAGTGATAGGCCAGCATCTCGTAGAATTCCTCAAGCCGCTCGGCGTAAAGCCCCTCAATGGCTCGGGCTATCCTTTCATGAATCTCCTTGCGGCGCTTGACCAGCAAGCTGTCGTAGGCCACCTCCTGGGTGAGAGCGTGTCTGAAGATGTACTCCAGTTCAGGAAACAGCCGCTTCTCGTAAATGAACTCCAGGCCCTGAAGAAGAATCAGATTGGCTTTGAGGTCCTCTTGCTTATCGGTGATGGCATGTAGAATGCGAAAGGCGAACTCCCGACCGATGACCGAAGCGATCTGCATGATACGCTTGAGGCCCTCCTCCAGACGGTCCATCCGGGCGGCGATGATTCCCTGAACCGTGTCCGGCACACGAATGTTTGATGGTTTGGCGCTCAGGACGTATCGGTCCCCCTGTTTGAGGATCGATCCGTTTTCCAACAGACTCTGAGTCAGCTCTTCCATGAAAAAGGGATTGCCCGCCGCCCGGCCAAGGATCAGTTCCCTGAGTTCGGGCGCCACTTTGCCACCCTCCAGGATGGCCCTGAGCAGCTCGGCGCTGGTGCCGGCCGAAAGCTGATGCACTCCGATCTTGCTGTAATAGGACTTGCTCCCCCACCCGTGGGTGTATTCGGGGCGATAGAGAAGGATGAGCAGAATGCGAGTGTTGGGCAGCCAGCCGATCATGTAGTCCAGGAATTCTTCGGAGGTCTTGTCGATCCAGTGCAGGTCCTCGACGGCAAGCACTATCGGCTGCTCCTGACTGCCCCGAACCAGCAGGTCCCTGATGGCCTCGAAGGTCTTTTCTCGTTTCTGTTTGGGTTCGAGTTGGGCGTATTCCTGATCGTATACCTTCAGAGAAAGGAGTTCCTGGAACGGAGGGAGAACGTTTCGAAGATTCTGATCCAATCCGAGGATCCTCTGTTTCATTTTTTTCCTGATGACAGACTCCCGCTCGCCCTCCTTGATGCCGACAAAGGACCTGAAAACGTCCAGGATGGGCAGGTACGGCATGGAACCGCCGTAATGGAGGCAGTGCCCCTCGAGGTAGGTGAGTCCCCTCTGGGGCAGCGCTTGGCGCAGTTCGAAGAGCAGCCTCGATTTGCCGACCCCAGCTTCACCGACGATACCGACCACCTGGCCCTGGCCTGATTGGACTTTCTCGAAGGCCTCTTTGACCGCATCGAGCTCACGCTCTCGACCGACGAATCTGGTCATACCCTTGGCCGCCGAGGCCGCGATTCGGGTCCCGACCTCGCCGGGCCTCAACAGTATGTAGGCCTCCTGGGGCCCCTTCTTGCCCTTGAGCTGGACCTGACCCAAGGGTTCGAACTCGAAGTATTCCCCGATCAGCTTATAGGTGTTGCCGGAGACCAGAATGGTATCGGGCTTGGCCAGGCCCTCCATCCTCGAGGCCAGGTTGGCGGTGTCGCCGTCGGCGGTGTAATCCATTCGTAAATCGTCACCGATCGAGCCGACGACCACCAGGCCCGTGTCGAGGCCGATCCGCATTTTGAACTCGATCGCAAACCGTGCCTTCATTTCCTGGCGGTAATCCTTCATGACCCGCTGTATGCCCAGGGCGGCCAGACAGGCCCTCTGGGCGTGACCCTCGTGGGCCAGTGGTGCGCCGAAAAGGGCCATCACGCCATCACCTCTGAACTGGTTGACAGTACCCTCGTAGCGGTGGATTTCGTCCATGAGGATACGAAAACACCCGTCCATGATCTGGTGGATGTCTTCCGGATCGAGGTTCTCGAACATGGCCGTGGAACCGGCCACGTCAGCGAACATGACGGTCACGAGCTTGCGCTCGCCTTCGATGGAACTCCGTAAGGTGAGAATCTTGTCAGCCAGGTGTTTTGGGGTGTAGGACCTGGGCTGGTCGTAATCAATGGTCGGGACTTGTTTGGGCCGGTGCAGATCCCGACCGCACTCACTACAGAACTTGTCTCCCGGCAGGTTCCCGGCACCACAATTTGGGCATGTAGGCCACAGCTCGGAGCCGCACTCACGACAAAACTTGGCCCCTTCCCTGTTATCGGATTGGCACTTCAGGCAGTACATGCCTCTCCCCGAGCCTGGGAACCGATCTGAATAGATCGCAATCAAGATGCAGGGTCTGCCGTCAAAACGGCGGCCGGGGTCAAACTGGTCCAGGGTGAGTTTTTGAAGAGATTCGAATCGCTGTGTGAGGGACAGGATGAGCCCAGCAAGACCCGCGTCTTGGGAGCGCTGTTTTCAGTCAGATGCTCATCCGCAGTCGCACAATCGCTATTTTCTCATATTATTGACCGGCCTTTTCTGACTGTCAATAGATAAAAGGACTCAGCCTCATCCAGGATCGACTTGGCGACTAGGAGTGGATTTCCGGGATAACGGCCGGGCTCAACACCCCGGGGCCTGTGACGTGGGTCGGGCTCGGGCGAGGTCAATGGATCATTTGCCTCCCTTGAGTTCGGGTGACGACAAAAAAGTCAAGATAGTGGTCCACTCGCCTGACGAACGGCCTTTTTCGCGGACGCAATCAAGGCAGAGACAGCCTAGCCGGCCATATCTGGAAAAGATGAGGCCGACACGAGAGTCTCGGCCCGAGAGATATACCTTGACTCATGGCGAGGGCAGCTCCCGTCAGGGTATGTTAGGGCTCTATTGAAGAGGGCACCATAACTATAAAATTAATAATTTTCTAGATTGGTAAACTCGCTGACTACATACAAATTGGGCCTAGGTTGTTCTTGACACGGTCCGGCCGGCTTGGTATATAATTATCTCATAATAAGCGTCGAAATTATTCCCTTAGCGGTCAAATCTGGCCTCTCAGGGATTCTAGGAGGGCAAGCAATCGGTCCCCGTGGAATGTGGGGAACCAAGCGGAGCCTGGCAAAGTGGAGTCAGCCGCGAATCGTGCCCATCCTGATCAACTTGGCGTATCCCCTCTCTCCCACCTCCTAGACCCACAAAGCCGGTCCCGATCCTAGCCGGACACGGATGGTCGTAACGGCCGTGTTTTAGGTGTCGTGCGGCCGCCGACAGCGGCCGGCGCCTGTGGCTTTTGCCCTTCAGGCGGGACGTGTGCCCGGGGCCATGTTTGTCTGGCCATCTCGGCCGGCAGGCACCGGGAGGGAAGGACAGACCTTAGGGCGTGGGGCGAGGCATAGAAATTTCAACCGGTTGATAGAAGACCGGAAGGCGGGCATGTTGGCGAGCAACAACTGTGATGAGGAGAGCCCCCCTTACCGGCCAGTGGCGGGCCGGATCAGGCGCGGCCGGTTTGGTCAGGCAGAGGGAGAAGAGGGTCTGCGGCCGAGCGGTTTCCTTAACGCGGTGGAGGTAGGCGAAGGTAATTCTCTTTTGTACAATGGTTTTTCCATGTGCATTGACGTGGTTACTTCTGAGATTGCCCGTAAACTGGTTTCATTTAAGCCAGGGGGGAACCTCTCTTTCCTCATGCCGGCTGAAAAGGAGTATTTGATCAAACGGGGGCACCTTACCCGCTTTTCCATCAAAGAGGAACAGGAAGAATTGAGTAAGCTGGTGCAGGTCATCGCGGAGCGGGACGCTGACTTGAACAAACGTGCCTTGCTAGGCAAGATGCTTACCTTCATCCTGACGTACAAATGCAATCTGGCGTGCACTTACTGCTTTCAGGACAACATCAGGCAAACTCAGCCCCACTCCGTAATGAGCGAGTCCTTTGTGGATGATTTTTTCCGTAACTATTTTGGCAAGTTGTTCCCCGACATTCCGGGAAATCGGCTGCGGTTCATTCTTTTCGGCGGCGAGCCAATGCTGCCGGGCAACCGCGGTGCCATAGAGCTGATTCTGGCTTATGCCCAGAAGCAGGGGATTGTGGTCTCCACGGCCACCAACGCGCTGATGTTACCGCAGATGCTGGACTTGCTGGGTCCTCAGCCGGGAAAAATCAATAACGTCCAGGTGACGTTGGACGGGGGACAGCTCTTTCATGACGCCACCCGGATTTCTCCCTCCGGCGCTCCCACCTTTGCCAAGATGATTGGCGCCCTGCATAATATAGTTGAGGCCAAGTCCACGGCCATTATCCGGATCCATCTTCATCCAGACAGGCTCGAATCCACCCGGGAGCTAGTGGAGTATCTGGTGCAGGAAAATATCCTGGGCCATCAAGGCATAGAGGTTTACTTCGCACCCGTACATTCTTTTCATGCCAAAGATATTTCACCGACTGAAATGGATATTTTTTCCCAGCTCTTCATGGATGTGGCCATCAAACAGCAGAAACCTCCTATTCAAAGTTTCGATTTTCTTGAGCAGATTATGAATGTTAAGACCACAAGAAATTGGTGGCAGCCCAGATACTGCGCGGTCAGCTCCAACTCGCACTATGCCGTGGATTTCTTGGGAGATATTTACGAATGCCTGGAAGAAGCCGGGGACAGGCAGAAGCGCATCGGCACCCTTTCCGGAGGGGAAGTCAGATACTTCGAGTTGAGGGACACATACCGGAACAGGTATCTTGCAAATATGCCGGAGTGTCTGAAGTGCTCCATAGCCCTTTTTTGCGGGGGAGGTTGCATAAGCAAGACAAGAACCCAGCAAGGTTCAGTTTTTGCGCAGTTTTGCAGGCAGAATAAGTATTTTGTGGCCCAAACTTTGAAGGCCTTTTATATGTTGAAACATGCAGGAAATACAGGCGCAGCAAGTGAGCCTGTTGGACAATTATGTTCCCCATAAACGAACGGAGAGCAAACATGGACATCAACAAGCAGGTTTCGGAGGCTTCGCAGACTCGGCCGAAAATCGGTAGAATCATGCCTGTGAACATGCCTTCGGAACCAAACGGACTGTACTATGAATCCTTGCTGCAAGATTCCACAGGAGCCGACAATCAGACTCAGCAATTCTTTGATTGCAATTATTGGGCATGCGACGCGGTTCGCGATTAGGTTAACCGCTTTGGCCGCGAGGGAAAAGGTGAGGCGATGTCATGAGGCCGGGCGGGCTGGTACCCGGTTCCGCCCTGGCCCTGTGTGCTTATCCTGGCGGGAGAAAGAACTGCGCTCCGGCCGCTTGGCGCAAGGGAGAAGGTCCGCCCGAGCGGCGGCGCAGCCGTGAACTAACCTATGTTCCCCATAAACGAACGGAGAGCAAACATGGACATCAACAAGCAGGTTTCGGAGGCTTCGCAGACTCGGCCGAAAATCGGTAGAATCATGCCTGTGAACATGACTTCGGAACCAAACGGACTGGATTATGGTTCCTTGCCGCAAGATTCCACAGGAGCCGACAATCAGACTCAGCAATTCTTTGATTGCAGTTATTGGGCATGCGCGGCGGTTCGCGGTTAGGTTAACCGCTTCGGCCGCGAGGGAATGAGGCGATGTCATAAGGCCGGGCGGGCTGGTACCCGGTTCCGCCCTGGCCCTGAGTGCTCGTCCTGGCGATAGGGAGAACTGCGCTCCGGCCGCTTGGCGCAAGGGGGAAGGTCTGGCCGAGTGGCGGCGCAGCCGTGCACTCCCCCTCGGAATCAGCCCGGTCTGAGGTATGTGGAATTAAGCCCCGGAACACCCCTTTCCTGGCCCGCAGGGGAATTAGATCGTAACCATTCCCGGTTTGACACGTGGAGGCCGAAAATGAGGCCCAGTTGCTATTTTAACGCGGTGGAAATCGGCGACGGGAACTCCCTGCTGTACAACGGTTTTTCCATGTGTATCGACTTGGTGCCTTCGCCGATGGCCGAAGAATTGGCTTCATGTGGGGAGAGTGGGGACTTGTCTTTCCTCAGGCCGGCGGAAAAAGAATATCTCCTGAAGAGGGGGCATATCACAGAGCTGTCCGTGGCCGGCGAGCAGGAGGCCCTGAGGAAAGTGGCCAACGCCATCACCGATAGGGGTGCTGAGCTTAAGCGGCGACCCGTCCTCGAGAAAGCGATAACTTTTGTCCTCACCTATCAATGCAACCTTGCCTGTGACTACTGCTACCAGAAGGACGTGAGGAAGAGCACCAGCCTTTCCCCAATGAGTGAGGCGTTTCTGGATGATTTCTTCCGCATCTATCTTGCCAAACTGATGCCCGGCCAACCAGCCAGGGATCTGACCTTTCTTCTTTATGGTGGGGAGCCTCTACTGCATGGAAATCGCAGGGCAATAGAAAAAATTCTGCGTTTTGCCAAGGAGCACGGGATAATAGTAGCTACAGTGACCAACGCGGTGCTGCTGCCGCAAATGCTGGATTTGATAGGTCCGGAAAAGGGGAAAATCAATAATGTGCAGGTAACCTTGGATGGGGACCGCATGTTTCATGACACCAAAAGAGTTTCTCCATCCGGTGGGCCCACCTTTGAACAGACACTGTTGGCGGTTAACAAAGTGATGCTGGCTGGGGCTAACACCGTAATCCGCATTCACCTTCATCCGGCCAGGGTTGAAGCCGCGCGTGCCTTGGTGGACTATCTCGATCAAAAGCAAATCTTGGGAGATGATCGGGTAAAGGTTTACTTCTGGTCCACGGAAGATATACACACCGAGTTCATTTCCGCAGGGGGGGACTCACTATTTTCCAGTTTATTCCACAAGGTTGCCTGCAAGCAGCACACCCCTCCCACCGCGCATTTCACTTTCTTGAAGCAAATCATTGACCTGCAAGCCGCGGCCGAGCGGCCGCTCCGAAAACACTGCAATCTCTGCGTCGCCGGCTTGCATTGCGTTGTTGACACCCTGGGAGACGTTTACGAATGTATTGACGACGCCGGCCGCAGGGAAAGACGGATAGCCACCCTGGCGGATGGGGAGGTAAAATACGTTTCACGGGACGAGGCTCACAACAAACCATATCTCCGCGATAAACCGCAATGTCTGCAATGTTCCATTGCGTTCTACTGTGGCGGAGGTTGTAGCAACAGATTGAAATCAGAAAATATATCTCCGGCAAGCTCGTTTTGTCTTCAGGCCAAGGATTTCATTGCCTTGACGCTGAAGTCATACTATCTTCTGAAGAATGGCACTGCATAAGTAACTTGAACCGGTGACAGGCTAAAATGCCAAAAGAAAATTTTAGAACCAGTAGTTATATCAATGGCGTAGAGGTGGGGGAAGGTTCTTCTTTGCTTTATAACGGTTTTACCTCGCGGGTGGATCTGGTTCCCTCCGATGTGGCCACCCAATTGCTAAGCAGCACCGCTTGGCGTAATTTTTCCTTTCTTTCCCAGGACGAAGTGCGGCATCTTCTCAACCGAGGGCACCTGACAAAATTGACCATAAGGCGTGAGCAGGAAGAGTTCAGGAGACTGGCAGAACAGGTCTTGCAACATAACCTAGCCTACAGCCAGAGGAAAAACGCCAATAAGGTCGTAGCTTTCATCCTGACCTACCAATGCAACCTTTCCTGCACTTACTGCTATCAGCACATACTGCGAAATAATACAGAGATTCCCTCCATGGATGTGGGGTTCCTGGATGATTTTTTTGGATTGTATCTGGACAAGCTTTTTCCTGGGTTCCACAAGAAACGCATGGAGTTCCGGCTCTTCGGGGGAGAACCGCTGTTGCCCGGCAACCGGCGGTCCATAGAGAGGATATTGCGTTATGCGAAAAAGTACGGGATTGTTGTCTCAACTTCCAGCAACACGCTGATGTTGCCCCACATGCTGGACTTGATAGGTCCGGAAAGGGGAAAAATTAACAGTGTGCAGGTAACGTTAGATGGAGGACAAGCGTTTCACGATAAGACCAGAATTACCAGACTCGGCACTCCCACATTCACTGAGATAATAGGCTCAATCCGCCAATTGATCAAGGTGAAATCCCAAGTCACCATTCGCATTCATCTTCATCCTGAAGGACTGGAGTCCATCCACGAATTGGTGGAGTTTCTTGAGCAAAAAAAAATTCTGGGAAATGACCATGTTTATGCCTATTTTGCTCCCATAAGCTCTATTGATGACACTGGTCTCTCCCCATCCTACCAGGAAGATTTTTCAGAGTTTTTTCAACACGTATCGTTTATACAAAAGAATCCTCCATGCCAATTTGCCCGCAACCTTCAAGGGATGATAGATACAGGCTCCATGAAAAACAGCTTGCGAACACGATTCTGTTCAGCCGGTGCTGATGTAATTCGAGTGGTGGACTCGCTAGGTGACATCTATGATTGTTACGAAGAAGCAGGAAATAAGTCTAGGAGAATAGCGAACCTTTCCCACGGGGAAGTGAGATATTTCAAACTGAAAGAAACATACAACCAAAGGCATGTCTTAAATCTCCCCCAGTGTTTGAAATGCTCCGTGGCGCTTTACTGCGGCGGCGGATGCCTCAGCCAGGCAAGACTACACAAAGGCTCTGTTTTCAAACCGTTTTGTCAACAGAACAAAGAGTTCATCGCCCAGACCCTGAAGGCCCATTTTCTGCTTAACCAGAAATGGAGAGCAGGCTCGGCAGGCAGACCTATTCATTGATCTTCGCCGACACTGACCTGCCCCCATATAATGTACCACCCTTTGAGTTAGAGCTTGATTGATTGTCCCTGGCGCTATGGTCCAGGGAGGTATCGGGCCAGAACCGGCCGGCAAGACGGCCTCCGGGGCCGGTGGCCGGCAACCCAGGGAGTTGTGCGGTCTGGAGTTATGGGCCACCTCCCTTGATTCCCGCTCCCTCCCGAAAAGTCAAGATAGTGGTCCACTCCCCTGAAGCTCCGAGGCCCAGGTCGGGTCAAGGTCCTCTGATGCTCACATGAACTCTCCTTGAGGGTCTCGAAATTGAGCTTCGGCTTGCTCATGGGCAAACTGGTCGTCCACAACATTGCAACCCGAGTGGGGTTATAGGCCGGCCCCGGGACCCTACACCGGGGGTATTAATCAACCTTTCTGGACCTCGGGACAAGCACAGGCGGGGGGAAGAGGGTGGGAAAACCCGATTTCAGCTAATTTTATTCTATTTAAGATCAATTAGTTGTGGACATAGACCCGGGTTCAATTCCCGCCGACTCCACCATTTTCCGGCGGCCGAGTACGGTATCACTCGGCCGCCGTTTTGTTGCCATTCAGATCCAGCCGGATCCGCTTCTTGTCGATCTTGCCGACGCTGGTCTTGGGTATCTCGTCCACCAGCAGGACCGACTGGGGCACCGCCCATTTGGACAGGCGGCCGGCCTCGACGAACTGTCCCAAATATTTTTGAATCTCCTGGCCGGTCACCCGGCCCTGGAAATTCTCGTGGAGGACGACCAGGGCCAGGGGCCGCTCGCCCCAGGTCTGGTCCGGAATCCCGACGACCGCCGCCTGGGACACGGCCTCGTGACGGCTGATCAGGTCCTCCAGGTCCAGCGACGAGATCCATTCCCCGCCGCTCTTGATCACGTCTTTGAGGCGGTCGGTGATCTGGACGTAGCCCTCGGGATCGATCTGGGCCACGTCGCCGGTGTGCAGCCAGCCGCCGGCCCACAGTTCCTCTGATTTGGCGGGCTCCTTGAAGTAGCCCTGGGTCAGCCACGGCGACCGGACCACGATCTCGCCGGTGCTCTGTCCGTCCCGGGGCACGGCCCGGCCGTCGGGGTCCACCACCTTCAGATCGACCAGGGGCACGGGAAAACCGGTCTTGAGCTTGAAATCCAGCTGCCGCTCCATGTCCCAGTCCAGCATGCGCGGTTTCATGACCGCGGCCGTCAGGACGGGACAGGTCTCGGACATGCCGTAGCCGGCGAAGACCCTCAGCCCCAGGTCCAGGGCCGCCTGGGCCAGGCCCCGGGGAAAGGCCGCCCCGCCGACGTTGACCTGCCAGGACCCCAGATCGTGGCGCCCCACCGCCGGATGGGTGATGACCTTGTGCAGGATGGTGGGCACGCAGTGGGAATAGGTCACCCTTTCCCGCTCCACCAGACGGAGGACGCGCTCCGGGTCGAACCGCCCGGGATAGACCTGCTTCACGCCCAGCACCGTGGCCACGTAGGGGACCCCCCAGGCGTGAACGTGGAACATGGGCGTCAGGGGCAGGTAAACGTCGCCGCTCCTCAGGGCCGGCTCATTAAAGCCGCTCAGGGACCAGCCCACGCCCAGGGTGTGCAGGACCAGTTGGCGGTGGCTGTAGCAGACCCCCTTGGGATCGCCGGTGGTGCCGGTGGTGTAGAAGATGGTCGCCCGGGTGTCCTCGTCGAACTCGGGGAACTCGAAACCGACCGGCTCCCGGGCCAGCATCTCCTCGTACTCGCCCGCCAGGGGCAGGGTGGTCGCGGGCGGCGACTTCTCGTCGGTCAGGCGGATATAGGTCTCGACCGTCTTCAGCCGGGGGGCGATCTCCTCGACGACTTCCAGGAAATCGTCGTGGACCAGGACGACCTTGTCCTCGGCGTGGTTCATGGTGTACAGGATCTGTTCCGGGGAGAGGCGGATGTTGACCGTGTGCAGGACCGCCCCGAGCATGGGCACGGCGAAAAAGCACTCCAGATAGCGGGGCGAATCCCAGTCCAGGACGGCCACCGTGTCGCCCGGCCCCACCCCCAGGGAGGTCAGGGCCCCGGCCAGGCGGTCCAGGCGCTCGAAGAAGTCCCGGTAGGTGTAGCGCCACAGATCGCGATAGACGATCTCCTGGTCCGGGTCAAAGTACCGCGGGGTGTGGAGCAGCTGCTTGATCAGCAGCGGATAGCCGTAAGCCGAAGGGGTGCGCTGAATGGTGTGGTCGATGGTCATGGGCTCCTCGTGGTGACGTCCTGGGCCCGGGGCCGGCGGCCTCCAGGCGTGTTGTATGCAATCCACCGTAATCACTACCCGGGGCGGACGTCAAGCCTTTCGGGAAGTCCCCGGGGCGGACCGGCCGACCCGGACCGCCTAACTGGCGATGGCCCGGGTCTTGAGGTGAAGGTCCCGCTGGGGGTAGGGAATGGTGACCCCCGTCTGGTCAAAGGCCTGTTTGACCCTCTCCGTCAGGTCCCACCAGGTATCCCAATAGTCCTCCCGTTTAACCCACGGCCTGGCGCCCACTTTGACGCTGCTTTCGGCCAGTTCCAGGACCATGTACTTGGGGGCCGGGTCGTTCAGCACCCGGTCGTCGGCCGTGATCACGGTCTGCAGAATCTGCTTGGCCTGGGCCAGGTCGTCCTGGTACCCGACGTCGAACACCAGGTCGATGCGGCGGATCGGTTTGACCGAGAAATTGGTCAGCTTGTCGCTGAAGACCTTGGTGTTGGGCAGGAAGACCAGCTTGCCGTCCACGGTCTTGAGCTGGGTGCTCAGGAGGGTGATCGCCTCGACCGTGCCCGCGGCCCCGGCCACCTCGATGTAGTCACCGGCCCGGAAGGGACGGGTGAACAGGATCAAGGCGCCGGCGGTCAGGCTGGCGATGTGCCCCCGGACGGCCAGGCCGGCGGCCAGACCGAGGGCGCCCAACAAGGCGATGAGCGAGGTCGTCTGAAAGCCGACCTGGTTCAGGGCGGCCATGACCACCACTACCACCAGCAGGAAGTGGACGACGTGGCCCAAAAAGGAGACCAGGGTGGCGTCCACCTTGGCCCGGTTCAGCACCCGCCTGACGACGCCGGTGATTATTCTGGCGGCGATGATCCCCAGCACCAGGATGGCCACCGCCCCGATCACCTGCAGGCCGTAGAGGGCGATCCATTGTTTGACGTTAATCCATAATTGAGTCATGCCTCTGCCTCCCGGGGGTCTCCCTGGTTCGTCCGAAGGTCCGGCCTTCGGGAGAAAGGGGTGATTGTCTCGGGCGCCAATCAAACGCCCGGGTTTGTTGCCGGCGTTTTTTTAGTATAATCGAAATACGGGCGGAGTCTAATAACAAGACAACCAAGGACCAGGCCGGGGTTTTCCCGGCGGCGGCGCCCCCCTCCGGTGCCGGGCGGGACCAATTGTTCGAGGCGGCCAGTTGCAGCCCCCTGGGGCCCCGGATAAAATAGGCCATAACCTTAATTGGGGTGAAGGCATGAAGCGGTTGATCACCTTGATCCTGGTGACGGCGGGGCTGCTTTGGGCGGCCGGCTGCGCCGGGGTCTTCGACCCGGACAGCTGGGGGCCCACGCCCAAATGCGGCTGGGAGTTTCGGCACGGGTGTGACGCCACCTCGTGGCCCTACGGGTACCTGGGCGGCCCGTAAGAAATTGGAAGTACCACCTCGACAGAAACCCCGGCCCGGGTCCCAGACCCGGGCCGGGGTTTTGTTCAAACGGCGACCGGTGAGAGAGCAGATGCGCTGACTTCTGTGCCTCGGGTGCGCGGCGGGCCGGGCCCGCCTCGAGATTTTGTCCGGTTGGACAAGGGCCGGCGTCCGTGCGGGTTCAAAGGGCCCCTGTCACCGGCTATAGACTCTCCCCGATGAGCTGTCTCACCATCTCGTTGGGACCGAGATAAATCTCCACGATCTTGGCGTCCCGCATGTACTTCTCCACCGGATACTCCTTTGAGTAGCCGTAGGAACCCATGACCTGGACGCAATTGGCGGCGACCTCCGAGGCGATCCGGGAGCCGTAAACCTTGGCCATGTTCGAGTAGCGTTCCCGGTGGGGCTGTTTGGTCCGCAGGGACCACGAGGCCCGATAGACCAGCAGCCGGGCCGCGTCGATCTTGGTGGCCATGTCGGCGAACATGGCTGAAATCAGGCTGTGTTTGATCAGGGGCTTGCCGCCCACGACCCGCGTCCGGCAATAGGCCAGGGCGTATTCAAAGGCCCCCCGGGCCATGCCCACCGAGATCATGCCGGCCCCCAGCCGATTGTAGGCCACCGTCTTCTGGAGGATGGCGTGGCCGTCGCCGATCTGGCCCAGGAGATTGGCCTTAGGGACCCGGCAATCATCGAAGACGACCTCGCGGTTCTGGTCCTCGGCCATGCCCATCTTCCGCTCTATCTTGCCCCAGGAGAGCCCCGGCCGGTCCTGCTCCACCACCAGGATGGCCGAACCCCTGTCTTCCAGGGCCGGGTCAATGGTGGCCACGACCACGTAGTGGGAGGCGATGCCGGCGTTGCTCGGCCAGATCTTCCGGCCGTTGATGACGTAGTCGTCGCCGTCCTCGTGGACGATCGTCTTGACCGTCCTCAGCCGCAGTCGCCCGTCCTCGATGTCCGCGCCCGAGGCGGGTTCGGTCATGCAGATGCACCCCAGGTTGGGTCGCTCCCTGGAGGCCAGGGGCCTCAAAAAACGCTCCCGCTGTTCGCCATCGGCGGCGATGATGATCGGCGTCTGGGCGAACCAGGTGTCGCTGATCACGCAGGCCGCCCCGCCGTTCACGGCGGCCAGTTCCTCGATCACGGCCATGACCGTCATGCCGTCCGCCCCGGTCCCGCCATACTTGACCGGAAGGGGCAGGCCCATGAAACCCAGTTCGGCCGCCTTGACCAGGATCCGGCTCATGTGCTCGTGGGTATTCCAGTCATCCTCGAACTTGTCGTTATAGGGTTTGATCTCGTTCTCGGCGAATTTCCGGGCCATGTCCCGGAATTGCCGGCGCTCGTCGCTCAATTCGAAATTGTACATCAGTCCCTCCGGGCCATGGTCGCGGCCCCTTGGCCCCGGTTCAGACGGGGCAGGCCCGCCCTTCGGTCAAAGGCCCCCGTCAGTCGTCAGACGATAGACACCGCCGCTATTTGTTATCCGGCCCCGGCCTTCCAGGTAGGTCAGGGCCGCCAGGGTGTGGACCAGGGTCAGCCACCGGAAAAAGGACGGGCCGTGTTCCCAGGACATGTTGTGCGCCCCCCAGTTCATCCGGCGGGCCACGTCGATCGCGCCCCGGGGGCCCTCCCTCAAAATTTCCAGAACATTGTCCAGCCGGCCCTGAATCTTGCCCAAAACACCGGCCGTGGCCACGGCCGGGTCGTCATGAGGATCGCCGTGTCCGGGCAGGATCAGGTCGGCGGCGAGGCGGCCGGTCATCTCCAGGCTGGCCAGATACTCGGCCAGGGGGTCCCGGCCGTCGTCCAGAAACGGGACCAGGGACGAGATCCCGGGGAGGAGGTGGTCGCCGGTGAACAGGAGCCTTTGGCCGGGCTCGTACAGACTGAGGTGGCCGGCGGTGTGGCCCGGGGTGGCCAGTATGGAAAATTCCCAGTCGCCCCGGCGCAAGGTCTCCCCGGGGGACACGGTCGTCAGGTCCACCGGACGCTGGGCCAGGTCGCCGTAAAACTGTTCGAACCGGGCCGACATCTCCTGAACATCACCCTCGGGCAGGCCCAGTCGCCGGCCCAGGGCCACCGTGTCGCGCCACCAGTGCCGGGCCTGGTGGCGCTCGGCCTCGAGCCGGCCGAGATAGACCCTGGCCCCCGGACCCTTCACCAGCGGCACCAGCCCGAAATGATCGGTGTGAAAGTGGGTGACGAAAAAATCCAGGTCGGCCGGGTCCAGGCCCAGTTCGGCCAGGCCGGCCAGAAAGGTTTCCCGGGCCAGGGGGTCGTTCTGTCCGGGATCGATGACCAGGGGCCGGGGACCGGCGGTGACGAGGTAGGCGTTGGTCCCCCGGTCGTGACGGCCGAAGACCGGGGTCCGGAGGCGGTACAGATCGGGCCGGATCTCATCGAGCATGACCGCGTCGCCCCCTTGCCAGGCCAATAAAAAAGGCCGCGCCGCTTGGGCGCCGCCCCGTGGACCGTCCCCCCGGTCAAATCACGTTACAATCCGGGGTCCCTGGTTGCCCTCTTGGATATTACTCCCGGCGGGCCGGCCCGGCCGTGTCCCCCCGGAAATCTCCCCCGGGTGTCTCCTGTTTTCCATCCCCGGGAACCTCCCCCGGGAAGGGCCCCCGGATCAGGCCTCGGAGGGGGAGAGGTAGGTCACCTTGCCCGGTTCGATGACGGCCCGTTCACTGTCGAGCATCTGGCAGTTGCCGTCAAAGACGACGCCCTCGTCCACGACGACCGACGGGGCCTTGATGTCCCCCAGCAGGCGGCCCGGGTAATGGAGGACCACCTGATCCTGGGCCACGACCTGGCCCTTGACCTGACCGCTGATCACGGCCGTGCCGACGTTGATGTCGGCCTCGATCACGGCCGATTCGCCGACGATCAGCACTCCGGGACTCATGATTTCGCCCTCGAACTTGCCGTCCAGACGAACCGAACCCTCGAAAAAGAGCTTGCCGGAAAATTCCGTCTCGGGTCCCAAGAAGGCAATTATATCGGAGGCGTTCACCTTGCCGCGCGCCATGTCAACCTCTTGGTGCTGGGGGTGATGTGAGGAACGATATTGACCATAACACGGCTGGAGGAAAGTGGGCAATCAAAAAATGGAGGCCGGGCCGAGTCAGCGGCCGGC
Organism: uncultured Desulfarculales bacterium; assembly: GCA_964569795.1. Taxonomy (GTDB): domain Bacteria; phylum Desulfobacterota; class Desulfarculia; order Desulfarculales; family JAHJDS01; genus JAHJDS01. The sequence goes on along the minus strand of CAZMVB010000003.1, from coordinate 77,936 downwards.
GTAAACGAACTTGCGCATGGACACGTTCAGGATGAGCCCGACGCCGAACATGGTCGTCACCAGGGAAGAACCGCCGTAACTGACCAGGGGCAGGGGGATGCCGACCACCGGCAACAGGCCGGTGACCATGCCGATGTTGATCACCACCTGCCAGAAGATATAGGCCACCACCCCCACCACCAGGAACTCGCCGAACCGGTCATGGGTGCGGCGGGCCACGTTCAACCCCAGGATGACGATCAAAAACAGCAGGGCGAACAGGACGCACACCCCGACGAACCCCCACTCCTCGGCTAAGACGGAAAAGGCGAAGTCGGTGTGCTTCTCGGGGATGAACCGGAGCTGGCTCTGGGTGCCGGCCATGAACCCCTTGCCCCAGACCTGCCCCGAACCGACGGCGATCTTGGACTGGATCAGGTGGTAGGCCGAACCCAGGGGGTCCCGGGAGGGATCCAGAAAGGCCAGGATCCTCTTCTTCTGGTAGCCCTTGAGAAAGTTCCAGACCAGGGGCACCGCGGCCAGGGTCGAGCCGACCAGAAACAAGAACGAAAGCGGCCGGACCCGGGCGTAGAGGATCATCGACCCGGCGATCAGCAGGATCAGGACCGTGGTCCCCAGGTCGGGCTCCTTGAGGATCAACCCGGCGATGAGCAGGGCGTAACCAAAGGGCAGGATCAGGTGGAAGATCGAATAACCCCGGGACTGCTCCCGGCGGGCGAAGTAGCGGGCCAGGATGATGATGATCGCCATCTTGGCCATCTCCGAGGGCTGGAGCATCAGCGGTCCCAGGCTGAGCCAGCGCTGGGAGCCGGCCACCACCCGGCCGGCGACCAGGACCAGGACCAGCAGACAAAGAGTCAGGCCGAAGATGACAAAGGCGGTGGTCTCGAAGAACTTGTAGTTGATCATGACGGTGGCCGCCGTCACTCCGAGACCGACGGCCAGCCAATAGACCTGCTTGAGCCAGATGGGGGCGCCCGAGGCGGATTCGGGTCCGGCGGCGCTGTAGAGGTTGACCACGCCCACGGCGGCGGTGATCAGGATCAGCAGCAGAAACGGCCACTCGAAATTGGTCAGCAGTCGTCGATCGAAACTCACCGGGACTCCTCAGGCAGCGGGCCGCCGACGCGGGGCCCGGGCAGATCGAACCAGCTCGGCCGCCGGGGGGACAACTTGGGCCCGAGGCTGACCGGTACGCCCAGATAGGTGCCGATAACGTACTTGGCCAGGGGGGCCGCGGCCCGGCCGCCCAGTCCGGCGTGCTCGACGACCACGGCCACGGCGATCTTGGGATCATCGGCCGGGGCGTAGGCCACGAACCAGCCGTGGTCCCGGAACCGGCGGGGAACGTAGCGGCGCCCGCCGTAGAGTTGATCCACGGCCAGGCCGACCACCTGGGCCGTCCCGGTCTTGCCGGCGACGATCACCTTTTTGAGGCGGGCCCGGGGGGCGGTGCCGCCGGGCTCGTTGACCACGCCGACGAGTCCCTTGCGAACCAACTCGAGATGTTCCGGGGATAACGGCAGCACCCGGACGAATTGAGGGGGCAGGTCCCGGACCACCTGTCCGTTGATGTCGGTGATGCGCCAGACCAGTTGGGGCCGGAAGATGACGGCCCGCCCCTGGGCCCGGGCGGCCAGCAGCCGGAAGTCCGAGTAGAGCCACAGGGGGCGGGGAACAAAGGGCTGGCCGCTGCTGGCCACGGCGGCGATGACCGTGGCGTTCTGGAGCGGGGTGAGCAGGTTGTAGCCCTGACCGATGGCCACGCTCAGGGTGTCGCCCCCCCGCCAGCTCATCTCCGACCAGGACTTGTACCAGTCCCGCCACAAAGGCGTCAGCAGATTGAACCGCGGCCCCAGGGTCACCCGCCGGAGCAGGGAATTGATCCAGGCCGAGCTGAGAATACGCTGTCTCTTCCAGGCCCGGTCCGGGGCGACGCCCGGCTTTTCGTGTTCCAGGGCGATGCCGGTCGGCGAGCCCAGGCCGAACATCCGGGCCACCACGGCCAGGCGATCGATGCCCAGCCGGTGGCCCAGGTTGTAGAAGAAGACGTCGCAGGAGACGGTGATCGCCCGCTGAACCCGGAGGGGTCCGTGCCGGTGGCCGCCGAAGCAGTGGAAGACGTGGCTCCCCAGGGGAAAAGAGCCGTTGCAGGTGATGACCGTCTCCGGGGTAATGACCCCCCAGTACAGGCCGGCCAGGGCGGTGACGATCTTGAAGGTCGAGCCGGGCGGATACATGCCCCGCACCGCCCGGTTGTACAGCGGGTGCAGCGGGTTCTGGGTCAGGGACCGCCACTGGGCGGCCCGCAGGCCCAGGACGAACCGGTTGGGATTGAACCCCGGGTTGCTGGCCATGGCCAGGACCCGGCCGGTGCCGGGCTCCAGGGCGACGATGGCCCCGACCTTGCCCCGGAGCGCCTCCCGGGCGGCCTTTTGGAGACGCGAGTCGATGGTCAGGTGGATGTTGTAGCCGGGCTGGGCGTGGACCTGGTTGATGACCTTGACCACCCGGCCGGTGGCGTCCACCTCCACCTGGCGCTGGCCGTGCCGGCCGGACAGGAAGCGGTCAAAGGACCGCTCGACCCCCGAGCGGCCGACGAAGTCCCCCAGCTTGTGATAGGGGTAGCGCCCGCTGTCCAGTTCCCGGGAGTTGATCTCGCTCAGATAGCCGATGACGTGGCAGAAGAGCTCGGGAAACAGGTAGGCCCGCTTGGGCTCGACCTGGATGACCACCCCCGGCAGATTGGACTTGAAGGTCTCCAGCCGGGCCACCTGGTCCCGCGAGATGTTGCTCAGGATCTTGACCGGGCGGAAGACGGGCTGCCTCGATCGCCGGAGCTGACGCCGGACCCGTTTGGGATCCAGGCCGATCAGCCGGTGCAACTCGGCCAGCAGCCGGGTCAGGTCCGGGACGTCCTCCCGGACGATGGCCAGGGTGTAGGACAGGCGGTTCTGGACCAGCAACTTGCCGTCGGCCGAATAGATGAACCCCCGGGAGGGCAGGATGTCGTTGACCCGGATCCGGTTGGACTCGCTGCGCCGGGCGTACACCGGACCCTTGATGACCTGGAGGTACCACAACTGCCCCAGCAGAAACAGGAAGCAGACCGACACCACCAGGACCGACACCACGAACGGCCACAGCGACTCCTCGCCTTCCTCTCGCTCGGGCCGCTTGGTCCTTTTTTTGGTTCGTCTCGAAAAACGTCTCACGGTTCATCCGTCTGGTCAGAGGACCGGTGGACGAACAGGGTTTCCTCGTACCTGAGCAGCCGCTCCAACAGCCAGATCACGGGCGGGCCCATCACCCCGGACACCAGCGATTGGATCAGGATGAACCGCATCGCCGAGAAGGTCAAGGGCGGCTGGTCGAAGAGGTAACTGATCGTCCAGCCCAACACGCTCTTTTCGATCAGACTGACCACGAACACCAGCCCGAAACGATAGACAATCGACCGGGTATTGAACAGGCCGTGGGTGAAGTAGGACAGGTAGAAGGAGAGGAGGTACAGGCCGGTGTACAGGCCCAGGAAACCGCCGGAAAACACGTCCGCGGCGTACCCCAGGCAGGCGGCCAGGAGGGAGCCCCAGAACAGGGGCAGGGTGAACCCGGCCATGACGATCAGGACCAACAGCGGCTCGAGCCGGAAGGGCCCGATGGTCAACACGCCCGAGAAGGTGGTCTGGATCAGCAGGAGGACCACCCCCGGGACCAGGTGGAGCAGCCAGCGTCTCACCGGCCCCTCCGCCTGATGACCCGCCGCCGGGGCGGCGGGGCCGATTTGAACTCGGGGGTGGGACGGCGGACGATGGTCACCTCCTCCAACCGGGAGAAGTCCACGGCCGGGACGACCTCCCACTCGCGGAAGACGCCGCTCGAGTCGCGCCGGACGCTCCGCACCCGGCCGACCAGGGTCCCCTTGGGAAAGACCCCGGCCGACCCCGAGGCGATGACCACGTCGCCGGGACGAATGTCGGCGTTGCGGGTGACGAACTTGAGCCGCAGCAGATTGGCGCCCGTGCCCACGACCAGCCCCCGGGTGCCGCTGCGCTGGATGATGACGTCGATGGCCGAGTGGCGGTCGATGAGCAGCAGGACCTTGGCGAAGTGGGGGCTGAGATTGATCACCCGGCCGATGACGCTGCCCAGTTCCCCCTGGGTGTCCAGGACGGGCAGGTTCAGGTCGAGGCCGTCTTTGCGTCCCTTGTTGATGATGATCGACTTGAACCAGGTCGAGGAATCGCGGGCGATGACCTCGGCGGCGATGGTGGGCAGCGCCACCCGCCGCCTCAAGCCCAGCAGACGCCGGAGCCGCTCGTTCTCCAGGGCCGCCTGCCGCCAGACCCGCTCCTGGGCCTGGAGCTGGTCGATCCGTTTGTGGAGGAGTTCGTTTTCCCGCTGGACGCCCACCAGGTTGAAGTACCGGTCCCAGAGGGTGTTGAAGAACCGGACCACGGCCATGCCGCCCCGCTGGACCGGTCCCAGGACCTCTAGGACCCCCCGCTCCAGGCGCCTCGAACTCTCCGGACGCCGGGCGCTGATGGACACCAGGACCAAGACGGTCAGCAGAAAAAAGAGAATGATCAGCGGTGTGCGGTAACGCCTGAAAAAGTTCAACTAGGTCGGGCCTCGATGGTCGGTCATTATCACCCGGCGTCGGCGGTCGGGCGGGGCCGACCGGCGGTCAAGGGGACGGTGAGGATCGTCATGCCGTTCCCGGAGGAGGGGGAGTCCGCGGTCTAAACGGCGGTCCGGTCGGTCCACGTTCCGGGCGCGTCCCGTCGCGTCCGGGGGTCAAGGTCGGTCGGCCGGCACCCGGTCCCGGCCGGCCCCGGCGCCGCCAGCGGCGGCGTCAGGTGATGGTTACCTCCTTGAGCAGATCCGCCGTGTCCAGGACCTTGCCCGAGCCCAGGACCACCGTGGACAGCGGGTCCTCGGAGATGGTGATGTGCAGCCCCGTCTCCTCCCGGAGAAGGATATCCAGGTTCTTCAGGAGAGAGCCGCCCCCGGTCAGGACGATGCCCCGATCGACGATGTCCGCGGCCAGTTCGGGCGGGGTCTGCTCCAGGGCGATGCGGACCGTCTCGACGATGGTGTCGATCTGCTCGGTCAGCGATTTCCGGACTTCCTCGGAGTCGATGGACAGGATCTTGGGGATCCCGGTCACCAGGTCGCGGCCCTTGACCTCGATCGTCTCCACGTCGGTCGAGGGGTAGGCCGTGCCCACGGTCGTCTTGATCTGCTCGGCGGTCCGCTCGCCGATGAGCAGGTTGTACTTGCGCTTGATGTGCTGGAGAATGGCCTCGTCCATCTTGTCCCCGCCCACCCGGACGCTCTTGGAATAGACGATCCCCGACAGGGAGATGACCGCCACCTCGGTCGTGCCCCCGCCGATATCGACGATCATGTTCGAGGTCGGCTCGGTGATGGGCAGACCGGCCCCGATGGCCGCAGCCATGGGCTCCTCGATGAGATAGACCTCCCGCGCCCCGGCCGACTCGGCCGACTCGCGCACCGCCCGCTTTTCCACCTGGGTTATCCCGGACGGAACACTGATGATGATCCGCGGCCGGACCAGGTTCCGCCGGTTGTGGACCTTGCGGATGAAGTGGCGGAGCATGGCCTCGGTCACCTCGAAGTCGGCGATGACCCCGTCCTTCATCGGTCGGATGGCCACGATGTTGCCCGGCGTCCGGCCCAGCATCATCTTGGCCTCCTTGCCCACGGCCAGAACCTTCTTGGCCCCGCTGGACTCCTTGCGGACCGCCACCACCGACGGCTCGGACAGGACTATCCCCCGGCCCTTGACGAACACCAGGGTGTTGGCCGTCCCCAGGTCAATGGCCATGTCGTTGCTGAACGCGCCAAACAGGCGGTCGATGATCATCTCTTCGATCCCCTCGGGCGAGCCATCCGCGCCGCGGATCGTCCCCCGGCGAAAACATGGGAATTAACTTGATCTGATTAATTCCCGAATAAAACCGGCCTGAGACCGAATATCCCCCCCACCAATACCGGACAGGGCACGAAATCAACCAATACTAACAACTAACCATGCGACAAGCAAGGATTAATTAGCAGTCACCCGGGGATGGTCTTGACCGTTTGAAACAGCCGGGACAACCCTCCTCGGGCGGCCCCCGGAATTCGGGCCAGGGTCGTCCATGGGGTATTGACCGGCGCAAACCAGTTGTTTATAATCGACACGCTATGCGTTAACCGACCGGGCGGCTTGGAGATCGGTCCCGGCCGGTAGCGGCTCAGGGTCGAACCTGACCGCGGGTGGGGGGAAATAATGGAAGCGGCGCTCGACCGATCAGCGGTCGACGAACCCGTTCGGGGTTTGCCGTCCGAGGGTGGATCTTTCCCCCGGATCGCCCGCATCCGGGACCAGATGCTGGCCACGCCCTACTCGGTCTGCCTGGAGCGGCCGGCCCTGCTCAAGGCCTTCCGCCGCTCCCGGGAGGGACGCCGGGCCAAAAGGGACCACCCCCTCATCCGCCGGGCCAGGGCCCTGGCCCATGTCATGGCCCACCGCGCCCCCCGCGTCTATGACGATGAGCTGATCATCGGCAACATGACCGGCAAGCGGATCGCGGCCAACTACTACCCCGAGGGCGGCTCGGTCAACATTCTCGAGGACATCTTCCGTCTTACGCGCCGCCGCATCCCGATCAAGCTGACCTGGTCCGAAAAGGCGCGGCTGGCGGCCGTGGGTCTGGGCAACCTCCACCGGTCCATCGGCGGCAAGGCCCTTCTCCGGCGCGGCCGGGTGAAACACTTCCTGGATTTCTTCCGGGCCAGGCGCTACTTCATCACCGAGGAGGCCGGGGTCAGCCACCAGGTGGGCGGCTACGACCAGGTCGTCCGCCACGGCCTGAAGCGGGCCGACCGGACGGCGGCCCGGTGTCTCGAATCCGAGGCCACACCCGACGGCGCGCCCCTGGACGACGACCAGCGGGCCTTTTATCAGTCAGTGAGGATCACCATCCAGGGCCTGCGGACCATGGCGGCCAACCTGGCCGACGAGGCCGAGCGCCAAGCGGCCGCACCGGGGCTGACGCCCGAGCGCCGGGACGAATTACTCGAATCGGCCCGGGCCTGTCGCCGGGTCCCCTTTGAGCCGGCCCGGACCTTGCTCGAGGGCCTCCAGGCCTGCTGGCTGGTCCATCTGGCCCTGAATCTCGAGGACTTCGAGCAGGGGCTGTCCTTCGGCCGTCTGGATCAAATCCTGGCACCGCTGTACCGGGCCGACGTCCGGGCAGGCCGGCTGACGCCCGAGCGGGCCGTGGAGCTGCTGGCCTCGTTCATGCTCAAGACCGGCGAGACCATGCCCCTCTACTCGGAGCGGATCGACCGCTATTTCTCGGGAAACGGCGTGGCCCAGGGGATCACCGTGGGCGGCACCAACGGCCGGGGCCGCGACGCCACCAACGAGCTGTCCGGCCTGATCCTGGACGCCTACGCCCTGATCAGGACCCGCGAGCCGGCCCTCCACGCCCGGGTCCACCCGGACACCCCGCCCTGGTTTCTGGAAAAATGCGCCGAGGTGATCCAACTGGGCTGCGGCAAGCCGTCCCTGTTCGGGGACCCGGCCCTGGTGGCGGCCCTGACGCGGGCCGGCCTGAGTCTCGATCACGCCCGGGACTACGCCATTATCGGCTGCGTCGAGACGGCCGCCCCGGGGCGGACCTACAACTCGTCCGACGCCTGCCTGTTCAACCTCCCCCTCTGCCTGGAACTGGCCCTGAACCAGGGACGCCAGTTCAGCGGCCGGCGGGTCGGCCCGGCAACCAAACCGGTCCACCAGATGACCTGTTTCGAGGACGTGGTCCAGGCCTTCCGCCTCCAGGTGGAGGACGCCGTGGCCGAGGCGGTCAAGGTCATCACCTGGCTCGAGGAGGTTTACCGGATCCATCGGCCCACGCCGGTCAACTCGATGATCACCTCCGGATGCCTCGACCGCGGCCGGGACGTGACCTGGGGCGGGGCCGACTACGACTTCACCTCGGTCCAGATCGTGGGCCTGGCCGACGCCGGCGACTCCCTGGCCGCCCTGAACGAGGCGGTCTTTGTCCAGAACAGGCTGACCCTGACCGAGCTGGTCGAGGTCCTGCGCGACGATTTCAAGGGACACGAGCCCCTCCGGGCCTGGCTGGCCTGCAAATCACCGCGCTACGGCAACGGCGACCCGCGGGCCGACCGTCATGTCCAGCTGGCCGCGGACGTGTTCGCCCAGGCCCTGGCCCCGCACCGCAACTCGCGCGGCGGCAAGTACATCCCCGGCATCTACTCCATGACCTGCCACCTGGGCTTCGGCCGCAAGACGGGCGCCCTGCCCGACGGCCGGCCGGCCGGCCGCCGCCTGTCCAACGGCCTGTCCCCGGTGGACGGGGCCGACCGGCGGGGTCCCACGGCCGTGCTGCGCTCGGCCGCCGCCCTCAACAGCCGGAGGTGGGCCAACGGCTGCGCCCTGAACCTGAAGTTCGACCGCCGGACCATCGCCGGACCCGCGGGCCGGCGGGCCCTGGCCGGCCTGATCAAGACCTTTGTCCTGACCGGGGGCATGCAGGTCCAGATCAACTTCCTGGACGCGGACATGCTCCGCCAGGCCCAGGCCGATCCCGCGGCCCACCCGGGCCTGGTGGTCCGGGTGGCCGGATACTGCGCCTACTTCAACGACCTCCAGCCCGAGGTCCAGGATGAGATCATCGAGCGAACGGCCCATGGCGGCAGATAGGCCGGCCGCCCCCGGCGCCCCCCGGATCTTCTCGGTGCAGCATTTCTGCCTCCAGGACGGACCGGGCATCCGGAGCCTGGTCTTTTTCAAGGGCTGTCCCCTGCGCTGCGTCTGGTGCCAGAACCCGGAATCATGGCGGACGGCGGTCGAGGTCGGCTTCAAGAAACACCTGTGCATCGACTGCCGGACCTGCGTTCAGGTCTGCCCCTCGCAGGCGGTCATCGAGCCCGGACGGCGCGACGGCCGGGCCTGCACCACCTGTTTGACCTGCGCCCGGCAGTGCCCTTCCGGGGCCCTGACCGTGTTCGGGCAGAGGCGGCCGGAGACCGCCCTGGTCGAGGAGCTGCGGCCCGAATTCGCGTACTTCGAGCACACCGGCGGCGGAGTGACCCTGACCGGCGGCGAGCCGACGCTGTGGCCCGAGTTCGGCCGGGACCTGGCCCGGGCCCTCAGGCGGGACGGCGTCCACCTGGCCCTCGAGACCTGCGGCCTGTTCGACCTGACCAACGGCCGGGACGGGGCCGAGCCGGCCGGGCCGGTCTGGGACTTCTTGGTCCAGATGGACCTGATCCTGTTCGACGTCAAGGTCTTTGACGACCTGTCCCACCGCCGCCTGTGCGGGGCCTCGAACCAGGTGATCAAGCGCAACCTGTCCCGGCTGGCCGCCCTGGCGGCCCAGGGCCGGGGACCCGCCCTCTGGCCGAGGCTGCCCCTGGTCCCGGGGATGACCGACGGGACGGCCAACCTCTCGGCCTGGGCCGACTATCTGTCCGGCCTGGGCCTGTTCCGGCTGACGCTGGTGCCCTTTCACGACCTGGGCCAGGTCAAGCGGGAGTGGCTGGGAATGGAGGCCGGCCCGGAGGTGCCCGAGCTGTCCGACGAGGCCCGGGACAAGGCGGCCGCCCGTCTCGGCCGGGCCGGGATCCAGGTCTTCGCCCCGGGCGAGGAGGACTGGTGACGTTCCCGGGGGGCCGGGGATGGTTCAAGGCGCTCCGGTTGTCCCCGGGCGAACTATCCGGCCGCGACGCCGGTCCACCAGTCTGGAGATGATCTGGCAGTGGGCGGTGAGCGATCTGACGGTGGCCGCCTCATCGTCGGCCATGAGCCGGGAAAAACCCTTGACGTCGGCGCTCATGACGGCCGTCAGCTTCCGGGTGACACCCTGGTCGGCCATGGAACTACCCCTTCACCACCTGCACCGAATCACTTCAGCCCCGCTTTGCGTAGGGCATCTATACCACGTTTCACGTAAGCTCGATCTTTGAGGTGTGCCGTAACTCCTGCAAACCACGCCAAGGAGAAATCAGGTTTTATCCTGAGGACTTCGGCCGCTTCCGCCCGGGCCAGTTTCATCCGGCCGGTCCCGACATAGCAACGGAGCAGGCCAACGTGAGACCAAAGATCATTGGGCGCCAGGGACAGTGCTTTCTGGTAAGCGGTGATGGCCTTGTCATATTGCTTGAGTTGCGCATAGGCATGGCCCAGATCCCGAAAACAGTGAGCCGGCCCCTTGGGGCTGAGGCGGCTGGCCTTCTTCAGAAACGGAAGGGCTTGCCTGGGTCTGCCCATGAACCGAAGAACCACGCCCTTGATGAAATTGGGATTGGCCGAATTTGGAGCGGCGGCAATGGCCCGCTCCGCTTGGGCCAGGGCCTTCTGGAGGCGCCCTTGCATGAGATAGACCAAGGCCAGAGTCGAGTTGGCGTCAGGGTGCTTCGGGTCGATGGCCAGGGCCTTTTGTAATAGTGCCATCGCCTTTTGAAGGGACTTTCGGGGAGACCTGGAAATACCCAGCATTACGTCATTGATGTACGCGCACGCCAGGAGGTTGTAGGCGGCTGGATACTGCGGGTCCAGGGCGATGGCCTTTCGGGCGAATCGTTTGGCCTTGAGGTTGCCGTCTCTAGTATATTGGAACCAGTACTTGGCCGCCTTCAAAAAGACAAATAGGGCCTCGAGATTTTCCGTCTTTTTTCCAATAAAACGATCAATATCTTTCCAACCCCAGGCAGTGCTAAACAATACGGCCCTGACGACCTTCAAGGTGACCGCGTCCTGGATGGCGAAGATGTCCTTGAGTTTCCGGTCCCAGCGCTCCGCCCAGAGGTGACGTCCGGTCTGGGCGTCGATGAGCTGGGCCGTGATCCGCAATTCGTCCCCGGCTCGGTCCACGTTCCCTTCCAGAACATACTTGACGCCCAGTTCCCGGCCCACCTGCTGGACCTTCACCTTCTTGCCCTTGTAGAAAAAGGACGAGTGGCGGGCAATCACGAATAGTCCAGGCACCCGGGACAGGGCGTAGATGATCTGCTCGGTGATACCGTCACTCAAAAAATCCTGCTTGGGGTCGCCGCTGGTATTGACGAACGGCAGGACGGCGATGGACGGCTTGTCCGGCAAAGGAAGCGCCTTTTTCAGGGCGGGGGTTGCGGCTCCCTTTTTGACCTTGGCCATTTTTTGGGCAGGCTTGACGGCCGGTTTGATTGAAGAAGAGCGTAAGGCGACCTGCCACACCACGACCGCCGCCGCCACGATGACCAGGGCCGCCGCGGCCAGGCCGAGGTTCCACCACCTCTTGCTTACGGCCTTCTTGGCTCTGAGCACCCGGTGGGCCGCCGCGCCAGGGTAGGACAGCACCCGGTAGGCCCGAATCGGCTGGGTAATGTTCTTGACCGCCTGCTCGCCCAGGTACTCGTACTCCAGGCCCAGCTTGTTGACGATGCTGTCGTACACCGTCCCGGACAGGCAGATCCCGCCGCCCTCGGCCAGGCTCTCCATCCGGGCGGCCACGTTCACCCCGTCACCGTAGATCCGCTCGCCGTCCTGGACCACGTCGCCCGAATTGACGCCGATCCGCCATTGCATCCGCCGGCTCTCGGCCAGGCCCAGGTTGCGCTCGGCCAGGTCCCGCTGAATCTCCACCGCACAGTTCACCGCATCGACCACGCTGCCGAACTCGGCCAGGACGTTGTCTCCCGGCGAGTCAACCACCCGACCCCGATACCTCCGGACGAGATCAATGATGGCGGTTCGATACTCGGTCACGGTCCGGATGGTGGTGTCCTCGTCCTCCCGCATCAGGCGGCTGTACCCCTCCACGTCCGCGCTGAGCAATGCAGCCAGCCGGCGACGGTAGCCTTCCTCGGACATGGGAACCCCCCGTGTCAGGAACTCGTCGGGATCGACAGGCCGCCGTTTTGACTGTCATGGCGACAAACGCGGCCTGGGCCGTCAAGGGTGTGTTTTCGGGGAGAGTTGAAAATGGAACTGAGGGACAGGATGAACCCGGCAAGAGCCTCGCTAATTCCGCGTCGCGCCTGGACCGATGCTCGCCAATTATTGCGGATTCGCTAATTCCCCCGCTTTAATAATCATGCCCCCCCTTTAGGGGCGGTGTCAATCGACAAAACAAGATCAGCGCCGACCGCCCGACAAGGCTGGGGAATTGAAGGCCCCAGCCTTTTTGCCTGTCTGGAAATGCCAGTCCTCAATTGGCCTGCAAACCGGTCGAGGTGACCTGCTCCCCATGGCCGGACAAGGCCCTGCCTGATCGAGTCCTCATCACAAGTTCAGGAAGCGACCCCCGCGGGCCCTGGGCAGATTTTGACGTGTCCTTGGTTGTCCCGGCGCGGTCCATTATGGTTAAATGGAAAAAATGGAATCCGGACATGACCATCCCCGGAGGAGAGACATGAAACGTATCTATGTCTTGACCATAACCGCCGTCTGGCTGGCGGCCATGGTGGGCCCGGCTCTCGCGGACCGCAGCGGGATCGGCCCCTTCAGCCGAGCCGTTATCAACGGCGATTACGCCACGGTCAGCCGGATGCTCCGGGCCAATCCCTCCCTGGCCCGGACCCGTGACTTCGGACCCGGACAGCGCCACATGAGGATGACCCCCCTCCACTGGGCGGCCACCACCCGCCGGGCCGATATGGCCCGCCTGCTGTGCAGCTTCGGGGCCGACGTCAACGCCCGGGACATCGCCGGGCAGACCCCGCTCCATTACGCCGCGGCCATGAACGCCGTGGGGGTGGTCCGGGTGCTCCTGGCCTGGCGGGCCAATCCCAACATCGCCGACATCAACGGCCACACCCCCATGTTTCAAGCCCGGCGTGTCGGCGCCGCCGGGGTCATTGCCTTGCTGGCCGCGGCGGGGGGGCATTAGCCGCCGCCGGTTAGTCACTCCGAACCTAAATTTGAATCGAGCGGGTCCAAGAGTCCCAAGGCTACCGTTGTAAAAAAATCTTCACTCTCGCCGGTCCGGCCGCATTGACCGTCCATAAGTCAGGCTGGCCTTCAATCGAATCGCTCAGACCCGACAGCCCCGGGCTACCGTTGTAAAAAATAATCGTTGATGTAAAATTTAGACAATCCACTTGGCGCCCGCTCCATCGGTTGGTTGCGGGCTCAAGAATTTACTGCGCCAGCGCCCGAAGCCAGAGGGGGATCATTCATGGACGCGCCTCAGATCGCCTGGAACGAAAAGATCGCCAAGTACCTGGTCGAAAGAATCATCAAGCGCCGGATGGAGGCCAGTTTCGACGCCACGGCCGAGGAGGCCAAAAAGGAAGTCCTGAAGATGATCGCGCCCGGCTCGGTCGTGTTCCGGTGCGGGTCCTCGACGGCCACGAACATGGGGCTCTGGGACGACATCCGGAAACTGGACAACGTGGAGCTGATCGACCCCTACGAGCCGGGCATCGAGCCGACCGAGGGCATGGCCCGCCGCCGCCGGGGCATGACCGCCGACCTGATGATCGCCAGTTGCAACGCCGTCACCCTGGACGGCCGGCTGGTCAACCTGGACGGCGTGGGCAACCGGGTGGCCTCGATGATCTTCGGGCCGAGCAAGGTCGTCCTGCTGGTGGGCGTGAACAAGATCTTTCCCGATCTCGAGTCGGCCATGGCCCACGTCAAGCACTACAGCGCCCCGGTCAACAACATCCGCCTGAACCTGCCCAACCCGTGCGTCGAGGACGGCCGGTGTCACAACTGCCGGAACGACACCCGGATCTGCAACCAGTGGAGCATCATCGAGGGGCACATGTTAAAGGATCGGATCCACGTCAAGCTGGTGGGCGAGTTCCTGGGCTACTGACGCCAATATTGATCGTCTTTTCCTGACAACAAACCCCGGAGGCGGCTTGCGCCCCGGGGTTTTTTACTTACTGGGTGGCCCAGACAGCTTTGCTGTCTGGATCGCGAAGCGACAAGAGGTTTGACCTGGTACTCAGGGAAATAGGGACTGCCTCCTATTTTTAGTTCTGGCATTCGAAGTTAGCGCGTACCACAAGAAAAATAGGTGGCTTTCCCTATTTTCCTTTTTAAAGGAATAAGAGCTTCCATGGTTGTTGGGGACTTCTCCCAGCCCCCCGCGCCCCCTTAGGGCCAAAGGGGCCTCAATGGCGAGGCCCCTTTGGAATCCCCCGCCACTTAGGGGCTTCGCCCCTAAGAACCCCATGGTGATGATTCGAACAGCGCCATACGTGATTCCCTCCGGCTAATGCCTTGCCCGCGACGCCGGGCCTTCGGCCCTCTGGCCACGGTTAAGCCCTTCGCCTCCGGTCAAAACGTATGGCTCTCCGCTTAAAGTAGGCCATTGGTTGTGTCATCGATTGAAGAACAGAGGATGCGCGGCCGTAACAAAAAAACGGCCGCGCCCCTGGTCGCCGGGCCGCTACGCGACTCCGGCGGCCAAAGAAGCGGTAGTTTTAAAGAGATTTTTCGGGACCTATCCCATGAAATTCTTCTCAACTATTCTTTCTTACGGGGAATTAGAAGTTCAATTACTGTTTCGAGAATTTCTTGTAACTAGTAAATAGTTCCAGCGAATAATATTTTTCATATATCAGGTCTATGAACGGCTCCAAGAGATGCTTGGTGAACTTATTGGGTTCTTCGTGATCATCCCACCCAGCCTTTGGGTCAATTACCACAATCCGCTTTTGTTTGCCTGTCCTAGCCTGCCATAGCAACCAAGAACTGAAATAATCCGTCGGCGGAAGACTATAACCCCATATAATTAGCTCGTCGGCTGCCCGCAATTCGTTCCGTGCCACATTCCATATCTTTCTCGTAGTCGGATGCTGCCTAATTGGTTTGTTAGATACGGGAGGGATAATCAGTAATTCAACCGGCTCCAAGCATTCAGTACAACGAGGCGCCAGGGTCTGCAAATCAATGGGAAACAACTTCTGGAAAGATCTGCATCCTTCATTTGAACAATAAAACCAATCTATCGATCCATGCATTTTAAGATAGAAACCACCCTCATCGGTTACGTATGGATGTTCTGCCCAGGAATGATATGGTGGTTGCGGTGCAACTTCTCCGACTATAGACGCAGCCCAATCAGTGAACCTTTTATAGAATTTTGAGATATATTTAGTAGTCACGTATCTTCCAAATAATAACAGGTCCTTTCTCCCCAGTATATTATCAAACAATAAATCCCAATTAAAATTAACGACAGTATCTGATTCTTTCAGGTTTTCCACAAGGTGATGATAATCACCAATTGAATCACCGATATTTTCTTCCAGCTTCGTAAGCAATTCCTGGATTAGTAATAACAGATCACGCCGCAGTATCTGTAACTCCGGAGAATATGCTTTCTCTATTTGCATTTCTATTTCCAGATATGTAAATATTTCTTCAATATTGACCTCCTCTTCAATTCTTATATCTATTCCCCGAACTTGTTTTATGTATTCCCGCAAATTTTCAAACTCTTTTAATTTGTCAATTCCAAGTTGGCGCATAACTTTAAAAAAGCTATTTATGTCTGGGAACTTGCCATTACTATGGGAAATTGAGCTACCCGCCCCAAAAATAAAGACCCGTTTACCAACAGTGTCGACGAGGTCATTCATTTCTGCAAACCTGCGGTAAATAAAGTCAGCAACGGCAATATAGCATCAATTTATAAAATAAACAATGCATCGACCACGATAGGTAGGTTTCCCTTGATGAGCACCGGATTGAGATCGATCTCCTTAACCTGATCGTTCTCTACCCCCAGGCGGCCGAGATTCACGACCATCTCGCTCAAAACGTCCAGGTTAACCGCCGGCAGGCCGCGGACCGGACCCAGGATCGCCCGGCCCTGGATCTCGTCGATCATCTCTCTGGCGTCGGACCGGGACAGCGGGGCCAGACGCCAGACCACGTCCCCCACCGCCTCGGCGAATATCCCGCCCAGGCCGAACATGACGCTCGGTCCGAACTGGGCGTCCCTCTGAAAGCCCAGGATCAGTTCGCGCGGCGAGGCGATCATCTCGCTGATCAAAATTCCGCCCGTGGGATCGTCGGCCACGGCCGGCCACAGCGCCTCAAAGGCGGTTGTCGCCTCCTCAATGGAGTCGATCCCCAGGCGCACCAGACCGGCCTCGGTCTTGTGCAAAATCTTGGACGAGCAAGCCTTGACGGCCACTGGCCAGCCTAGGTCCTCGACCGCCCGGGCCAGTTCGCCTTGATCCCGAACCAAGAACTCGCGGGTGACCGGGATGTCAAAGGCGGCCAGGACCTGCTTGCTCTCGTATTCGTTCAGGGTTTTTTGTCCTTGGGCCAGGGCCTGTTCGATCAGGTCGTGCGCCATCAAAGCACCAGTTTTTTACAAGGGGAGGTCACCAAACAATACACCCAGCGATTCAGGCTATCCGCTTTTCGCTAAACGGCGTTTTATGCGCCCATACTCGACCATGGCCGCCATGGCCCGGACGGCCCGCTCGGGCGTGGGATAGACCGGCACCCCGCCGTCCTGGATCAGCCGGACCGCCTCGTCCTCCCGGCCGGCGAAACAGCCCGCCAGGATCGGCTTGTTCAGTTCCCCGGGGATGGACACGAAATCGGCGACCGTCTTTTCCAGCCACTGGACCATGGAATCCACCGGCATGGTCAGCAGCCCGTCGGCCAGGGCCATCTTGTCCCGGAAATGGATCGGGCCGATGATCCCCCAGAACAGCAGGCCGTTCACCTCGGGCCGGTCGAGGATCGCCCGGGGTATCTTGGTGAAAAAGGCCCGCAGATCGTTGTCCACGGTGATGTCCACCGGGTTGACGGTCTGGGCCGTGGGCACGGTCATGGCCCGCAGCTCGGCCTGGAATTTTTCGTCGAACACGGGCAGGTCGAGCCCGACCCGGTCGCACTCGTGGGCCATGGCCACGCCCGGGCCGCCCGAGTTGGTCATCAGGCCCATGTTCGGCCCGGCCGGCAGGGGCTGATTGGCCAGGGCCAGGGCGAAATCGAACAGCTCGGCGAAATTGGCCGCCCGGATGATCCCGGCCTGGTGGAACATGCCGTCGTGGAGGGCGTCCGAGCCGGCCAGGGCGGCGGTGTGCGAGGTCGAGGCCCGGCCCCCGGCCGCGGTCCCGCCCACGTAAAAGGCGACGATGGGCTTGTGCGGGGTGATCTTCCGGGCCGCATCGAAGAGCCGCCGGCCGTCTTTGACCCCTTCCAGATACACGGCGATGGCCCGGGTCCCCTCGTCCCGACCGAGGTACTCCAGGGCCTCGGTCAGGTCGATGTTGGCCTGGTTGCCGACGCTGATGGCCTGGCTCAGGCCCAGGCCCAGCTTCTCGAAGTAGTGCAGGGTCTGGGTGACAAAGGTGCCGCTCTGGGAGGCGATCCCCACCCCGCCGGGCGGGTATTTCAGGGCGAACCAGGTCGTGTTCAGGCCGAGACCGCTGTTGATGATCCCGATGCAGTTGGGACCCAGGTAGCGCAGGCCGCAAGCGGCCGCCACATCATCGACCCGGTCCTGCCAGGTCCGGCCCTCGGGACCCATCTCGGCAAACCCGGCGGTGACCACGATCGCCCGCTTGACCCCCTTTTGGCCGCACTGCTCCAGGGCCTCGGGCACGGCCTCGGTCGGGATGACCAGTTGGACCAGGTCCGGCGTCTCGGGTACGTCCAGGATCGTCGGATAGGCCGGCAGGCCCAGGACCTCCTTCTCGGTCCGATGGATGGGATAGATCTTTCCCTGATACCCGCCCTTGACCACGTTAAGGAACTGGTGGGTCCCCATCTTGAGGATGGAATTGGACGCCCCGTAAAAGGCGATGGACCGGGGATTCATCAGCTTGACGAGCGGGTTTTCAGACATGGGGCGCGGGTCCTGTGGGTCGCCGAAAAAATGAATGATGATTCATTCAGGGATGGGGAATCATAGGCCGAACCAAACACAATGTCAAATCTCGGAAATCCGTAAGGCCGGACATGGACCACCCCGGCCCGGGCCGTCCAGAGTCATGTTTTGAGGGATCGTCCTATTTCAATCGATAGCGCTCGCCGTCCTGCGCCAGGCGACCCTGGGCCTCCAGTCGCTGGAGGTGTTTCGTAATCATGGCCTTCTCGGAAAACAAGTAGAAATCCCGCGGCTCGCGGGGGCGGCCATAGACGATCCAGGCCTCGACGATCTCATCCATGGTCCGCGGCTCGGCCAGAAAGTCTTCGAGTTTTTTTTCCCGGGTGTCGATCACGGCCAGATACCGGTCCCACAGCTCGCCCGGGTCTTGCTCGAACACCCCGGTCTCGTGGCCGGTCAGCCAGACCTTGGCCGGGACCTGGCGCAGGCGGCGGACGGACTGGATGGTCAGGTCGATGCTGGAGTACCGGTCGCCGTACCAGGGCCCGAAGGGGGTCAGATCGTAATCGGCCAGGAACAGCACCTCGGCTTCGCGAAACAGAAAGGCCAGGGAGCCCGGGGTGTGTCCGGGCGCGGCCAGGACCTCGACCGTCACCCCGCCCGCATCCAGCACCTGGCCGCCCTCCAGGAAACCGGCCGGCCTCCGGGGCCGGTAGTGAAAATTTTCGACCATGATCCCGCGCCACGCCTCGCGGAACCGGTCGTGGTCCATGTCGTACCAGTCCAGGAACGTCTCCAGGTCGGCCAGGGGCGGGGCGTCCGCGGCCGACATCAGGAGCGGAACATCCTCGAACAGGTCCAGGTGGGCGATGTGGTCCTCGTGCCAGTGGGTCAGCCAGACGGCCGCGACCCCTTCCTCGTCCCGGAGGCGCGTCAGCCGCTCCCGATCCGATGCCGGGTCGATGAGTACGCCCGCGCCCTCGATATAAATGGAATGACAATACGGGTAGCGGCCGTTGTTTGTCCCGGGGATGAACCGCACCGGGCCGAAGTTTCGTTCTTCCACCAAATTAGTCCACCGTCACATAGACAACACTTCAAAACTCGTTTTCAATTAATTTGTTCCTGAAATTATGTCTATAATTTTCCCCGCAACAATTGCATCTTCCGTTTTAAAAAATGTTGGTTGGTCTGCACTACCTTTTGAGATAATTATTACCTTATTGTCAAGATCGACATCAACATCAAGAATATCATCCATTTTTACCGTAGTTGTCCCTTCTTTTACAACCAATATCCTTTTGTTTGTTATAACGAAATCCCCTTCCCGTTTGATCGAAAATTCATATTCCTTTCCGCTACTCTTTTTTGCTTTCTTTCTAGACAGCACGCTGGCCCTTCCAAAGTAAAAAGGGATTTCCGTTTTTTGTAGTTTTACCGGAACCGTATCCAGAGGCTGTAGCGGTTCCTTGAGTTCCCGAGCCCTTATTATATCATTGATAGTTGATATTTCATCCTGAACTTCCCATTGTTCGATCTCTAACCCTTCTCTAATATTATTAATAGATTGCAATTCTTGTTCAGAAACATAATGGTCTGATATCACATCTAAGTAGTACAGCTTAAACAATTCTATTTTTGTTGCTTTTAAATATTCTTTATCAAGCGTCAGAATTGATTCCAGTGTCTTTATAAGATGTTTTTCTTCACTGGTAATAAGTTTATCATCTAATATCCTATCAAGTAGAGCCTCATAGACGTCTTTCTCAATTTGTTCCACTGTATGCGAAAGATTTGTTTTTTGTGATAGTTTTGATTTTTTGTTATTTATATCAGTAATTAAATCTTCGGTTAATTCTTTATCCATTATGACGAAGCAAGAGTCCAATATGTTCTTATAACTACTAATCAAAGTTTTATTCCTGTATTTAACGAAAATAGTAAGGGTTATTAGTGCAATTGCAACTGCTATAAGGACAAAGAAAACAACTGGATTTTCGATGAACCAATTAATCACATATACAATAATAGTTATTGCAATAACAAAACCAATTAACGTCAAAATAGATCCAGTATCAGACTGCCGAGTCCTTCTGCTACCCATTCTTTTTCGGTAATAAAGTCCCTTTCGGCCGGCATGTATGTAACTGCCTCTTGGTCCTGTCCCAATCCGAGCGCCTCGGATTCCAGCCGACAAACCAAACCCACTTTTTGAAAGGTTGATTCTTACAGGGCCGGCCCTAAAGCTTTTGCGCAAATAAAATCCCATGAAATGCCCCCTGGTGCAATAAGTCGGGCAGGGAATAATCAGGATTCATTATAAGTGCTTCCTGGCCGCGAATGAAACTGTTAATTAATTATTTATTTATATAACATTCCATATTCATTTTGTCAAGTCTTGTTGCAATTAATTGGGATACAAAACCGTGCCGACAGTTATTACTATCGATCGGGGTTATGGAAATATCTCAGTCGTGCTGTGCTTTGGCCCGCTCCTCATCGCGCAGGACGCGGCGGAGGACCTTGCCGATGAGGCTCTTGGGCAGCTCGTCGCGGAACTCGATCTCGCGCGGCCGCTTGTACCCGGCCAGGCGCTCCTTGCAGAAGGCGATGATCTCCTCCTCGGTCGCCTCCTGGCCCGGCTTGAGCTGGATGAAGGCCTTGACGTGCTCGCCGCTCTTGGGATCGGGCACGCCGACCACGGCCGCCTCGGCCACGGCCGGGTGGGTGTAGAGGACCTCCTCGATCTCCCGGGGATAGGCGTTGAAGCCTCCGACCAGGATCAGGTCCTTCTTGCGGTCGGTGATGACGATGAAGCCGTCCTGGTCCATCTTGCCGATGTCGCCGGTCAGGAAGAAGCGCTTCCCGTCGATCTCCCGGAAAACCTCGGTGTCGGCCTCGGGCCGGCCCCAGTAACCCTTCATCACCTGGGGCCCGCTGGCGGCGATCTCGCCCTCCTCGCCCAGGGGCAACTCCGTGAGGCCGGTCTCCAGATCGACGATTTTCATGTCCGTGCCCGGGATGGGCAGGCCGGTCGAGCCGACCTTGCGCTTCTCGGCAGAGGTCGGGTTGGTGGTCAGGACGGGCCCGGTCTCGGTCAGGCCGTAGCCCTCGAAGATGATCGCCCCGGTTTTTTCCTCGAACTGCTTGATGACCTGCACCGGACAGGGCGCCCCGCCCGAGCCGCAGCCCCTGATCGAGGTCAGGTCGAACTTGTCGGTCAGGGGATGGTTGATGATGGCCGTGTAGATGGTCGGCACGGCGGCCATGGTGGTCACCTTGTATTTCTGGATCGCGCCCAGGACGTCGGTGAAGGGCGGCTTTCCGGCCCGGGGGTCGGGGATGCAGACCATCTTGTTGCCGGTGTAAGCCGTCCCCAGCAGGCACAGGGTCAGCCCGTAGCTGTGGTACCAGGGCAAAACGCCCAGGGCGGTGTGGACCCCGCCCCGCTCCACGGGCGCCGGCGGGCCGCCGCCCACCGGCTCCAGGCGAATCCATTCGGTCGAGGCCATGGTGTCATAAACCAGGTTCGAATGGGTCAGACAGGCCCCCTTGGGCACGCCGGTGGTGCCGCCGGTGTACAGGATCAGGGCCAGATCCTCGGGGGGATCAAGGCCCACGGCCGGCGGCTGGGGAGAACTCTGGGCCAGGACGTCGTCGAACATGACGTGGCTCGGGTCCTTGTCCTTGGCCTGGGGGATCTTCCCCAGCAAGCCCCCCAAAAAGGCCTTGAAGCCCGGCAGGTAGGCCTTGATGTTGCACACGACCACCGTCTCGACGTTGGTGCCGGCCATGGCCTGGGTGGCCGTCCGGTAAAACAGGGGGTGGTCCATCACGAACAGGACCTTGGCCCCCGAGTCCTTGAGCTGGAAGTTGAGCTCACCGACGGTGTACATCGGGTTGCAGGTCACCGCCGCCGCCCCGGACTTGATGATCCCGAAGAACACCTCCGGGTAGTGGGGGATGTTGGGCAGGAAGATGGCGCACCGGTCGCCCTTGGCCACTCCGCGGCCGGCCAGAAAATTGGCCACCCGGTTGGCCGCGTCCTGGACCTGGGTGTAGGTCCTGGTCGCGTCCTGGAAGATGGTGTAGGTCATCCCGGGGTAGTCGCGGGCCGAATCATCCAGCAGGGAAAAAAGCGGTTTGTCATAGCCCGAGATGTCATAGGGAACGCCGTCGGGCCACCGCTCGCCGTGCCAGGGTTTGGTCGCCATCGCCACACTCCTTGATCAGTTTTTCGGGAATAAACCGGGCTCAATCACCCACGCCCGCCGTCCTACCATACCGTCCGGATCGGCAATGGTCAACCGTCCGCGCCGGGGGTTGGCCTCGGTTTGGCGACGGCCCATTTTTTTAAATGATACCGGGGAGCCGACCGGGGCGACCCGACTAGTCCTTGATCAGGCGGTTGCGCAATCGCCCCAAGTGCTCTATCTCCAGCTCCACCACGTCCTCGGGCTGCAAAAACCTTAAATGCTCCAGGCCGCAGCCGTCGCCGACCGTGCCCGAGCCAAAAAGTTCGCCGGGCCAGATGGTCTCGGACTTCGAGACGTGGGCGATCATGTCCTCGAACTTGTGATACATGTCCCCGGACAGGCCGCGGCCCTGCTCCTCATCGTTCACCCGGACGATCATGGTCAGGTTGTACGGATCCGGGATCTCGTCCGCGGTCACCAGCCAGGGGCCGATGACGTTGCCCGTGTCGAAATCCTTGCCCTTGGCCGGGCCCATCCGGGCGGCCATCTCGCGGGCCTGGGCGTCCCGGGCCGAGACGTCGTTGTAGATGGTGTAACCAAAGATGTAGTCCCGGGCTTGTTCGCGGGGGATGTCCTTGCCCTTCTTGCCGATGACGATCGCCAGTTCCAGTTCATAGTCCATCAGGCTGGCGTAGGACGGCCAGATGATGTCCGCCTCCGGTCCGATGACCGAGAAGCGATTGGACTTGTAGTAGATCGGCTGGTCGTACCAGATCTGGGGCGGCCTGTATTTGTCCGGGTCCACCTCCTTGCCCTGGAGCCTGGCCGAGGCGGCAAAGGCCTGGCGGGAGTGCTTCTCGAAGCACATGAAGTCCCGGATCTGCCGGGGCAGGGGCAGCGGGGCCGAGAGCTTCACCTGGTCCAGGGACACGGTCGCGGCCCGGGCCTCGACCATTTGCCGGGCCCGGTCCAGGGCCGCCTGGCCGCCGTCGATCAGGGCCAGCACGTCGGCGAATTCCGCGGACAGATCGACGACGGTCTCAAGATCGTCCAGCAGGGCGCCCGGCCTTTGCCGGCCGTCCTTGTCCTCGAACGTAATCAGCTTCATTGTATGTTCCTCTTTCGGCCGCGTCCCAACTCGGTTTATCGTTTTTGAATCCTGGAGACGAGCCCCCGTCGGGGTGCGCGCCAGGCCGCCTCCCTTTTCAGGCGAGGGGGGCGGCCTGGCCCCGGCGGCAGTGGCCGGGCGCCAGTGGGCGCCGTCTAATTCGCGACCACCGCCTGTGCCAGACTTTGGCCCTCGTCCGCGTTCGCCGCCTCCACTACGTTTCGGCTGCCTCGGGGGTTAGTCATCGATGATGGCCACCGCCCGGGTCCAGCCGGCCGAGGCCCCCTTGACCTTGACCGGGAAGCAGATCACCTGGAAGCCGTCCGCCGGAAGTTTTTCCAGGTTGTGCAGCTTCTCCAGATGACAGTAGCCCTTTTCCCGGCCGGCCTTGTGGCCCTCCCAGATGACGCTCGGGTCGTGTTCCCGGCCGTAGCGCTGGGCGGTGTGCACGAACGGGGCGTCCCAGGACCAGGCGTCGGTGCCGGTGATCCTGACGCCCTTCTCTAGTAGAAAAAGGGTCGCCTCGCGGCCCATGCCGCACCCGATGGCCACGTAGTCGTCCTGACCGAAACGCTCGCCGGCCCGGGTGTTGACCACCACGATTTCCAAAGGCCGTAACTCGTGACCAATGCGCTCCAGTTCGGCTTCAACGTCTTTTGCCGTTGCCACGTATCCGTCTTCAAATGACCGGAAGTCCAGCTTGACCCCGGGCTGGAAGCACCATTCGAGGGGCACCTGGTCAATGGTCAGCGACGGCCGGCCACCGTCCATGGTGGACGAGAAATGCCAGGGGGCGTCCAGGTGGGTCCCGTTGTGGGTCGAGAGCTGGACCTGCT